>NZ_JBBOYP010000003.1:0-2500 GCF_038050295.1 Bacillus sp. FSL R5-0603 | reverse complement strand
ACATGGGTAGATCACCTGGTTTCGGGTCTACGACCACGTACTCATGCGCCCTATTCAGACTCGCTTTCGCTGCGGCTCCGCATCTTCTGCTTAACCTTGCACGGGATCGTAACTCGCCGGTTCATTCTACAAAAGGCACGCCATCACCCGTTAACGGGCTCTGACTACTTGTAGGCACACGGTTTCAGGATCTCTTTCACTCCCCTTCCGGGGTGCTTTTCACCTTTCCCTCACGGTACTGGTTCACTATCGGTCACTAGGGAGTATTTAGCCTTGGGAGATGGTCCTCCCGGATTCCGACGGAATTTCACGTGTTCCGCCGTACTCAGGATCCACTCAGGAGAGAACGAAGTTTTGACTACAGGGCTGTTACCTCCTATGGCGGGCCTTTCCAGACCTCTTCATCTACCTCGTTCCTTTGTAACTCCGTACAGAGTGTCCTACAACCCCAAGAGGCAAGCCTCTTGGTTTGGGCTAATCCCGTTTCGCTCGCCGCTACTCAGGGAATCGCATTTGCTTTCTCTTCCTCCGGGTACTTAGATGTTTCAGTTCCCCGGGTCTGCCTTCTCATATCCTATGAATTCAGATATGGATACCACTCCATTACGAGTGGTGGGTTTCCCCATTCGGAAATCTCCGGATCAAAGCTTGCTTACAGCTCCCCGAAGCATATCGGTGTTCGTCCCGTCCTTCATCGGCTCCTAGTGCCAAGGCATCCACCGTGCGCCCTTTCTAACTTAACCGTTAAAAAGAATCACTATGTGATATCTTGTATTACTAATTGAATGTGATGTCTACTGTTATCTAGTTTTCAAAGAACACGTTTCGAAGGAATGATCCTTCAAAACTAAACAAGACAGGGAACGTTCTGTTTATAAGACCCAAGGTCTTATATTCCGTATAATATCCTTAGAAAGGAGGTGATCCAGCCGCACCTTCCGATACGGCTACCTTGTTACGACTTCACCCCAATCATCTGTCCCACCTTCGGCGGCTGGCTCCTAAAAGGTTACCTCACCGACTTCGGGTGTTACAAACTCTCGTGGTGTGACGGGCGGTGTGTACAAGGCCCGGGAACGTATTCACCGCGGCATGCTGATCCGCGATTACTAGCGATTCCAGCTTCACGCAGTCGAGTTGCAGACTGCGATCCGAACTGAGAACAGATTTGTGGGATTGGCTTAACCTCGCGGTTTCGCTGCCCTTTGTTCTGTCCATTGTAGCACGTGTGTAGCCCAGGTCATAAGGGGCATGATGATTTGACGTCATCCCCACCTTCCTCCGGTTTGTCACCGGCAGTCACCTTAGAGTGCCCAACTGAATGCTGGCAACTAAGATCAAGGGTTGCGCTCGTTGCGGGACTTAACCCAACATCTCACGACACGAGCTGACGACAACCATGCACCACCTGTCACTCTGCCCCCGAAGGGGACGTCCTATCTCTAGGATTGTCAGAGGATGTCAAGACCTGGTAAGGTTCTTCGCGTTGCTTCGAATTAAACCACATGCTCCACCGCTTGTGCGGGCCCCCGTCAATTCCTTTGAGTTTCAGTCTTGCGACCGTACTCCCCAGGCGGAGTGCTTAATGCGTTAGCTGCAGCACTAAGGGGCGGAAACCCCCTAACACTTAGCACTCATCGTTTACGGCGTGGACTACCAGGGTATCTAATCCTGTTCGCTCCCCACGCTTTCGCTCCTCAGCGTCAGTTACAGACCAGAGAGTCGCCTTCGCCACTGGTGTTCCTCCACATCTCTACGCATTTCACCGCTACACGTGGAATTCCACTCTCCTCTTCTGCACTCAAGTTCCCCAGTTTCCAATGACCCTCCCCGGTTGAGCCGGGGGCTTTCACATCAGACTTAAGAAACCGCCTGCGAGCCCTTTACGCCCAATAATTCCGGACAACGCTTGCCACCTACGTATTACCGCGGCTGCTGGCACGTAGTTAGCCGTGGCTTTCTGGTTAGGTACCGTCAAGGTACCGCCCTATTCGAACGGTACTTGTTCTTCCCTAACAACAGAGCTTTACGATCCGAAAACCTTCATCACTCACGCGGCGTTGCTCCGTCAGACTTTCGTCCATTGCGGAAGATTCCCTACTGCTGCCTCCCGTAGGAGTCTGGGCCGTGTCTCAGTCCCAGTGTGGCCGATCACCCTCTCAGGTCGGCTACGCATCGTTGCCTTGGTGAGCCGTTACCTCACCAACTAGCTAATGCGCCGCGGGTCCATCTGTAAGTGGTAGCCGAAGCCACCTTTTATGTTTGAACCATGCGGTTCAAACAACCATCCGGTATTAGCCCCGGTTTCCCGGAGTTATCCCAGTCTTACAGGCAGGTTACCCACGTGTTACTCACCCGTCCGCCGCTAACATCAGGGAGCAAGCTCCCATCTGTCCGCTCGACTTGCATGTATTAGGCACGCCGCCAGCGTTCGTCCTGAGCCAGGATCAAACTCTCCGATAAAGTAGTTTGACTGACTACGCACATCGCTGTGCGATTT
>NZ_JBBOYP010000002.1:0-59696 GCF_038050295.1 Bacillus sp. FSL R5-0603 | reverse complement strand
AGCTCTTCAGCGCCGATGGTAGTCGGGGGTTTCCCCCTGTGAGAGTAGGACGCCGCCAAGCAAGCTTAAACCCAGCTCATTGAGCTGGGTTTTTTGTATTTTGGTTTATTGGTATCATAAAATTCCAATTAACTGTATAATATAATAACTTTATACCGAATTTTAAATCAGCAATCAGGTTTTGTGGACCGGGAAAATGGAAATAATAAAGGATAGAGCGAGAAAGTTGAAAATTCTCGAGAAACGGCTTATAGTAAGATTATAGTCAAATATAGTCAAAGTCAGTAAAGGAGGGGGTTGAGTGGGACATAATATTTCTGACATCATTGAACAATATTTAAAACGAGTGTTAGATCAAAATGGCAAGGAAATTTTAGAGATTAAACGAAGTGAAATTGCAGATAAATTTCAATGCGTTCCTTCCCAAATAAATTATGTCATCAACACCAGATTTACAAGCGAAAGAGGATATATTGTTGAGAGCAAACGCGGGGGCGGCGGTTACATCAGAATCATTAAAATTAAAATGAACAATGAAGTTGTCCTGATCAATAATATTATTTCTCAAATTAATACCCATTTGTCTCAAGCAGCCTCTGATGACATTATTTTAAGGCTATTAGAAGACAAGGTAATTTCAGAAAGAGAAGCAAAAATGATGGTCAGCGTAATGGACCGCTCAGTTTTACACATTGACTTACCTGAACGTGATGAATTAAGAGCGAGAATGATGAAGGCAATGCTGACTTCTTTAAAATTAAAATAAGCGGGTGAAAAGATTGATTTGTCAAGAGTGCCACGAGAGACCAGCCACTTTTCACTTTACAAAGGTTGTTAACGGAGAAAAAATAGAAGTTCATATTTGTGAACAATGTGCCAAAGAAAATAGTGATTCATATGGTATAAGTGCAAATCAGGGTTTCTCTATTCATAATTTACTTTCGGGTTTACTGAACATGGATTCTTCATTTCAAAATGCAGGAACTCAAATGTTCAGTCACTCGGAGCAAATATCTGCTTGTCCGAAATGCGGAATGACTTTTCAGCAATTCAGAAAAATTGGCCGTTTTGGATGTTCTGAATGTTACAAAACATTTCATAGCAACATTACACCAATCCTACGTAAAGTGCACAGCGGAAACACTGTGCATGCAGGTAAGATACCGAAACGAATAGGCGGCAATCTTCATGTCAGACGGCAGATTGATATGCTAAAAAAGGAATTAGAATCCTTAATCCATCAAGAAGAATTTGAAAATGCAGCTCATGTAAGAGATCAAATTCGTTCATTAGAACAATCACTCAAAAGTACAGATAGTGAGGAGGAACAGGAGTAATGTCGCTAAAGCATTTTATTCAGGACGCACTAAGCAGTTGGATGAAGCAGAAAGGACCTGAAAGTGACATTGTACTCAGCAGCCGCATACGTTTAGCAAGGAACTTTGAGCATATTCGGTTCCCTACGCGGTATTCCAATGAAGAAGCCTCATCCATCATACAGCAATTTGAAGATCAGTTTTCAGAGCAAGAAATTCCCGGAATCGGCAAATTTGTTTTGATTAGAATGAATGATGCACAGCCTTTAGAGAAGCGTGTACTTGTTGAAAAACATCTAATCAGTCCGAATCTGACAGAGTCTCCTTTTGGCGGCTGTTTGCTTTCTGAAAATGAGGAAGTAAGCGTCATGCTAAATGAAGAGGACCATATTAGAATTCAGTGTCTTTTCCCTGGATTTCAGCTTTTAGAAGCAATGAAAGCCGCAAACCAGGTCGACGACTGGATTGAAGAAAAAGTTGATTATGCATTCAATGAGCAAAGAGGATACTTAACCAGCTGTCCTACAAACGTAGGTACTGGTTTAAGGGCTTCGGTCATGATGCATCTGCCGGCACTGGTTTTAACTAGGCAAATAAATCGAATTATACCGGCAATTAATCAATTAGGCTTAGTTGTTAGAGGAATTTATGGGGAAGGCAGCGAAGCAGTAGGGAATATCTTTCAAATTTCAAATCAGATCACGCTTGGTAAGTCAGAGCAGGATATTGTAGAGGATCTTAACAGTGTTGCTGCTCAGTTGATTGAACAAGAACGATCTGCCCGAGAAGCGATTTATCAAACTTCTAAAATTGAACTTGAGGATCGGGTATATCGGTCTTATGGGGTCTTGTCTAATTGCCGGATGATAGAATCGAAAGAAACTGCAAAGTGCCTTTCAGATGTTCGGTTAGGCATAGACCTAGGCATTATAAAAGGACTTTCAAGCAACATACTTAACGAACTTATGATTTTGACGCAGCCAGGGTTTTTACAGCAATACTCGGGAGGCGCTTTGCGTCCGAACGAAAGGGACATTCGAAGAGCGGCTCTCATCAGAGAACGGCTTCACTTAGAAATGAATGGGAAAAGACAGGAGGATGAATCGATATGATGTTTGGAAGATTTACAGAACGAGCTCAAAAAGTACTGGCGCTAGCACAGGAAGAAGCACTTCGGTTAGGTCATAATAACATTGGCACTGAGCATATTTTATTAGGACTGGTAAGAGAAGGAGAGGGAATTGCTGCTAAAGCTCTTCAAGCGCTTGGACTCGGTTCAGATAAAATTCAGAAAGAAGTAGAAAGTTTGATCGGGCGCGGGCAGGAAATGTCTCAAACGATTCATTATACTCCTAGAGCTAAAAAAGTCATTGAGCTTTCAATGGATGAAGCAAGAAAACTCGGTCATTCTTATGTTGGAACAGAACATATTCTTCTTGGTCTGATTCGTGAAGGAGAAGGTGTTGCTGCGAGAGTTCTGAATAATCTCGGTGTCAGCTTAAATAAAGCAAGACAGCAGGTGCTCCAGCTTCTAGGAAGTAATGAAACAGGATCATCAGCGGCAGGAACAAATAGCAATGCGAATACGCCTACGCTTGACAGCTTGGCAAGAGACTTAACTGCTATTGCGAAGGAAGACAGCCTTGACCCTGTAATCGGCAGAAGCAAGGAGATCCAGCGTGTCATTGAAGTGTTAAGCCGCAGAACGAAAAACAACCCTGTTCTCATTGGGGAACCAGGTGTAGGTAAAACGGCTATCGCAGAAGGTTTGGCACAGCAAATTATCAATAATGAAGTACCCGAAATTTTGCGTGATAAACGTGTGATGACATTAGACATGGGAACAGTTGTTGCCGGCACAAAATACCGTGGAGAATTTGAGGATCGCCTGAAGAAGGTCATGGATGAAATTCGCCAGGCAGGAAATATCATTCTATTCATCGATGAGCTCCATACATTAATCGGGGCAGGCGGAGCAGAAGGTGCTATTGATGCATCTAATATTTTAAAACCTTCACTTGCTCGCGGCGAACTCCAATGTATTGGTGCAACGACTCTTGATGAGTACCGTAAATATATTGAAAAAGATGCAGCACTGGAACGCCGTTTTCAGCCGATTCAAGTTGATCAGCCATCTGTAGATGAAAGTATTCAAATTTTACAAGGTCTGCGTGACAGATACGAAGCCCACCACCGCGTTTCTATCACTGATGATGCCATTGAAGCTGCGGTTAAGCTTTCTGACAGATATATTTCTGACCGCTTCCTTCCGGATAAAGCAATTGACTTGATCGATGAAGCAGGTTCAAAGGTGAGACTGCGCTCATTTACAACACCTCCTAACTTAAAAGAGCTTGAGCAGAAGCTTGATGAGGTTCGTAAAGAGAAGGACGCGGCAGTGCAAAGCCAAGAGTTTGAAAAAGCTGCTTCCTTGCGTGATACAGAACAACGCCTGCGCGAGCAAGTAGAGGATACGAAGAAATCATGGAAAGAGAAGCAAGGGCAGGAAAACTCAGAGGTTACTGTAGATGATATTGCGATGGTTGTATCCAGCTGGACCGGTGTGCCTGTATCTAAAATCGCCCAAACTGAAACTGATAAGCTTCTCAATATGGAAAACATTCTTCACTCCCGTGTCATTGGCCAGGATGAAGCGGTTGTAGCTGTTGCAAAAGCCGTCAGACGTGCGAGAGCAGGATTGAAAGATCCTAAACGCCCAATTGGCTCATTCATTTTCTTAGGCCCTACAGGTGTAGGTAAAACAGAGCTTGCACGAGCACTCGCTGAATCCATTTTTGGCGATGAAGAATCCATGATCAGAATTGATATGTCTGAATACATGGAAAAACACTCAACTTCAAGACTTGTTGGTTCACCTCCGGGATATGTGGGATATGATGAAGGCGGTCAATTGACAGAGAAAGTCAGAAGAAAACCTTACTCTGTCGTGCTTCTTGATGAGATCGAGAAAGCGCACCCTGATGTCTTCAATATCCTTCTGCAAGTTCTTGAAGACGGACGATTGACTGATTCTAAAGGACGCACAGTCGATTTCCGCAATACCATTCTGATTATGACATCAAACGTCGGAGCAAGTGAGCTGAAACGCAATAAATATGTCGGCTTTAACGTTCAGGATGAAACTCAAAATCATAAAGACATGAAAGATAAAGTGATGGGTGAATTGAAACGAGCGTTCAGACCTGAGTTCATCAACCGTATTGATGAAATCATTGTCTTCCATTCACTTGAGAAAAAACATCTTACTGAAATTGTGTCATTAATGTCTGATCAATTAACGAAACGCCTGAAAGAACAAGATCTTTCTATCGAATTGACAGATGCTGCAAAAGCGAAAGTCGCGGAAGAGGGCGTTGACCTGGAATACGGTGCCCGTCCGTTAAGAAGAGCGATCCAAAAACATGTCGAGGATCGTTTATCTGAAGAACTCCTCAGAGGAAATATTCATAAAGGACAGCATATTGTTCTTGATGTAGAAGATGGCGAATTTGTCGTAAAAACGACTGCTAAAACGAATTAATATAGAAGACGGAAATGAGGCATACAGCATGTAAGTGTATGCCTCACTTTCATATCAAGAAATAGAACAAGGGAGAGGTCTTACACTATATATGGCTAAAACAAAATCGAAATTCATCTGCCAATCCTGCGGCTACGAGTCTCCAAAATGGATGGGGAAATGTCCGGGCTGCGGTGCTTGGAATACAATGGTGGAAGAAATGATTAAAAAAGCACCGGCCAATCGGAGAGCGGCTTTTTCTCATTCTGTTCAAACTGTACAGAAACCTTCACCTATTACATCAATCGAAACATCAGAAGAACCCCGCGTCAAAACCCAGCTTGGTGAGTTTAACAGAGTACTCGGCGGAGGTGTCGTTAAAGGCTCCCTCGTTTTAATTGGCGGTGATCCTGGTATCGGAAAGTCAACGCTATTACTGCAGGTTTCCGCTCAATTATCTGGCTCATCAAACAGTGTCCTGTATATTTCGGGAGAAGAATCTGTAAAGCAAACGAAGCTGCGAGCAGACCGTCTCGGCATTAATAATCCGTCACTACATGTTTTATCTGAAACCGATATGGAGTATATTTCGTCTGCTATACAAGAGATGAATCCAGCGTTTGTCGTTGTTGACTCTATTCAGACGGTTTACCAAAGCGATATTACATCGGCTCCAGGCAGTGTGTCACAAGTCAGAGAATGTACCGCTGAGCTGATGAAAATTGCAAAAACAAAAGGTATTCCGATTTTTATCGTAGGGCACGTGACGAAAGAAGGGTCTATTGCAGGTCCGAGACTGTTGGAGCATATGGTTGACACTGTTTTATATTTTGAGGGAGAACGCCACCATACTTTCCGTATTTTGCGGGCTGTAAAAAACCGTTTCGGATCTACAAACGAAATGGGCATTTTCGAAATGCGGGAAGAGGGGCTCACTGAGGTTTTGAATCCTTCAGAAATTTTCTTGGAAGAACGCTCTGCTGGTTCCGCAGGCTCGAGTATCACTGCCTCTATGGAGGGCACTAGACCGATTCTTGTTGAAATTCAGGCGCTTATCTCGCCAACAAGCTTTGGCAACCCAAGGCGTATGGCAACGGGAATAGACCATAACAGGGTTTCTCTGTTAATGGCTGTGTTAGAAAAAAGAGTAGGGCTGCTGCTGCAAAATCAGGATGCTTATTTGAAAGTGGCTGGCGGCGTTAAGCTTGATGAACCGGCAATTGATCTTGCGATTGTGATTAGTATCGCATCAAGCTTTAGAGACACACCTCCAAATCCTGCAGATTGTTTTATTGGAGAAGTGGGATTAACCGGAGAAGTCCGGCGGGTTTCAAGAATTGAACAGCGTGTGAAAGAAGCGGCAAAGCTTGGTTTTAAACGCATGATCATACCCGCGGCAAATCTGGATGGATGGACAAAACCAAAAGGGATTGAGGTTATCGGAGTAGCAAATGTTGCAGAAGCGCTTCGTACTTCATTAGGAGGATAATAGATGGAAAAAGAGAAAAAAGGGGCGAAACACGAGTTAGACCTGTCATCTATATTGCAGTTTGTTGCTCCGGGTACACCGCTCAGAGCGGGGATGGAAAACGTCTTGAGAGCAAATACAGGCGGTCTGATTGTTGTTGGATATAATGATAAAGTAAAAGAAGTGGTGGACGGCGGCTTTCACATAAACACGGCTTTTTCTCCGGCGCATTTATATGAGCTGGCTAAAATGGATGGAGCGATCATTTTAAGTGATTCTGGTCAAAAGATCCTATACGCGAATACTCAGCTGATGCCGGATGCCACAATTTCTTCATCAGAAACAGGAATGCGGCACAGAACTGCCGAAAGAGTAGCTAAGCAAACTGGCTGTCTTGTAATCGCCATTTCTGAAAGAAGAAATGTCATAACGTTATATCAGGAAAACATGAAGTATACACTAAAAGACATAGGATTTATTTTAACCAAGGCGAACCAAGCCATTCAAACACTTGAAAAGTATAAGACAATCCTCGATAAAACGATTAATGCACTGAACGCGTTAGAGTTTGAGGAACTTGTTACCTTCAGTGATGTCTTGTCTGTCATGCATCGTTATGAAATGGTACTGAGAATCAAAAACGAAATTAATATGTATATCAAAGAGCTGGGGACAGAAGGGCATCTGATCAAACTGCAAGTCATTGAATTGATTACAGATATGGAAGAAGAGGCCGCTTTATTTATTAAGGACTATGTAAAAGAAAAGATAAAAGATCCGTTTGTTCTCTTGAAGGAGCTGCAGGATATGTCCAGTTATGATCTGCTGGATGATTCCATTGTGTATAAGCTTCTCGGTTACCCTGCTTCTACTAATCTTGATGATTATGTATTGCCGAGAGGATACAGGCTGTTAAATAAGATACCGCGTCTTCCGATGCCGATTGTTGAAAATGTTGTAGAAGCATTTGGAGTCCTACCAAGGATTATTGAGGCGAGTGCAGAAGAATTAGATGAAGTAGAGGGAATCGGTGAAGTACGAGCCCAAAAAATCAAAAAAGGATTAAAACGCCTGCAAGAGAAGCATTATTTAGACAGACAACTGTGATTTCGGTTAAAACCTTATGAATACGGGTATATTAATGTTGGTTTTTGTTTATTCTGATATTCGTAGGATGCATAAGACTTTGTGAAATTAAAATGTTAAAAAAGGAGGTGGGGGTATGTTAAAACGAATAGTTCAGGCGTTCTTCATTATTTTTGGCGGCGTTGTTGGTATATTTTTGATACCTGAATTGTTTGTACTGTTAAATATACAGGACATACCTTTAATAACAAACGCATATACGTCTGCGGCAATAGGAGCAATTATCTTTTTTCTCATCAGTATATGGGGTACAGAATACGTTGTGAACTGGGTGAAGTGGATAGAGGATTCATTGTTAAAAGCGCCGGTTCCAGATTTGTTATTTGGAAGTCTTGGCTTAGTTTTTGGACTTATAATTGCTTATCTTATCGTAAATGTTATTCCTTTAGACAATATACCTTACCGCATATTCAGCACAATAATTCCTGTATTTTTGGCTTTCTTCCTCGGTTATCTGGGCTTCCAGGTGGGCTTTAAGAAAAAGGATGAATTGATCAGCCTGTTTTCCATTTCCGCCAGAATGCAAAAGAAAAAAGGAACAGCTGATGAAGAACATGAGGTTCAAGACAAGAAGCTGAAAATTTTGGACACTAGTGTTATTATTGATGGGAGAATAGCAGATATTTGTCAGACTGGTTTTTTAGAGGGAGTTATCGTGATTCCGCAGTTTGTCCTTGAGGAATTGCAGCATATTGCAGACTCTTCAGATGTTTTAAAACGAAACAGAGGACGCCGCGGTCTTGATATCCTGAACCGCATTCAGAAAGAATTAGACATTGAAGTTGAAATTTACGAAGGCGACTTTGAAGATATTCAGGAGGTTGACAGCAAGCTCGTCAAACTTGCTAAGCTGACATCCGGGGTCGTCGTGACGAATGATTTTAATTTAAATAAAGTGTGCGAGCTTCAGAAGGTAGCAGTATTAAACATTAATGACCTTGCCAATGCGGTCAAGCCTGTTGTGCTTCCTGGCGAGGAAATGAATGTTCAGGTCATTAAGGACGGGAAAGAGCATAATCAGGGAGTTGCCTACTTGGATGACGGTACGATGATTGTCGTTGAAGAAGGACGCAATTATATCGGCAAGCATATTGATGTACTCGTCACAAGTGTGCTCCAGACAGCAGCGGGACGAATGATTTTTGCGAAGCCTAAGCTGTTGGAGAAGGCGCTGTAAAGGGAGAAGAAACAATGAGTTATGATGTGGTGATTCCTGCAGCCGGACAGGGAAAGCGGATGAAGGCAGGGAGAAATAAACTGTTCATTGAGCTGAAGGGAGACCCGGTGATCATACACACGTTAAGAGTGTTTGACAGCCACCGGCAGTGCGATAAAATCATTTTGGTGATTAACGAGCAGGAGCGGGAGCACTTTCAGCAATTGCTGTCCGATTACCCGTTTCAAACTTCGATTGAGCTTGTTGCAGGCGGAGATGAGCGTCAGCACAGTGTGTATAAGGGGCTGAAAGCCGTAAAGCAGGAAAAGATTGTCCTTGTACATGACGGTGCCCGCCCATTTATAAAACATGAACAAATTGACGAACTGATCGCAGAGGCGGAACAGACAGGAGCGGCCATCCTTGCTGTTCCGGTAAAAGATACGATTAAACGCGTTCAAGATTTACAAGTCAGTGAGACGATTGAACGTTCAAGCTTGTGGGCTGTCCAAACGCCACAAGCTTTTCGTCTTTCTTTATTGATGAAGGCTCACGCTGAGGCCGAGCGCAAGGGATTTTTAGGGACGGATGACGCCAGCCTCGTTGAACAGATGGAGGGCGGTTCGGTCCGTGTTGTAGAAGGCAGCTATACAAATATTAAGCTGACGACGCCAGACGATTTGACGTCAGCTGAAGCTATCATGGAATCAGAAAGTGGGAATAAACATGTTTAGAATTGGACAAGGATTTGATGTGCATCAATTAGTGGAGGGCCGTCCTCTCATTATTGGCGGAATTGAAATCCCGTACGAAAAAGGGCTGCTTGGCCATTCTGATGCAGACGTATTGCTGCATACTGTCGCTGACGCCTGCCTGGGCGCTGTGGGTGAAGGAGACATCGGCAAGCATTTTCCTGACACAGATCCCGAGTTCAAGGACGCAGATTCTTTCAAATTACTTCAGCATGTCTGGGGAATCGTGAAACAGAAGGGGTATGTCCTTGGGAACATTGATTGCACCATCATAGCGCAAAAGCCGAAGATGCTGCCGTACATAGAAGATATGAGAAAAAGAATTGCTGAAGGCCTTGAGGCAGATGTTTCTCAAGTAAATGTAAAAGCAACAACGACAGAAAAGCTTGGATTTACAGGCCGGGCGGAAGGAATAGCGGCTCAGGCGACAGTACTGATACAAAAAGGCTAACTTGTTTTGATGCCGGGTCTATTTGGTGGTAGAATAGATTCATACATTTTTGCCTGAGGCCATACATGACATGAAAGGAAGTATTTGAAAATGGGAAACGAAGTACGCGTCCGTTATGCACCGAGTCCAACCGGACATTTGCATATTGGAAATGCCAGAACGGCGCTTTTTAATTATTTATTTGCCCGCAATCAAGGCGGTAAGTTTATCATTCGAGTTGAGGATACAGATAAAAAGCGCAATATTGAGGGCGGAGAACAAAGCCAGCTGAATTATCTGAAGTGGCTAGGTATTGACTGGGATGAGAGTGTGGATGTCGGAGGAGAGTACGGCCCATACCGTCAGTCCGAGCGTAACGATATCTATAAAGTGTACTATGAAGAGCTTCTTGAAAAAGGGCTTGCTTATAAATGTTACTGTACGGAAGAAGAGCTTGAAAAAGAGCGTGAAGAACAGATTGCCCGCGGAGAAATGCCTCGTTATTCCGGAAAACACAGAGACCTGACTCAGGAAGAACAGGAGAAATTTATCGCTGAAGGCAGAAAACCAAGTATTCGTTTCCGCGTGCCGGAAGGAAAAATCATCGCCTTCAATGATATCGTAAAAGGCGAAATTTCTTTTGAATCAGATGGCATCGGCGACTTTGTTATTGTGAAAAAGGACGGAACGCCGACTTACAACTTCGCGGTAGCGATTGATGACTACTTAATGAAAATGACACACGTGCTGCGCGGTGAGGATCATATTTCTAACACACCGAAACAGATTATGATTTATCAAGCATTCGGATGGGATATTCCTCAGTTCGGACACATGACGCTGATCGTAAACGAAAGCCGTAAAAAGCTCAGTAAACGTGATGAATCCATTATTCAATTCATCGAGCAGTACAAAGAGCTTGGCTACCTGCCAGAAGCACTGTTCAACTTTATCGGCCTGTTAGGCTGGTCACCGGTTGGAGAAGAAGAGCTTTTCACAAAAGAGCAGTTTATTGAAATTTTTGATGTAAATCGTTTATCTAAATCACCAGCTTTGTTTGATATGCATAAGCTAAAATGGGTTAACAACCAATATGTGAAGAAGCTGGATCTTGATCAGGTTGTTGAACTGACGCTTCCGCATTTGCAAAAAGCCGGCAAAGTTGGCACTGAGCTTTCTGCTGAAGAACAAGAATGGGTTCGTAAACTGATTTCCCTGTATCATGAGCAATTAAGCTACGGTGCGGAAATTGTTGAGCTGACTGATTTGTTCTTTACGTATGAGATCGAGTATAATCAAGAAGCGAAAGCTGTTCTGGAAGAAGAACAGGTTCCTGAAGTGCTCAGCACATTCGCAGCGAAGCTTGAAGAGCTTGAGGAGTTCACTCCGGATAACATCAAAGCATCGATCAAAGCAGTGCAGAAAGAAACTGGCCATAAAGGGAAAAAACTGTTTATGCCGATTCGTGTTGCTGTAACAGGGCAAACTCACGGTCCGGAACTGCCGCAATCAATTGAATTGATCGGTAAAGAGACTGCAATACAGCGTTTAAAAAATATCTAAATAAATGATTGTTGACAGGGAAGAGTATAAAGCTTTAGGCCATTACAGAAAGGATCTCCATTGGCTGAGAGAGATCCATGAGCCGGGTTTTAGAAGTGCGCCCTTAAGACCTTTGAAGAACGTTTTTTGAAACCAGTATTCAAAGGCGGCCGCCGCCGTTACAGGCTGAAGTTGGGAGAGCAGAAGTCTGCTTTTCAAACAGAGTGGAACCGCGCGGTTAAAGCGTCTCTGTCATGTTTACATGCAGAGACGCTTTTTTTATTGGGTAGAGGAAATCAGATAGAGAAACGGGGGGAAGCATGTGTTTTTTAGAATGCTCAAAGAAGACATTGATACTGTGTTCGATCAAGATCCCGCAGCAAGAAGCTATTTTGAAGTGATTTTAACTTATTCCGGTTTACATGCTATATGGGCGCATCGGATTGCACATGCTTTATATAAACGAAAATTTTATTTCCTTGCACGCCTTATATCTCAAGTAAGCCGATTTTTTACCGGGATAGAAATCCACCCCGGCGCTACAATCGGGAGAAGATTTTTCATAGATCACGGCATGGGGGTTGTCATTGGGGAGACATGTGAAATCGGCAATAACGTAACCGTTTTTCAGGGGGTTACCCTCGGGGGAACGGGGAAAGAAAAGGGAAAAAGGCACCCAACGATTAAAGATGACGCATTGATAGCCACAGGTGCTAAAGTGCTCGGTTCTATTACGGTCGGTGAAGGCTCAAAGATTGGGGCTGGTTCAGTAGTGCTGCATGATGTTCCTGATTTTTCAACAGTTGTCGGTATCCCTGGACGGGTCGTTGTACAAAATGGCAAGAAAGTAAGACGCGATTTAAACCATCAGGATTTGCCCGATCCAGTTGCTGACCGCTTTAAGTCTTTGGAACAGCAGATTTTAGAGCTGAAGGCAGAACTTGAAGACAGAAAAGAAAGGATCAATCAAAAATGACAATCACACTTTATAATACATTGACTAGACAGAAGGAAACATTCGTTCCTCTTGAAGAGGGAAAAGTGAAAATGTATGTATGCGGACCCACGGTTTACAATTACATTCATATCGGGAACGCGCGTCCGGCAATCGTTTACGATACGGTTCGAAACTATTTAGAGTATAAAGGCTATGATGTGCAGTATGTCTCTAACTTCACAGACGTAGACGATAAATTAATTAAAGCGGCAAATGAACTCGGTGAGGATGTACCCACCATTTCAGAGCGTTTTATTAAAGCATACTTTGAAGACGTAGGTGCGCTCGGCTGCCGAAAAGCCGACCTTCATCCGCGAGTAATGGAGAACATGGATGCCATTATCGAATTCGTAGATCAGCTCGTGAAAAAGGGCTACGCATATGAATCAGAAGGTGACGTATATTTCAAAACCAGAGCGTTTGAAGGGTACGGAAAGCTTTCTCAGCAATCAATCGATGAACTTAGATCAGGTGCACGCATCCGAGTCGGCGAGAAAAAAGAAGATGCTCTTGATTTCGCACTGTGGAAAGCGGCAAAAGAAGGAGAAATCTCTTGGGATAGCCCTTGGGGGAAAGGACGCCCGGGCTGGCACATTGAATGCTCAGCAATGGTGAAAAAGTATCTCGGTGACCAGATTGATATCCATGCGGGCGGACAGGATTTAACATTCCCTCACCATGAAAACGAAATTGCGCAATCTGAGGCGCTAACAGGCAAAACGTTTGCGAAGTACTGGCTTCATAATGGTTATATCAATATTGATAATGAAAAAATGTCAAAATCACTAGGCAACTTTGTGCTTGTCCATGACATCATTAAACAACATGATCCGCAGCTTTTGAGATTCTTTATGCTATCTGTTCATTATCGCCATCCGATTAACTATTCAGAAGAGCTTCTGGAGAATACGAAAAGCGCGTTCAACCGTTTAAAAACAGCGTACAGCAATCTTCAGCACCGTCTGAACAGCAGTACGAATTTAACCGAAGATGACGATCAATGGCTTGAAAAAGTTGAAGAACACCGCAAAGCATTCGAAGAAGCGATGGACGATGATTTTAATACGGCGAATGCCATTTCAGTCTTGTTCGACTTAGCGAAACACGCCAATTACTATCTTCAGAAAGACCATACAGCTGATCATGTAATTACGGCGTTTATCGAGATGTTTGACCGTATTGTTTCTGTCCTCGGTTTTTCGTTGGGTGAGCAGGAACTTCTCGATCAAGAGATTGAAGACTTAATCGAAAAGCGAAATGAAGCGCGCCGGAATCGCGATTTTGCATTGTCAGACCAGATCCGCGACCAGCTGAAAAGCATGAATATCATTCTTGAAGATACGGCTCAAGGCACTCGCTGGAAACGGGGAGAATAACAGATGCTTGAATTTGATACGATAAAAGATTCTAAGCAGCTTAACGGTCTTGCGCTTGCTTATATAGGTGATGCCGTTTTTGAAGTGTATGTCAGGCATCACCTGCTTAAGCAGGGCTTTACCAAACCAAATGATCTTCATAAGAAATCAAGCCGGATTGTTTCAGCAAAGTCACAGGCTGAGATCCTATTTTTTCTGCAGAATCAATCATTTTTTACGGAAGAAGAGGAAGCGGTGCTAAAAAGAGGCAGAAATGCCAAGTCAGGGACAACACCTAAAAATACAGATGTTCAGACGTACCGCTACAGTACAGCATTTGAAGCGCTTCTGGGCTACCTTTTTCTAGAGAAAAAAGAGGAACGACTTAGTCAGCTCGTAGCCGAAGCTATACAATTCGGGACGTCAGGGAGGAAAACAAATGAGTCAGCAACATGATTACGTCATAGGGAAAAATGCAGTGATCGAGACGTTAAAATCTGATCGGAAGCTGTATAAGCTGTGGATGGCGGAAAACACCGTAAAGGGACAAGCACAGCAAGTGATTGAGCTTGCCAAAAAGCAGGGAATCACGATTCAATACGTCCCGAGAAAAAAACTCGATCAAATGGTGACAGGACAGCATCAGGGCGTAGTGGCACAGGTTGCAGCGTATGAATATGCAGAACTGGACGATTTATATAAAGCAGCCGAAGAAAAAAATGAACAGCCTTTCTTCCTCATTCTGGACGAGCTTGAAGACCCTCATAATCTTGGTTCCATTATGAGGACAGCAGATGCGGTCGGCGCTCATGGCATCGTCATTCCAAAACGGAGAGCTGTCGGGCTGACAACAACAGTGGCAAAAGCTTCAACAGGAGCAATTGAGCACATTCCTGTAGCAAGAGTCACCAATTTGGCACGGACGTTAGAAGAGATGAAAGAGCGGGGAATCTGGGTTGTCGGAACGGATGCGTCCGCGCGTGAGGATTACCGCAATATGGACGGCAATATGCCTTTGGCTCTAGTCATCGGAAGTGAAGGAAAAGGGATGGGCCGCCTTGTGAAGGAAAAGTGCGATTTTCTCATTAAACTCCCGATGGCCGGAAAGGTAACTTCACTAAATGCATCTGTCGCGGCTGGTCTTTTGATGTATGAAGTCTACCGGAAACGAAACCCTCTGGGAGAATAAAGACCCATGGATATCCTGTTAGTAGACGGGTACAACATGATTGGAGCCTGGCCGCAGCTGAAGGATTTAAAAGCGAACAGTTTTGAAGAGGCGAGAGACGTACTGATTCAGAAAATGGCGGAATATCAATCGTATACAGGAAACAGGGTTATTGTTGTTTTTGACGCGCATCTCGTAAAAGGGCTTGAGAAAAAACAGACCAACCATAGAGTTGAAGTGATTTTTACAAAAGAAAATGAGACGGCTGATGAGCGGATAGAAAAGCTCGCTCAGGCTTTGAATAATATTGCGACTCAAATTCACGTTGCGACCTCTGACTATACTGAGCAGTGGGCGATTTTCGGACAGGGGGCATTGCGGAAATCGGCCCGGGAGCTTTTGAGAGAGGTAGAAACGATTGAAAGGCGAATAGAGAGACGGGTAAGAAAAATCACTTCCGAAAAGCCGGCGGGTAAAATTGCTTTATCGGAAGAGGTTTTGAAAACGTTTGAAAAGTGGAGGCGGGGAGACTTAGATTAAGTTGACGCTTTTTTGCCCAATACTGTATAATATTTCTATCTACGTGCGCCGGGGGGATCGGAGTGAATCTACAGAACAACAAGGGAAAATTCAACAAAGAGCAGTTTTGCCAGTTGGAGGACGAGCAGGTCATTGAAAAGGTTCATGTTGGGGACAGTGATGCGTTAGATTACTTGATTACGAAGTACCGAAACTTTGTTCGGGCAAAAGCAAGATCCTATTTCTTAATAGGGGCGGACAGAGAGGATATTGTTCAGGAAGGCATGATAGGCCTCTATAAGTCTATTCGTGACTTCAAAGAGGACAAGCTTACCTCATTCAAAGCTTTCGCAGAGTTATGTATTACCCGCCAAATTATTACCGCAATAAAGACAGCTACTCGCCAGAAACACATTCCTTTGAATTCCTACGTCTCATTAGATAAACCGATTTTTGATGAAGAATCAGACCGAACGCTGCTGGATGTCATTTCAGGAGCGAAAACCTTAAATCCTGAGGAAATGATCATTAATCAGGAAGAATTTGATGATATTGAAATGAAAATGGGAGAACTATTAAGTGATTTAGAGAGAAAAGTACTCGTCTTATATCTCGATGGGAGAAGTTACCAAGAGATTTCTGATGAACTGAACCGACATGTGAAATCGATCGACAATGCCCTTCAGCGTGTGAAACGCAAGCTGGAGAAGTACTTGGAAATTCGCGAAATCAGTTTGTAATAGGAATTTATGCTATATTGACAGTATTTTTCTGACTATGATATGTTACTAAAGATAAGAACTAATGTCTATTTAGAAAAAGGTGTAATGACATGAGAAAAAAGATTACGTTAGCATGCAAGACATGCGGAAACCGTAATTATACGACAATGAAGAGCTCTGCATCAGCGGCTGAGCGATTAGAAGTAAAGAAATACTGCAGTACTTGCAATTCACATACAGCTCATCTTGAAACAAAATAGTTTTTGCGCTTTTAAATTGTGGAGGTCTTTTACATGCGTATTATGAAATTCTTTAAAGATGTTGGGAAAGAAATGAAAAAGGTAAGCTGGCCTAAAGGAAAAGAGTTAACGCGTTATACCATTACGGTAATTTCAACAGTTATCTTTTTTGTTATCTTTTTTGCCCTCCTTGACACAGGAATTTCTCAATTAATTCGTTTAATAGTTGAATAATGATCAGCAATACGTGCTATAATAGATCATAATATTACTTGCCAAAACCCGTTCAGCGGGTTTTTTATTGTGGCTTAAAATGAAAGTTATCATAGGCTTGCCGCCTATTTTTTGAAGCGTTATGGTAATTCACTAAAACCAAATGCGGGGAGGGAAGGACTGGACAGTCCTGAATAGAATGGAAAAGAATTGGTATGTTGTTCACACGTACTCTGGTTATGAGAATAAAGTAAAAGCCAACTTGGAAAAACGTGTTGAATCAATGGGGATGCAGGATAAAATTTTCCGTGTAGTCGTACCCGAAGAAGAAGAAACAGATATCAAAAACGGCAAGAAAAAAGTCGTGAAAAAGAAAGTATTCCCTGGTTATGTGCTTGTTGAAATTGTAATGACAGACGACTCTTGGTATGTCGTCCGCAACACGCCGGGCGTTACTGGATTCGTAGGATCTGCCGGGTCAGGTTCAAAACCGACGCCGCTTCTTCCGGGGGAAGCAGAAACCATTCTGAAGAGAATGGGCATGGATGAACGAAAAACTGATATTGACTTTGAACTGAAAGAGACAGTGAAAGTAATAGACGGACCTTTTGCTAACTTTACAGGATCAATTGAAGAGATTGATTATGATAAAAGCAAGGTCAAAGTTTTCGTTAATATGTTTGGCCGTGAAACGCCGGTTGAGCTGGAATTTACCCAAATCGATAAATTGTAATGTGAAAAAACTTGAAATTGCTATATATAAATGATAATATAGCAAAGGTACGTCTTGGACTTATCCAAGGCAACTAGCATGATATTTCGTCATTCATATAAAGAATGAAACCTTGAGTGGGAGGGTTTACCCTATTACCACATCACGGACTTAAGGAGGTGTGTCTCGTGGCTAAAAAAGTAGTTAAAGTTGTAAAATTGCAAATTCCTGCTGGAAAAGCTAACCCAGCACCACCAGTTGGACCTGCACTTGGTCAAGCCGGTGTTAACATCATGGGATTCTGTAAGGAGTTTAACGCTCGTACAGCTGACCAAGCTGGTTTAATCATTCCTGTTGAAATTTCGGTTTACGAAGACCGTTCATTTACATTTATTACAAAAACTCCACCTGCTGCAGTATTGCTTAAAAAAGCAGCTGGAATTGAGTCTGGTTCTGGTGAACCAAACCGTAATAAAGTGGCAACCGTTAAGCGCGATAAAGTACGCGAAATCGCTGAAACGAAAATGCCTGACTTAAACGCAGCAGACGTTGAAGCGGCAATGCGCATGGTTGAAGGTACTGCCCGCAGTATGGGTATTGTAATCGAGGATTAATTTGTTTCTTGTCGGGTTGCGAGTTTTAACAAGTTCGCAACCCTTATTCGTGGGAGGTTATTCCGCTATAACCACATAAGGAGGAAATTTTAAAATGGCTAAAAAAGGTAAAAAGTACGTTGAAGCTGCTAAGCTTGTAGACCGTTCTAAAGCTTACGACGTCTCTGAAGCAGTAGCTCTCGTTAAAAAAACAAACACAGCTAAATTCGACGCTACAGTTGAAGTGGCTTTCCGTTTAGGGGTTGACCCTCGTAAAAACGACCAGCAAATCCGTGGAGCAGTAGTGCTTCCAAACGGAACTGGTAAAACTCAGCGCGTTCTCGTTTTCGCAAAAGGCGAAAAAGCGAAAGAAGCTGAAGCTGCTGGTGCAGATTTCGTAGGCGACACTGACTACATCAACAAAATTCAACAAGGCTGGTTCGATTTCGATGTTATCGTAGCTACACCTGACATGATGGGTGAAGTTGGTAAAATCGGTCGTGTACTTGGACCAAAAGGTTTAATGCCAAACCCTAAAACTGGTACAGTTACTTTCGAAGTTGAAAAAGCGATCGGCGAAATCAAAGCTGGTAAAGTTGAATACCGCGTTGATAAAGCTGGAAACATTCATGTTCCTATCGGTAAAGTTTCTTTCGAGGATGAAAAACTTGTTGAGAACTTCACAACAATGTACGATACAATCCTTAAAGCAAAACCTGCTGCAGCTAAAGGCGTTTACGTGAAAAACGTTGCTGTAACTTCTACTATGGGACCTGGTGTCAAAGTAGACTCTTCAACTTTTAACGTAAAATAATATTGACATGACATCAACATTCTGATATTATTCAAAATGTTGTAAAATAGAATATCATTTATACCGTAGACAGTAGGGGCCTAACCGCTTAATTATCCTACCGAGGTGTATATTATCACAGCTATTACGTTACGTATGCTTGTATATACAGCCTCCATGTCTCATGGAGGCTTTTTATATGGAATCCGTCGTCTCAGTCGTGATCACCTAACGGTATAAGTGTTACACAAGAATCTACAGGAGGTGTAACCATGAGCAGCGCAATTGAAACAAAAAAAGTTGTTGTTGAAGAAATTGCTTCTAAACTGAAAGAAAGTAAATCAACGATCATCGTTGACTATCGCGGACTTAACGTTTCTGAAGTAACTGAACTTCGTAAACAGCTTCGCGAAGCTAACGTTGAGTTCAAAGTTTACAAAAATACGATGACTCGCCGTGCGGTTGAACAAGCTGAGCTTAATGGTTTGAATGATTTCTTAACTGGACCGAACGCGATCGCATTCAGCACTGAAGATGTTGTCGCTCCGGCTAAAGTTCTTAATGACTTCGCTAAAAATCACGAAGCTCTTGAAATCAAAGCTGGCGTTATCGAAGGTAAAGTTTCTACTGTTGAAGAAGTGAAAGCTCTTGCTGAACTTCCATCACGCGAAGGCTTGCTTTCTATGTTGCTTAGCGTACTTCAAGCTCCAGTTCGCAACCTTGCTCTTGCTGCAAAAGCTGTGGCAGAACAAAAGGAAGAACAAGGCGCTTAATCTAATCAGTTTTTCATAAATTAAAACAAAATGGAGGAATTACAAATGGCTTTAAATATCGAAGAAATCATTGCTTCCGTTAAAGAAGCAACTGTACTTGAATTGAACGACCTAGTAAAAGCAATCGAAGAAGAATTTGGCGTAACTGCTGCTGCTCCTGTAGCTGTAGCTGGCGGAGCTGCTGCAGGCGGAGCTGCTGAAGAGCAAAGCGAATTCGATCTTATCCTTGCTGGTGCAGGATCTCAAAAAATCAAAGTTATCAAAGTTGTACGTGAAATCACTGGTCTTGGCTTGAAAGAAGCTAAAGAACTTGTTGACAACACTCCAAAACCACTTAAAGAAGGTATTGCTAAAGAAGAAGCTGAAGAGCTTAAAGCTAAACTTGAAGAAGTTGGCGCTTCTGTAGAAGTTAAGTAATCTTCACTTACCTGTAGGGGAAGCTCGCTTTTATGAGGCGAGCTTTTTCTTTGCCATTCTTTAAGCCATGAAAAAAGGAGGTTCTAATAATGAGTGAGCACTATTATTCAGAAAAACCTTCAGTGAAAAGCAACAAGCAAACCTGGTCTTTTAGGCTTCGGAATAAAGATTTCACGTTTACCAGCGACAGCGGGGTTTTTTCTAAAAAAGAAGTTGATTTCGGCTCCCGTCTGCTGATTGATTCTTTTGAAGAGCCTGAGGTTGAGGGCGGCATTTTGGATGTAGGCTGCGGGTACGGCCCGATTGGTTTATCGCTCGCCAGCGACTTTAAAGACCGGACTATCCACATGATTGACGTTAATGAGAGAGCCGTAGAACTATCAAATGAAAATGCGGAACATAACGGAATAACAAACGTTAAGATTTATCAAAGTGATTTGTTTTCAAACGTTGATTCTGCTCAAACATTTGCTTCTATTCTTACAAATCCCCCAATCCGAGCCGGAAAAAAAGTTGTCCATGCTATCTTTGAGAAAAGCGCTGAACACTTAAAAGCTTCAGGTGAGTTGTGGATCGTCATACAGAAAAAGCAAGGCGCGCCTTCTGCCATTGAAAAGCTCGAGGAACTGTTCGATGAAGTTTCCGTCGTTCAAAAAAAGAAAGGCTATTATATCATAAAAGCAAAAAAAGTTTGACTCGGTATTTTAACTATGTTAATATTGTAAAATGCCAATGTATATATTTTGCTTGATATGATGAATTGTCAATATCTATGTATAAATTATACAAGTATGGAAATGCTAATAAAATCGGTATTTGTTTTTGGATGTGGTTTTCTTAATTAGAAACCCTTTTTTCTTTTGTCTTGTAAAAGTATTTTCTTTCTTTGGAAGAAATGCTTATTACACATATAATACGCATGATTTGAGGGGTGAATCAGTTGACAGGTCAACTAGTTCAGTATGGACGACACCGCCAGCGCAGAAGCTATGCTCGCATTAGCGAAGTGTTAGAATTACCAAATCTCATTGAAATTCAAACCTCTTCTTATCAGTGGTTTCTTGATGAGGGTCTTAGAGAGATGTTTCAAGACATATCACCAATTGAGGATTTCACTGGTAACCTCTCTCTTGAGTTCATTGATTATAGTTTAGGTGAGCCTAAATATCCTGTAGAGGAATCAAAAGAACGTGATGTGACTTACTCAGCTCCGCTAAGAGTGAAGGTTCGTTTAATTAACAAAGAAACTGGAGAGGTAAAAGACCAAGATGTCTTCATGGGTGATTTCCCTATTATGACAGATACAGGTACTTTTATCATTAACGGTGCGGAACGTGTTATCGTTTCCCAGCTTGTTCGGTCTCCAAGTGTATATTTCAGTGGTAAAGTAGACAAAAACGGTAAAAAAGGTTTTACCGCAACTGTCATTCCAAACCGTGGCGCATGGTTAGAATACGAAACTGATGCGAAAGATGTTGTTTATGTCCGCATTGATCGCACACGTAAGTTGCCGGTTACGGTTCTTTTGCGTGCTCTCGGCTTCGGCTCCGATCAAGAGATTCTTGATCTCATAGGAGAAAACGAATACCTGCGAAATACGCTTGATAAAGATAACACAGAAAACAGCGACAAAGCGTTGCTGGAAATTTACGAGCGTCTCCGTCCTGGAGAGCCGCCTACAGTAGAAAATGCGAAAAGCTTGCTTGATTCTCGTTTCTTTGATCCGAAACGATACGATCTTGCCAATGTAGGACGCTATAAAATTAATAAAAAACTTCATATTAAGAATCGCCTCTTCAATCAGAGACTTGCTGAAACGCTTGTTGATCCTGAAACAGGAGAAATCCTTGCTGAAAAAGGCCAGATTCTTGATAGAAGAACACTTGATAAAGTACTGCCATACTTAGAAAACGGAATCGGTTTCAGAAAGCTGTATCCGAATGGCGGCGTTGTTGAAGATGAAGTGACTCTTCAATCAATTAAAATCTTTGCTCCGACTGATCAAGAAGGAGAACAGGTTATTAATGTAATCGGCAATGCTTACATCGAAGAAGAGATTAAAAACATCACGCCTGCTGATATTATTTCTTCAATCAGCTACTTCTTCAACCTGCTGCACGGAGTAGGCGACACAGATGATATCGATCATCTTGGAAACCGCCGTTTACGTTCTGTAGGCGAGCTTCTCCAGAACCAATTCCGTATCGGTTTAAGCCGTATGGAGCGTGTGGTTCGTGAGAGAATGTCAATTCAAGATACGAATACAATTACGCCTCAGCAGCTGATCAATATTCGTCCTGTTATTGCGTCCATTAAAGAGTTCTTTGGAAGCTCACAGCTTTCTCAATTCATGGATCAGACGAACCCGCTTGCTGAATTAACGCACAAGCGTCGTCTGTCTGCATTAGGACCGGGCGGATTGACACGTGAGCGTGCCGGAATGGAAGTGCGTGACGTTCACTACTCCCACTATGGCCGTATGTGTCCGATTGAAACGCCTGAGGGCCCGAACATCGGTTTGATCAACTCACTATCATCTTATGCAAAAGTAAACCGTTTTGGCTTTATTGAAACGCCATATCGCCGCGTTGACCCTGAAACAGGGAAGGTAACGGGCAGAATCGATTACTTAACTGCTGATGAAGAGGATAATTATGTTGTCGCTCAAGCGAATGCTCGTCTTGATGACGAAGGCGCCTTTATTGATGACAGCATCGTAGCTCGTTTCCGCGGGGAGAACACCGTTGTTTCCAGAAATCGTGTAGACTACATGGATGTATCGCCTAAGCAGGTTGTATCTGCTGCGACAGCATGTATCCCGTTCTTAGAAAACGATGACTCCAACCGTGCCCTCATGGGAGCGAACATGCAGCGTCAGGCTGTGCCTTTGATGCAGCCGGAAGCGCCATTTGTTGGAACTGGTATGGAATACGTATCAGGAAAAGACTCTGGTGCCGCTGTTATTTGTAAACACCCTGGTATCGTTGAACGCGTAGAAGCGAAAAACGTTTGGGTTCGCCGTTATGAAGAAGTAGACGGTCAAAAAGTAAAAGGAAACCTGGATAAATACAGCCTGCTGAAATTTGTCCGCTCTAACCAAGGTACGTGCTACAACCAGCGTCCGATCGTAAGTGTCGGCGATGAAGTGGTAAAAGGAGAAATCCTTGCAGACGGTCCTTCTATGGAGCTTGGTGAACTTGCACTTGGCCGTAACGTAATGGTCGGCTTCATGACATGGGATGGCTACAACTATGAGGATGCCATCATCATGAGTGAACGCCTAGTGAAGGATGATGTTTATACATCTATCCACATTGAAGAATACGAATCAGAAGCACGTGATACGAAACTTGGACCTGAAGAAATCACTCGCGATATTCCAAACGTCGGTGAAGATGCACTTCGCAATCTTGATGACCGCGGGATCATCCGTATTGGGGCAGAAGTAAAAGACGGAGATCTTCTTGTTGGTAAAGTAACGCCTAAAGGCGTAACGGAACTGACTGCAGAAGAACGCCTTCTTCACGCCATCTTTGGCGAGAAAGCCCGCGAGGTTCGTGATACTTCTCTTCGTGTGCCTCATGGCGGCGGCGGAATTATCCATGATGTTAAAGTCTTCAACCGTGAAGACGGAGACGAACTTCCTCCAGGTGTTAACCAGTTAGTACGCGTATATATCGTTCAGAAACGTAAGATTTCTGAAGGGGATAAAATGGCCGGTCGTCACGGTAACAAAGGTGTTATCTCTAAGATTCTTCCTGAAGAGGATATGCCTTACCTTCCTGACGGCACACCAATTGATATCATGCTTAACCCGCTGGGCGTACCATCACGTATGAACATCGGGCAGGTATTGGAACTTCACATGGGTATGGCCGCTCGTTACCTTGGCATTCACATTGCATCTCCTGTATTTGACGGAGCGCGAGAAGAGGATGTCTGGGAAACACTTGAAGAAGCCGGCATGTCTCGTGACGCCAAAACAGTACTTTACGACGGACGTACTGGAGAGCCGTTTGATAACCGTGTATCTGTCGGTATCATGTACATGATCAAACTAGCTCACATGGTTGACGATAAACTTCATGCACGCTCTACAGGTCCTTACTCACTTGTTACGCAGCAGCCTCTTGGCGGTAAAGCGCAATTTGGCGGACAGCGTTTTGGTGAGATGGAGGTTTGGGCACTTGAAGCTTACGGTGCGGCTTATACTCTTCAAGAAATTCTGACTGTTAAGTCTGATGACGTGGTTGGACGTGTGAAAACATACGAAGCCATCGTTAAAGGCGACAATGTTCCTGAACCAGGTGTTCCG
Source organism: Bacillus sp. FSL R5-0603 (assembly GCF_038050295.1). Lineage (NCBI taxonomy): Bacteria > Bacillati > Bacillota > Bacilli > Caryophanales > Bacillaceae > Bacillus > Bacillus sp. FSL R5-0603. The sequence continues at coordinate 35,550 of NZ_JBBOYP010000002.1, read as the reverse complement.
GAATCATTCAAAGTATTAATCAAAGAACTTCAAAGCTTAGGTATGGATGTCAAAATCCTTTCTGGTGATGAAGAAGAAATAGAAATGAGAGATTTAGAAGACGAAGAAGATGCGAAACAAGCTGACGGCCTGGCATTATCAGGTGATGAAGAGCCGGAAGAAACAGCATCTGCAGACGTTGAACGCGATGTAGTAACAAAAGAATAATCTCTAGTTATAAAGGCAAGTGACATCGGTTAATCCGAAGATAAAAAGGGAGGTAGGCCCCTTGCTAGATGTGAACAATTTTGAGTATATGAACATCGGTCTTGCTTCACCAGATAAAATCCGTTCATGGTCTTTTGGTGAAGTGAAAAAGCCTGAAACGATAAACTATCGTACGTTAAAACCTGAAAAGGACGGACTATTCTGCGAACGCATTTTCGGACCTACTAAGGACTGGGAATGTCATTGCGGGAAGTACAAGCGAGTTCGTTATAAAGGCGTAGTTTGTGACCGCTGCGGAGTCGAAGTAACACGGGCTAAAGTCCGTCGTGAGAGAATGGGGCACATTGAACTGGCTGCCCCAGTTTCCCACATTTGGTATTTCAAAGGTATTCCAAGCCGTATGGGTCTTGTGCTGGATATGTCACCTCGTGCTTTAGAAGAAGTCATTTACTTTGCTTCTTACGTTGTAACTGATCCGGCGAATACACCGCTTGAAAAGAAACAGCTTCTGTCTGAGAAAGAATACCGTGCTTATCTTGATAAATACGGTAATAAATTCCAAGCATCTATGGGTGCTGAAGCAATTCATAAACTTCTTCAAGATATCGATCTTGTCAAAGAAGTTGATATGTTAAAAGAAGAGCTGAAAACTTCACAAGGACAACGACGTACTCGTGCGATCAAACGTCTTGAAGTTTTAGAAGCCTTTCGTAACTCAGGAAACAAGCCTTCTTGGATGATCCTTGATGTGCTTCCTGTTATTCCTCCGGAGCTTAGACCGATGGTTCAGCTAGATGGCGGACGTTTTGCGACTTCTGATTTGAATGACCTTTATCGTCGTGTCATCAACCGTAACAATCGTTTGAAACGCCTTTTGGACCTTGGTGCGCCTAGCATCATCGTTCAAAACGAAAAGCGTATGCTTCAAGAGGCTGTCGATGCCTTAATTGACAACGGCCGCCGCGGACGCCCTGTAACAGGCCCTGGTAACAGACCGTTAAAATCTCTTTCTCACATGCTGAAAGGGAAGCAAGGCCGTTTCCGTCAAAACCTTCTTGGTAAACGTGTCGATTACTCCGGACGTTCTGTAATCGTTGTTGGTCCTCATTTGAAAATGTACCAATGCGGATTACCGAAGGAAATGGCGCTTGAACTTTTCAAACCTTTCGTTATGAAAGAACTTGTTGAAAAAGGTCTTGCTCACAACATTAAGAGTGCGAAACGCAAAATTGAGCGCGTACAGCCTGAAGTTTGGGATGTACTAGAATCAGTTATTAAGGAGCATCCGGTACTGCTGAACCGTGCCCCTACACTTCACAGATTAGGTATCCAGGCGTTTGAACCAACGCTTGTTGAAGGACGCGCAATCCGTCTTCACCCGCTCGTATGTACAGCTTACAACGCTGACTTTGACGGTGACCAAATGGCGGTTCACGTACCATTATCTGCTGAAGCACAAGCTGAAGCACGTATCTTGATGCTTGCTGCTCAAAACATCTTGAACCCTAAAGATGGTAAACCGGTTGTAACACCGTCTCAGGATATGGTACTAGGTAACTATTACCTGACACTTGAGCGTGCCGGTGCTGTCGGTGAAGGTATGGTCTTCAAGAATACAGACGAAGCGCTTCTTGCTTATCAAAACGGATATGTTCACCTTCATACGAGAGTAGCTGTTGCAGCTAACTCACTTAAGAATGTGACATTTACCGAAGAACAGCGCTCAAAATTGTTAATTACAACTGTCGGTAAGCTTGTCTTCAATGAAATTCTTCCGGAATCATTCCCTTACATGAATGAACCAACGAAGAGCAACATTGAAGAGAAAACACCTGACCGTTTCTTCTTAGAAAAAGGTGCTGACGTTAAAGCTGTTATCGCACAGCAGCCAATCAATGCGCCGTTTAAAAAAGGCATTCTGGGTAAAATCATCGCGGAAATCTTTAAACGATTCCATATTACGGAAACGTCTAAAATGCTTGACCGCATGAAAAACCTAGGTTTCAAATATTCAACAAAAGCTGGTATTACAGTTGGGGTTTCTGACATCGTCGTACTCGATGATAAACAAGAAATTCTTGAAGAAGCGCAAAGCAAAGTTGACAACGTTATGAAGCAGTTCCGCCGCGGTCTTATCACTGAAGAAGAACGCTATGAGAGAGTCATCTCTATCTGGAGTGCTGCAAAAGACGTTATCCAAGGCAAACTGATGAAATCACTTGATGAACTCAACCCGATCTACATGATGAGTGACTCTGGTGCCCGTGGTAACGCATCTAACTTTACACAGCTTGCCGGAATGCGCGGCCTGATGGCCAACCCGGCTGGACGTATCATTGAGTTGCCGATCAAATCTAGTTTCCGTGAAGGTCTGACAGTATTGGAGTACTTTATCTCCACACACGGTGCGCGTAAAGGTCTTGCCGATACCGCTCTTAAAACTGCTGACTCAGGTTACCTTACACGCCGTCTCGTTGACGTTGCGCAGGATGTTATCATTCGTGAAACTGATTGCGGAACTGACCGAGGCATTCTTGCTAAGCCTCTTAAAGAAGGAACCGAAACAATTGAGCGCTTAGAAGAACGCTTAATCGGACGTTTTGCAAGAAAACAAGTGAAGCACCCTGAAACAGGTGAAGTGCTTGTGAATGAAAACGAACTGATCGATGAAGATAAAGCACTGGAGATTGTCGAAGCCGGCATTGAAGAAGTGTGGATCCGTTCTGCCTTCACATGTAATACGCCTCATGGTGTATGTAAACGATGCTATGGCCGAAATCTTGCAACTGGCTCCGATGTTGAAGTCGGTGAAGCTGTCGGAATCATTGCTGCCCAATCAATCGGTGAGCCTGGTACACAGTTAACAATGCGTACATTCCATACAGGCGGGGTTGCCGGAGACGATATCACACAGGGTCTTCCGCGTATCCAAGAGCTTTTCGAAGCGCGTAATCCGAAAGGTCAGGCAACAATTACAGAAATCGACGGTACAGTCGTTGAGATCAATGAAGTTCGTGACAAGCAACAGGAAATTGTGGTTCAAGGCGCAGTGGAAACACGTTCTTATACGGCACCTTACAACTCCCGCCTGAAAGTAGCGGAAGGAGATAAAATTACTCGAGGCCAAGTACTGACAGAAGGTTCAATCGATCCGAAAGAACTTCTTAAAGTGACTGACCTGACAACTGTTCAAGAGTATCTTCTCCATGAGGTTCAAAAGGTTTACCGTATGCAGGGTGTTGAAATCGGTGATAAACACGTAGAAGTAATGGTTCGCCAGATGCTTCGCAAAGTACGCGTAATTGATGCCGGTGACACTGATGTGCTTCCAGGTACATTGCTTGATATTCACCAATTTACTGAAGCGAACAAAAAGGTATTGCTTGAAGGCAATCGACCTGCTACAGGCCGTCCTGTCTTACTCGGTATTACAAAAGCATCTCTTGAAACTGATTCATTCTTATCTGCTGCTTCCTTCCAGGAAACAACACGTGTCCTTACAGATGCAGCGATCAAAGGTAAGCGTGACGAGCTTCTCGGCTTGAAAGAGAATGTTATCATCGGTAAACTTGTTCCAGCTGGTACAGGAATGATGAAATACCGTAAAGTAAAACCAGTATCAAATGTTCAGCCGACTGACGATATGGTCCCGGTTGAATAACTGATTTAATTCTGCTGAAAGACTGCAAAAACAGTCTTTCAGCAGATATATTTATGAAAAAGTCACTCTATGAGAAGAACGAATCTAAAAAATGTCATACCTTGTTGACATTCGTCTCCTAGAATGATAATATAACCAAGGTGCTCGAAATAAACCTGTTACTTTGGAGGATATGTTTATGTCTTATGATAAAGTATCACAGGCCAAATCAATTATTATTGGTACGAAGCAAACAGTGAAAGCTCTAAAGCGAGGTTCAGTAAAGGAAGTAGTCGTTGCAAAAGACGCAGATCCGATACTCACGTCAAGTGTTGTTTCACTTGCTGAAGATCAAGGTATCTCTGTCTCAATGGTTGAATCCATGAAAAAGCTCGGCAAAGCCTGCGGAATTGAGGTAGGAGCAGCCGCTGTTGCCATTATTTTATAACGTACTTTTGTTTTTGCGTAAGATTCCATCTTGTGTAAAGACATTGTTTTTTGCCTTTTGATGAACCACCTGGGTATGTGGGTTATAAAACGTAATGAAGGGAGGAAAAATTCATGCCTACAATTAATCAGCTAATTCGCAAAGGACGCGTGAGTAAAGTAGAAAACTCAAAGTCTCCTGCACTTAACAAAGGATACAACAGCTTTAAAAAAGAGCACACTAACGTATCTTCTCCACAAAAACGCGGGGTATGTACTCGTGTTGGTACAATGACACCGAAAAAACCGAACTCAGCACTTCGTAAATATGCTCGTGTTCGTTTGACTAACGGAATCGAGGTTACTGCTTACATTCCTGGTATCGGCCACAACCTACAAGAGCACAGTGTTGTACTTATCCGCGGCGGACGTGTAAAAGACTTACCAGGGGTACGTTACCACATCGTTCGTGGTGCGCTTGATACTGCTGGAGTTGAAAACCGTGCACAAGGCCGTTCTAAATACGGTACGAAAAAACCTAAAGCAAAATAATATACGAAAATACGCATAATTGATGAAGGGAGGATATTCAGATGCCACGTAAAGGTCCTGTAGCAAAAAGAGATGTTTTACCTGATCCGATTTACAACTCTAAGCTTGTATCTCGTCTAATCAACAAAATGATGATCGATGGTAAAAAAGGTAAGTCTCAAACAATCCTATACAAGTCATTCGATATCATTAAAGAACGTACTGGCAATGATGCAATGGAGGTTTTCGAACAAGCATTGAAAAACATCATGCCTGTACTTGAAGTAAAAGCACGCCGTGTAGGTGGTGCGAACTACCAAGTTCCTGTAGAAGTTCGTCCTGAACGTCGTACGACTCTTGGACTTCGCTGGTTAGTTAACTACGCTCGTCTTCGCGGAGAAAAAACGATGGAAGAGCGTTTAGCTAACGAAATCCTTGACGCAGCTAACAACACTGGTGCTGCTGTTAAGAAACGTGAAGACACTCATAAGATGGCTGAAGCAAACAAAGCATTTGCTCACTATCGCTGGTAGGATTTATAGATTAACAAAACACAATTTCCTAATAAGGAAGGAGAAATTACCCAATGGCAAGAGAGTTCTCCTTAGAAAAAACTCGTAATATCGGTATCATGGCTCACATCGATGCCGGTAAAACGACAACTACAGAACGTATCTTGTTCTATACTGGTCGTATCCACAAAATTGGTGAAACTCATGAAGGAGCTTCACAAATGGACTGGATGGAGCAGGAACAAGAACGTGGTATCACAATCACTTCCGCTGCGACAACTGCACAGTGGAAAGGATACCGCGTAAACATCATCGATACTCCAGGACACGTAGACTTCACAGTTGAAGTTGAACGTTCTCTTCGTGTACTTGATGGTGCTGTTGCTGTACTTGACGCGCAATCAGGCGTTGAGCCTCAAACAGAAACTGTTTGGCGTCAGGCAACAACTTATGGAGTACCGCGTATCGTTTTTGTTAACAAAATGGACAAAATCGGTGCAGACTTCCTTTACTCTGTAGGAACTTTAAGAGACCGTCTTCAAGCAAACGCTCATGCAATTCAATTGCCGATCGGTGCTGAAGATAACTTCGAAGGTATCATTGACCTTGTAGAAAACGTTGCGTATTTCTACGAAGATGACCTCGGAACTCGTTCTGATGCAAAAGAAATCCCTGAAGAGTACAAAGAGCAAGCTGAAGAGCTTCGCAACAGCCTTATTGAAGCTGTATGTGAGCTTGATGAAGAGCTTATGGATAAGTACCTTGAGGGTGAAGAAATCACAATTGACGAGTTAAAAGCAGGAATTCGTAAAGGTACATTAAATGTTGAATTCTACCCTGTTCTTGTTGGTTCTGCCTTCAAAAACAAAGGTGTTCAACTAGTACTTGATGCTGTTCTTGACTACCTTCCTGCACCAACTGACGTTGCTGCAATCAAAGGTACACGTCCTGATACAAATGAAGAGATTGAGCGTCATTCTTCTGACGAAGAGCCATTCTCTGCATTAGCATTTAAAGTTATGACTGACCCTTACGTTGGTAAGTTGACGTTCTTCCGTGTGTACTCTGGAACACTTGATTCTGGTTCATACGTGAAAAACTCTACTAAAGGCAAACGTGAGCGTGTTGGACGTATTCTTCAAATGCACGCTAACAGCCGTGAAGAAATCTCTACTGTATACGCAGGGGATATCGCAGCTGCTGTAGGTCTAAAAGATACAACTACTGGAGATACTCTATGTGATGAGAAGGATCTTGTTATTCTTGAGTCAATGGAATTCCCAGAACCAGTTATCGACGTTGCTATTGAGCCTAAATCAAAAGCTGACCAAGATAAAATGGGTATCGCTTTAGCGAAACTTGCTGAAGAAGATCCTACATTCCGTACTCAAACAAACCCAGAAACTGGCCAAACGATCATCTCTGGTATGGGTGAACTTCACCTTGATATCATTGTTGACCGTATGAAACGCGAATTTAAAGTAGAAGCCAATGTTGGTGCTCCTCAAGTTGCGTACCGTGAAACATTCCGTACAGGTGCAAAAGTTGAAGGTAAATTCGTACGTCAGTCTGGTGGACGCGGTCAGTTCGGACACGTTTGGATCGAATTCGAACCAAACGAAGAAGGCGCTGGCTTTGAATTTGAAAATGCGATTGTCGGTGGGGTTGTTCCTCGTGAATACATCCCAGCTGTTCAAGCAGGTCTGGAAGATGCACTTGAAAATGGTGTACTAGCAGGCTTCCCGCTTATCGACATTAAAGCTAAACTTTTCGACGGTTCTTACCATGATGTTGACTCAAACGAAATGGCATTTAAAGTTGCTGCTTCTATGGCATTGAAAAATGCAGTCAGCAAATGTAACCCAGTTCTTCTTGAACCAATCATGAAAGTGGAAGTGGTTATTCCAGAAGAATACATGGGAGATATCATGGGTGATATCACTTCACGTCGCGGACGCGTAGAAGGTATGGAAGCACGCGGTAACGCTCAAGTTGTTCGCGCTATGGTTCCTCTTGCTGAAATGTTCGGTTACGCTACTGCACTTCGTTCTAATACGCAAGGTCGCGGTACGTTCACTATGCACATGGATCACTACGAAGAAGTGCCGAAGAGCGTCGCAGAAGAAATTATCAAAAAAAATAAAGGCGAATAATTGATTTTGCCGCTTAACTCAAGTATAACTACTATTGTAAGATGAGGAAGTGAAAGCTTTCTTTCACTTCCTATCACTCTATACATTACTAATTAAAAGCTCTTAAGGAGGATTTTAGAATGGCTAAAGAAAAATTCGACCGTTCCAAATCACATGCCAATATTGGTACAATTGGACACGTTGACCATGGTAAAACAACTTTAACTGCTGCTATCACAACAGTACTTCATAAGAAATCTGGTAAAGGTACAGCTATGGCGTACGATCAAATTGATGGTGCTCCAGAAGAACGCGAGCGCGGTATCACAATCTCTACTGCACACGTTGAGTACGAAACTGAAACTCGTCACTATGCACACGTTGACTGCCCAGGACACGCTGACTATGTTAAAAACATGATCACTGGTGCTGCGCAAATGGACGGAGCTATCCTTGTAGTATCTGCTGCTGATGGCCCAATGCCACAAACTCGTGAGCACATCCTTCTTTCTAAAAACGTTGGTGTACCATACATCGTTGTATTCTTAAACAAATGCGACATGGTAGACGACGAAGAGCTTCTTGAACTAGTTGAAATGGAAGTTCGCGATCTTCTTAGCGAATACGACTTCCCTGGTGATGATGTACCAGTTGTTAAAGGTTCTGCTCTTAAAGCTCTTGAAGGAGACGCTGAGTGGGAAGCTAAAATCTTCGAACTTATGGATGCGGTTGATGAGTACATCCCAACTCCAGAACGCGACACTGAAAAACCATTCATGATGCCAGTTGAGGACGTATTCTCAATCACTGGTCGTGGTACAGTTGCTACTGGCCGTGTAGAACGCGGACAAGTTAAAGTCGGTGACGAAGTTGAAATCATCGGTCTTCAAGAAGAGAACAAGAAAACAACTGTTACAGGTGTTGAAATGTTCCGTAAGCTTCTTGATTACGCTGAAGCTGGTGACAACATTGGTGCCCTTCTTCGCGGTGTATCTCGTGAAGAAATCCAACGTGGTCAAGTACTTGCTAAACCAGGTACAATCACTCCACACAGCAAATTCAAAGCTGAAGTTTACGTTCTTTCTAAAGAAGAGGGTGGACGTCATACTCCATTCTTCTCTAACTACCGTCCTCAGTTCTACTTCCGTACAACTGACGTAACTGGTATCATCCATCTTCCAGAAGGCGTAGAAATGGTTATGCCTGGAGATAACACTGAAATGAACGTTGAACTTATTTCTACAATCGCTATCGAAGAAGGAACTCGTTTCTCTATTCGTGAAGGCGGACGTACTGTTGGTTCAGGCGTTGTTTCTACAATCACTGAGTAATAGTATGATTTTAAACGAGACCCCTGCGGGTCTCGTTTTTTGTTTGCTTATCTTTTTCTTGTATAATAGGATCTATCATATTCGAGGGGTTAATATTTATGATTCCTGAAAAGAAATCAATCGCAATCATGAAAGAACTAAGCATTGGAAATACAAAGCAAATGCTGATGATTAATGGAGTTGACGTGAAAAATCCATTGCTGCTTTTTTTACATGGCGGGCCGGGAACGCCGCAAATCGGATATGTTAGACATTATCAAAAAGAGCTGGAACAGTATTTTACAGTAGTTCATTGGGATCAGAGAGGATCGGGGCTTTCTTATTCTAAGCGAATTTCGCATCACTCTATGACAATAAATCACTTCATTAAAGATACAATCCAAGTCACTCAATGGCTTTTAGCTCATTTTTCAAAATCAAAACTTTACTTAGCCGGTCACTCTTGGGGGTCAATACTGGCGCTTCATGTGCTGCAGCAGTGTCCTGATTTATTTTACGCGTATTATGGAATCAGCCAGGTTGTTAACCCTCACGATGAAGAATCAACTGCTTATCAACATATTCGTGATATTTCTGAATCAAAAAAAGCAAGCATATTATCTTTCCTCACACGTTTCATTGGTGCTCCGCCTTGGAAGCAGGATATCCAGCACCTTATCTATCGGTTTTGTGTCGAGCTAAGCAGGGGAGGATTCACTCGCCGTCATCGTCAATCTCTAGCTGTATTATTTCAAATGCTTACTGGCAATGAGTATGGAGTGCGGAACATGCACAGCTTCCTCAATGGATTGCGCTTCAGTAAAAAACATTTAACTGATGAGTTGTACCGGTTTAATGCTTTTACATCAGTTCCTTCTATTAAAGTACCGTGTGTTTTCATTTCAGGGAAACATGACTTAATTGTTCCTGCTGAAATATCGAAACAGTATTATCAAGAACTTGAGGCACCCGAAAAGTGCTGGTTTCAATTTGAGAACTCAGCCCACACCCCGCATATTGAGGAGCCGTCATTATTCGCGAACACATTAAGCCGACATGCACGACGCCATTTATGATAGATCCTTGATAATTAAGAAAAACCCCTGTATAATAAAAAAAGTGTGCAAACCATGCATATTTTAAATAAGTCTTGCAACATGCGCCTATTTTCTGTATAATGGTGTATGTTGGTCTTTGACTGCGATGAAGTGAGAGGTTGCTGACACACCCGGCCGCTTTGCCATGGCAAGGTGTTCAGGTTTTTCTCACGGAGAACTGTCTAACGTGATGTAGGCGAAAAGGAGGGAAAATAATGGCAAAACAAAAAATTCGTATTCGTTTGAAAGCATATGATCATAGAATCCTTGATCAATCTGCAGAGAAGATTGTTGAAACGGCAAAACGTTCTGGTGCCAGCGTATCTGGTCCGATTCCGTTGCCAACTGAAAAATCAGTTTACACAATCCTTCGTGCGGTGCACAAATACAAAGATTCTCGTGAGCAATTTGAAATGCGTACACATAAACGTTTAATCGACATTGTGAACCCAACACCACAAACTGTTGATGCTCTTATGCGATTAGACTTACCATCTGGTGTCGATATCGAAATTAAACTTTAATTCTAAAATATAGAATGATCTTAATAGGAGGTGTGACGAATGACCAAAGGAATCTTAGGAAGAAAAATTGGTATGACGCAAGTATTCGCTGAGAATGGTGATCTTATTCCGGTAACTGTTATCGAGGCTGCTCCAAACGTTGTTCTTCAAAAGAAAACAGCTGAAAACGACGGTTACGAAGCAATCCAGCTTGGTTTTGACGACAAGCGTGAAAAGCTTTCTAACAAACCTGAAAAAGGGCACGTTGCAAAAGCGGAAACTGCTCCTAAGCGCTTCGTTAAAGAATTACGCGGAGTGGAAATGGATGCGTATGAAGTTGGTCAGGAAGTCAAGGTTGAAATTTTCTCTGCTGGAGAAATCGTAGATGTAACAGGAGTATCTAAAGGTAAAGGTTTCCAAGGTGCGATCAAGCGCCACGGACAATCTCGCGGTCCTATGTCTCACGGTTCACGCTACCACCGTCGTCCTGGTTCAATGGGACCTGTAGATCCTAACCGTGTATTCAAAGGTAAATTATTACCTGGACGTATGGGCGGAGAGCAAATCACTGTTCAAAACCTTGAAATCGTAAAAGTTGATGCAGAACGCAATCTTCTTTTGATCAAAGGTAACGTACCTGGTGCGAAGAAATCTTTAATCACTGTTAAAAGTGCTGTTAAATCTAAATAATTCTCTTAGGAAAGGAGGAAATTGATTATGCCAAAAGTAGCATTATACAACCAAAACGGTTCTACTGCTGGTGACATCGAATTAAACGCTTCTGTATTTGGTATCGAACCAAATGAGAGTGTTGTATTCGACGCTATTCTTATGCAAAGAGCTTCCTTACGTCAAGGAACTCACAAAGTAAAAAATCGTTCTGAAGTACGCGGCGGAGGTCGTAAACCATGGCGTCAAAAAGGTACTGGACGTGCCCGTCAAGGTTCAATCCGTTCACCGCAATGGCGCGGAGGTGGTGTCGTATTCGGCCCAACACCACGCAGCTATTCTTATAAATTACCTAAAAAAGTTCGCCGCTTGGCAATCAAATCAGTATTGTCTTCTAAAGTGATCGACAACAACATCATCGTTCTTGAAGATCTTACTCTTGATACGGCTAAAACAAAAGAAATGGCAGCTATCCTTAAAGGATTATCTGTTGAGAAAAAAGCTTTGATCGTAACTGCGGATGCAAACGAAGCAGTAGCATTATCTGCTCGTAACATTCCTGGAGTTACTGTTGTTGAAGCTAACGGAATCAACGTTTTAGACGTTGTCAACCACGAGAAGCTTCTGATTACAAAAGCAGCGGTTGAAAAAGTAGAGGAGGTGCTTGCATAATGAAAGATCCTCGTGATGTTCTAAAGCGCCCCGTCATTACTGAACGTTCTGCTGATTTAATGACTGAAAAAAAATATACTTTTGAAGTTGATGTAAGAGCTAACAAAACAGAAGTGAAAGACGCGGTTGAAAGCATCTTTGGAGTGAAAGTTGACAAAGTCAACATCATGAACTACAAAGGCAAATCAAAACGTGTTGGACGCTACACTGGTATGACTAGCCGTCGCAGAAAAGCGATCGTAAAACTTACTGAAGACAGCAAAGAAATCGAAATTTTTGAAGCTTAATTATCTGTAAAAAGAAGGAGGGAAATTCAAAATGGCGATTAAAAAGTATAAACCGACCTCTAATGGACGTCGTGGCATGACAACTTCAGATTTTGCTGAAATCACGACTGACAAGCCGGAAAAATCCTTGCTTGCTCCCCTTCACAAAAAAGGCGGACGTAACAACCAAGGTAAATTGACTGTACGTCACCAAGGTGGCGGACATAAACGCCAATACCGTGTTATCGACTTCAAACGCGATAAAGATGGTATACCTGGACGCGTTGCTACAGTTGAATACGATCCAAACCGTTCAGCTAACATTGCTCTAATCAACTATGCAGACGGGGAAAAACGTTACATTCTTGCTCCAAAAGGAATTCAAGTAGGTACTGAAATCATGTCAGGTCCTGAAGCTGACATTAAAGTAGGTAATGCACTTCCACTTATCAACATCCCTGTTGGTACAGTTGTGCATAACATTGAATTAAAACCTGGTAAAGGCGGACAGCTTGTACGTTCAGCTGGTACATCTGCTCAGGTTCTTGGTAAAGAAGGTAAATACGTTCTTGTACGTCTTAACTCTGGTGAAGTTCGCATGATCCTTTCTGCTTGCCGTGCTTCTATCGGTCAAGTAGGTAACGAACAGCACGAACTTATCAACATTGGTAAAGCTGGACGTTCTCGCTGGAAAGGCATCCGTCCTACTGTTCGTGGTTCTGTAATGAACCCTAACGATCACCCACACGGTGGTGGTGAAGGACGTGCGCCAATCGGACGTAAATCACCAATGTCTCCATGGGGCAAACCAACTCTTGGATTCAAGACTCGTAAGAAAAAGAACAAATCCGATAAATTTATCGTACGTCGTCGTAAAAATAAATAACGGGGTTGTCTACGGTTCTTTTCGGACCGTAGTGCAATCACGAAGGGAGGTTCCAAAATGGCTCGCAGCTTAAAAAAAGGACCATTTGTCGATGGACACTTGATGACTAAAATCGAGAAATTAAATGAAACAGACAAGAAACAAGTCGTAAAAACTTGGTCTCGTCGTTCTACTATTTTCCCACAGTTTATTGGTCACACAATCGCAGTCTATGACGGACGTAAACACGTGCCTGTATTCATCTCTGAAGATATGGTAGGGCACAAGTTGGGTGAATTCGCTCCAACTCGTACGTACAAAGGTCATGCTAGTGATGACAAAAAAACAAGACGCTAAGAGAGGAGGCTTTTAAATGCAAGCTAAAGCTGTTGCAAGAACAGTCCGTATTGCTCCTCGTAAAGCACGTCTAGTAATGGACCTGATTCGAGGCAAGCAAGTAGGTGAGGCAGTATCAATCTTGAACCTTACACCAAGAGCTGCTTCTCCAATTATCGAGAAAGTATTAAAATCCGCTATTGCAAATGCTGAGCATAACTATGAAATGGACGCTAACAACCTGGTTATTTCTCAAGCATTCGTTGACGAAGGCCCTACGTTAAAAAGATTCCGCCCACGTGCTATGGGACGTGCGAGCCAAATCAACAAACGTACGAGCCACATTACAATCGTTGTATCAGAAAAGAAGGAGGGATAAGTAGTGGGTCAAAAGGTAAATCCAGTCGGTCTTCGTATCGGAGTCATTCGTGATTGGGAATCTAAGTGGTACGCTGGTAAAGATTACGCTGACTTCCTGCACGAAGATTTAAAAATTCGTGAATACATTAGCAAACGCCTTTCTGACGCTTCTGTTTCTAAAGTAGAAATCGAGCGTGCAGCAAACCGCGTTAACATTACGATCCACACAGCTAAGCCTGGTATGGTTATCGGTAAAGGCGGTTCTGAAGTCGAAGCACTTCGCAAAGCCCTTAATAGCCTTACTGGCAAGCGTGTACACATTAACATTCTTGAAATCAAAAGAGCAGATCTTGATGCACAGCTAGTTGCTGACAACATCGCTCGTCAATTAGAAAACCGTGTTTCTTTCCGCCGTGCGCAGAAACAACAAATCCAACGTACTATGCGTGCTGGAGCACAAGGTGTGAAAACAATGGTTTCTGGTCGTCTTGGCGGTGCAGATATCGCTCGTTCTGAATACTACAGTGAAGGAACTGTTCCATTGCACACATTACGTGCGGACATTGACTATGCAACATCTGAAGCTGATACTACTTACGGTAAGCTTGGTGTAAAAGTCTGGATCTATCGTGGAGAGGTTCTTCCTACTAAGAAGAAAAATGAGGAAGGAGGAAAATAATATGTTATTACCAAAACGCGTTAAATATCGCAGAGAGCATCGCGGAAAAATGCGTGGCCGTGCGAAAGGCGGTACTGAAGTACATTTCGGAGAATTCGGTATCCAAGCTCTTGAAGCTTCTTGGATTACTAACCGTCAAATCGAAGCTGCACGTATTGCGATGACTCGTTACATGAAACGTGGCGGTAAAGTTTGGATCAAAATTTTCCCTTCTAAACCTTACACTGCTAAACCACTTGAGGTACGTATGGGATCCGGTAAAGGGGCTCCAGAAGGTTGGGTAGCTGTTGTAAAACCGGGCAAAGTTTTATTTGAAATTTCTGGTGTGTCTGAAGAGGTTGCTCGTGAAGCGCTTCGCCTTGCATCTCACAAATTGCCAATTAAAACGAAGTTCGTAAAACGTGAAGAAATTGGTGGTGAATCAAATGAAAGCTAATGAAATTCGTGACCTTACCACTGCTGAAATTGAACAAAAAGTAAAGTCTCTTAAAGAAGAACTTTTCAATCTTCGCTTTCAATTAGCGACAGGACAACTTGAAAATACTGCTCGCATTCGTGAAGTGCGCAAAGCTATCGCGCGCATGAAAACTGTGATTCGTGAAAGAGAAATTGCTGCTAATAAATAATCACTGAGGGGAGGTCGTGAGCATGAGCGAACGTAACCAACGCAAAGTTTACCAAGGCCGTGTTGTTTCTGACAAAATGGATAAAACCATTACTGTTGTTGTTGAGACATACAAAAAACATACACTTTACGGTAAACGCGTAAAATACTCAAAAAAATTCAAAGCACATGATGAAAATAATCAAGCTAAAATCGGTGACATCGTTAAGATCATGGAAACTCGTCCATTGTCTGCAACTAAGCGTTTCCGTCTAGTTGAAGTTGTCGAAGAAGCTGTTATTATCTAATAAAGTTCGGAATTCTTTTTCCGAAGGGAGGTAACAAATAATGATTCAACAAGAGACTCGTTTAAAAGTAGCTGACAACTCTGGCGCACGTGAAGTACTTACTATTAAAGTTCTTGGTGGTTCTGGACGTAAAACAGCTAACATTGGTGATGTAATTGTTTGCACGGTTAAACAAGCAACACCAGGAGGCGTTGTCAAAAAAGGTGAAGTCGTAAAAGCTGTTATCGTTCGCACTAAAAGCGGAGCGCGCAGAAGTGACGGTTCATACATCAGCTTCGATGAGAATGCATGTGTTATCATCCGTGACGACAAGAGCCCACGCGGAACTCGTATCTTCGGACCAGTTGCTCGTGAATTGCGTGAAAACAACTTTATGAAAATTGTTTCTCTAGCTCCAGAAGTTATCTAATGAAATAAATGCCTTACTCAAGGAGGTGCGATCAGGATGCATGTAAAAAAAGGCGATAAAGTTATGGTTATCTCTGGTAAAGATAAAGGCAAACAAGGAACAATCCTTGCTGCTTTCCCTAAAAAGGACCGCGTTTTAGTTGAAGGTGTTAACATGGTAAAGAAACACTCTAAACCAACTCAAGCTAACCCTCAAGGCGGTATTTCTAATCAAGAGGCGCCAATTCATGTATCAAACGTTATGCCGCTCGATCCTAAAACAGGTGAAGTGACTCGCGTAGGATACAAAGTGGAAGATGGCAAAAAAGTTCGTGTAGCAAAAAAATCTGGGCAAGTTCTAGATAAATAGTATTAAAAGGAAGGGAGGTCTATCTCATGAACCGCCTTAAAGAAAAGTACAATAAAGAAATTGCACCTGCTTTAATGACTAAGTTCAACTATGATTCAGTCATGCAAGTGCCTAAAATCGAAAAAATCGTAATCAACATGGGTGTTGGTGACGCTGTTCAAAACGCCAAAGCAATCGACAGTGCTGTTGAAGAATTAACGTTTATCGCAGGTCAAAAACCTGTCGTTACTCGTGCGAAGAAATCAATTGCTGGATTCCGTCTTCGTGAGGGAATGCCTATCGGTGCGAAAGTAACTCTTCGCGGAGAGCGCATGTATGATTTCCTTGATAAACTTATTTCTGTATCTTTACCGCGTGTACGTGACTTCCGCGGGGTTTCTAAAAAATCTTTCGATGGTCGCGGTAACTACACACTTGGTATCAAAGAACAGTTAATCTTCCCTGAAATTGACTACGATAAAGTAACAAAGGTTCGCGGAATGGACATCGTTATCGTAACAACTGCTAATACTGACGAAGAAGCTCGTGAGCTATTAACTCAAGTAGGTATGCCGTTCCAGAAATAATCAATGAAAGGGAGGCGAAATCGTGGCTAAAAAGTCTATGATTGCGAAACAACAACGTACACCAAAGTTTAAAGTACAAGAGTACACACGCTGTGAACGCTGCGGACGTCCGCATTCAGTCATTCGTAAATTTAAACTTTGCCGTATTTGTTTCCGTGAGCTTGCATATAAAGGACAAATTCCTGGCGTGAAAAAAGCCAGCTGGTAATCCCCAAGAAAGGGAAGGAGGTAATTATATAATGGTTATGACAGATCCAATTGCAGATATGCTAACTCGTATTCGCAATGCAAACATGGTACGTCATGAGAAGCTTGAAATTCCTGCTTCTAAATTGAAAAGAGAAATTGCTGAAATTTTAAAGCGTGAAGGTTTCATTCGTGACGTTGAGTTCGTAGAAGACAGCAAACAAGGTATCATCCGCGTTTTCTTGAAATACGGACAAAACAACGAGCGCGTTATCACTGGTCTTAAAAGAATCAGCAAGCCTGGTTTGCGTGTTTATGCTAAATCTAATGAAGTACCTCGCGTACTTAACGGTCTTGGAATCGCGATTATTTCTACATCACAAGGTGTTTTAACGGACAAAGAAGCCCGTGCAAAACAAGCTGGTGGAGAAGTTCTAGCATACGTTTGGTAAGAAGTTTAACATGAATGGAGGTGTTTGGTATGTCTCGTGTAGGTAAGAAGCTACTTGAGATTCCTTCTGATGTTACAGTAACGTTAAATGATAACAACACTGTAGCTGTGAAAGGACCAAAAGGAGAATTAACTCGTACGTTTCACCCTGATATGGAGATTAAAGTAGAGGACAATGTGCTTACAGTCGCTCGTCCTTCTGATCAAAAAGAGCACCGTGCCCTGCATGGTACGACTCGCAGTCTGCTTGGCAACATGGTTGAAGGTGTATCTAAAGGATTTGAAAGAGGTTTGGAATTAGTCGGTGTCGGTTACCGTGCTTCTAAATCCGGAAATAAACTTGTTTTAAACGTTGGATACTCTCATCCTGTTGAGATCGTTCCTGAAGAAGGCATCGAAATCGAAGTTCCTTCTCAAACAAAAGTAGTTGTAAAAGGTACAGACAAAGAACGCGTAGGAGCCATTGCTGCTAACATCCGCGCTGTACGTTCTCCAGAGCCTTACAAAGGTAAAGGAATCCGCTACGAAGGTGAAGTTGTTCGCCGTAAAGAAGGTAAATCTGCTAAGTAAGATCGCTTAAAGTGAAGAAAGGAGTGACCTAGATGATTACGAAAACTAGCAAAAATGCTGCTCGTCTTAAAAGACACGCTCGTGTTCGCGCTAAACTTTCCGGTACTGCTGAAAGACCGCGCCTGAACGTTTTCCGTTCTAACAAGCACATTTACGCTCAAATCATCGATGATGTAAATGGTGTAACACTTGCTAGTGCATCTACTCTCGATAAAGACTTGAACGTTGAAAGCACTGGAGATACTTCTGCTGCTACTAAAGTTGGAGAATTAGTTGCAAAACGCGCTGCTGAAAAAGGCATTTCTGACGTAGTATTTGACCGTGGCGGATACTTATACCATGGACGTGTAAAAGCTTTGGCTGATGCCGCTCGTGAAGCTGGACTTAAATTTTAATAAAAGAAGGAGGGACACATGATTATGCGTCGTATTGACCCAAGCAAATTAGAGTTAGAAGAACGCTTAGTTACGGTTAACCGCGTAGCGAAAGTTGTTAAAGGTGGTCGTCGTTTCCGCTTCGCAGCTCTAGTCGTTGTCGGTGACAAAAACGGACACGTAGGATTCGGTACTGGTAAAGCACAAGAAGTACCAGAAGCGATCCGCAAAGCTGTTGAAGATGCGAAAAAGAATTTGATTGAAGTACCAATGGTTGGAACTACAATTCCACACGAAATCATCGGACGTTTCGGTGCAGGTAACATCTTGTTAAAACCTGCTTCTGAAGGTACTGGAGTTATCGCTGGAGGCCCTGTACGTGCGGTACTTGAGCTAGCTGGTGTAGCTGATATCCTTTCTAAGTCTTTAGGTTCTAACACACCGATCAACATGATTCGTGCAACACTTCAAGGTTTAAGTGAACTTAAACGTGCTGAAGACGTTGCGAAGCTTCGTGGAAAATCTGTAGAAGAACTGTTAGGATAAGGAGGGAACATTAATGGCTAAATTAGAAATTACCCTCAAACGAAGTGTAATCGGTCGCCCGGAAGACCAACGCGTTACTGTAAGAACACTTGGTTTAAAGAAAACAAACCAAACTGTTGTTCATGAAGACAACGCTGCGATCCGTGGTATGATTAATAAAGTATCTCATTTAGTTTCTGTTAAAGAACAATAAAAATATTTGATCGGATAAGGAGGTGTCCTAATGAAACTTCATGAATTAAAACCTTCAGAAGGTTCACGCAAAACGCGTAATCGCGTAGGTCGTGGTATTGGTTCTGGCAACGGTAAAACAGCTGGTAAAGGTCACAAAGGTCAAAACGCTCGTTCTGGCGGCGGTGTACGCCCTGGATTCGAGGGGGGACAAATGCCTTTATTCCAACGTCTTCCTAAACGCGGTTTCACTAACATCAACCGCAAGGAATACGCTGTAGTCAACCTAGACAAATTGAACGGTTTTGCAGAAGGAACGGAAGTCACTCCTGAACTTCTTCTAGAGACTGGTGTTATTAGCAAACTTAATGCAGGAGTAAAGATTCTTGGCAACGGTAAATTAGAGAAAAAATTAACTGTAAAAGCCAATAAATTCTCTGCTTCTGCGAAAGAAGCTGTTGAAGCTGCTGGCGGTACAGCTGAGGTGATCTAACTTGTTTAAAACAATCTCCAACTTTATGCGTGTGAGTGATATCAGGAATAAAATCATATTCACTTTACTCATGCTTATCGTCTTTCGCATAGGTGCGTTTATTCCTGTGCCTTACGTTAACGCTGAAGCGTTACAGGCGCAGTCTCAAATGGGTGTTTTTGATCTCCTTAATACATTTGGCGGCGGTGCGCTTTACCAATTTTCCATTTTCGCAATGGGAATTACTCCTTATATCACGGCTTCGATCATCATTCAGCTGCTTCAGATGGATGTTGTACCGAAGTTTACCGAGTGGTCTAAGCAAGGTGAAGTTGGCCGCCGTAAATTAGCTCAGTTCACAAGGTACTTTACGATTGTGCTTGGTTTCATCCAAGCGTTAGGTATGTCATATGGATTCAATAATCTGGCAAACGGTATGCTGATCGAAAAATCCGGTGTATCGACATATCTTATCATTGCTTTAGTGCTCACTGGCGGAACTGCCTTTTTAATGTGGCTTGGGGAACAAATTACTTCTCATGGAGTAGGCAACGGAATATCGATCATTATCTTCGCGGGGATTGTGTCAAGTATTCCAAAAACAATTGGGCAAATATATGAGACTCAATTTGTCGGCAGCAACGATCAGTTGTTTATTCATATTGTGAAAGTCGCACTTCTTGTGATTGCGATTTTAGCAGTTATTGTTGGAGTTATTTTCATTCAGCAAGCCGTACGGAAAATTGCGATTCAATATGCTAAAGGCACAGGTCGTTCACCTGCTGGCGGAGGTCAGTCTACACACCTTCCATTGAAAGTGAATCCTGCAGGGGTTATTCCGGTAATCTTTGCGGTTGCGTTTTTGATAACGCCGCGGACAATCGCGTCATTCTTTGGAACAAACGATGTGACAAAGTGGATTCAAAACAACTTTGATAATACGCATCCGGTGGGTATGGCGATATATGTTGCGTTGATTATTGCCTTTACGTACTTTTATGCTTTTGTACAGGTAAACCCTGAACAAATGGCTGATAACCTTAAAAAACAGGGTGGCTATATCCCGGGGGTTCGTCCAGGGAAAATGACTCAAGATAGAATTACGAGCATTTTGTATCGACTTACGTTTGTGGGTTCTATATTCTTAGCCGTGATTTCCATTCTTCCTATCTTTTTCATTCAATTCGCTGGATTGCCTCAAAGTGCACAAATTGGCGGAACATCTTTGTTAATTGTTGTCGGGGTAGCCTTGGAGACAATGAAACAACTAGAAAGCCAGTTGGTGAAACGAAACTACCGTGGATTTATGAAAAACTAGAGGAAATGGATTTATCCATTCCCTCTTAATAAAGAGAGGACGGGGGAAATCCGAATGAACTTAGTCTTAATGGGGCTTCCTGGTGCCGGTAAAGGCACACAGGGCGAACGAATTGTTGAGGATTATGGGATTCCTCATATCTCAACAGGAGATATGTTCCGTGCTGCTATGAAAGAAGAAACACCACTCGGACTCGAAGCAAAATCTTATATTGATAAGGGAGAGCTCGTACCTGACGAAGTCACAATCGGAATTGTAAAAGAGAGACTTGGCAAAGATGATTGTGAAAGAGGTTTTCTTCTGGACGGATTTCCGCGAACAGTCGCTCAAGCCGAAGCTCTTGAAGAAATTCTTGAGGAATACGGCAAGCCGATTGATTATGTCATTAACATTGAAGTCGACAAAGACGCTCTGATGGAACGTCTGACTGGACGCAGAATTTGCAGTGTTTGCGGCACAACCTATCATTTAGTCTTTAATCCGCCGAAAACGCCGGGTATTTGTGATAAAGACGGAGGCGAACTCTATCAACGGGCAGATGATAATGAGGAAACAGTCTCTAAACGGCTTGAGGTAAACATGAAGCAAACTCAGCCTTTACTCGATTTCTATTCAGAGAAAGGTTATCTTGCAAACGTGAATGGCCAGCAGGACATTCAAGACGTTTATGCAGATGTGAAGGATCTTCTTGGAGGATTAAAAAAATGATTATCTGTAAAACCCCACGTGAACTTGGTATCATGCGGGAAGCAGGGCGAATCGTGGCTTTAACTCATGAAGAGTTAAAAAAGCACATTAAACCAGGAATCTCGACAAAAGAATTGGATCAAATTGCCGAACGTTTTATTAAGAAGCAGGGTGCAATCCCATCTTTTAAGGGGTATAATGGGTTTCGCGGGAGCATTTGCGTATCAGTTAATGAAGAACTCGTTCACGGCATACCTGGCAGCAGGGTGCTGAAGGACGGTGACATCATCAGTATTGATATCGGTGCTAAATTAAATGGTTATCATGGTGACTCTGCATGGACATATCCGGTAGGAAACATCAGCGATGATGACAAAAAACTTCTGGAAGTGACAGAGGAGTCTTTATATAAAGGCTTGCAGGAAGCAAAACCAGGTGAACGTTTGTCGAATATTTCCCACGCAATACAAACGTATGTCGAAAATGAGCAGTTTTCAGTTGTTAGGGAGTATGTCGGACATGGTGTTGGTCAAGACTTGCATGAGGACCCGCAAATTCCTCATTACGGTCCGCCCAACAAAGGACCACGGCTTAAACCTGGCATGGTTCTCGCTATTGAACCTATGGTGAACGCTGGCAGCCGCTACGTGAAAACATTGGCTGATAACTGGACGGTTGTAACGGTAGATGGGAAAAAGTGTGCTCATTTTGAACATACGATTGCGATTACGGAAACGGGTTTTGATATACTGACGAGAGTCTAGATGATGAAAATAATTCCGAAGACAGATGTTTTTCAAGCTTGATAGGGCAGAAAGCTTGGGTGAACATTGGCAAGACCGAATTCATCTTGCTGCTTGTCGTTGGAATTTTAACCATCATCAATGTACTAACAGCAGACGGAGAAAAGCGTACATTTCATTCTCCTAAGAAAAAGAATATCAATCATTTAACCCTTTATGATTGCGTATCTCCGGAAGTTCAGAACAGTATAAACGAAACAGGGCGTGTGACAAACTTCTTTTGAAATTTGTCAGAAAGCAAGTTACTGATTTGAAGAAGGGAGAACACTTGAATGGCGAAAGACGATGTAATTGAAGTGGAAGGTACTATAGTCGAAACACTGCCAAACGCGATGTTCAAAGTTGAACTTGAAAATGGCCACACTGTTTTGGCTCATGTATCTGGTAAAATCCGCATGCACTTCATTCGCATTTTACCTGGAGACAAAGTTACGGTAGAATTATCTCCATATGACTTA
Source organism: Bacillus sp. FSL R5-0603 (assembly GCF_038050295.1). Lineage (NCBI taxonomy): Bacteria > Bacillati > Bacillota > Bacilli > Caryophanales > Bacillaceae > Bacillus > Bacillus sp. FSL R5-0603. The sequence continues at coordinate 13,074 of NZ_JBBOYP010000002.1, read as the reverse complement.
ACTCGTGGCAGGATTACGTACCGTTACAAATAAAGCACTCCGGAAACTGAAGGAGGTTGGAAACACATGAAAGTGAGACCATCAGTTAAACCAATCTGCGAAAAATGTAAAGTTATTCGCAGAAAAGGAAAAGTAATGGTGATCTGTGAAAATCCAAAGCATAAACAAAAACAAGGATAATTTATAAGGAGGTGCCCAGAGAATGGCTCGTATTGCTGGTGTAGATATCCCACGTGACAAACGTGTTGTTATTTCTTTAACATACATCTTCGGAATTGGCCGCACAACGGCTCAGCAAGTTTTAAAAGAAGCTGGAGTTTCAGAAGATACTCGTGTGCGCGATCTTACTGAAGAAGAACTTGGTAAAATCCGTGATATTATTGACAAACTAAAAGTAGAAGGTGACCTTCGCCGTGAAGTTTCTCTTAATATCAAACGTCTGATCGAAATCGGAAGCTACCGCGGAATCCGTCATCGCAGAGGATTACCTGTTCGCGGACAAAACTCTAAAAACAACGCGCGTACTCGTAAAGGTCCGCGTCGTACTGTAGCTAACAAGAAAAAATAAGTAAGGGAGGTTCTTAAACAATGGCTGCTGCTCGTAAATCTAACACGCGTAAACGTCGCGTGAAAAAGAATATTGAGTCTGGAATTGCTCATATTCGTTCAACTTTCAATAACACGATCGTTACGATCACTGACACTCATGGTAATGCTATTTCTTGGTCTAGTGCCGGAGCTTTAGGATTCAGAGGTTCTCGTAAATCTACTCCTTTTGCTGCGCAAATGGCTGCAGAAACAGCTGCTAAAGGTTCAATCGAACATGGTCTTAAAACTCTAGAGGTTACTGTTAAAGGACCTGGTTCAGGCCGTGAAGCTGCAATCCGTGCACTTCAAGCTGCTGGACTAGAAGTCACTGCTATCAGAGACGTAACTCCTGTTCCTCATAACGGATGCCGTCCACCAAAACGTCGCCGCGTGTAATTTGTTTGTATAGATTTTGTGTCCCTGTCAATAATGGGTTATGATACAGTTATTTATGAAACGAATGCACCGACTCGTTGCCTGAGCACATACGGGACTAAACAATGGGGAATTTCGGATGGAATCTCATATGATTCTATTCGAGGTTTCGACGTTTTGAAGGAGGGTTTTAAGTAATGATCGAGATTGAAAAACCAAAAATCGAAACGGTTGAAATCAGCGACGATGCCAAATTTGGTAAGTTTGTCGTAGAGCCACTTGAGCGTGGATATGGTACAACTCTGGGTAACTCCTTACGTCGTATCCTCTTATCCTCACTCCCTGGTGCCGCTGTAACATCAATCCAGATAGATGGTGTACTGCACGAATTCTCGACAATTGAAGGCGTTGTGGAAGATGTTACAACGATTATCTTACACATTAAAAAGCTTGCATTGAAAATCTACTCTGATGAAGAGAAGACGCTAGAAATTGATGTACAGGGTGAAGGAACTGTAACGGCAGCTGATATTACACACGATAGTGATGTAGAGATCTTAAATCCTGATCTTCATATCGCGACTCTTGGTGAGAATGCGAGTTTCCGAGTTCGCCTTACTGCTCAAAGAGGACGTGGGTATACGCCTGCTGACGCAAACAAGAGAGACGATCAGCCAATCGGCGTGATTCCGATCGATTCTATCTATACGCCAGTTTCTCGTGTATCTTATCAGGTAGAGAACACTCGTGTAGGCCAAGTTGCAAACTATGATAAACTTACACTTGATGTTTGGACTGATGGAAGCACTGGACCGAAAGAAGCAATTGCGCTTGGTTCAAAGATTTTAACTGAACACCTTAATATATTCGTTGGTTTAACTGACGAAGCTCAACATGCTGAAATCATGGTTGAAAAAGAAGAAGATCAAAAAGAGAAAGTTCTTGAAATGACAATTGAAGAATTGGATCTTTCTGTTCGTTCTTACAACTGCTTAAAGCGTGCGGGTATTAACACGGTTCAAGAGCTTGCGAACAAGACGGAAGAAGATATGATGAAAGTTCGAAATCTAGGACGCAAATCACTTGAAGAAGTGAAAGCGAAACTAGAAGAACTTGGACTCGGACTTCGCAAAGACGATTGACTAGTTTCCCATGTGAACTAGGATTTTCGTGTGTTTATTATTCAGAAACAGCATTCCAATAAAGGAGGGGACATCACATGTCATACAGAAAACTAGGACGTACGAGTGCACAGCGTAAAGCTATGCTTCGTGATCTTACAACTGATTTGATCATCAACGAAAGAATCGAAACAACTGAAACACGTGCGAAAGAACTTCGCTCTGTAGTTGAAAAAATGATCACGCTTGGCAAACGCGGTGATCTTCACGCTCGCCGTCAAGCTGCTGCATACATCCGCAACGAGGTTGCAAACGAAGAAAATAACCAAGATGCACTTCAAAAATTATTCTCTGACATTGCAACTCGTTACGAGGAGCGCCAAGGCGGATACACACGTATTATGAAGCTTGGTCCTCGCCGTGGTGACGGAGCACCAATGGCAATTATCGAATTGGTTTAATCACATATTTTTGTGTATCTAAAGAAGGGCGGGACAGTTTCTAACTGGATCTATGCCCTTTTTTTAGATACTGCAACTTTTAATAGAGAGAAAAGCAGAGCATTAGCTGAGAGGAGGCCGGTTTTCCATGAATCAAAATCAGTTGATATCGGTAGAGGATATCGTATTTCGATATCGGAAGGACGCAGAAAGACGAGCACTAGACGGCGTCTCCCTGCAGGTGTATGAGGGTGAATGGCTTGCAATCGTAGGTCATAACGGTTCAGGGAAATCAACACTGGCCCGGGCATTGAATGGTTTAATTCTTCCTGAATCAGGCGACATTGAGGTTGCCGGGATTCAATTGACAGAGGAATCTGTTTGGGAAGTGCGTAAGAAGATAGGTATGGTCTTTCAAAATCCGGATAACCAATTTGTCGGAACGACTGTTCGCGATGATGTGGCTTTTGGTTTAGAAAACAATGGTGTACCGCGGGAAGAAATGATTGAGAGAGTAGACTGGGCAGTAAAACAGGTGAATATGCAAGATTTTCTCGATCAAGAGCCGCACCATCTCTCCGGAGGCCAAAAGCAGAGAGTTGCGATTGCGGGGGTTATTGCCGCACGTCCTGATATTATTATCTTAGATGAAGCAACATCCATGCTTGATCCGATCGGGCGAGAAGAAGTGCTTGAAACGGTAAGACATTTAAAAGAGCAGGGCATGGCGACTGTCATATCCATTACACATGATCTGAATGAGGCAGCAAAAGCAGACAGGATCATTGTCATGAATGGCGGTAAAAAATATGCTGAAGGGCCGCCTGAAGAGATTTTTAAATTGAATAAAGAACTTGTTCGAATTGGGCTTGATTTACCCTTCTCATTCCAGCTTAGCCAGCTTTTAAGAGAAAATGGACTGGCTTTGGAAGAAAACCATTTGACTCAGGAAGGGCTGGTGAAAGAGCTGTGGACATTACAATCAAAGATGTAGAGCATCGTTATCAGATGAAGACGCCGTTTGAGCGCCTAGCACTGTATGATATCAATGCATCGATTAAAGAAGGAAGCTACGTAGCCGTTATCGGGCATACAGGCTCTGGCAAGTCCACTCTTCTTCAGCACCTAAATGGTCTCCTGAAGCCGACGAAGGGACAGATATCACTAGGCAGCACTGTCATTCAGGCAGGGAAAAAGAATAAAGATCTGAAAAAACTTCGTAAAAAAGTCGGAATCGTTTTCCAATTTCCTGAGCATCAATTATTCGAAGAAACAGTTCTTAAAGATATTTCATTCGGACCGATGAACTTTGGTGTTAAAAAAGAAGATGCTGAACAAAAAGCGAGAGAGATGCTGCAGCTTGTAGGTTTATCAGAAGAGCTTTTGGACAGGTCACCCTTTGAATTAAGCGGGGGGCAAATGCGCAGAGTTGCAATTGCCGGCGTACTTGCAATGGACCCTGAAGTGCTTGTTCTGGATGAACCGACTGCAGGATTGGACCCAAGAGGGCGAAAAGAGATTATGGATATGTTTTATGAGCTTCATCAACGTGGGAACCTGACGACGATCCTTGTGACACACAGCATGGAGGATGCAGCTGCATACGCTGATGAAATGATTGTTATGCATAAAGGAACGATACAAGCATCAGGCAGTCCGCGTGATCTGTTTTTAAAGGGTGAAGAGATGGCCGGCTGGGGGCTGGATCTTCCTGAAACAATAAAATTCCAAAGACACCTTGAAGCTGTACTGGGTGTGAGATTTAATGAGCCTATGCTCACAATCGAAGATGCCGCTGCTGAAATCCGTGCTCTTTTTCAGGGGGAGAAGACTTTATGATGGACAGCATGATTATCGGCAAGTATGTACCGGGGACTTCACTTGTGCACCGGCTTGACCCCAGAACAAAACTGATCACGATCTTTTTATTTGTCTGCATTGTATTCTTAGCCAATAATGTTCAGACATATGCGTTGCTTGGTTTATTTACAGTTGGCGTCGTTTCTTTAACAAGAGTTCCTTTCTCTTTTTTAATGAAAGGACTGAAGCCAATCATCTGGATTGTCCTTTTTACGTTCCTTCTTCACATCCTTATGACACATGAAGGACCGGTTATCTTTCAAATAGGTTTTTTCAAAGTCTATGAGGGCGGTCTGGTTCAGGGGATATTCATTTCTCTTAGATTCGTCTATTTGATTTTAATCACAACCTTATTAACGCTTACGACCACACCGATTGAGATTACCGATGGAATGGAGCAGCTGCTGAACCCATTGAAAAAATTAAAGCTTCCTGTTCATGAGCTGGCTCTTATGATGTCAATTTCTTTACGGTTTATTCCGACACTGATGGAGGAGACAGATAAGATCATGAAGGCTCAGATGGCGCGAGGCGTTGATTTTACAAGCGGGCCTGTCAAAGATAGAGTGAAGGCTATTGTCCCGCTTCTTGTCCCGCTCTTCGTCAGCGCATTTAAACGCGCCGAAGAGCTTGCGGTGGCAATGGAAGCAAGAGGCTATCAAGGCGGAGAAGGACGTACGAAATATAGAAAGCTTGTATGGACAGGAAAAGACACTTCTGTCATTGTCAGCTTAATTATATTAGCTGCTTTGTTATTTTTCTTAAGGGCTTAGAGGTGCTGTATGAGACTGAAATGCACGATTTCTTATGACGGACATTTGTTTAATGGTTATCAGGTTCAGCCGGGCAAAAGAACGGTTCAGGATGAACTGGAGAAGGCTTTGGCTGTCCTGCATAAGTCAAAAAACAGAATTCCGGTCGTTTCGTCTGGAAGAACAGACAGCGGGGTTCACGCAGCCGGACAGGTGATTCATTTTGACACTCCGCTGGCTATCCCGGCTGAGAGATGGCCATATGCCTTAAATGCACTGCTTCCGGACGATATCGCAGTCAAACAGGCAGAAATTGCGGATGATGGGTTCCATGCACGATTTAGCGCAGTCAAAAAAGAATATCGCTACTTTGTATACACGGAGAAACACCCGGACGTATTTAAACGGCATTACGCTTACCATTTTTCATATCGCCTTAATGTGCAGGACATGAGAGAAGCGGCAAAGCATCTTATAGGGACACATGATTTTACGAGCTTTTGCGCGGCTAAAACAGAAGTGCAGGACAAGGTAAGAACGATATACGAACTTGATTGGACTGAGACGGCTGACGGCCTGCAAATGCGGATCACAGGCAGCGGTTTCTTATATAATATGGTCAGAATTATTGCGGGTACTTTGCTTGATGCAGGTATTGGAAAAATTTCTCCCGATGAGGTGAAATCCATGCTGGAAGCGAAGGATCGCGAAGCGGCAGGGCGCACAGCGCCGGGGCACGGGCTATATTTATGGAACGTTTACTATGACAACTAAACCAGGTGTATAATATTTTCTTGACAGAGTCTGCATAAAGTTATAAGATATCATATGGTATGTATTTCAACCCCACGATAAGCCCCGGAACTTATTGTGTTGTGAAATAGAACGTAATCGAAGTTTATTGAAAATGACAGATCATTTAGGAGGGAAATTCAATGCGTACAACACCTATGGCTAACGCAAGTACTATTGAACGCAAGTGGTTAGTTGTTGATGCTGCTGGCAAGACTTTAGGTCGTCTTTCTTCAGAAGTTGCAGCTATCCTTCGCGGAAAACACAAACCAACTTACACACCACACGTTGATACTGGAGATCATGTGATCATCATCAACGCTGAAAAAATCGAGTTAACTGGTAAAAAGTTAACTGACAAAATCTACTACCGTCACACTCAACATCCAGGCGGATTAAAATCAAGAACTGCTCTTGAAATGCGTACAAACTACCCTGAGAAAATGCTTGAGCTTGCTATCAAAGGCATGCTTCCAAAAGGTTCTCTAGGTCGTCAAATGTTCAAAAAATTGAACGTATACCGTGGTTCTGAGCATCCACACGAAGCACAAAAACCTGAAGTTTACGAACTTCGCGGTTAATTAAAAAGGAGGTTACCAATTTGGCACAGGTTCAATATTACGGTACTGGCCGTCGTAAAAGCTCTGTAGCGCGTGTGCGTTTAGTTCCAGGAGAAGGCCGTATCGTCGTTAATAATCGTGAAATCAGCGAACATATCCCATCTGCAGCTTTAATCGAAGATATCAAACAACCATTAACTTTGACTGAAACAGCTGGCACTTATGATGTTTTAGTAAACGTACATGGAGGCGGCTTATCTGGTCAAGCTGGAGCAATCCGTCACGGTATCGCTCGTGCTTTGCTTGAAGCAGATCCAGAATACCGTACAACTCTTAAACGTGCAGGTCTTCTGACTCGTGACGCTCGTATGAAAGAACGTAAAAAATACGGTCTTAAAGGCGCTCGTCGTGCACCTCAGTTCTCAAAACGTTAATTTTACGTTTTCAAAAAGCTCTCGACCTTGGGTTGGGAGCTTTTTTCTTTCAATAAAACGTGGCAGCCTCGCATAAAAATAACAACTGAATGGACGCTTGACGGGGTTAAGCAAATTCTTTGTTTGTAAACGGTCTCTTTGTAATAATCATGATAGCTTTCATTCTTATTCAATTGGAACTTTGGTCAATGTTTATTATCGTTATGTGATCAGCCCAGCTTCATCTAACCACTGTATCTCATCCGTTAAAGTTCACTGCTGATTAACCCGGAGAAACAATAGCTCTCATTGCTAATGGGTTTATGTAACGAAGTAAAAGTAAATCTGATGATATAAATCACATATCTCCTTTGTGATTTTTTTGCGTTTTTATGAACTTTTTTCTAAATATGCAAAGGGAAAGCGATATCAATCTAGAAATATTTGTTATACTCTATACATTAAAGTAAGGAGAAGATTCATGAATGCGTTAGTAGCTCATAATAGCAAAGCCTGGGATAAAAAAGTAGAAACAGGCAATGAATGGACTGTTGCTGTTGAGCAGCAGGTTATCGAACAAGCAAAAAAAGGCAATTGGGATATAAGGGTAACACCAATGAAAGATGTACCGAAGGAATGGTTTCCGCCTGTCAAAGGTCTGAAAGTACTCTGTTTAGCATCAGGCGGCGGCCAGCAGGGTCCAGTTTTGGCAGCCGCAGGCGCGGATGTCACCGTATTAGATAACTCAGAAAAACAGCTGAATCAGGATAGAATGATTGCTGAGCGAGATGGTCTCACGATACACACTGTCAAAGGAAGCATGGACGATTTAAGTGTATTTAATGATGAATCATTTGATGTCATTGTACATCCTGTTGCCAATGTTTTTGTTGAGAATGTCCTCCCGGTATGGAAGGAAGCGCACCGTGTGTTGAAAAGGAACGGCATTCTAATCTCGGGTTTTGTCAATCCTGTTGTATTTCTGTTTGATACAGAATTAGAACAGCAAGGTGTTTTAAAAGTAAAACACTCCATTCCATACGCTGACCCAGAAGATCTTCCAAAACATAAAGTGAAAAAACTGATCGAAAATAATGAGGCTCTGGAATTCGGCCATTCCTTAGAAGACCAAATCAAAGGCCAAATTGATGCCGGTTTTATCGTTACTGGTTTTTATGAAGATAAAGGCGGGTTTGTATTAGACCAATATATCCATACATATTCTGCAACAAGAAGCGTGAAAGTATGAAAAGCAGCGACCTGTTAGAGGGGCTGCTTTTTTCATAACCAATTACAGAACGTTCGTTCCGCACCCTGCGGAAAGCTGATTTTTTATCGATTTTACACCTTCATTTGGGCGAATTTCCAACCGAATTCGGGCATTGTTTCATCATCCAAACCTCAAAATAATCCGTAAAAGGAGAGTGAATTTATATGGCAGAAGTACTGTCTTTTATGGATGTGAAACGCCAAAAGGATTTTGAATTAGAAAAGAACTTGCTCAAAGAACTCTCTCTGAGACAAATTATCCAGTCTGTTAAGGATTGTTTGGAACCATTATTTCCATTTTTACATGATGAACGAGATATTATTACTGAAGGCTGTATTGATTTTGCGATTGAAGCTTATTTGTTAGGCGGGCGTTTTGGGATATTCGGCTATTACGGAGAATCCATGCAAAGTATCAGTGCCCGCTCTGCAAGAGAAGAAGAAGAGCTACGTATGGAGTTTTTTGATTATCTCTATAATTGGATACACGAGCAATACGCAACATTTGATAAAAACACGGTTTATGAAGCGGCACGCAAGTTCATTAAAGATTGGTGGACAGCGGGGTTTGTTCAAAGAGAAAAACAGTGTAAGCTTCGCATGCGATAATCATATTTCCCGGCCCTGTCCCATAGTTATGTAATAACGGACAAGCGGGAGGGGAAGGGATGAGGAAAAAGCTTAAATGGCTCGGTTTTTTGCTAGGCTTCATCGTATTACTATTTCTGTTCAAATATCAGTTCAGCAATAACGACTCTTGGAAGCCGTGGAGCCTGCCCTTGAGCGGTAAAATCATTTATCTAGATCCAGGTCATGGCGGGCCTGACGGCGGAGCAGTCGGCGGAAAGCTGTTAGAGAAGGATGTTACCCTGGAAGTGGCTTTTAGAGTCAGGGATTATCTTCAAGAACAAGGAGCGCTTGTTATCATGACCAGAGAAAGTGATACTGATCTCGCTCCAGAAGGAACAAAAGGCTATAGTCGACGAAAAGCTGAGGATCTAAGACAACGAGTCAAATTAATAAACCATTCAGAGGCGGAGCTCTATATCAGCATTCATCTTAATGCGATTCCGTCACAAAAATGGAGCGGAGCCCAAAGCTTTTATTACGGGAAATATGCGGAAAATGAGAAAGTCGCAAAATACATCCAGGATGAACTGAGAAGAAATCTGGAAAACACAACCCGGAAAGCAAAGCGGATTCATGGTATCTACTTAATGCAAAACGTCACCAAACCGGGGGCGCTTATAGAAGTCGGATTTTTATCCAATCCAAGTGAAGCAACGTTGCTCGGTAAACCGAAATATCAAGACAAGGTGGCATCTTCCATATATAAAGGCATTTTGCGATATTTTACAGAAAAAGGAGACCCTCCGGAGTAATGGAGGGTTTTCTTGTGGTTCTAAGCATAAGACACCCGCCATTTATGTATGATATAATAATAATTGTAAACGAATACACAAAAGGGTGAGGTTCGATGATAAGAGAAGATGAAGTAAGAAAACTAGTCGGAGAAATGCGCGAACCTTTTCTTCAAAGACCTCTGGGAGAATTGGATGCCGTTAAGGAAATTAAAATAAAGCCTGAAAAACGGCATATCAGTGTAAAAGTCGCTCTTGCAAAAACAGGAACTGCAGAACAAATGCAGATTCAGCAAGAGATCGTAAACGTATTAAAAGGGGCAGGAGCTGAGACAGTCGGCCTTCGATTTGAAGAGCTGCCTGAAGAAACGGTTGCTAAATTCCGGGCGCCGTCAGCTGAGAAAAAAACATTATTAAATATGGATAACCCGCCAGTCTTTCTTGCTGTAGCAAGTGGAAAAGGCGGCGTAGGCAAGTCAACTGTGTCGGTTAACCTAGCTATTTCTCTGGCTCGTCTAGGGAAAAAGGTTGGTTTAATTGATGCGGATATTTATGGGTTCAGTGTGCCGGACATGATTGGTATTACTGTGCGTCCAACAATTGAAGGAGAGAAACTTCTTCCTGTTGAACGCTTTGGAGTAAAGGTCATGTCAATGGGCTTTTTCGTAGAAGAAAATGCCCCGGTCGTATGGAGAGGACCGATGCTCGGCAAAATGCTGAATAACTTTTTCCATGAAGTAGAGTGGGGAGAAGTAGACTATATCGTTCTTGATCTTCCGCCTGGTACAGGGGACGTTGCTCTCGATGTACATACAATGCTTCCGAGCTGCAAAGAAATTATCGTATCTACGCCGCATCCGACAGCTGCTTTTGTCGCGGCCAGAGCGGGCTCTATGGCGATTAAAACCGATCATGAGGTCGTGGGTGTCATAGAGAACATGGCTTATTATGAAAGTGCAAAGACAGGGGAAAGAGAATATGTCTTTGGAAAAGGCGGAGGAGATAAACTGGCTGAGGAACTAAACGTGCCTTTACTCGGCAGAATCCCATTGAAACAGCCCGATTGGGATAAGGACCAATTTGCTCCGTCTGTTTATGACGAAAATCATCCAATCGGAGAAATATATCAGGACATCGCAAAAAAAATAGATGCAAAAATGTCAGTGCAGGTATAAAAGGTGAACCGGGATTCCAGATCCCGGCTTTCCCTTTATTCACTTTCTTTTGCTGTGTCTTTTGCTGCTTTTTTCAGCTCATCTTCGAACTGCTTTTTGTAAAGCGGACTAGAAAGTGTTTCGTTAATAACCTCTTCTAAATAACTGCGGAATTCTTGGCTTTTTGCCAGCTGGCTGTACTTTTTATCCATGCCGGGATCCTGCATCACGCTCATCAGCATCTTCTGGTAATCTGGATCCTTCATCAGCTTTTTAATCACTTTTTCATGCTCTGTCTGAAGAGTTTTGGCAAAGCCCTCAGCAAAATCAGTGTCTTCAAAGATGTTTTTCCAAAATTCTTCACCTTTTTTAGAAGTGAGTGTTTTTTCTATTGTTCCTTTAATTGCATCTTGGTCAATCACCAGCGCTTCATTCATGGCATCATCATTTAATAATTCCTTAATAGCTTTCTTTCCATCATCAGTTTTTAATATATCAACAACCATTTTTTTGGTCTGATCATAGTCCATATCCGCTGCTTGGTCTTTTGGAGCGCAAGCTGTTACAGATAATAACAAAAAACAGCTCATCAATAGCGTTTTGGCTTTTGACATGCTTAAGCTCCTTTCACATACTTGTCTTACTTTTAATATGATTCATCTGTTTGGAATTATACATAACAAAATATCGCTGTTCGCGATTTTTGAGGGGATGAATAAAGAAATGAAAAGCCGTGGTTTAGTTCGTTTTTTCTTTTCTATTTTAGCTGTCGGAGCGCTTATCACGAGTATTGTGGGTTTTGCTTTAAAATGGGGAGAATATAGAGGGCTGTTTCTTACATTTGAAGCGGGGCAGATTTTCTCTGTTTTATTTTGGTTTATCGGTGTAGGCATGATTTTCAGTGTGATCAGCCAAATGGGTTTTTTCGTGTTTTTAACAGTTCATCGGTTTGCGCTTGAGATATTAAGGTCCTCCTCTTTGTGGAATTTGCTGCAGTTGTTTTTCATCCTGTTTGTTGCTTTTGATTTAATGTACGTGCGTTTTTTATTTTTTGGAGAGAGCGGAGAATCGCTGGCTGGCTATGCGTGGTTACCGGTGTTTTTATTGATCTTTGGAGTGATTACAGCTTATATAAAGCAAAAGCAGTCCTCTAAGAAAACATTTGTGTCATCGTTGTTTTTGATGGTTGTGATTACCGCATTAGAATGGTTCCCTGCATTAAGAGTAAATGATGAGGACTGGCTTTATTTAATGCTTTTTCCGTTAATGGCATGTAATGCCTTCCAATTGCTGATGTTGCCGAAGTTTGCAGCAAAGTAATTACTTTACCTCTGCGGATTTGGCATCAGAATTTGCGATGAGATCACCCACGGTTACATTTTTTAATCCTTTTTCTTTCAGCTGATGGATGATATCAGGCAATGCTTCTTCTGTTTGTTTTGCCGAATCGGAGGCATGTAAAAGAATAATGTCTCCACCGGAAACTTGCTTGGTCACATTGTCGATGATTTTTTCAACTCCGGGATTTGTCCAGTCTTGAGAGTTCACACTGTAATGAACGACTGTATAATTGTATTGCTTTGCGACCTTTAGAACATTCTTATTGAATTGGCCGGTAGGGGGTCTTAATAGCTGTATGTCTTTGACCCCTAACTTTTCAAAGGCTGTTTGCGCACGGTTTATGTCCTTTTTTATTTCGCTGCTCTCTAAATTGGCATAGTTTTTATAAGCGTAGCCCATGCTCCCAATTTGATGTCCATCCTTTACGATACGGGCCACTGTGTCGGGATGGCGTTCTGCCCAAGAAGCGGACAGGAAAAACGTTGCGTTTTTAATCCCGTTTGCTTTCAGAGTATTAAGTATCGGTTCTGCTCTCTCATCACCCCAGCTGATATCGAAAGTAAGTGAAATATCTTTAGAGTCTGTTTCTCCTTTATAAATGGCTTTAGGTCCGGTGTCAGTTGAAAACACGGGAAGCGGGACAGCTCTTTGGATATAAAAAAAGCTGGCAGCTGCAAATGCGGCGATAAGTATAATAATTAATTGTTTTACCCGTTTAATGTGCCACACATAGAAGTGATTCACTGATGATGCCTCCTTATCTTGTCCATCATTCTTGTTTTACATCTTATGAGCATGGACAATTGAATATAACCGATAAAATGTCTCTTCACATAGCCTAAATTAGGTGTTGACCTTTTGATAATATCCGTGATATATTATTATTCGTCGCTGATAAACAGCTGACATCAACTAAAAGCTTCATTAAGTACTTTGAAAAAAATTATTGACTTAAAAGAAGCTAAATGTTATAGTAATAAAGCTGCTTCGTTAAGCGGCGGTAATGATCTTTGAAAACTAAACAAGACAAAACGTACCTGTTAATTCA
>NZ_JBBOYP010000001.1:3010000-4054302 GCF_038050295.1 Bacillus sp. FSL R5-0603 | reverse complement strand
CTTCCGGCACGTCCCTCCTTTTCTTAGAAAATGGTGTCTTTCTCTGTTATAGAACACAAAAAAAGAGCAAATGGCGCTTACCATTCGTACACATTAAATGTTGAAAACATATAATATAGTAGATAAATAGCTTTTCGACAAATTTCACAACTTGTGGACAACCTTCTACACAAGCTGTGTGAAATCAATCCACAACTTATCCACACTTTGTGGATAAAGAGGAAAGGTAGGATTAGTAATCAAGAGTTAAAACACAAATATAATACCAAAATAAACGAGAGCTTGCAATGGTTGTCACAATCTTATCCACAAAGCGGACAACCTGTTGAAAAAACCTTGTCCACAGGGGTTGGTAATGTGAAAATGTTGTCGATAACCTCTGTGGATACTAAAAAAAGCCGAAAAAGATATCCACATGCGTGATTTTAGGGGCAAATTGTTTGGATTTGTCTTTTTTCCGTAAAATTAAGGAATCTAAAAAATAAGGTTTCGAAAGTTGAAAAGGTATGGTATCCTATTATGGTTGCAAGAAATAAAAGCACTAGTGAAGTTGACAATGAATAGGTAACGCAAATATAATAAGTAAGACTGTCTTTAACAGCTATTCCTCGAGGGAGGTGTCATAAATGAAAAGAACATTCCAACCGAATAACCGTAAACGCAGCAAAGTTCATGGCTTCAGAAGCCGTATGAGTTCAAAAAACGGTCGTCTAGTTTTAGCACGCCGTCGCCGCAAAGGCAGAAAAGTATTATCAGCTTAGGCCACTGAATAATGTCAGTGGTCTTTTTTCACGTTATGGGAAAAGATAGATGTGATGCGTAATGAACCGGGGCATGCTTCCTGGTTCAGATGCATCTCATGTTCATAATAAATTTTAAAAGTTTCTGCCAGCCAGTATCGGAGTGAGTCATTTGAAGAAGCGAAATCGTTTAAAGAAAAATGAAGATTTTCAAAAAGTGTTTAAACATGGGACATCAGTTGCAAACCGCCAGTTTGTCTTATATACGCTTGATCAGCCTGAAAATGATGAACTGCGTGTCGGGCTTTCCGTCAGCAAAAAAATTGGCAATGCCGTGATGCGAAATCGGATCAAACGTTTGATTCGGCAGGCCTTTCTTGAAGAGAAAGAGAGACTGAAGGAAAAGGATTACATCATTATTGCCAGAAAACCGGCGAGCCAGCTGACATATGAGGAAACGAAAAAAAGTCTGCAGCATCTATTCAGAAAGTCTTCATTATATAAGAAATCTTCGTCAAAGTAGGCATCACCACTGCTTTCTTACAACTTTTAAAAGCGCTTCCTTTCTGGTTGATCAGAAAAAGACACCATTTAAAACTGAAAGATGCTAAAATACATACAAGTATGCTTTGCAATAAAAGAGTGTAAAGATTAATTATAGGAGGAAATGTTGTTGAAAAGGAGAATAGGGTTGCTATTAAGTATGGTTGGCGTATTCATGCTTTTGGCTGGATGCTCGAGTGTGAAAGAGCCGATCACTGCAGATAGTCCGCATTTCTGGGACAAGTACGTAGTATATCCATTGTCTGAGCTCATTACGTATGTAGCGAAATTGACGGGAGATAACTACGGGCTTTCAATAATTCTAGTTACCATTTTAATTCGTTTATTAATTTTACCGCTGATGATTAAGCAGCTGAGAAGTTCGAAAGCGATGCAGGCTTTACAGCCGGAAATGCAAAAGCTTAAAGAAAAATACAGCTCAAAGGATCAAAAAACGCAGCAAAAGCTCCAACAGGAAACAATGGCTTTATTCCAAAAGCATGGTGTCAATCCATTGGCGGGATGTTTCCCGATTTTGATCCAGATGCCGATTTTAATTGGATTCTATCATGCGATCATGAGAACCCAGGCGATTTCAGAGCATAGCTTCTTATGGTTTGACTTAGGAGAAAAAGATCCTTACTATATTCTTCCTATCGTTGCCGGTGTCGCTACATTTGTTCAGCAAAAACTGATGATGGCGGGCAATGCGCAGCAAAATCCGCAAATGGCGATGATGCTTTGGATTATGCCAATTATGATTATCGTATTTGCGATCAACTTCCCGGCGGCTCTTTCTCTTTATTGGGTAGTCGGTAACTTGTTTATGATTGCGCAAACTTTCCTCATTAAAGGACCTGATATTAAAAAAAATCCTGAGCCGCAAAAAGCCGGAGGAAAGAAAAAGTGAGGAATGTGACTGCTGCAGGGCGAAATGTCGATGAAGCAGTACAGTCCGGATTGCAAGAGTTGGGATTAACGAAGGATAAGGTAGAAATTACTGTTATTGAAGAGGGAAACAAAGGGTTTCTCGGTATTTTCGGTAAAAAGCCTGCGATCGTAAAGCTGGTTGAAAAGATTGATCCGATTCAGCAAGCGAAGTTATATCTTCAAACGATTGCCGAAGCCATTGCCGGGAAGTCTGATGTGACTGTTCAAGAAAGCAAAAAGACAGTGAGATATCATATAACAGGTGAAAAGGCAGCATTGTTAATTGGGAAAAGAGGACAAACCTTAAACGCCCTTGAAACTTTGACACAGCTTGCCCATAACCGTTATCCAGGCCAATATAAAAATGTGACGGTGGATGCAGAAAACTATCGTTTGAAAAGAAAAGAAACACTGAGCCAGCTGGCCATCAAGCTTGCTGACCAGGTTTTGAAAACGAAAAAGTCCATCCAGCTTGAGCCTATGCCGTCCAGCGAAAGAAAAATTATTCACGATACTCTTTCTGGATATGCAAACCACCAGATCAAAACATATTCAATGGGTGAGGGCGAAAATCGTCATCTCGTTATTTCCCATAAAAGATAGCATAAAACCGAAGTCCGATAAAAATTGGATTTCGGTTTTTTTGTATCCGAAAAATCCACTTTTCCTAGTAATATCAAGGTTTTGCCGTTTAAGTTTTTTCTTTTTAGGTGTATCCTGTTGATAAAAAGGAAGTTCAGGAAATAAAATTAATTGTTATTCACATGTGGATAAGTTAAAGTAATAAGGGACGAATTTCTATTTCTGTGGATAACAAATCTTCCACTTCGAACCAAACTATGTTATCTTTTAGTTTTGGCATAATAAAAATTTTTTTATATAGATGAAGTATAAGTAAAGAGAGGTGAACAACATGGATACAATTGCGGCAATTTCCACACCGATGGGAGAAGGCGCGATTGCGATTGTACGGTTGAGCGGACCAGAAGCCATTCAAATCGCAGATAAAATTTATAAGGGACCGAAGGGGAAAACACTCAGCTCGGTCGAATCACATACGATTCATTATGGTCATATCGTAGACAGACCTTCGGATCGTGTCGTTGAGGAAGTAATGGTATCAGTGTTAAAAGCGCCGAGAACTTTTACACGGGAAGATGTTATCGAGATAAACTGTCACGGGGGAATTGTGACTGTGAACCAAGTGCTTCAGCTCGCATTGAGAGAGGGAGCGAGACTGGCAGAGCCTGGAGAATTTACGAAACGTGCGTTTTTAAACGGGCGTATCGATCTTTCACAGGCGGAAGCGGTTATGGACTTAATCAGAGCGAAAACGGACCGGGCAATGAACGTTGCTATGAATCAAATGGAAGGGCGTCTTTCTGCTTTGGTGCGCCGTTTGCGTAGTGAGATTTTAGAAACACTGGCCCATGTTGAGGTGAATATCGATTATCCGGAGTATGATGATGTAGAGGAAATGACGCATCAGATTTTAGTCGAAAAGGCAACCGCCGTGAAAAAGGAAATTGAGACGCTGCTGAGGACTTCTGAGCAAGGAAAAATCTTGCGTGAAGGTCTTTCTACCGTCATTATCGGCCGGCCAAACGTAGGAAAATCATCTCTTCTGAACAGCCTCGTTCATGAGGCAAAAGCCATTGTAACCGATATTCCCGGAACGACACGGGATGTGATTGAGGAATACGTGAATGTAAGGGGCGTCCCGCTTCGTCTGGTTGATACAGCAGGTATTCGTGAAACAGAGGATATTGTTGAGCGAATCGGTGTTGAACGTTCTCGCCAGGTCCTAAAGGAAGCGGACCTGATTTTACTTGTGCTTAATTATAGTGAAGAGCTTTCTGAAGAAGACGTGAAGCTTTTTGAAGCCGTTGAGGGCATGGATGTTATCGTGATTTTGAATAAGACTGACCTTGAGGCGAAGATTGACACTGAACGTGTCCGTGAGCTTGCCAATGGACGTCCAGTTGTTACGACATCTCTTTTAAAAGAGGAAGGCATCAATGATCTGGAAGAAGCGATTCAATCATTGTTCTACACGGGTGCCATTGAAAGCGGTGATCTGACTTATGTCAGCAACACACGTCACATCTCTATCTTACAGCAAGCAAAACGCGCCATTGAAGATGCGCTTAGCGGCATCGAACAGGATGTCCCGATCGACATGGTGCAAATTGACCTTACAAGATGCTGGGAGCTTTTAGGGGAAATCATTGGAGATTCTGTCCACGAAAGCTTAATTGATCAGCTCTTTTCTCAATTCTGTTTAGGAAAATAATTAAAGGAGGAACTAGAATCATGGGGTATGAAGCAGGCCAATACGATGTGATTGTGATTGGCGCCGGGCATGCCGGTGTTGAGGCTGCCCTCGCATCTGCACGCCAAGGCGCCAAAACGCTTGTCTTGACCATCAACCTAGATATGGTTGCATTTATGCCATGTAATCCGTCTGTCGGCGGCCCCGCAAAAGGGATTGTCGTCCGCGAAATTGACGCGCTCGGCGGAGAAATGGGAAGAAACATCGATAAAACACATATTCAAATGAGAATGCTGAATACAGGAAAAGGTCCTGCGGTTCGTGCTTTGCGTGCGCAAGCAGACAAATTCCAATATCAGCACGAAATGAAAAATACGCTTGAAAAAGAACCAAACTTAACATTGCTGCAAGGAATTGTGGAGCGGCTGATCGTTGAAGACGGCGAATGCCGAGGCGTTATTACACAAACAGGCGCACATTATCGTGCGAAAGCAGTTGTCATGACGACAGGGACATATTTAAGAGGACGTATCATTCTTGGCGATCTGTCTTACTCAAGCGGCCCGAATAACCAGCAGCCTTCTATTAAGCTTTCTGAGCATTTGGAGGAACTCGGTTTTGACCTTGTTCGTTTTAAAACAGGTACGCCGCCTCGCGTTAAAAGCGATACGATTGATTACAGTAAAACGGAAATTCAGCCTGGTGACGATGTGCCTCGCGCTTTCTCATATGAAACAGTGGAATATATCACAGATCAGCTCCCTTGCTGGCTGACATATACAAGCCCTGAGACACATGAGATTATTGACAGCAACCTGCACCGTTCACCGATGTATTCCGGTATGATCAAAGGTACAGGTCCAAGATATTGCCCGTCCATTGAAGATAAAGTTGTACGATTTAATGATAAACCGCGTCACCAAATCTTCCTTGAGCCGGAAGGCAGAAATACACAGGAAGTCTATGTCCAAGGTTTATCTACAAGTCTTCCAGAAGACGTACAGCAAAGAATGCTTGCAACGATTCCTGGACTTGAAAACGTGCAAATGATGAGAGCCGGCTATGCGATCGAGTATGATGCAATCGTACCGACACAGCTCTGGCCGACACTTGAAACAAAAAAAATCACAAACCTTTACACTGCAGGCCAAATTAACGGAACTTCCGGTTATGAAGAAGCTGCGGGACAAGGGATTATGGCGGGAATCAATGCAGGACGAAAAGCGCTTGGAAAAGAAGAAGTGATTTTAAGCCGTTCTGACGCCTACATTGGTGTTCTGATTGATGACCTTGTGACAAAAGGTACCAATGAGCCATATCGTCTTTTGACATCACGTGCTGAATACAGATTGCTGCTTCGCCATGACAATGCTGATTTGCGTCTGACAGAAATCGGACACCGCATTGGATTGATTTCTGATGAGCGCTATGCGGCCTTTGAGAAGAAAAAAGCTGCGATCGAAGCGGAGAAAAAACGTCTTCATTCTGTAATTATCAAGCCGTCTCCGGAAAATCAAGAATATATCCGTTCTCTTGGCGGAAGCGAATTGAAAGATGGAGTTCGTGGCACAGACTTGATGAAGCGTCCTGAAATGAACTATGAAACAGTCACAAAACTGGCGCCGCCAGAAGTGCCCGTTCCTCAAGACGTGGCAGAACAAGTAGAAATCCAAGTGAAATATGAAGGATATATTGAAAAATCTCTTCAGCAAGTGGAAAAACTGAAGAAGATGGAAAATAAAAAAATTCCAGACCGAATTGATTATGACGCAATTAAGGGGATTGCGACCGAGGCGCGTCAAAAACTGAAAAATGTACGGCCTTTGTCTGTTGCCCAAGCTTCCCGCATTTCCGGTGTAAACCCGGCGGACATTTCAATTCTATTGGTGTATTTAGAGCAGGGACGCATTGCGAAGATAGCCGAATAGAAAGGATGACGGCATGAATATTGAAGAATTCACTTCTGGTTTGGCGGAAAAAGGGATCTCCCTTTCTCCCCGTCAGCTGGAGCAATTTGAGCTGTATTACGACATGCTGGTTGAATGGAACGAAAAAATCAATCTGACTTCAATAACAGAGAAAAAAGAAGTGTATTTAAAGCATTTTTATGATTCCATTACAGCTGCTTTTTATGTCGACTTCAATCAGGTGAACACGATTTGTGATGTCGGAGCGGGAGCGGGTTTTCCAAGTCTGCCGATAAAAATATGCTTTCCGCACCTCAATGTCACAATCGTGGATTCACTGAATAAACGGATCACGTTTTTAGAAAAGTTATCTGAGGCTTTGCAATTGGAGAATACAACATTCTGCCATGATAGAGCTGAAACGTTCGGGCAACGGAAAGACGTGCGTGAAAGCTATGATATTGTGACAGCGCGAGCAGTTGCGAGATTATCTGTTTTGAGTGAGCTTTGCTTGCCTCTGGTGAAGAAAAACGGTTTATTTGTTGCTTTAAAAGCCGCATCAGCTGAAGAAGAACTGAATGCAGGCAAAAAAGCAATCACGACGCTTGGAGGAGAACTTGAGAATATCCATTCTTTTAAGCTGCCTATTGAAGAAAGCGATCGTAATATTATGGTGATACGCAAAATAAAAAATACACCTAAGAAGTATCCAAGAAAACCGGGAACTCCTAATAAATCGCCAATTGAAGGGTAATTTAGACAGCCTGATATGACAATACCATCATATTTTCATCAAAATTGATGGATGTACAGCAGGAAAAACCATGAGAAAATAGAATTATAAAAATGGCAGTTTTTAAAGGTGGTGTAGGTACATGAAGCATTCATTCTCTCGTTTCTTCGGGCTTGGTGAGAAGGAACAGGAGCCGGAGATTGCTGAACATGATACAAACAAAGAAGAGATTCTGGAAATACCGGTAAATGCTATCGTTCCCAACCGTTTTCAGCCACGCACCATTTTCTCAGATGAAAAAATCAAAGAGTTAGCAATGACCATTCATACACACGGCATTATTCAGCCGATTGTTGTTAGGCATACAGAAGAAGAAGGCCAATACGAACTCATTGCAGGTGAAAGACGCTGGAGAGCGGTGCAATCGCTTGAGTGGGAAAAGATTCCGGCAATTATTAAGGATTTTTCCGACACGGAAACCGCTTCTGTGGCGTTAATCGAAAACTTGCAGCGGGAAGAACTGTCTTCTATTGAGGAAGCGCATGCTTATGCTAGGCTGCTTGAGCTGCATGATTTAACACAGGAGGCACTCGCACAGCGCTTAGGAAAAGGGCAGTCTACAATCGCGAATAAGCTTCGGTTATTAAAGCTGCCTCAGCCGGTCCAAGAGGCGATTATGGAGAAGAAAATCACCGAGCGCCATGCCAGAGCACTGATTCCGCTGAAACAGCCTGAGCTCCAAGTCACACTGCTCACAGAGATTATTGAGAAAAGTTTAAATGTAAAGCAGACAGAAGACCGCGTGGTGAAAATGCTGGAGCAAGGCCAGAGAAAGCCAAAGCCGAGACGCAAAGCATTCAGCAGAGATACAAGAATTGCGATGAACACGATTCGCCAGTCACTATCAATGGTGGAAGACAGCGGTGTAAAATTGAATACGGAAGAAGAAGAATTTGAAGAATATATTCAATTAACGATTCGCATACCAAAATAGAAGCTCTCCTGAAAAGCAGGAGAGCTTTTTATATTTTTAATAAAAGGTAATCACTTACTTTTAGTGAATATTATTATATTAGAATTCTTTTCTTTGAGCTTGTGGATAAATTCTTCAGATTTTTGCGGTGAAATCACTGCATGTCCCCATCCCCCCTGATAATATATTGTGATGGCATGGCGAGAGCCGATCAGACGAAAACCGGACCACAGTTTCTTTTTTTGAACGACTTTATCGATGTTTTCATAAGGAATTTGATGTTTGATCAATCCGGCTTTAATGATCAGATGGTGTTCCTTCAATACATATTTTAGGTCAATAAAGCTCCAAATGATGAGTCCATTTAAAAGAGTCAGCAGAATAAAAATGATCCAGCCGGAAACTCTCATATTTCCCAGCACAAAAGGAACAATGGCATCTGCTTGTATCAGTAATATGAGAAACACAATCATCAGCGTAACGGGTACATCTCTCTTCGTTTGATAAACCATTTTCTCACCATCCTGTTTCCACGTTCTGTACTGTGACTTCTTCTTTTTTTCTTTAAGAAATTCCTTTTTTAAGTCAAAAAAACATAGAAACTGCAGAATTTATAAGAGAAAGCATAAAGCGTGCTTGAATTTTCAATTATTTCCCTTCTGATTCGGAACAAAATGATGAAAAAAATGAAACGCTTTAATCTTTTTTTGATAGAATAGAAGCAAGATAGTACATGTTCATGTGAAAGTAGGTGACATCGTGGGAAAAATCATAGCAATTACGAACCAAAAAGGCGGGGTCGGCAAAACAACGACGTCTGTCAACCTTGGGGCATGTTTGGCTTACATAGGGAAAAGGGTTCTGCTGGTAGATATTGATCCGCAGGGAAATGCGACAAGCGGATTAGGGATTGAAAAAGCCGATGTAGAGCAGTGTGTGTACGATATTTTAGTAGATGATGCAGATGTAATAGATATTATTAAAGCAACGACAGTAGAGAACTTGGATGTGATTCCTGCGACGATTCAGCTTGCAGGGGCTGAGATCGAGCTGGTTCCTACAATATCAAGAGAAGTGAGATTGAAGAGAGCGCTTGAAGCAGTAAAGCAAAATTATGATTATATTATCATTGATTGTCCGCCGTCATTGGGCTTGCTGACGATTAACGCCCTTACAGCCTCGGATTCCGTTGTGATTCCTGTACAGTGCGAATATTATGCCTTGGAGGGTCTCAGCCAGTTATTAAATACAGTACGTCTTGTGCAAAAGCATTTGAATACTGATTTAATGATTGAAGGTGTATTGCTGACAATGCTTGATGCCCGGACAAACCTTGGCATTCAAGTGATTGAAGAGGTTAAAAAGTATTTTAGGGATAAAGTATATAAGACAGTTATTCCGCGTAATGTCCGTCTGAGTGAGGCACCGAGTCACGGAAAACCCATCATTTTATACGATCCGCGGTCAAGAGGTGCGGAAGTATATCTAGATTTAGCAAAGGAAGTGGCTGCGAATGGCTAAAGGCCTTGGAAAAGGGATTAATGCGTTATTTAATCAGGTAGATTTGTCTGAAGAGACAGTTGAAGAAATTAAAATTGCCGATTTACGCCCTAATCCTTATCAGCCAAGAAAACACTTTGATGACGAGGCATTAGCTGAACTAAAAGATTCTGTGCTGCAGCATGGCATTCTTCAGCCGCTTATCGTCAGAAAATCTTTAAAAGGCTATGATATTGTTGCGGGTGAACGGCGTTTTCGAGCGGCAAAGCTGGCAGGTTTAGATACAGTTCCGGCCATTGTCCGTGAATTATCAGAGGCGTTAATGAGGGAAATTGCTTTATTAGAAAACCTTCAGCGTGAAGATTTATCTCCGCTTGAAGAGGCTCAGGCATATGACTCCTTGCTGAAACACTTAGATCTCACGCAAGAACAGCTTGCCAAACGTCTTGGGAAAAGCAGACCGCATATTGCGAATCATTTAAGACTGCTGACACTGCCAGAAAATATTCAGCAGCTTATTGCCGAAGGTACGCTTTCTATGGGACATGGACGCACGCTTCTTGGCTTAAAAAACAAAAATAAGCTTGAACCGCTGGTACAAAAAGTGATTGCGGAGCAGCTCAATGTTCGCCAGCTTGAGCAGCTGATTCAGCAGTTGAATCAGAATGTTCCACGTGAAACAAAGAAAAAAGAACCTGTGAAAGATGCGGTTCTAAAAGAACGAGAATCCTATCTCCAAAATTATTTTGGAACAACAGTTAATATTAAAAGACAGAAGAAAAAAGGCAAAATCGAAATTGAATTTTTCTCTAATGAAGACCTTGACCGGATTTTAGAGCTTTTGTCTGAACGAGAATCATAAATGAAAAAACCATCTTTCAAACGAAGATGGTTTTTGTTTTATATGCGCCCAGTGAGCCTTTGCAGTGGATTAATGCGTTCTTGCCTCCACTCTGTCCGATCTGTTAAACTCAAACCTTCCGCTAGAACATTTGCCATATTCATGACCAAGTTGAGTCTAGTGTTCTGTAATACAAAATATTCCATGAAACCGCTCACATTCACGATTCCGTTAATATGAAGATCTCCCACTTCAGGAAGGTCTTTTTGTACACCGGCTCCGGGCTTTAATGGCCCGTCCCCGATTTGAAATGAACCCACACTCTTAACGCGGCCTAAGCATGCATCCACTGCTATAACAAATGGGTTTTTATGTAATTTATGAATGTCATTGATTTTATCCTTCATGTTCACAGCATGGACGGGGTCAGATAAGGTTCCGTAGACATGGAATCTGGTGAGCTGCATCTGTTTGAGTTTCATTCCTACGAGCGGGCCTAATGAGTCACCGGTTGAACGGTCTGTTCCGATACAAACCACGACAATTGGTTTGCCGGCAGCTTTACGTAAGGATGAAGAAAGGATGGTTTGGATTTGTTTTGCCGCTGCAGCATCTGTATGTGAAACATATTGCTTTACTCGTTCCTGAGAGGAAAAAAGCCCGCCTTTTCGATTCATGGGTTTCACTTCCTTGTTATAGTAGGTAACAGAATTGCTATGGTGTGTGTTTCGTTATGTAAGGTTGTTTACAGTATATCCAGCAGTATGATTTTTTATGCTTTGTGTATGGCACCGGAGATTTTAAAAAAAGTAGAGGGCATGGTATGAATGGTTAGTGGGCGATTACAAGTATTGTCCCCCATTGCCTCGATCATGATCAAGCAATGGTCTGCTTATGAAACACTTGAATAGGTAGGAATGGTTAGAAAAAAGTGAAGAGTGAAGTTCACTTCTTCATTCCGCGGACAAATAAATAAATATCTCTTTTTAGACTGCCGTATTAGCAGTCTTTTTTTATGTGTATTTCGTATGATAATTTCAACTTGTGTTCAAATGTCTATGAAAATATGGCATGTTTGCTTTCCTTTATTTATATAGTAACAATAACGGGAACAAGCTGAACTTTGTCTATGAGGTGATAGTGTTGTGGAGAGCCGGAATGAAGTGGATGCTGCTCATATTAGGGAGCCTGATCGGGGCCGGATATGCGAGCGGTCAGGAGATATGGCAGTTTTTTGGGGCGGAAAGCGGACTTGCTATTGTGCTGTTTACAATCATGTTCATTTTCTCGTCTTATATTGTGATGAAAATCAGTTTTAAGGTTCAATCCACTCATTTTCTGCCGGTTCTGGAGCATTTAATGGGGCCATGGCTGGCGAAAATTTATGATGTCCTCATCATTTTTTATTTGTTTTCGACAACTATGGTGATGATTGCCGGAGGCGGTGTGACCCTGCAAATGTACAAGCTTCCTTTCTGGTGGGGAATCACGCTGATTTGCATCGTGACAGTGTGCTTGTTTTTGTGGGATGTGAAAGGAATATTATCTATAAATAGTATTTTGATTCCTGTGTTAGTAGCGGGGCTTTTATATGCGCTGATCTCCTTTCAGAGCACACATCACCATACGTGGACGATTGATTTGTCCCAGCAGTATAACTGGCCTGCGAGCATTACATTTACCTCTTTAAACATCCTTTCAGTTGTTGCGATTTTATCCTCCGTTGGGAAAGAGATGAAAGGGCTCGGAGAAGCAAAAATCGCAAGTGTGGCAAGCGGTCTTATTTTTGGCGTGATCTCATTTGTTTATAATGAAACGTTGGTGGAGCTGGCGGGTTCCCTTTCTCAGTTTGAAATACCGCTGTTTGCCGTTCTGGAGGGTGCGCCTTATTTCCTTTTTTTATGTATGACGGCGGTGCTGTGCCTGGCCATTTACACGACGACGGTAGCTGGTTTGCTGGGGCTGTCCAGCCGGCTGATGGCGTTTATTCATATGCCGAGATGGTTGATAGTGTTGATTTTGTTAGTGTTAATGGTACCTTTTACTTCTTTCGGATTTTCTGATTTGATCGCGTTTTTGTATCCGATATACGGGATGCTCAATTTGTATTTGTTAGTTTGTCTGCTCTTATATCCTATTTTGAGTAAATGGAAATAAGAGGATGTAATTCTTTTCGGGTATCTTGATTGCTCTTATGATCAGTTTTTTTGTACAATAGATACAGCAGTTTATGAAAAGAGGTGAAGGGTCTTGGCGGATAAAGACTTTGGCCTGAATGATATCGTAGAAATGAAAAAACCGCATCCATGCGGAGCGAACAGCTGGAAAATTATACGCATGGGAATGGATATTCGAATTAAGTGTGAGGGATGCTCTCACAGTGTTATGATTCCGAGAAAAGAATTTGAAAGAAAACTAAAAAAAGTACTAGTCAAGCATGAGGAGCCTACTTCATAAATAGGCCGACACTCATGCTTTTTCATATAGAAGGTAAGGAGTAGACGGCGATGAGCAAAGTGCATCAGTCGGCATGTCCGCTGAATTGTTGGGACAGCTGCGGCTTTTTGGTGACTGTTGATGACGGAAAGGTAACAAAAGTGGACGGAGATCCAAACCATCCGATTACGGAAGGTAAAATCTGCGGCCGTGGCAGAATGCTTGAGACAAAAACAAATTCGCCTGATCGGCTTCGCTATCCAATGAAAAAACAAAATGGCGAGTTTGTGCGGATTTCTTGGGAGCAGGCACTTGATGAAATTGCCGACAAACTTCGGGAAATCAAGGAAACGTCGGAGACGACTGCTGTTTTGCACAGCCATGATTATGCGAATAACGGTCTGTTAAAAGCGCTTGATCAGCGTTTTTTTAATGGATATGGCGGCGTGACTGAAATCGTCGGAAGCATATGCTGGGGCTCCGGCATCGAGGCGCAAAGCTGGGATTTTGGCCGTTCGTACGGGCACGGCCCGCTTGATATTTACAACAGCAAGCATGTTGTTGTGTGGGGAAGAAATGTATCAAGAACAAATATACACTTATACCATCACTTGCAGCAGGTGAAAAAGAAGGGCGCCACGATTACGGTGATTGATCCGATCTTTAACCCGACTGCTAAGCTTGCCGACCGCTATATCTCTGTAAAGCCTGGAATGGACGGCTGGCTTGCGGCAGCCGTTTTGAAGGTTCTGATTGAGACGGGAAGAACGGATGAAACGTTTATTTCTGAGCATTCTGTCGGTTTTGATGATGTGAAAGAGCTTTTGAAGACCGTTTCTCTGGAAGAGTTTATTGTGAAAACAGAAACTTCTATGGAGGAGCTGGAGTATTTGGCCGGTTTGTATGCTGATGGTCCGGTGTCTACTTTTATGGGGCTTGGCATGCAGCGATATAAAAACGGCGGGGGAACGATTCGTTGGATTGATGCACTTATTGCGGCAAGCGGAAATGTCGGAATTAAGGGCGGCGGCGCGAATTTCGGAAATGTCCAGATTGGTGAGAGCTTTGCAAAAACAAAGCTGACGCTGCCGGAATTAAAAACAACATCCCGTTCTTTTTCAATGATGACACAGGCTGAAGAAGTGTTGACCGCTGCTGATCCTGCGATTGAGATGATTATTGTGACGTGCGGAAATCCGCTGACTCAGGTGCCGAATACAAATAAGGTGAGACAAGCTTTTAAAAAGGTTCCAATGACGGTCGCGATTGATTCCATTATGACGGATACCGCAAAGCTGTGTGATTATGTTTTGCCGACTGCCACTGTTTTTGAAGAAGAAGATATCTACTATTCCAGTATGTATCATCATTATGTTCAGTACGGGAAGAAGCTTGTGGAGCCGCAGGGTGAAGCGAAATCGGACAGCTGGATCTGGTCAGAGCTTGCAAAACGTCTTGGGTTTGGCGAGCTGTTTGAATACAGCACTCAAGAATTTTTAGAGATGGGGCTTTCTTCATTGGAAGCAGAGGATGTGACACTTGAGCGTTTAAAAGAAAAAGGCCACCTCCCTCTTCCAGTAAAACAGGTGCCGTGGGATGATTATCAGTTTTTGACGCCGAGTGGAAAATTTGAATTTACTTCGTCGCTAGCTGAGCAAAAAGGATTTAGCGGCTCGCTTCAATTAAATGTGCCCGAAGAATCTGTTTTCCATAATGAGGAGTTAGCTGAAAAGTACCCTTATACGCTGTTATCCATTCATCCGCAGCGTTCCAACCATTCACAGCATGTGCCGTTTATTGAAAAGCTTCAGCACGTTCAGGTCGATATTTCTCCAGATATAGCGGCTGAGCAGGATCTTCAGGATGGAGACGAAGTTGTCATCTTTAATGACCGCGGACGCTTGAAGGGCAAGGTGAAAGTGATGAAGCAGGCTCATGCGAAGACGATTAATATAGATGAAGGCATGTGGGCGGCTTTTGGAGGGTCAGTCAATGCACTGACAAATGATACAAATTCTGATAATGGAATGGGAAGTACGCTTTTTGACTGTTTAGTAGGCTTGAAAAAAGCATAATCAAAGGGATTGGCAGGCTGAAAATGCTTTTTTGTCAGCTTGTCTTTTCCAGTGAACCTCCTTATAATTGCTCTAGGTTCAAAATACGTTCATACAATGACGGTTTTATATAGAGGAGATGAAAGAATGGCTTTAACAGCTGGAATTGTTGGTTTGCCGAACGTCGGAAAATCAACACTATTTAACGCAATTACACAGGCCGGTGCCGAATCAGCCAACTACCCGTTCTGTACAATTGATCCGAACGTGGGAATTGTAGAGGTACCGGATGATCGTCTGCAAAAGCTGACTGAGCTGGTCAACCCGAAGAAGACTGTGCCGACTGCTTTTGAATTCACTGATATTGCAGGGATTGTAAAGGGCGCATCTAAAGGAGAAGGACTCGGCAACAAGTTCCTATCTCATATTCGCCAAGTTGACGCGATTTGCCACGTTGTCCGTGCTTTTTCCGATGACAACATTACTCACGTTTCCGGAAAGGTTGATCCGATTGATGACATTGAAACGATCAACCTTGAGCTGATCCTCGCTGATATGGAAACGGTTGAAAAGCGGATTACACGCGTCAGCAAGCTTGCGAAGCAAAAAGATAAAGACGCTGTATTTGAGTTTGAGATTTTATCTAAACTGAAAGAAGCGTTTGAGAGTGAAAAGCCTGCTCGATCTGTAGAATTCACTGAAGAGCAGCAAAAGCTTGTGAAGCAGCTCCATTTACTGACTTCGAAGCCTATTTTGTACGTGGCCAACGTAAGTGAAGATGAAGTTGCTGATCCATCTGGCAATGAAAATGTAGCGAAGATTCGCGAGTACGCTGCCGGCGAAAACGCAGAAGTTATCGTTGTGTGTGCAAAAATCGAATCTGAAATCGCTGAGCTTGAAGGCGAAGAAAAGCAAATGTTCTTGGAAGAGCTGGGCATTCAAGAATCAGGTCTTGATCAGCTGATCAAAGCGTCTTACTCTCTTCTCGGCCTCGCAACATATTTCACAGCCGGAGAACAGGAAGTCAGAGCTTGGACATTCAAAAAAGGCATGAAAGCCCCTGAGTGTGCAGGAATTATTCATAGTGACTTTGAGCGGGGCTTCATTCGTGCTGAGACAGTTGCTTATGAGGATCTTCTTGCGGGCGGCGGTATGGCAGGAGCTAAAGAGGCAGGAAAAGTCCGCCTTGAAGGGAAAGAATATGTGGTCCAAGACGGAGATGTTATTCATTTCCGATTTAATGTATAGGATGCAGTTGTAAAGGGACAAGAGCTTTGGTATAATATAAAATTGTGAGTAATAGAATTATTGCTCCTTGCCCATTATGGGCCGCTTAGTCCAAAAGGAGGTGCAAACAGATGAGAAAGTACGAAGTTATGTACATTATCCGCCCAAACATTGACGAAGAGTCTAAAAAAGCAGTTATCGAGCGTTTCAACAACGTTCTGACTTCTAACGGTGCGGAGATCACTGGAACAAAGGATTGGGGTAAACGTCGTCTTGCTTACGAAATCAACGATTTCCGCGACGGTTTCTACCAAATCGTAAACGTTCAATCTGACGCTGCGGCAGTTCAAGAATTTGACCGTCTAGCTAAGATCAGTGACGATATCATTCGCCACATTGTTGTTAAAGAAGAAGAATAAGCAATTTTGAAATATATAATGGTAAAAGGTGGTCTTTCTTATGCTTAACCGAGTTGTATTAGTCGGAAGACTGACAAAAGACCCAGAGCTTCGTTATACGCCAAACGGTGCGGCTGTTGCTACGTTTACTCTTGCTGTGAATCGTACATTTACGAACCAGTCCGGAGAACGTGAGGCCGATTTCATTAATTGTGTCACTTGGAGAAGACAAGCCGAAAACGTTGCAAACTTCTTGAAAAAAGGAAGCCTTGCAGGCGTAGATGGCCGTTTACAAACAAGAAACTATGAAAACCAGCAAGGACAGCGTGTCTTCGTGACAGAGGTCCAAGCTGAAAGTGTTCAATTTCTTGAGCCGAAAAACGGCGGCGGTTCTGGTTCAGGTGGATACAACGAAGGAAACAGCGGCGGAGGCCAGTACTTTGGCGGAGGCCAAAATGATAATCCATTTGGGGGAAATCAAAACAACCAGAGACGCAATCAGGGGAACAGCTTTAATGATGACCCATTTGCCAACGACGGCAAACCGATTGACATCTCGGATGATGATCTTCCATTCTAATGTGATTATCGCCTAAAATGAAAAAGAAAGGAGGGAAATGACAATGGCAGGAGGACGCAGAGGCGGTCGTGCGAAACGCCGTAAAGTGTGTTATTTCACTTCTAACGGTATCACGCACATCGACTACAAAGATGTAGATCTTCTTAAAAAGTTTGTTTCTGAGCGCGGTAAAATTTTACCACGTCGTGTAACTGGAACAAACGCTAAATACCAACGTAAATTGACTGCAGCGATCAAACGCGCACGTCAAATGGCTTTACTTCCATACGTAAGCGGTGAGTAAGCTGATACGTAAAGAGCAAGGACCTTCGGGTTCTTGCTCTTTTTTATAGGGGGGAGGATGAAACATGAAGTTGATTTCATGGAATGTAAACGGCCTGCGGGCTGTGATGAGAAAAATGGATTTCCTCTCTTATTTGAAAGAAGAGGATGCAGATATTATATGTCTTCAGGAAACGAAGATACAGGACGGCCAGGTTGACCTCCAGCCTGAAGGCTATCATGTGTATTGGAATTATGCAGTGAAAAAAGGATATTCCGGCACAGCAGTTTTTTCTAAGCAAGAGCCGCTGCATGTCATCTACGGTATCGGAGTAGAAGAGCATGACCAAGAAGGCAGAGTGATTACGCTGGAATTTGAAAACGTGTATGTGATGACTGTTTACACGCCCAATTCCAGAAGGGGATTAGAGCGTATTGATTACCGCATGCAATGGGAAGAGGCTTTATTGTCTTATATTCTTGAATTGGATCAGAAAAAACCAGTGATTTTATGCGGTGATTTGAATGTAGCTCATCAGGAGATTGATTTGAAAAATCCAAAGGCGAACCGGAATAACGCTGGATTTTCAGATCAAGAAAGAGAGGCATTCACTCGTTTCTTAGAAGCTGGCTTTGTTGACTCTTTCCGTCATGTTTATCCTGATCTTGAAGGCGCTTATTCTTGGTGGTCGTATCGTGCCGGCGCCCGGGACAGAAATATTGGATGGCGCATTGATTATTTTGTTGTTTCTGAAAGCCTTAAGGAACAGATTGAAGATGCCAGCATATCAGCGGATGTCATGGGTTCCGACCATTGTCCTGTTGAACTTATCATCAATATATGATGAGATAGCAGTAAGGATTTTACACTTACTGCTTTTTTTATATGAAAAGGAGAAAGAGATGGCAAATATAAAAGAGATCGCAAGACTGGCAAATGTATCTGTTTCGACTGTCTCGCGTGTATTGAATCATCATCCGTATGTATCTGAAGAAAAGAGAAAGCTTGTTCATCAAGTCATGAAGGAATTGGATTATACACCAAATCGAACCGCAATCGATCTCATTCGCGGGAAAACCCATACAGTCGGTGTGATTCTGCCTTATAGCGATCATCCCTGCTTTGATAAAATCGTTAACGGAATCACCAAGGCGGCTTTTCAGCATGAGTATGCAACGACCCTTCTCCCCACCAATTATAACCCCGATATTGAAATCAAATATTTAGAGCTGTTAAGAACGAAGAAAATAGACGGTCTCATCATTACTTCCCGCGCCAATCATTGGGACAGCATTTTAGCTTATCAGGAATATGGGCCGGTCATCGCTTGTGAGGATACCGGAGACATTGATGTCCCTTGTGCTTTTAATGACAGAAAAACTGCTTATGCAGAGAGCTTTCGCTATTTAAAGAGCCGCGGGCATGAGAATATTGCTTTTACGTGTGTCAGAGAAGCTGATAGGAGCCCGAGCACGGCTGATAAAGCTGCGGCCTATAAAGCTGTCTGCGGAAGGTTGGAAGACCACCATATGCTGTCCGGATGCAACGATATGAATGATGGTGAGCTGGCAGCTGAACATTTTTATATGAGCGGGCGGGTTCCGACTGCTATTTATGCAAATAGTGATGAAGTGGCAGCTGGAATTCATCTATTTGCCAAAAAGAATAATTGGGATGTTGAAATCATAGGCGAGGGAATTACTTCTATCAGCCGTGTTCTTGGTTTTCCGTCGCTTGATTTGAATCTTGAGCAGCTCGGCATCGCAGCATTTTCTCTATTTTTGCAGGATGAACCCGCTGATATCAAAATTCAGCATAAATTTAAGAAAAAAGCTTGAACTGAAATGCATTTCATACCTTATAACTTCATTGAAGGCGAAGGAGGAGGAAGAAATGCAGATTGAACATATAGCGGTCTGGGTCAATGATTTAGAGCGAATGAAGTCTTTTTATGAAACGTATTTTAATGGCGAAGCGAATGATTTGTATCATAATGAGAAAAAAGATTTTAAGTCTT
Organism: Bacillus sp. FSL R5-0603; assembly: GCF_038050295.1. Taxonomy (NCBI): domain Bacteria; kingdom Bacillati; phylum Bacillota; class Bacilli; order Caryophanales; family Bacillaceae; genus Bacillus; species Bacillus sp. FSL R5-0603. The sequence continues at coordinate 4,034,889 of NZ_JBBOYP010000001.1, read as the reverse complement.
ATTTTATTACGTTTGATTCCGGAGCAAGGCTGGAGATTATGAAAAAAGGGAATGTGACCGATCCGCCCTCACAAACAATGACAGGCTGGGCACATATTGCCTTTTCCGTTGGGAGCCGGGAGAAAGTTGACGAACTGACTAATCGATTGAAGGCGGATGGTTTCGCAGTAGTAAACGGCCCGAGGACAACAGGAGACGGCTACTATGAAAGTGTGATTGAAGATGATGAAGGGAATTTGATCGAGATTACAATCTGACATCTGGAGTGACTTAAATGCTGAGGACAGAAAAAGAAAAAATGGCAGCTGGAGAATTATACAATTCGGAAGATCAACAACTATTACTAGAACGCAAGCATGCGAGACAGCTGATTAGACAATATAACGAAACACCGGAAGATGATGCAGTGCGGACGGAGCTTTTGAAGGAGCTGCTCGGTTCGGTTGGGGGTCAAGTCACGATTTTGCCGACATTTCGCTGTGATTATGGCTATCACATTCATATCGGAGATCATACATTTGTTAATTTTGACTGTGTCATTTTAGATGTGTGTGAGGTGCGTATCGGCCGTCATTGTTTGATTGCGCCAGGTGTACATATCTACACGGCCGGTCATCCTCTTGATCCGATCGAAAGGAAATCCGGGAAGGAGTTCGGTAAGCCTGTGACAATTGGAGATCAAGTTTGGATTGGAGGCCGGGCGGTGATTAACCCGGGAGTGACAATCGGTGATAACGCAGTGATTGCTTCTGGATCTGTTGTCACCAAGGATGTACCCGCTAATACTGTTGTAGGCGGAAACCCCGCAAGGATTTTGAAGCAATTGTAATGAGGTCAGTGCGGCAGATCCGCACTGACTTTTTTAAATCTGTTTTGCATTCGTATTAGGACCGAAGAAGATTAACAGCAAGGAGCATGCGAGCCAACAGCCCCCAATAAATAAGAAGACGCTGATATAGCCGAGCTGAACGGCAATAAATCCGACAAGCAATGAGCCAAAAATGTTTGAAAAACGGCCAAGACCATAGGCTAAACCGCTGCCAGACGAGCGGTATTCAGTCGGATAAGGTTCAGATGTATAGGCGTATAAGTTCGAGGTAAAGACCCGTTCTGTGATATTCACGATAAAACCAAATACAATGATCATGATGGGAATAAAAGTCATACCATATAAGAGCCCGGCGATGGCCGTCAGAAACGCACTCGCAGCTAAAATCCATTTTCTTTGAAATCTTTCGGAAATCATGGAGCCGAGCAGTGCGCCAAGCGGAGCGCCGACGGAATGCAATACGTTATACCACAATGTATTTTCCATGGTGACGCCATTGCTTTTTAGCAGGCTTGGAACCCATGAGGCAAATCCGTAAAACCCAAACGTTTCAAAAATCCATACAGCAGATAATACGATGGTGATTTTGAGGTTTCTGCCTTTCAATAAGCCTGCGTAACCTGCATGCTGCTTAACAGTTTCACTTACTTTAGGCTGGGATGCTGCCGGAAGCGGGCCTTTCTCCTTTTCAACCTGTGCCTCAATTCGGTTGAGGATCGCATCGGCTTTCGCATATTCCCCTCGATTTTCGTGCCAGCGAGGCGACTCTTCCAGCCGTCGAATAAAGAAAAAATAAATAAGGCCGACGGCACCCCATACAAACACAAGCCTCCATCCCCATGAACCAAGCGGAATGACAAAGGCAGACACAATGTTGGTGATCGGAACCCCGATCAATCCAATCATGGCACAAAAAGAAATATATTTTCCACGAACACTTGAAGGGAAAAATTCCGCCAAATAGCTATTCGTAATGACCATGGCGGCTGCAACGCCAAATCCGGTGAGGAAACGGAATGTCATTAAAGATGGAATGTCCCATGCCGCAGCATTGCATAGCGATGCGATTGAGAAAACAAAGACAAATAGATTTAAGGCTTTTTTGCGGCCGATTCGATCGGACAGCCGTCCGCCCAGTGAAGCGCCTAAAAACATGCCTAAAAACGAAGCAGCCGTTACGTTAGCAATAGTTGAAAGCGGGATGCCCCAATGCTCGATCAGTGCCGGCGCTACATTGCTGAGGGTGAATAAATCTGCGAGATCAAAGAAATAAACAATGCCGAGAGCGGTTAACACTTGGAAATGAACGCGTGAAATCGGAAGGCGGTCTAAACGATTCGCTGAGTTTGAGAAAGGATGTGTATTCTTTTGTTTGAAGATCGTATTCATAAAAAACCCCCTTTTTAGTAGTAAGAAAAGACTGAAAATTCCCCTCTTGGGACTATTATAAGTATCTTGGTTCATTGGCAACAGAGTTCAAATCACTAGATGGAAGAACTAAATTCACACTTTATATTTTAATTTTGCTTAAAAGATTTCCAAAACAGTAGGTTCATAGACCAATTTATGCAAATATATAGTAATATTCTCATTGAAAGGAAAAGACATAGAAGGAATGAATTCATTTATCCGTCCTATAGAAGGAAACAATACGTTGTGGAGATATTTTTTCGCTTTTTTGGTGATGGTAGGGTTATATGTATTCGGGAATATAGCTTACCTTTTCGCTATATTGTTCACGGTTATTGTGAATCCCAATATCACGTTTGATTTGGATGAAGCTGTGCTGAGTGATCCCCTCGTAGATCTTTATTTGTCCCATGTGATTTATTTATTCGCCATTCCGGGAGTTTGGCTGGCTGTGCGCTTTATTTTGAAGCGGCCTTTCCGAACGGTGATAACACCAAATTCAAAGATGAATTGGCGGAGAATTTCCTTTGGTTTTATTGCTTATTTCTTGCTGATGATCGCCGTACAATTGATTGATTTTGTGATTCATCCTGATAGCTATTCAATGCAAGAGTTTAATGCCTCACGCTTTATCTGGCTGCTAGCGGCTGCCCTCATTTTGGTTCCGATTCAGACATCAGCTGAGGAACTGTTTTTCAGGGGATTTTTGCTTCAAGCTTTCGGGAGATTGACGAAAAATCCTCTATTTTTGACACTGATTGTCGGAGGATTGTTTGGCGTATTGCATTTTGCGAATCCAGAAATGAACAACGGCGCTGTCTGGGCAGGAATTGAGTATTTAACATTTGGGTTTGTGTGGACCTATTACACGATTAAAACTGGAAGCATCGAAATATCACTTGGCGCCCATGCCGCGAATAATATGTTTTTGTGTATGTTTATTACAGAAAAAAACAGTGTGTATGGAGGAATTCCTTCTCTCTTTACGGTTACGCGGGGGAACCCGATGTGGGAGGCTTTCTTTACGATAGCGGTCAACCTTGTGTTTGCGGGGATCGCTTTATGGTACCATAAGAAATCAAAAAGTAAGCAGCAAGGATCTTAATCCCTGCTGCTTATTAACGTTTGGATCGCTTCTTCGATATTCGTTGTCGGCTGCTGGCAGGCGAAGTTTTCACAAATATACACGGTTGTTTTGCGGTCTATGATGCGGTAGTCTGCTGCAAAGGGCGCAATGTCTTTGCATTGATCAGGATGCTCTGCTACCAGAATGGAGTCGTTAGGCTTAAAGGCTTTTTGAAGCTCTGTTATGATTTGTTTTCTGGCTGGATCGTCTGCACTTCCAAAAATCACGATTTCTTTTTTAGGCATTAGATGCCTTAACACACTTTGCATAAAGAAAGCATGGCCGCTCGGATACGCGTCGATGTCTGGCTTGAACACGGAAAACATCGTTTCCGCTTTTTCGATCAGTGATAAGTCGCCTGTGACTTGTCCAAGACGCAGCAGCTGAACTGCTGCCACACTGTTTCCGGAAGGCACGGCGCCGTCGTACACTTCTTTTTCCCGTACGATTAAGGCTTCTGCATCGTGTCCGGTGAAGTAGAATCCGCCATGCTCCTCATCCCAAAATAAGCTGATCATATCGTCTGTCAGTTTCTTCGCTTTTTGTAAATAAGAAAGATCAAACGAAGCTTCATAGAGATCCAGATAAGCCCATAGGAGAAAAGCGTAATCGTCGATAAAGCCTTTGTTTTTCACTTCGCCATCACGATATCGGACCATCACACGGCCGTCGATGATTAATTTGTTTTCAATAAATGTGATGGCGTCTTTCGCTAGGCTGAGATATTTTGGCTCCTGGTATACCTTTGCCGCTTTCGCAAGACCCGCGATCATCAGCGCGTTCCATGAGGTAAGCACTTTATCATCGACATGCGGATAGGTTCTTTCCTCGCGTGTCTTCAAGAGCTGCTGTCTTGCGTCTTCGAGTTTGAGACTGAGCTCTTTTTCGGTTAACCCGGCATCCTCTTTGATTTGTTCTCGCTTTGTGTGAATGAGGTTAGGAATATTTTTGCCTTCAAAGTTTCCTTCTTCAGTGATGTCATACACTTGGCAATACAGCATTCCGAGATCGTCCCCGAGCGTTTTCAGAATCTCTTCCTTTGACCACACGTAGTACTTTCCTTCTTCTCCTTCTGTATCCGCGTCTAAAGCAGAGAAAAAGCTTCCGTCTTCATGAGTCATTTCCCTCTGAATGAACGTAATGATCTGCTCACAAATCTCTTTATAGCGGCTGTTTTGCGTGACCTGGTAGGCTTCGGTATAAGCGGTCAGCAGCAGCGCATTGTCGTACAGCATTTTTTCAAAGTGGGGAACGAGCCACTCGTCATCGGTCGAATAGCGGGCGAACCCATAGCCGATATGATCGTAAATGCCGCCATTCGCCATGCTGTCCAGCGTTTTCGTCACGTTGTATAAAGCGTTATCCTGCCCCGTATTGTGATGATAACGAAGCAAATACATCAGCATATGGGGCATCGGAAATTTCGGTGCCTGCCCGAAACCGCCGTAGATCGTATCAAACCCGCTGGCAAGCTGCTGGAATGTCCGGTGAATCGCTGACTCGCTAAGGCCTTCGCCTGATTTGGCGGCTGTTTTGGTCTGCAAATGTTTAGCGGCGTTCTCCGCAATATCCTCGACATGCTCGCGGTCGTTCGCAAACGTCTCAGAAAGATGCTCAAGCACATCAACAAAACCGGGACGATTGAATTTGCTCGTCTTTGGAAAATATGTACCCGCGTAAAACGGCTTTTGATCAGGCGTGATAAACACATTCAGCGGCCAGCCGCCCTGCCCGGTCATCAGCTGGCAGATTCTCATATAAACAGAATCCACATCCGGCCGCTCTTCCCGGTCGACTTTAATCGCCACAAACCGTTCATTGAGAAGACGCGCGATTTCTTCGTCTTCAAAGCTTTCGTGAGCCATCACGTGGCACCAATGACAAGTCGAATAACCGATGCTGACCAGAACCGGCTTGTTTTCGCGTTTTGCTTTTTCAAATGCTTCTTCTCCCCAAGGGTACCAGTCCACAGGGTTATGAGCATGTTGAAGTAAATAAGGAGACTTCTCAGCGATTAATCTATTGGGTTTACTTTTGTTTGGCATGGGATCACCTTCTTTCGTAAAGATTATTATTTAATCTATTATGTGTGTTCTTCCTAATTTTATAACGTAATTCCAACGATAACTTTCCTGAGGGTAATCTATACTTAAATCTTTGCATATTGTGTCTAATAGCGAGAAAGTTTTTCTATAAGTAAATTTCCAATAAAATTTACTGAAAAAAAGCATTCTAAAATTGATGATACTTTTTTCCTCTGGTCTTAAAAAGGATTACTTTTCAGAAGAGTTACCAAAACTAATTCTTAAACCAATGCCCATAATAATAATTGCAATTAGTCCAATAATATTAACTATTGTTGAAATAGATTCATTATCTACAAAAATATTAACAATAAACGAGCCTGCAACGATCAATAGTATCAAAAAATATAAAATTTTTTTCATAAACACACTCCTATTTTTTTAAAAATATGTTATTATTTTCATCGGAAAATAATTCTACAAAAATATTGTAAAGGAGTTTTATCGTGAAGAAAAGCATTAAACAATTGGTCATTGTAATCTGTTTCTCTCTAATTTTCACCACTATAACAATACCAATAGCTAACGCAAAAGAAAATTCTAATGAAGTTTCTTCTGAGCAAGTTAATGTAGAAGCTCAGAACATGAAAAGAACTCTTGAACCCCTATTAGAATTAATTGATCAAATGCCAGAGGATGTTGCTGAACAAGGAATAAACTCCGGTGTTGAATGGTTAAACATACATAAAGGTAACGAATTTGATGGTTATGAATTTGTTGCTGATGGAGAAAACCTGACTGCTGTTAAAACCGTACAGGATAATATCGGACCATTTATAGTATTGAATACATGGAGTTGCATTTCTAGTGCTGCTAAAGCTATAGCAGTAAATGCTATCCCATGGGCAAAGATCTTAAAGGTTAAAAAAGCCGCAAAATTAATGGGCGGACTAAATTCCATGACAAAAACAATTATTAGAGCTTATAAACATCAAAGAAACCTAGGACTTTCTAGAACAAATGCTATTAAAAAAGCCGTAAAAGTCTCTACTAAAGCACTACCAGGTGAAACACAAAAAGCTGTACTAGAATTCTTTAGTTTAGGTGACGTTGTTAATAATTGTTTCTAATTGTTTTAAAAACAGAAATACAAACAGGTTTAAATTATCAAGACCTAAATTATAAAAACCCTTAAAATAAAGGAGAAAACATAGTAGACATATATGTTTTCTCCTTCTTAATTGATTACAGTCACAGTCAAGATATTGTAGAGTAGTCCATGTGTGTTTACTCCTCTTTTTTTGTGTATATAATTTTGGAGTAATCTTTGCAACGTTAATCTATCCATTCTATATTTAATGATGGTGGTTTATTGCTACCTTTGGGATAATGCCATATCACTTTACTTATAAATGATGTTAATCCTTCATTTAGTTTCGTATCATCGAGCTGTTTCCAATTGTTAAGAAAGTGATCTAGTCGCTCAACGAGGGATTCTTTTGCCCTTATCTCATCTTCTTGTGTTATGTTTTCTGTTTCTTGTAATTCTAATTGAAGCTTATCTAATTCTCGTGAACGTATTTTTTTTCTTTCTTTAAATTCTTCTAAACTAATTAAGTCTTCCTCTAATTGTATTTGAAGCATTTTCAGTGCTTTTTCAACTTTCTTCATTCGTTCTTCAATCAATTGTATTTTGATTGCCTTAGAATCGAAAGGCTGGGATTCCTCTTTTAAATTTTTGAGTTCAGCAATTATTTCTTCTCGCCTAATTTTAATTCTGGTTATTATGAGATCCATCATAGAATTATAATTTAAGCCTCTGTTATAGCAACTGTTGCCTAAAGGGTCTTTCCTATTGCAAGGTTTAAGTTCCTTTTTCTGTTTTCGATCTTTTCTAATGGTCACTGAGTGAGTTCTTCCGCATAAGGCACATTTAATCAAATTTGATAAACCGTGTCTTCGTTGTCTTGCTCTTGGGGCAAGGCTTTGTCTAAGGGTCAATTTTTCATTGGCTAGGTCCCACGTTTCTTCATCAATAATGCAAGGTTTTATTGCATCTTTAACAATAATCCATTGTTCTTTAGGTCTTATTTTTCCTTGGTGAGTATTCCTTCCTTTTAGTCGGTTGGACACTATACATCCTTTGTAAATTTCAGAACGGATCATTCTTTCAATGCTTTTTCCACTAAATAAATTCCCTCTTTTAGTTCGATAACCTAACTGATTTAGATTTATGGCGATATTATCGACACCCATTCCATCTAAAACCAACTGAAAAGCCAACTTGACACCCTTTGCCCGTTCTTTATCAATTTCCACTCTTTTTTCTAAAGGGTTATAAATATAACCAAATGGCGGGGTTCCGTTTGACCACCTGCCTAACTTTGCACTTCCTTTTTTCCTTTCCTTAGCTGCGCTTTTATATTTTCGTACTCCCAGTTATTTACGAACCCGGTGAATTTTAAAGCTTGCCAATCTTCTTGGATTTTTAAGTCATAGATACGTTCACTATCGGTAACAAAGAGGACATCTTCTTGTCTTAAATAAACTCATAAATTTAGGTGTTTCAGCATCGTCTCTAGTAACACGTGCAAGGTTGACAGATAAAACAGCGTCGAAGAGTCCTTCTTGATGCTAGTAGAAGCCTACGGGGAAGGAAACTTTGAAGGTGAATTAGATCAGATAAAGACTAAAATCCGCACGCATATGAATATGCCACAGAGACTTTCTATAAATGCTGTAGCAGAAGCAAATGCACGAGGCGAGGATTGTAATGAGGTTTATATTGGTGGACATGTCAAAGCTAAAATGATGTACATTGGCAAAGATATGAATGATGTAATTGCTACAATTAAAGCAATGAAAGAAGGTACTCCGGAAATATTGCCAGAACATTTAGTTACATCGAGAGTTTCTTTTGAACAACTTCAAATATAATTCTTAATAACATATTGGTATTAGGTCTTAAAAAGGAGTGGACATTAGTCTGCTCCTTTTGGATATTCTAATAGACATGCCACCAATGATTAGTTGAATAACCAATCTGAAAGTTCATACAAAAAGGCAAGGATTCCTTGCCCTTCATTTAATTTGATATAAAAGCAAATGCATCTTTGGTACTGACCCCATAATGTGAGACAATTAAAAAACACCTTTAAGTTTGAAAACGGATAGTTATTATTCCGAAATAAGAAATTGGATTTATGCGCAGAAAAACTTATATTCATTCATCAAAAAGAAGATACTCGCCATAAAAGATTACTCAGGACAAGCTTCAACCAAAATCATAATGAAGGTGTTGGTCATCTCGCTCCCACAAATAAAAAACTGGTGATAACGTCTAAAGTAAAAAAAGGCATAAAAAATACTAGGAGTCTATAACCCTTGGTATCATACCGAGAGGACTTAACTGGTTACTCTACAAAAAAAGAGCAGCTCAGCTGCTCACCACAACACTTACTTAATATTTAATCATTTTTAGTTACCTGTACTGGCTGCTTCACCATGTCCTGGTCCGAAAGCATTTAATACGACTACACCCACAACAATGAGGAGAATTCCAATGCCGCTTGCAAAATTAATTTTCTCTTTCCAAATGAGAATGGAAATCAGTGTGGTTCCCACTGTCCCCAGTCCAGCCCATATGGCATAAGCTACATTTAATGGAATCGTTTTTATAGCTAGTGAAATACAGAAAAAGGATATAAAGAAACTCACAAAAACCCCGATAACAGGCCCAATCTTAGTAAAACTCTCTGAAGCTTTCAGCATAGATGTTCCTGTAAGTTCGCCTAGCACTGCAATGATCAGATATACATAACTCATGATTCTTCACCTTCTGTTTATTCATTTATATAATATGGTCACCTTTCTTCCCTGCAATGTTGCCTTAGTACATGGGTATTGCTGATTGACAATAATGCGAATGGAAATCCACGAAATAAGGGAATTGGACTTTAGTCATTTAACAAACACCCCGTTCATTTAAGCGTATAATGACTACTCAAAGTGATGCCTATTTTCTTTTATCCATTGGGCAAATGTTCTGGCAGGCTCTCCTAAAACCCGTTCAACTGTTGGTAAAACTGTATAAACTTGTTTAGGCGGGTTTTTTCCCATTTCAATGATGAAGTAATCAATAAATTGCTCGTCATATCCTTTGCTCTTCCATTCTTTTTTTACTTCATCTTCTGTCATTTCAATCAGCTCAATAGGTTTTTTAATCACTTCTGAAATTTGTTTAAGCATATTTCTCGGGTTTAATGCTTCTGGTCCAGTTAAATCATATGTTTGTTTATGATGACCTTCCTCCGTGAGAGCTTTTACTGCAACAGCCGCAATATCAGCTTCATGGATTCTGGCGCTTAGACTATCGGGAAATGCAGTACGGATAATTCCTTCTTTTTGAATAGATTCTGCCCAATCATAAAGTACGTTTTTCATAAATTCTACTGGCCTTAATATCGTCCACTCCATTCCGCTATTTATAATTACTTCTTCAATAGGGTTCCCTTCAAAATCCATCAATGCCACAATTTTTTTAACGCCAGCTTTTTCAGCCATTTGCACAATTCTTTGATTGGCCAAGAATTTAGTGTCTGATTGATCACTTTGTGTGATTAAAAATAAACCATCTACTTTATAAAGATGTGGCTTCAAAGTTTCAGGATTATCAAGATCTCCAGAGACAAGTTGAACTTCAGCAGGCAGATTTGTTTTGTTTCTGGCCCTTGTTAACGCCTTCACCTTAACTCCTTTTCCATTTAAAAGCTCAACAATGTGCCCGCCTACTGTTCCTGTAGCTCCTGTAACTAAGATTGTCATATTTATTTCCTCCAAACATTTTCATTTTTAATAAAAAAGGTTAGATAATTATCGGAATAATCAATGAAATCTATTTTGACTGTAGCTATTCCGAAATCGTACTCATCTCTGCCCTTCTTGGTTATAATAAAGGGTGGTGTAACACCATAGTCAAGGAGAGATTTTAATGGATTTACATTTACATACTCATTTAACGACTGGGCAATTTGCCAAATTAATGGGGATAAGCAAAGACACATTGTTTCACTATGATCGAATTGGGATTTTTTCTCCGGAAGTGAAAGCTCCTAATGGTTACAGGTATTATTCAATCAATCAAATCGATGTTTTTCATGTGATTTCAACCCTAAAAGAATTAGAAATGCCATTAAAGGAAATAAAGGAGTATCTGAACAAAAGATCCCCCGATGAACTTATTAATCTTCTCGAAAGTAAAGAATCAATACTTGACACTAAGATTAAACAGCTTCAAGAAATGAAAAAAATAATTTCGGAGAAATCAAGAATTACGAAGAAGGCAACTGAAATAGATCGTGCAGCTATTCTATTTGAAGAAAGGCAAGAAGAAGCATTAGTATTAACTGAAGCAGAGCCTTTTACAGGAGATAAAAGCATTTACGATTCCATGATCAATCACAATAAATATTTAAACACTCAAAATTTAGATGCCCATCATTCACCAGGTTGGATGATGGATACCAAGAAAATAATGAGCGGTAAACCCTTTAGTTATGATTATCTTTATACGAGAGTGAACAAAACATTAAACCATTATAATTATGTACAAAACAAAGGCACATATTTAACCGCGTATCACGCAGACGGATATTCACGTATTAAAGAAACTTACGATAGATTGTTAACATTTTCTCGCGACAAAAATATAAAATTACAAGGCTTTTTCTATGAAGAAGTGATGTTAGATGAGCTATCAGTTAAAGGCTATGAAAAGTATTTAATTAAGGTTTTTGTGCAAATTGTAAAGTAAGGGGATTAACTAAAGAACTCATTGTTCCTTATAAGACTATATGAGGATGAAAGCGTAACAACGTTATTTATCTGAAAATCTTCTGTCAGAAAAAGAGAAAAAAGGAGAATAACTATGAGTATTGAGATATTTTAAGTTCTATTTTATTAAAGTGTGTCTAACATGAGTGGTCTATTTAATCAGTATTTATATTCATATGGCTATTTTAATAGACATGCCACCAATGGCAAGTCGAATAACCGATGCTGACCAGAACCGGCTTGTTTTCGCGTTTTGCTTTTTCAAATGCTTCTTCTCCCCACGGGAAACAGTCCACAGGGTTGTGGGCGTGTTGGAGTAAATAAGGAGACTTTTCAGCGATTAATCTATTGGGTTTACTTTTATTTGGCGTGGGATCACCTTCTTTATGTATAAAGTAAAGTTATTTTGTTAGCTTACCACAAAAAACAATATATAAACTGGCACAAAAAATAATGAAACATTTGAATACTCAAGACGTAATTGATATATCTGTATTTCGGGAGGTAGATACTAAGAATGATTAAAAATATAATTGGAACGACACTTATACTTATTAGTCTTGTGGTATTCGGAATCAATTGGTTATACTTTGAGCCAAGAGGGTTAGAAGGATTTCCAAACTGGATTGGATTTGTAGGTGCTTTATTTGGAAGTTTTATTAAATACTCTCATTCAAATCAGAAAAACACTAGTGAAAATATGAGTAATAGTAATGGAATAATAAGAAAAATCGGTAAGGCCATTGATAATTTTATCGATGCTATTTCAGGTGGCATTGATAATGAAGATAGAGATCAAAGAAAGAATGAAAAACCTAAAAAATAGGTGAACGAAAAAAGCTTAGCTATTTTTAAAAGTCAGTTGTTTTTTTGTATTTGGGTGAAGTTGTTGAGTGATTTCATATGTAAAACAGCAAGAAAAGAAGAGGTCTTTTAACCTCTTCTTTTTTTAAACATTGGTATTCAACAATCAATTTACATTTTGCAGGATAAGAAGCGTCTTTTAACTAAAGGCATAAAAACGTGAAGGAGCATTCCTCCTAAACAGACGGTTAAAAGGGTTCCGATGCCGATAGGGCCTTTAAAGATAATGGCTAATACTAAGAAAAGAGCGTATACCAATGTTCTTGAAAACAAGATTGTTCTTTTGGAGAGATCTCGGATAATAAGTGTTAAATGATCGATGGGTGTTGATGCGAATTTCGTCTGAAGATAGATGGCTGTTCCAAGACCGATGAGCACCAAACCAATTCCGAAACAAATCAGTTTGCTTAACAACGCGTTTAGATAGATGGTGTTTTTTACAACAAACAACCATAGGTCAATGCCTATTCCAGTAATGAATGCTGTAATCAAGCCCAGCAAAATAGGTTTTTTTCTCGTTAATATAGCGTTGCAGATTAAGAGGATCACAGAAATAAGGACCTCCCAGCTTCCTACGGTAAGACCGATTTCTTTTGACAGACCAACCAAAAGGGCATCGAAGGGTGATGTGCCCAGTCCTGATTGTATGGTTAAGGAAATGCCCAAACTTAATATGAGTATGCCTAATCCGTAAAAAATATATTTCATGTTAAATCCGCGATATGTCTTTTGTCATAAGGACGTGAGGGATGCCGTCTTCCATAAATTCCTGTGAAGAAATCTGGTAGCCGAGTTTTTGATAAAAGCCTGCTGCTTGTGTTTGACCATGCAGCTTACATGCAGTCAGTCCTTTTTCTTTTATGATTTCTTCTAACCCGCTTACGATGACTTTCCCCAATCCGTACTTACGGTAAGGTTTTAGGATGCAGATTCTTTCCAGCTTTGCTGTATGGTCAACGATGCGCACACGGCCCGTGCCGACAGGCTGATTCTCATGATATACCAAGACATGCTGGCATTGTTTCTGGAGCGTATCAAATTCATCGAACTCTTCGGATTCCGATACATGTTGCTCCTCAATGAAAACCGTCTTTCTAATATTCAAAGCTTCATGTAAATCAGCTTCAGTTGTTATTCTTTTTATATTCATTATGAATCAATCCTTTTCTGATATTAGTCTGGACTGTACAGCATGCATGTGGTCTTATAATAGTAAGGTTAAAACATTTTTGTTGTAATTGCAACAAAAATATGTGAGGGGTTTTAGGAATGAATGATATTTTGCGTGAGATCGGCATGATAGCAAGAGCGTTGGATTCCATAAGCAACATCGAATTTAAAGATTTAGACTTAACAAGAGGGCAGTATCTCTATCTCGTACGTATATACGAAAATCCGGGAATTATTCAAGAAAAATTGGCGGAAATGATAAAAGTGGACCGGACAACGGCCGCGCGGGCCATTAAGAAGCTGGAAATGCAGGGATTTATTCAAAAACTGCCGGATGAGCAAAATAAAAAAATAAAAAAACTGTTCCCGACTGAGAAAGGGAAAAAGGTATATCCATTGTTAAGAAGAGAAGGAGAACATTCCACGGAAGTGGCCTTGTCCGGTTTTACTTCAGAGGAAAAGGAAACCATTTCTGCACTCCTTCATAGAGTGAGGAAGAATATAGAACGTGATTGGGAATATGTGAAGAAGGGGAACAAAAGGGATTATTAATGGACAACGTTAACAAGTTGAGCTGATGCTGGCGAAAATCGGCGTTTCCTTCTCAAGGATACCAGTCCGCTGGAGTGTGGGACCATTTTCAAGATAATCTGCCTTGAAAATAGTCTGTTCACTTCTGTTTACTTTTGAACTATCAAAAATCTCCAAAGGGAGTGGTTTGCGTGAACTTGAGACAATTATCAGAACATGTCTATCAATGTGAATTTGAGCTTGATGTGCCTCTTCGTATCCCGGTTCATACTTGGTTTATCAAAGATGGTGATGATGTTTATATTGTTGATACGGGAATAGAACGTTTTGCTGATGCTCAAATTAGGGCAACACTCGCGATCGGCAATCCAAAAGCCATTTTGCTTACTCATGGCCACAGCGATCATATCGGAGGTGCATCAAAATGGTTAGAGAGATTTGATATTCCGATTTTTGCGCACCAGAAAGAACTAAAGTACATCAATGGGGAAGAGCCATATCCGAACAAAAATGAAGTGGAGAACACAGGGGTAGCCCATATTGTCCAGCCGCTGACGGAGCAAACGCTTGCTCACCTGCCTCTGAAATACTATTTAACACCTGGCCATTCGCCGGGGCATGTCGTGTATTATCATAAAATCGATCGTACGCTATTAACGGGCGACCTTTTTATCACAAGTAAGGAGGATTTACACCCACCTATAAGAAGATTCAGTGTTGATATAAATGAGAACATCGATAACGGCTCAATCATAGATCAAATCAAACCAACGCTCATTTGCTCTTCACATGGCGAAGAAATTCTTTACAATGAAGAGTTGTATAAAAATTATGTGTTACGGTATAGGGATTAATGGAAATGAAAAAATTCAAAACAAATTGGGATGTGCAGAGAAATTTAAATACCCCGATATCTCAATGAGGATCTGATCGGGGTATCTTATATAGACAGATTGAATCGGGCCGAGTGCACCGGTTCTTTTTATTGGACCTTCCTCAACTTTGACATTGGTTTTCTTGGGATGCTCTAGTACTTGACTAATAGGCTCATCAGAGATCAAACATAAATCGGCAGATCCCGGGAATAGGCGCTTAGCTTTAGGTTTGAATTCATGGCCGGCTTCATGCAAGTTGATTTTTTGATTGCCAAAACACAAGGCTTATCTGCCTGCGTCAAAAGTTTCTTCTTTCATTCCCAAAACAGATGTATAAAAGTCGATCGTTTCTTGAAGGTTTTGTACAGTTAACATCAGATGATCAATTCGTTTGATCAAGATGAACTCCCTCCTATAACGAAAATCATCACAATCACTAGATGACCTGCTTTATAAGATAGATTTACAGGTGCTACAGATAAATACTGACGGCAGAGTAAACAAGCAGCAAACACATGACGGTGCGAAATGCCTTATCGTGTTTCTCAAAGAGTTTTTTGAACACAGAGCCGAATGCTGACCATAACAGCAACGCCAGCCAGCCGAGAATAATGGCTAGTGTGAGATAAACAATAATCGCTGTCATTGTATGCTGAAACGGAAGGATAAAAGCACTCATCACTGTTAAGAAGAACAAAATGCTTTTGACATTGATTACTTGAAAAATAAATCCTGATAAAAAAGAAGAATGTACATCTTCAGAGTCCTTCTTTGCTTTTGTGGACTTGCTGATCTGCCAGGCCAAATAAAGCAGATAGACTGCACCTGCTATTTTGAAGTATGGCTCTGCAACCGGAATCCATTTGTATAGTCCTATCGTAAATACACCGCTTAGAATCCCAAGGACAGCAAAACCTGCCAAAATGCCGCTATTGAAACGCCATGACCCTATAAAGCCAAACCGCCGCGCTTCATTCATCATTAAGATGTTGCTCGGGCCAGGCGTAATGGATGTCAAAATCACATACGAAAGAAAAGCTATTATACTCATAAAATCACCTTCATTTACTAATGTCGTACGGGGTAGTTTTTATTGTATGATAATGATATCTATAAATAAAATTGAAATATAAAAAGGCATTATCATTTTTTTCGATAGATCAAAAAGGAGAAATCATATGGAGATCAGACATCTTATCACGTTTCAGACCATCGTGAAAAAGGGGAGCTATACTGGCGCCGCGGCGAAGCTAGGCTATACGCAATCCACGATCACCACTCATGTCCAAGCGCTGGAGCAGGAAATCGGAGGGGCGTTATTCATGTACGAGAAAAGGCGTTTAAGACTGACGGCTTTAGGAAGAGAATTGATCCCTTTAGCTGAGGATTTACTATCAACCCATGAACAAATCAAGAATATGCAAAACGTTCACGTAGTTAAGGGTGTGTTGAAAGTAGCGGCACCTGAGTCGTTAACCATTTCCAGACTTGGACCGATCATAAGGGAATTTTCACTGAAATATCCTCATGTCAAAATCATCTTAAGCAACGGCACATGCGGACAAAATCAGGTAGATTTGTTAAGCGGACGGGTCGATATCGCATTAATGGTCTATCCGGACATTCATATCGAAAAATGCGTTCATTACACGTTAACCGAGGAGGAGATCGTCCTTGTGGGCAGTATGGATGGACCGGATCATTTTGATGATTACAAACAAGAAAACAGCAGCCAATTCTTTATCACAAATGAAGAGGGCTGCAGTTACCGGTCGATGTTTGAACGATACCTTGTGAAGCATGACATCAGCGGTTTTCAAACGATGGAGCTGTGGAGTATCGAAGCAATCAAACAAACGGTCATGAGCGGACTTGGATTTTCTGTTTTGCCGTACATCACAGTAAAAGAAGAAGTGGAAGCGGGGAAGCTGAAAATTCTTCAGCATGGTGAAGCCCTTGATCCGATTTACTCACACCTGTTACTCAAAAAGAAAAAATGGCAGCTGCCTGCCGCAGAGGCTTTTGCGGAGCTTGTTTTACATTCAATTCATGAGCAAAAGGAGTGAGTGTCAGGCTCACTCCTATTCTATTTAAATTGCGGCTGTGAGCTTTGGTTTTACAAATTTCATGAAAATTCCTCTGACTAATGGGCCCATAATCAGTAATTGCAATGGATAGGCCAGGATGAAATTTTTCAACACAATCATAAGATAAGCACTGAAGAGGTTGTCCCCGTTCAGCCCATTTGCCAGAACCGCTGTCACTAAACCGAACACAGACATACAAAGTACCATGCCAATCACCATACAAGTTGACATGGCAAGGATGACATAAATTTTTTTAGTCTTGTCGAACGGCATGCAGAATGCAATATTCTTGGCGAGGGGACCCACTAACAGTAAATCTAACAGGAGGGCGACCATAAAACCGATGACCATTTCAAAAACGGTCACCAGTGAAAAATCCTGAATGGCTCCGTTGATGAT
The DNA here is from genome assembly GCF_038050295.1 of Bacillus sp. FSL R5-0603. Taxonomy (NCBI): domain Bacteria; kingdom Bacillati; phylum Bacillota; class Bacilli; order Caryophanales; family Bacillaceae; genus Bacillus; species Bacillus sp. FSL R5-0603. The sequence goes on along the minus strand of NZ_JBBOYP010000001.1, from coordinate 4,017,742 downwards.
GGCATTGTAAATCGACATGACGCAGACCATTCCAAAGCACATCATCACGCCAAATATAAGACTCTCTTTTTTATTTGCTGGCATACAATCATTCCTTCTCTTCATAATCGGTGATTAGTATACCAATGAACCGTTCATGCTCATAAGTGACAAATTTGTGAACAATCTATAGCGCAGAATCGTCTTGTTTTGTCATCAGCACATGTGGAATGCCGTCCAGCATAAATTCTTCTGATGCAGTCTGATAGCCGAGCTTTTCATAAAAGCCTGCCGCCTGTGTCTGGCCGTGCAGTTTGAAGGCAGAAATGCCTTGTTCTTTCACAATACGTTCTAATGCATCGACGATCACTTTTCCCAAACCGAATTTGCGGTAAGGCTTCAGAATGCAGATTCGTTCCAGTTTCCCCGTGTGGTCAACGATACGGACACGTGCAGTGCCAACAGGTACATTCTGATGATAAGCCAGGATGTGCTGGCAGTCGCCGTGGAGTGTATCGAACTCATCGAATTCATCCGAAATGGGGCAGCCTTGTTCCACTACAAATACGGCCTTTCTGATTTCAAACGCTGTATGTAAATCCTGTTCTGACGTGATTTTTTTGATATTCATGCTTGAATCCTCCCTACTCAGAAAAATGGCTGATCACATATTGTTTAAAGGTCTCAGCAACCGGTGATAAAAACCTGCCTTTTATCCAGGCAATTCCAATGACACGCTGACATTCCGGCCAGCTGACGCGGATTTTGGTGATTTTGCTTTGGTCTAAGCCTTTCAGGTCTGGGAGAATAGATATGCCCAGACCGGCTGCCACAAAACCTGCGGCAGTAGCTGCTTCTTCTCCTTCAAACATGATGTTCGGCTGTATATCGGCCTTCTCAAACAGCTCATCGACCGTCATCCGAAGCGCGTAGCCCTTTTTCAATAAAATAAAACGCTCCCTGGCAATCTCATTCAGGGTAATGCTCTCGCGACTGGCTAATGGGTGATCATTTGGCACAAATACAAAGAGTTCTTCGCTCCACAGCTTGATCCATTGGATCGGAGTTTCAGGCTTAATCGAAGCGAGGAGACAGAGGTCCAGATCCCCGGATTTTAATCGTTCAAGCAGCCAATAAGAGTGGTTTTGCTTCAGCTGGAAGGAAATGTTTGGGTATTCCTGCTGAAAGGAGCCGATGAGATCCGGAACAAGCGTGGTGCCTAATGTATGCAAAAAACCGAGAGAGACTTCGCCTTGGTCTGGCTTTAATAAAGCTTGGATTTCTTCTTTTCCTTCGGTGTACTCCTTCATCATCGCCTGAACCCGTCGCAAAAAAATGTATCCGTATTGATTTAAGCTAATGGATCGTCCTTGCCTGTCAAATAGCGGGACGCCCAAATGATTTTCCAGCCTGGCGATAGAACGTGAAAGCGCAGGCTGTGTGATGGAGAGGCTTTTTGCGGCTTTCGTGACGTGCTGCATCCGGGCCAGTGTTTGAAAATATTCAAGTTGTTCCCATTCCAATTATCATCCCTCCTTATTACATATAAGCATGAAAAGGATATTTTATATGCATTATACAACATATATCAACGGTGCTAAGATAAGAATATAAACAGACTCGAGGATGTTTGAATTCGGAAGAAATAAAGGATGGTTGTTTATGAATGGCAGTGCTCCACAACATGCTGAGGGACCGATAAAATCCCGATGACATACATTCAAAAAGGCACACCGGTTTTTCGGAAAATCACGTTTGCTTTCTTCGCTGCGGGTTTCAATACATTTGCGATTCTTTATTGCGTACAGCCGCTCATGGAGGAATTCACGCGGGAATTTCATGTAACGCCTACTGCGGCGAGTCTTTCTTTATCTGTTACCACAATGCTGTTAGCTGTGAGCATGCTTGTCTTTGGTTCATTATCCGAGGTGTGGGGGCGCAAGCCGATTATGGGTATTTCCATGCTGGCCGCATCGGTTCTCTGTCTGGCATCGGCCTTTAGTCCGAACTTTCATACACTGCTCGTATTGAGAACCGTTCAAGGCGTTGCGCTCGCAGGCCTTCCGTCGATTGCGATGGCTTATCTTGGGGAAGAAATTGAACCCGGAAGTCTTGGATCAGCGATGGGGCTGTATATCAGCGGAAATGCAATCGGCGCCGTTTTCGGAAGGATCGTTTCCGGGCTCCTGAGCGAGTACTTGAATTGGCATATGGCGATGGGGGCAATTGGTGTCATTAGTTTGATTGCTAGTATTATATTTTTTATGAATTTGCCGCCATCCAGGCATTTTACGCCAAGAAAATTGAAGCTCGGGAAATTGGGAATGTCTCTGATAGGCCACTTGAGGGACCGTAAACTATTCAGCTTGTTTCTCATTGGTTTTTTGCTGCTCGGAAGCAATGTTGCATTGTTTAATTACATTGTGTATGTACTGTTGGGCCCGCCGTATTCGCTTAATAAAGCATTTGCCAGCTGGATCTTTATTGTGATGATTGTAGGCATTTTCAGCTCGTCTTTCATTGGAAGAATGGTTGATCGGTATGGCTATCCGAAAATATTGGTGATGAATATTTTCATCGTCATTGCAGGTGCTTTATTCACGATAAACAGTATGCTGGCAGTGAAAATTCTGGGGATTGCCCTCTTTACATTCGGTTTTTTCGGAGGGCATTCAGTTGCCAGCAGCTGGGTGGGCAGGAGAGCCCTTCACAACAAAGCACAGGCTTCATCGCTGTATTTATTCTTTTATTACGCCGGTTCAAGTGTTTTCGGAACAATCGGAGGGCTATTCTGGTCTGCTTTTCACTGGCTGGGCGTCGTCGGTATGATCACCTTCATGCTGCTGGTTGCGTTATGGCTGTCGGGATACTTGGCAAGAAGTGTGAAAATGCCGGATAAAAGGAACGAAAAAGGATTGAATTGATGACAGCAAAAAAAGGACCGTTAACGGGTCCTTTTTTATTTCCAATGGGCAGGGATTCGTAAAGACAATGGTACGGATTTAATTGATCTTTAGACGTGTCAAAGTCAGATACTGCTTGAAAAAGAACCCGAACCATTAATCGATGTAAAACATATTGTAAAGTAATGGACTGAAAAGACATATCAAGGACTGAATAAGATTGAATCATCGACAAGCAGTAAACCAGGTTCAAGTCAACAACATTAGCGTGATTTCAATTGATACCTCCTCAGGAATATTTATCGGAACCAATTATGCGCATAATTGGTCTTCGCACCGGAAAAACAATTACGGACTCGGATCAATAACTAACTCCCAGGTGTCTCACAATTTTAGCTATGTGACTGATAATGATGAGGTAGATACACCGATTCATCATGAAAACAGGATCTCATTTGAAGGGAACTCGGGAGAAAACCAGAATGATATTGACGTTGGAGAAATTAATATTAACGTTTTGGACACGTGTGCCGCCATTTCAGTTGGCGAAAACGAACTTACCGGCTGGAGTTCACATAGTAAACGAACGTCCGGCCAGGGAAGGTTATTAGGCACCATTCAAAACACTCAAAACTCGTCTTTCGTGATAGATAACGACGAAAATGACTGTCAAATAAATGATTACTTTTAAGAGGCTGCCTTGGTTTGAAAAGGAGGAGGATTTGTTTGGCTATCGGTTTTACACTCGGTGCAATCAATGTGAATTCCCAACAGACAAATACAGCCATCGCGATTGGAGAAAATCAGTTACCCGGATGGGCTGCACATCGTAAAGTAAATAACGGAATCGGCTTCTTCGCAGGAAATGTCTTGAACCAGGGGAATGTTTCTACGGTTATTGACCCTGATGGCATAGACGGCGTCATGAATAACCAAAATATATCGCCAAGTGTACAAAATCAAACTCTTTAACGGTGAAAATTTTTCTTTTTAGCATACCTCCATAAAAAGCACATAAGCATAGTTATAGATTCTAAAAATGTATGGCTATGTGCAGGGGGTTTTTATTTATGCCAAAATCTCATTTTTATCCCCATGTAAAAGAAATGATGGGAAAAGATTTCGCTGAGCTGCTGCGCGAAATTGCTCCCTTTGTCGAACCGAGAGCCGATATCATAAAAACAAACCGCAGATTGGCTATAACCATTGATGCAGCTGGTGCAAGTGCAGAGGATATGTCAATCAGCCAAAAGAATCGCACACTCATCATTGAAGGAAAGATTAAACCCCAGCCGACGGAAGAGGAACAAGAGTGGATCGCCAGAGAACGGTTTTACGGCCCCTTCAAACGGGAGATAGCCATTCCCGAAGAGTATGATCTGCATCAGATTCATGCGAAATTTGAAAGCGGAATATTAACGGTTACCATTCCGTACCGCACTAATGAAAAAGGAGAAGAGCAATGGCCTCTATAAAATACGGTTCTTTGCGGGTTAACCATCTGCGAAATTCTTCTGGCCTCTTTGTCGGAACAAATGTCCAAAAAGGCAGAAAAAGTGAAACCTTTATCAATGAAGGTTTTGGTGCCATAAAGGGGAAACATAATAAAATCAAAGGAAATGCGGGAGCTGTGGAGAAGAGTTCTTAAAAAGGGATGGCGTATATGAGCATAGATGAGATCCTAAAAAAGCTTGAAGAATTAGCCCAAAAAGTCCATACACTTGAACAATCTTCCCAGGAGAAACGCCGTCCTTCTGTTTTTGTGAAGATGGATGTACAGGATTTGAATGTAGAGAAGCTGCATTTAGACGATTTAGCGTTTCATCTCGATCACCTGGATATACAGGAGCTAAGCGGGATGCTGAATCTTGGCAACGTATTCTCTCCTCATGTTCACCCGAAATCCAAATCGCAGTCTCGATTAAAGAAAACAAAAAAAGATGATATTGAGGTCAAAATAGATGGAAAACCAGTGCCGTATACCATCAATCAGGGAAAGGATGTTTAACGTGAAACGGTTTTCTCCCTCTTTTTTTATTGGCTCCATTTCCATTGGTACGGTTGAAGGCGCATCATGTGTGAACCTCGGAAACAATCTCCCCAGCGGTTTTGTGAATTATAAAAAACAAAACCAAGGATTCGGCTCCATTTCAGGAGACCATAATGATATCCATGATATTTTAGCGACAATAGAGGAAAACGGCATACAGGATGCTTTTCATTATGAAGGCGTTCTTCAAGGAAAAAACGAGCAGGTGCTCGAGCACATAGAGCAAGAAATGCTGGCTTCGGGACTTGATATAGAGGAACAGGGTGAAGAGGAGATAAACGGGGACGGGCATGATTCTTTAATGTAAAGGGGGAGCTGCCAAATGGCAGCTCTCTTTTTCATGTTCTATAGTTTAATTCGTTTTACATCCCCTAATACAAACACATAAAAAAACAATCCCAGCAACAGCACAAAACCAGCTACCAGAAAGCTGAGCGTAAAGGAGCCTGTCACATCAAACAAATACCCTGTCAGTGACGCAGCAATAATGCCTCCGAACAGGTTGTTTGCGAGATTCACCATGGAGCTCAGCATGGATACGGAACCGATCGGCGCGAGTTCTGCGGAGATGGACCAGCCGACCGGAGCGGTTGCGGAAATTCCGGCGAGTCCGATGGAAATGCAAATAATGGCTACGGTAATATTGTTCGTCAGAATGGATCCTAAAAAGAAAAAGCCAAAGCTCATTCCGACTATGATTACGGTTCGGTACACCTTGGTGTTAGGATAGCCTTTCTTAATAAAATAATCGACGAGCCAGCCGCCGACGGCAATTCCGGAAATGGTTGAGATCAGCCACGGCACTGCTGTAAATAAACCGGACGACATGAGATCCATACCGTATGTATGTTTAAAGAAAGTCGGAAGCCAGGTGAGCAGCAGGTTGAATGTATACCCGTACCCTGTAAATCCGATCATTAAGCCCCATACTTTTCGATTGGTGAAAAGCTTTTTTAAAAGCGGGCCCGTTTTGTAAGGGATTTGCTCTGTTGTAATGGCATTGTGTTTTTGAATATAGTTTAGTTCACTTTTAGAAATGCGTTTGTGCCGTTCAGGCTGTTCATAATACTGCCAGAAAAAGATCGTAAACAGCACATTGATGCATCCAATCGTCAAAAAAGCGACACGCCAGTCAAATGTTGTGACAAGAAAGGCGACCAATGGCGCGCCGATTACATTTGAAAACTTGGCGGCCGAATCGAACAGTGAGTTTGCCAATCCCCGCTCACTTGGAGGAAACCAGAGAGCGGTTGCCTTAGAGGCAGCAGGGAACGCAGAGGCGCTCGTCAGCCCAATGAGAAACCGGAACAGATACAACAGCAATTTTCCTTGCAAAAAAGCAAGAAGGATCGTTAAAAAGCTCCATATTGTCATTCCAACCCTCGTGACCCATGCGACCCCAAAACGGTCCAGCAAACTTCCGACAGGCAGCTGCATCAGTGTATAGGAATAGGTGTAAATGGAAAACACAATGCCGAGTTCAGTTGCAGTAAGGTGAAACGAATCTTGTATCGCAGGGGCCGCTACCGAGATGGCCACTCGGTCAAAATAATTAAGAATAATAATGCCGCTAAGTAACGAAGATATGTACCATCTGGTATGCCCAGGCCGTTTCACGCGCTCTTGACTCATGATGAAAACCTCCTCTGTCATAGCATGATCTCCTGATGGAAAAACCATTCAAATTTTAAATACCACAGCGCGCTTTTATATAAACGGCAGGAATTTGACTGGAACAGATCGGTGCTTTAGAATGAAAGTAATAAAAATGAACACTCCAAAGGGGAGTAGCTTTCACAGTAAAGTCGTCATTACGGGACAAGGTGTCCTCGGCTTTGCTGGCAATCTCATTGTTAGCGAGACCTTTGCCAAATCTGATTTGGTGAAGGTCTTTTTGTTTCAGGAACTTCACCAAATTGGTGGAGTTTTTTCATTTTTATCAAAAAGGGAGAGGAGCATCAGAATGTCTAAGCTGAAAAAGTGGCTGAAGCGTGAATTGGTGAGGAAAGGGCTGCCGTTAGCGAAAGAGAAATTGATTCCGATCTTAAAAGAAAAAATGAAAAAGAAACGATGAGGGGGCTGAAGATGAAGATCATTTTGACAGTACTTGCCGGAGTGGGACTTTTGAGTGCAGGCGGATGCGGCATGCTTGATCAGGTGAACGACGGATTGAACTATACGAGTGAAGCAGCGGGTTATGTGGAGAAGGTGAAGACATTTGCAGAGGAAGCGCCTGAATTGGCTGAGAAAGCTGTAAATGACACCGAGGCGAAAGAAAAACTTGAAGCGCAGCTTGAGTCGATTCAGAAGGCTGCCGCTGATTTTAATGAATTAACGCCGCCTGATGCCGCAGCGGAGATTCATCAAACCACTCAGGAACATAACAAAACCTTGCAGAAAAGCGCTGAAGATGTGTTGAAACAAGCCGAGGAAGGCAAGGTATCGCTTAAAGAATTGGAGCAGTCAGACCTGGTCCAAAACGCAAAGCAAATTACTGATGTGATGGGACAAATTGAGAAGCTGGGTGAATAAGAAAAAGCATCCCGACGCGGGATGCATCAGCGTGTCGACAAACCCTCGCATTCGTTGTCAGGCCTGCGCTTCGGTGCTCACGAATTCCAACATTCGCTGTGCTCCGATGCTCGTCCTTCCTAGACTTCAAGGGTTTTCAATCACGCTGAAAAGATGACAACATCCTAAAACTATAAACCGTTTTAGGATGTTGTCAGTAATATGAAGCATCCCGAGGACGGGATGCTATTTTTATTATTCAGCCATTGCGTCTGTTAAGACAGGAACGACTTGTTTTTTACGGGAAACAACGCCTTTTAAGAGGGCTGTGTTGTTTTCTAATGTAACGTTGAACGCTTTTTCCACTTTCGCTGCTTCGTTACCGATTGCAAGAGCAAGTGAATCATTTTCTAAGATATCTGTGATAACGAGAAGGAACAGATCAAGATTCTTCTCAGCCACAACTTTTGAGATCACAGCTTCTAATTCAGCTTGGCGTTTTTTTACATCTTCAATGTCCACTGTGTTTACTTGTGCGATTTCGACTTTCTTGCTGCCGAGCGTAAATTCTTTCGCATCAAGAGAAATGAGCTCTTCCACTGTTTTTTTGCTTAGATCAGCGCCTGCTTTCAACATGTTTAAGCCGTATTCTTCAGCATCTACTCCAGCGATCTCCGCAAGCTCTTTTGCTGCCGCTACGTCTTGGTCCGTGCAAGTTGGAGATTTAAATAACAGGGAATCAGAAATGATCGCAGACAGCATAAGGCCAGCAATTTCTTTCTCGATTTTCACGTTATTCTCTTTGTACATTTTGTTTAAGATGGTAGCCGTACAGCCTACAGGCTCAGCACGATAGTAAAGCGGCTCAGCTGTTTCAAAGTTAGCGATGCGGTGATGGTCGATAACCTCTAAAACCTGAACCTCTTCAATGTCTTTGATGCTTTGCTGGCGTTCGTTATGGTCAACCAGGATAACGCCGTTTACTTCGTTTGCAGCTGTTTCAACAAGACGCGGGCTTTCTTGTTTGAAATAGTCAAGCGCGTATTGTGTTTCGCCGTTGACTTGTCCGAGGCGGACAGGCTCAGCATTGAAGCCGAGTTTGTTTTTCAAATCAGCATAAGCAATCGCAGAACAAATCGTATCTGTGTCTGGGTTTTGGTGTCCGAAAATAAGTATCTTTTCCATGATAGCTCCTATCCTTTTTTAAGTAGTGTAATCTTTATATAGTTTAACACGTCTTGCTGCAGGTGTAATCATGCAAACCCTTAAAAATTGATGTGAATAAGAAGCATTTTCTTTGAGCTAAGGAGAAAAGGTGTGTAAAATACTGGGTAGCTTAGTTGCGAAATGTAATGTAGTATCAAAAAAGGTACTATTGGAGGGTCAAGAATGAGTGGAAAAAAGAATATATACCCGAACAAAGAAGGCTGTCCAGTTGAATTTACTCTAGATGTCATTGGCGGAAAGTGGAAAGGAATTCTTTTTTATCACATGATAGATGGCAAGAAACGGTTTAATGAGTTTCGGAGAATCTGCCCGAGTATTACTCAAAGAATGCTTACTCTTCAGCTGAGGGAGCTGGAAGCGGACGGCATCGTGCATCGTGAGGTTTATCACCAGGTGCCGCCCAAGGTTGAGTACTCTCTGACGGAATTTGGGCGAACGCTTGAACCGATTGTTTTGCAAATGAAAGAATGGGGAGAATCCAACAGAGACGTGCTGGAATCTTATCGTTCGAACGGCTTACTGAAGGACCAGCAGAAATAGCAGCAAAGGGAACTCCTTTGCTGCTTGTTTTATTTCATTGAAATGGCTCTGTTGGCGTTTCTGACATCGTTTTTCAACAGTTCAGAAAGGTTGTAAGACGGATAATATCCATGCTGATACATGTATCGATAAACTTGGGCGTGCAGCTGGATGGCAGCATTCAGCTGTTTGACCAGTACGTTTCTTAATTGAGGTGTTGCTGTTTCTGTAATTGCGATGGCATAGCTGCGGACAGATGTTTTGGCAAAACCGAGCAGGTCACCGCTGTAAAATGGGTTATCTGCGCGTTCTTCTTCCTCATCCTCTCTGTGCGGAGCCTGTGGAAAGAACGGAAGAAGCTCTCTCAAATTTTGCTCAACGCCCTGAATAGACACGTTATAAAGCTGTCTGAGCTGAGGGTCTTTTACTTCTCTTATCATTTTCTTCAGTTTAATGAGTCCGTTTGATTGAAAAGCAACCAGCTCGTGCATTTCTAATGTTTCATGCCAAGCCAATGTTCTGCGTTCATCCATGTGAAAATTCTCCTTTATCGATCAGATTCCATATCAGCATATGCCCAACGCTCAATGTTGTTCATGATGTTTTGAAGTTTTTAAAAAGGGAAATTCACCTTATATAGGATACGGGTTGAGAACATGCACAAAGAGGTGAAACACAATGTGGGACATGATAAAGAACTTTTTCTTGTTTAGCAGCGGCGTTCTGCAAGCAACAACCCTTTTACTGGTGATCTTAATTTTTATGTATGTCAGAAAAACGAAAAAGAAAAACAAGGAATCTTCTGGCTTTATGGATGATAAACATTAATTGTGATGGGCATTCTTTTCAAAGAATGTCTTTTCATTTTTCATGTTTCACATGAAACATTAGCGTCATTTTACTTGCGATTTGGACTTATGTTAAAATATAAAAGTAAAATTTAGAGATGATATAAAAACATTCGGTGCAAAGCATGTTGCAGCGATGAAAAAAAGAGCAGTCGTTTATGCTGCTCTTTTCTATTCGTATGTTCAGGATGATACGAGGTGACTAAGTGAAACAAACGAGAGCTTTAATGGAAGGTGCTATTTTAATCAGTCTGTTTGCGATCATTACGCTTCTGGTTGTTTATGTTCCTGTGATTGGAACAATTCTGTTATTTGCACTGCCGCTGCCAATGATCTTGTATACGATCAGACATGGATTGAAGCTAGGGATATGGATGGGCGCTGTCAGTCTTCCGGTTGTTTTTATTGTCGGGTCCTTTAACGGGCTTATTGTAGCTTTTATGTCAGCTTGCGCCGGCATTGCCATGGGACATTTTTTCAAAAGGAAAGAGCCCGGGCACGCCATTATTTCGGGCGCTCTTATTTATATGCTTAGTATTGTCTTCTATTTTGTGATAAGCATTCAGTTTTTGGGTATCAATATCATTGATGAGGCAATGACACAATACCGGCAATCTCTTGATATTGTAGAAACTGTAGCGAAGCAGTCGGGCAATGCTGGGCAGTTTGAGAAGCAATTAAAACTGATGGAAGAACAATTGGGTATCGTTCAATATCTTTTTCCAACAGCTATTGTGATGGTAGGAGTTATTTTTTCTTTCCTCAGTTACCTTATCGCTAAGCCGCTCTTAAGGCGATTCTCCCCCGATATTCCTAATCTAAAGCCTTTTAGAGAGTTGAAGTTTCCGCAAAGTGTTGTAGTACTGTATTTGATTATTGTCATGCTTTCATTTTTGCCTTTAGAAAAAGGCCAAATGCTGTACTCTATCGCTTTAAATGGGGAGTTTATACTCGGGTTTCTGATTTTCATCCAAGGTTTATCATTTATCTTTTTCTATTGCCATAAGAAACAATATCCAAAGGCTGCGGCTGTGATTGCTGTCATACTTGGGTTTGTGCATCCGGTCTTCATGGCAGCCATTCGCATTTTAGGCGTTTTAGATATGGGCTTTCATATAAGGAATAAGGTGAAGTGAACATGAGTTTTACTCACATGGTGGGGAGTGATAGAAATGCCAAGCTTTTATGAAAAACCGCTGTTTCGGTATCCCATCTATGCATTGATTGCTCTGTCAATTATTACAATCCTCATCAGCTTTTATTTTAACTGGATATTAGGAACCGTCGAAGTGCTGCTGCTGGTAGTTATTTTGTTTTTTATTAAGCGTGCTGATTCTCTTATTCGAAAAGAGATTGATGCTTATATTTCTACGTTGTCCTACAGGTTGAAAAAAGTCGGTGAAGAGGCATTGATGGAAATGCCGATTGGAATCATGCTTTTTAATGACCAATATTATATAGAATGGGCAAATCCGTTTCTTTCCTCTTGCTTTAATGAAAGCACTTTAGTGGGGAGATCACTTTACGATACTTGTGAATCGGTAGTGCCGCTTATCAAACAAGAGGTGGAATCGGAAACGGTTACATTGAATGACCGCAAGTTTAGGGTTGTCATCAAACGGGATGAGCGTCTCTTATATTTCTTTGATGTAACAGAACAAATTCAGATTGAAAAGCTATATGAAAACGAAAGAACCGTCCTGGCATATATTTTCCTTGATAACTATGATGATGTGACACAAGGATTGGATGACCAGACGAGAAGCACGATGAACAGCCAGGTGACATCTTTGCTGAACGCTTGGGCGCAGGAGTACGGGATCTTCTTGAAAAGGACGTCTTCAGAACGCTTTATCGCTGTACTTAATGAACACATCTTAACTGAACTCGAAAATTCGAAGTTTTCGATTCTTGATGAAGTGCGGGAAAAAACCTCGTTTGACGGTGTAGCGCTGACGTTAAGCGTCGGTGTCGGGGCTTCAGTCTCTTCCCTGAAAGAACTTGGCGATTTAGCGCAATCCAGCTTGGACTTAGCACTGGGACGCGGCGGAGACCAGGTAGCCATTAAGCTGCCAAACGGCAAGGTGAAGTTTTACGGCGGTAAAACAAACCCAATGGAGAAACGAACAAGGGTGCGGGCCCGCGTGATTTCTCACGCCTTAAAGGAAATCGTCACCGAAAGCAGCAATGTGATTATCATGGGGCATAAATTCCCCGACATGGATTCTATCGGCGCAGCGATCGGGATTTTAAAGGTGGCTCAGGCAAATAACAAAGATGGTTTTATCGTGATTGACCCAAATCAAATCGGATCAAGTGTGCAGCGTTTGATTGGGGAAATCAAAAAATATGAAGAACTGTGGTCAAGATTTATTACGCCTGAAGAAGCAATGGAAATTTCCAATGATGACACACTGCTTGTGATCGTCGATACACATAAGCCGTCACTCGTCATGGAGGAACGTCTGGTCAATAAAATTGAACATATCGTGGTCATCGACCATCACCGCAGAGGTGAGGAGTTTATCAGAGATCCGCTGCTCGTTTATATGGAACCATACGCTTCTTCCACAGCGGAATTGGTGACAGAGCTGCTTGAATATCAGCCGAAGCGCTTAAAAATCAATATGATTGAAGCAACAGCCCTATTAGCTGGTATAATAGTGGATACAAAGAGCTTTTCTCTCCGCACGGGCTCGCGGACTTTTGATGCGGCTTCTTATTTAAGGGCAAAAGGCGCCGACACGGTGCTGGTGCAGAAGTTCCTGAAAGAAACCGTTGATTCCTATATTAAACGGGCGAAGCTGATCCAGCATACGGTCCTCTATAAAGATAACATTGCGATTGCTTCTCTTCCTGAAAATGAAGAGGAATACTTCGATCAAGTGCTGATTGCGCAGGCTGCCGATTCGCTGCTGTCGATGAGTGAGGTTGAGGCTTCATTTGCGGTGGCGAGACGGGATGAACAAACGGTTTGTATCAGTGCGCGGTCGCTTGGCGAGGTAAATGTTCAGATCATCATGGAGGCCCTGGAAGGCGGAGGGCATTTAACAAATGCGGCGACTCAGTTGTCCGGCATTTCAGTTTCTGAAGCGCTGGAACGGCTGAAGCACGCCATAGATGAGTATTTTGAGGGAGGCGTACAGAGATGAAGGTTATTTTCTTACAAGATGTAAAAGGAAAAGGAAAAAAAGGCGAAGTCAAAAATGTAGCAGACGGTTATGCGCATAACTTTCTAATTAAAAAAGGCCTCGCGGTTGAAGCGAACGCGTCAAACATCAGCGCGCTAAACGGACAAAAGCAGAAAGAGAAAAAAGAAGCCATTGCTGAGCTTGAACAGGCTAAGAGCTTGAAAGAGACATTAGAAAAACTGACTGTTGAGCTTAGCGCAAAATCAGGTGAGGGCGGCCGTTTATTTGGTTCAGTGACAAGCAAGCAAATTACTGAACAGCTCCAAAAAGACCATAACATTAAAGTAGATAAGCGGAAGCTTGAACTGCCGGACGGCATTCGTGCATTAGGATATACAAACGTGCCTGTGAAGCTGCATCCTGAAGTGCAGGCTGTGTTAAAGGTACATGTAAAAGAAGAAGCTTAATAGAAAAGAGGCTTGGATTCATCCAAGCCTCTTTTTTATTCCACGAGATAAAGAGATTGCTGGCTTTCTCCGCCAGGTCCTCCTCGCATTTCCTGCACGCTGTTTGTGCTGCTGGAGGAACCGCTGTACTCGTCAGATGTTATTTCTTTTCCGTTTTTCTTAATCCAGGAAACAAGTTCGCTGTTGCCTGAGTTGTTTTCTGACAGAAGGAAGTATTTCACTTTGCCTTCTTTGATCAGTTTTTTCAGTTCCGACACAGTCAGAATGGGATCCGTGCCGTTAAATCCGCCCATTGCCATAACAGATTCATTTTCGTAAATGATGTATGGCGCAGCTGTTACGGTTGTCAAAGTAGCAAATAAATATTCTTCGCCGGTATTGTGTTTTCTCAGATAGGACAGGAGCCCGCTGTCGACCTCTGAAGAGAACATGTTCCCGCCGTTTGCTGAGTCTTTGAGCTGCGGACCGGATTCAGGAAGGACGCTGTTGCCACCGTATAGAAGCGGCGTTGCTGACCAGTAAACAGGTGTGAGAAGCAGAACGCACAAGCTGATGATGGTCAGCTGCTTACTGAACGGATGGCTGCGTTTAAGCATCAGAAGTGCAAGGGAGATGCCTAGTCCTAAGAGCCCCAGGGCATACATCCATACACTGCCGATTTGGCTTGTATAAGCACTCAGAATATACACCTGGAACGCGGCTGTGATCAGAACGGCTGCCGGCAGAAGATAGCTGGACCAGTCTTTATTATTTTTGTATAAGCGGTGCATCGTATACCATCCGATACCAGAAAGGGCGGCAATCGGCGGTGCCAGCGTAATCAAATAATACTGGTGGAAGAATCCTGCGATGCTGAAGAAACCAGCCACGGGAACAAGCCAAGCCGCCCAGAATAGCGTTTCTTTCATTTCAGCAGCATGTCCGCGGCGATCACGGTACCAGCTGACGATTGCGCCCAGTAATCCGATCAATGAGAATGGAAGCATCCAGCTGATTTGGCCGGAAAGTGCTGATTGGAAAAGACGAAGCGGTCCAGGATCACCAGTGCCGAACATATTCACGCTTTTTCCGCCTCCACCGCCAGGCCCGTTGCCACCTGTGGGAGGTGTGCCTCCGCCTCCATTGAGAGCGCCGGTTTGTCCGTTAGGCGGCTGAGGCGCCTGTGAATGGTTTCCGAATGAATGATTTCCGTTCTGAGAAAAAGATGAACCGTTGCCATTTGGCGCTTGCATGTTGTCTTGATTCTGCATGTTCCCTCCGCCAGCAGCATTCATATCACCCTTTGCAAGGCCCGTAGTTTGCCCAAGCAGACGCTCTGTGCCGTTGTAGCCAAAGGCCAGTTCTAGCACTGAGTTAGTCTGGCTGCTTCCTACATAAGGCCGGCTTGAGGAAGAGGCTGAATCCACTGCAATCGCCCATGAGAGTGAAAGGCCTGTCAGAAGGACAAGAGACAGAAGCAGGGACCCGATTTTTTTCTTCAGAGAAACCCGAGATGCAATCAGGTAGAATAACACAAATGCAGGCAATACCATAAACGCTTGCATCATCTTCATATTAAAGGCGAGCCCAATCAGGGCAAATGCCGTCAGCAGCCAAACCAGCTTACCTTGTTTTACTGCCCTAAGCAGACAAGTTGAACCGAGCAATAAGGTAAAAACAAGCATGCTATCGATATTGTTTGTCCGGCTGACAGCTACTGCGATAGGGGTCAGTGCCATGACAAGTGCGGCAATGCGGGCCGTTCCAACTCCAAAAGTCGGCTTTATCATTCTGTAGAGTAGAAAGACAGACCCAACTCCGGCAAGAGCCTGGGGAATGATGACACTCCACGTGTGAACACCGAAAATCAGTGCGAAAATCGTTTGAATCCATAACACGACAGGAGGCTTATCTACTGTCACAAATCCAGAAGGGTCAAATGACGCATAAAAGAAATTATGGAAGCTTTGCGTCATGCTTTTTACAGCCGCCAAATAGTACTGGTTCGCTGTATCATCCTGCCAAATGTGATACGTATTCAAAAAAGCTGCTGCCAGCAAAATAAGAATAAGAGCTGCGTCGAATCGTTTGGTTTTCATCGTTTTTCACCTCTTTATGATGTCTAATTGTAAAAAACAAATATGAAAAACTTATGAATAAACCATAAATATTCAAAGAAAAAAGCGGAGATATTTTCCCCGCTTTTATGCTGAATTTCTTTGTTTTTCTGACTGAAAAATGTATCGATCTCGTCCGGCTCCCTGTCCGGCTGCTCCCATTACGATCAGGGCAGCAATGAGAAGCACAATCGGCATTGTCCAAGAATGCGTCTGGTCAAAGAGATAGCCGACAAAGATTGGCCCGACTGCTGCCAGCAGGTAGCCGAATGACTGAGACATGCCTGACAGCGCAGCGGCCTGTTGGGCATTTTCACTGCGGAGACCAATCAAAGTGAGCGCCAGACTAATGCTGGAGCCTTGCCCGATACCGATAATGATCATCCAGATGGCAAGCAATGTATGGCTTCCGCCCGCTAATAATCCGCAGAGGCCGATCAGATAAACTGAGGCCAGCGCCGCAACGATACCGCGCTGCTGTTTCACACGGTCAGCTAAAACCGGTGTCAGAAAAGTGGAAGGCAGACTCGCAAATTGCATGAGTGATACCATCCATCCGGCTGTTGCCGTATCAATCCCGTGTGAACGGAGAATTTCAGGAAACCAAGCGATGCTGCTGTAAAATAAAAACGATTGCAGGCCCATAAAGATGGTGACATACCATGCCATTTTGGAAGCCCAAATGGAACTGGATTGCAGCTTCATTGTCTGGTTTGCCGTATCCCGGTGGCGCAGCTGAGGTATCCAGATCAGCAATGCAAGCAAAGCCAGCCCGCCCCATAAGAGAAAGGCTTGTTTCCATCCGCCATTCATCTGGGTCGCTAAAGGAACGCTGACACCCGATGCTAAAGCTGCGAATATATTCATTGATGTCGTATACAGGCTGATCATGATCCCTGGCTTTTCAGGGTATTTATGTTTGATTAAGCTTGGCAAAAGTACGTTACCAATCGCAATCCCGACGCCGATAAGTGCCGTTCCGAAAAACAAAGCGGCAGTATAGCCGGTAGAACGAGTCAGAACACCGATCAGCAGTATCACGAGACCTAGCCATAAAGTTCGCTCATTTCCGAGGCGCTGTCCAAGCTTAGGTGCAAGCGGAGAAAGAACTGCAAACGAAAGCAGCGGCAGTGCGGTCAAAAAACCGGCTGCCCCATTGGACATGTGCAGCTCTGCCCGGATAGAGCTAATGACCGGACCGACTGAAGTGATCGCGGGCCGTAAGTTAAAGGCGATAAAGATAATGCCGGTGATCAGCCAAAATGATTGGATTTTTTTATTATGTGGATGTGGCAAAGCAGTTACTCCTCTTTTCTAACATATACATGATATTATCCCGAAACAGGTAAGCAAGTATGTGAATGAAGGCTATGATTTGTCCTCTTTTTGCAGTTCAGCCATTTTGGCAAGCAGAATATGCTGAGGCATATGCATGATCTGTTCAAGCGGCAGATTCAAGGACTCTGCAAGCTTTTGTGCAGTTTCAGCAGAAATTTGCAAAGGTCTCACAAAAGATCCCTCCTCTCTTCTGTCCATTGTACAAGAATCAGATGTGAAATGTAAGAAGATGTCACAAAGGAATAGAGCAATCGGAAAATGACCGTTATAAAAGAGGTAAGGAGGGTTCTTATGCACGCACCGTTATCCTTATTAAAACAAATGCTGAAGGAACACCAAATAGGCACTGAAAAAGCTGTCACTTTCGAAGAATATATAGCAATGAGGTTAAAGCTTCAGGAGCTGATGGGGAAATTTGCTTCGATCGGGGAGTGGGATCTGTATCAAAAAGCGGCAGATTTGATGATGCACATAGGCATCCAATGGATGAAATAAACCGATAACCGCTAAAAAACCCTCGCTGCAGCGAAGGCTTTCATTCATTAAAATGAGTGTTCTTCTTCCACATTTTTAAACTGGTCATAAATTACAAGCTTAGACGGACTGTTTTCCTTAGCCACCTGTTTGGCCTTTTCAATAGCGGCGTCTTTAGACGTATACAAAGCTGTCGGCGCTACATTCTCCACCTCAATAAACCAGCCGTCCGCATCAACATTGGGTGTAATCGCATATTTCTTTATCATCTTTCATTCCTCCCTCATGTTTTATTGCATTTTTCCCGCCTTGTTACTGTCCGAAACGATCCAATCTGCTAACTGAAAAAAACAGGAAACAGACAATTTTTCTATTTTTTTTCTGTAGAAATGGTAGAATGGAGGTTGGAGATTTTTTAATGAGAGGACGGTGCTTAGCATGACAGACCTTCTGAATGACCGGCTTCCTCCGCAAAATATAGAAGCCGAACAAGCCGTGTTAGGCGCTATTTTTTTACAGCCGTCTGCTTTAACACTGGCTTCAGAAGTATTGATTCCAGATGATTTCTATAGAATGTCCCACCAAAAAATCTATAATGCGATGCTGGTGCTCGGTGACCGAGGTGAACCGGTTGATCTGGTGACAGTAACATCAGAGCTTGCGAACACAGACCTGCTGGAAGAAGTAGGCGGCATTTCATATTTGACAGATATCGCAAACTCGGTGCCGACAGCGGCTAACATAGAATATTATGCGAAAATCGTTGAGGAAAAATCGATTCTTCGCCGATTAATCAGAACTGCGACAACGATTGCTCAAGACGGGTATACCCGTGAGGATGAGGTCGAGGATTTACTCAGTGAAGCGGAAAAAACGATTATGGAAGTGGCACAGCGCAAAAACACGAGTGCCTTCCAAAATATTAAGGACGTCCTTGTCCAGACCTATGATAATATCGAACAGCTTCACAATCGAAAAGGTGATATCACGGGAATTCCAACAGGGTTTACGGAGCTTGACCGGATGACTGCGGGTTTCCAGCGCAACGACCTAATCATTGTGGCTGCCCGTCCGTCAGTAGGGAAAACAGCCTTTGCCCTGAACATCGCACAAAACGTGGCGACGAAGACCGATGAGAGCGTAGCGATTTTCAGTCTTGAGATGGGTGCAGAGCAGCTCGTTATGCGTATGCTCTGTGCCGAGGGAAATATCAATGCCCAGAATCTCCGTACAGGTAACCTGACCGAAGAGGATTGGGGCAAGCTGACGATGGCAATGGGAAGCCTGTCGAACAGCGGGATTTACATCGACGATACACCGGGTATTCGAGTGAGTGAAATCCGTGCCAAGTGCCGCCGCTTGAAGCAGGAAAGCGGGCTGGGCATGATTTTGATCGATTACCTGCAATTGATTCAGGGAAGCGGTCGTTCAAAGGACAACCGTCAGCAGGAAGTATCTGAAATTTCCCGTGAACTGAAGTCGATTGCCAGGGAGCTGCAAGTCCCTGTCATCGCGCTTTCTCAGCTTTCCAGGGGTGTTGAGCAGCGTCAGGATAAACGTCCGATGATGTCTGATATCCGGGAATCAGGAAGTATCGAGCAGGACGCGGATATTGTCGCGTTCCTTTATCGTGATGACTACTATGACAAAGAAACCGAGAATAAAAATATTATCGAAATTATTATCGCCAAACAGCGTAACGGCCCGGTAGGAACCGTGTCTCTTGCGTTCGTAAAAGAATACAACAAATTCGTCAACCTGGAACGGCGTTTTGATGACGCAGGCGTTCCGCCCGGCGCATAAGCCCCAAGAGCTGCTCTTGGGGTTTTTTCATTCGAAAGATGGAAGAAATACCGTTCGCTCAGCGGATGAAAAATTGAAAGCGTTTTAATAAAATGGTGCAAAAAGGAGATGGTAACAATATGGGAAAACGTTTTTCGTCTTTTCACGCAGCACAAATCCGAATTGCGCGTCCTACGGGCCAGCTTGATGAGATTATTCGTTTTTACGAAGAGGGACTATGTTTGAAACGAATAGGAGAATTTTCACAGCATAACGGGTATGACGGTGTCATGTTCGGCCTTCCTCATGCCGATTATCATTTGGAATTCACCCAGTATGAAGGGGGAAGCAGTGCCCCCGTTCCCCATCCCGACGGCCTTCTTGTTTTTTATGTGCCGAATGCAGATGAACTGGCAGCGATCACTTCAAAGCTAAAGCACATGGGCTATCAAGAGGTCGAATCAGAGAACCCGTACTGGAGCAATGGGGGCGTAACGATAGAGGACCCGGACGGCTGGCGGGTCGTTTTTATGAATTCAAAAGGGATATCAGGCAAGTGATTCTTTCTTATGCTAAAGGATGAAAGTTTCGCAAGCTTTTTATGACAAAGTAGTGAGAAAACGCTTATAAAACGAATGGAAGCGAACGAATATAGATTTACAATAATTTAATGTTCGGATTTACAATTGACTTTCTGTTTCTTCACTGATAAACTTGATTTGTTTGAATAGAATCGTTTTGAAAGGTTAACGGAGGTGCACGGACATGTCTTCAGTAGTTGTAGTAGGTACGCAATGGGGCGATGAAGGAAAAGGTAAAATTACAGATTTCCTATCAGAAAATGCAGAAGTGATCGCCCGTTATCAAGGCGGAAATAACGCAGGGCATACAATCAAGTTTGACGGAATCACATATAAGCTTCACTTAATCCCGTCTGGAATTTTCTATAAGGATAAAACGTGTGTAATCGGAAACGGAATGGTTGTAGATCCGAAAGCATTAGTCACAGAGCTTGCGTATCTTCATGAGCGCAACGTGAGTACAGATAACCTGAGAATCAGCAACAGAGCTCACGTCATTCTGCCGTATCATTTGAAATTGGATGAAGTGGAAGAAGAGCGTAAAGGGGCTAACAAGATCGGCACAACGAAAAAAGGAATCGGCCCTGCTTACATGGATAAAGCAGCCCGCATCGGAATTCGCATCGCGGATCTGTTAGACCGTGACGCGTTTGCGGAAAAGCTTGAGCGCAATCTTGAAGAAAAAAACCGTCTTCTCGAGAAAATGTACGAGACAGAAGGGTTTAAACTTGAGGATATCTTAGACGAATATTATGAGTACGGCCAGCAGATTAAAAAATATGTTTGCGATACATCTGTTGTCTTGAACGATGCTCTTGATGAAGGGCGCCGTGTATTATTTGAAGGCGCACAAGGGGTTATGCTCGATATCGACCAAGGAACATACCCGTTTGTTACGTCATCTAACCCGGTTGCCGGCGGTGTCACGATCGGTTCTGGTGTCGGCCCGACCAAAATCAAGCACGTTGTCGGTGTATCAAAAGCATATACGACTCGTGTCGGCGACGGTCCTTTCCCGACTGAGCTGAAAGATGAAATCGGCGATCAAATCCGTGAAGTCGGACGCGAATATGGAACAACAACAGGCCGCCCGCGCCGTGTCGGCTGGTTTGACAGCGTTGTTGTCCGCCACGCCCGCCGTGTGAGCGGAATTACAGATCTTTCTCTGAACTCAATTGACGTCCTAACAGGAATTGAAACGTTGAAAATCTGTGTGGCGTACCGCTACAAAGGCGAAATCATTGAAGAATTTCCAGCAAGTCTTAAGGCACTTGC
Organism: Bacillus sp. FSL R5-0603; assembly: GCF_038050295.1. Taxonomy (NCBI): domain Bacteria; kingdom Bacillati; phylum Bacillota; class Bacilli; order Caryophanales; family Bacillaceae; genus Bacillus; species Bacillus sp. FSL R5-0603. Next base: position 3,996,561 of record NZ_JBBOYP010000001.1, on the reverse strand, counting down.
TGAATGTGAGCCGGTATATGAAGAAATGCCGGGCTGGACTGAGGATATTACAGGTGCGAAGAGCTTGAGCGAGCTTCCGGAAAATGCGCGCCATTATCTTGAGCGTGTGTCTCAGCTGACAGGCATTCCGCTTTCTATTTTCTCTGTCGGTCCAGACCGCTCACAAACAAATGTCCTTCGCAGTGTGTACCGCGCGAACTAAATAGAATATGTCTGCAAGCCCCTATTTAAGGGGCTTGTTTTTTGTTTGAAAGCCGCATATAAGTTGGTCTGAGAAAAAAATATGAAAAAAAACCAAAAAAGTTATTGCCACTTCTATTTGTTCGTGATATTATAAATCTCGTTGTTACGGAAACTGCTTCAATAGAGTACAAGATGAGAACTAGATCTAAGTCGTTTGCTCTATAGAAATTCCGACATCTTTAAGAGCCATTAGCTCAGTTGGTAGAGCATCTGACTTTTAATCAGAGGGTCGAAGGTTCGAGTCCTTCATGGCTCACCATTTCGTGAAGGCCCGTTGGTCAAGCGGTTAAGACACCGCCCTTTCACGGCGGTAACACGGGTTCGAATCCCGTACGGGTCATTGATTTACTTTAGCGTTATTGCTAAATTCCTTATTTGTCTGTGAGAGCTGACACGACAGCTCTCCGGGCAATTACTGTAAGGTCCGGTAGTTCAGTTGGTTAGAATGCCTGCCTGTCACGCAGGAGGTCGCGGGTTCGAGTCCCGTCCGGACCGCCATTTTACTTTACTTAGTAGAGAAAAATAAAACATTTGGCTCGGTAGCTCAGTTGGTAGAGCAACGGACTGAAAATCCGTGTGTCGGCGGTTCGATTCCGTCCCGAGCCACTTACCAAACGCATCTGCAATCGTAGGTGCGTTTTTTCTTTTAGGAAAAAGGCAAACATGAGGAGTGTTATAATAGAAGAAAAAGGGAGAACCGGCCCTGCGGCCGGTTCAAAGAAGAAGACGTCATTGATAAAGACGCACTCCGGTGAGGGGAGGTTTCAATAAAGTTATCTTTTTTAAAAAAAGTTGACCAGCATGACAATAGATAAACAACTGGCGATAAAGGTGAAACATGTGTTTTTTTTCTAAACCTTTATTTTTTTTATCTTTTGACCTTAAACCGTTATAATAGACAAGGACCCATTCTTTACATGGGCCATAAGTGATGAAACGAATGTTATATAGATGAAATGAAGTCATTCGGCAGGAGGAAAATCAAAATGATGGATAAAAAGATCCTTGTAGTAGATGATGAAAAACCGATTGCAGATATATTGGAATTTAACTTAAGAAAAGAAGGCTATGAAGTGCACTGTGCCCACGACGGAAACGAAGCCGTTGAAATGGTAGAAGAGCTTCAGCCTGATTTAATTCTTTTAGATATTATGCTCCCGAATAAAGACGGCGTTGAAGTATGCCGCGAAGTCAGAAAGAAATACGATATGCCAATCATTATGCTGACGGCTAAGGATTCAGAAATTGACAAGGTTATCGGGCTTGAAATCGGTGCTGATGACTATGTCACAAAACCATTCAGCACACGCGAGCTCTTGGCGCGTGTAAAAGCGAACCTGCGTCGCCAGCTGACGACAGCGCCTGCGGAGGAAGAGCCTTCCTCTAACGAGATTCATATCGGCTCTCTCGTCATCTTCCCTGACGCGTACGTTGTATCAAAACGAGACGAAACAATCGAATTGACTCATCGTGAGTTCGAATTGCTTCATTATTTAGCAAAACATATCGGACAAGTGATGACCCGTGAACATTTGCTTCAAACCGTTTGGGGCTATGATTACTTCGGCGATGTCAGAACGGTTGACGTAACAGTCCGTCGGCTTCGTGAAAAAATCGAGGACAACCCGAGCCATCCAAATTGGATCGTCACACGCCGTGGTGTAGGTTATTACTTGAGAAACCCAGAACAGGACTAATGCCCATATGAATAAGGTTGGTTTTTTTCGGTCGATCCAATTTAAGATTACCTTGATTTATGTGCTTTTGATTATCATTGCCATGCAAATCATTGGTGTGTATTTTGTCAATCAGGTAGAGAAGTCGCTGATCAGCTCTTATGAACAATCGCTGAATCAGCGAATCGACAACCTTTCTTATTATATCGAACAAGAATATAAGAGCGATAACGACAGTACCGTCATAAAGGATGACGTCAGCCGTATTTTGAATGACTTCACGAAAAGTGATGAGGTTCGGGAAATTAGCTTTGTAGATAAAAGCTATGAAGTGGTCGGTTCTTCAAAGCCGTACGGTGAGGAAGTGGCTGGGAAACAAACGACCGATCTGATTTTCAAAAGAATTTTTTCTACCAAACAGTCGTATTTAAGAAAATATTATGACCCGAAAAGCAAAATCAGAGTTCTTATTTCCGCGAAGCCTGTCATGACTGAAAACCAAGAGGTTGTCGGCGCGATCTATGTTGTCGCGAGTATGGAAGATGTCTTTAATCAAATGAAGACGATCAACACGATACTGGCGTCCGGCACAGGTTTGGCACTTGTTTTGACGGCCCTTCTCGGTATTTTTCTGGCAAGAACCATTACCCACCCGCTTTCAGATATGCGAAAGCAGGCGATGGAGCTTGCGAAAGGGAATTTCTCGAGGAAGGTTAAAAAGTACGGGCATGATGAAATTGGGCAGCTGGCCACAACGTTTAACCACTTAACGAGAGAGCTTGAAGATGCCCAAGCGATGACTGAAGGAGAACGCAGAAAGCTAGCCTCTGTCATTGCCTATATGACAGACGGCGTAATCGCCACAAACCGAAACGGAGCGATTATTCTCTTAAACAGCCCGGCTCTGGAGCTGTTGAACGTTTCACGTGAAACAGCCTTAGAAATGCCGATTACGAGTTTGCTGGGGCTTCAAGAGAATTATACTTTTGAAGATTTAGTGGAGCAGCAGGATTCTATGCTGCTTGAAATTGAGCGCGATGATGAATTAACGGTGCTTCGCGTGAATTTCTCTGTGATTCAAAGGGAACACGGCAAAATTGATGGTTTAATCGCTGTCATTTACGATGTAACCGAACAAGAGAAAATGGATCAGGAACGCAGAGAATTCGTTGCGAATGTATCACATGAGCTGCGGACGCCGCTTACGACAATGCGCAGCTATTTAGAAGCGTTAGCTGAAGGCGCGTGGGAAAATAAAGACATTGCTCCGCGCTTCTTAATGGTGACGCAAAATGAAACAGAGCGTATGATCCGGCTTGTCAATGATCTGCTTCAGCTGTCGAAATTTGACAGTAAAGATTATCAATTTAACCGGGAATGGATTCAGATTGTCCGGTTTATGTCACTTATTATTGACCGTTTTGAAATGACAAAAGAGCAGCATGTGGAGTTTATCCGCAATCTGCCGGACAGAGATCTGTACGTCGAGATTGACCAAGATAAAATAACGCAGGTGCTCGATAATATTATTTCTAACGCTTTAAAATATTCACCGGAAGGCGGACATGTCACGTTCTCGATTGATGTCAATGAAGAGGAAGAACTTCTCTATATCAGCGTGAAGGATGAAGGGATCGGCATTCCGAAAAAAGATGTCGAAAAAGTCTTTGACCGCTTCTATAGGGTGGATAAAGCAAGAACGAGAAAGCTTGGCGGCACTGGTCTGGGATTGGCGATTGCCAAGGAAATGGTACAGGCGCACGGCGGAGATATTTGGGCGGACAGCATAGAAGGAAAAGGCACGACGATTACATTTACTCTTCCATATAAAGAGGAACAAGAGGATGATTGGGATGAAGCGTGAAAATATAAAAACGATATTACTTACGGTACTCGTCGTCATCAGTCTTGTTTTTACATGGGGGATATGGACGTTCCAGCCAAACTTTTCTGAAGGCTCATCCTCAACAGAGTCTACTGTTCGTGTGAAACATAAAATCGAAAAAACCACCCAAAAGCTGTCTGAAACGGTAAGGCCAAGGGACATGTTTATCCATGATGACGGCGCTCATTACAAGGTGGATGACAATGCCCTCTATGAAGAAATTTGGTCTGACTTGCCACATTGGGATGTGAAAGGAATTAAAGATATTTCGGATCAGTATGACAAGGCTGGATTCAAAAGCTGGTTTTATGGAATAGGCAGTTCTGAAGCCAAGCTTGACTTGCAATTCAGCGATACGATCCCGATTGATATTTTCCAAACGTTGTTTAAATGGTCTAATCAGTCGTTTGAATACAGTTCGTTTGACCATATTCTGATCCCGTTCAATGAAACAAAAGCGAACAAGAAAATCTATTTGGTGTCTTACAGCAAGCAGCTCATTCTTGAAGTGACGGTTGAATCAGCAAACTACCGGAACATTATGAACGACTTGAAAAACAGGCAATCAAATATGCCGGCGTTCAGCTTGTTCTCCATTGGCTCAAAGAAAGAGTTCTTGCTGCCGAACAAACCGCTTACGATGGACAAAAAAGAATTTGTCACAGAATCGATTAAAACAAATACCTTTAAGCAGGCTTTGTTTAGCGATCCGAGCATTGTAAGAGAAGATTCGAATTACAACAACAGAAATGTGCTGACAGATGGGATCAGCCGTTTAGATGTAAATCTAAGCCAGCGACAGGTGCAATTCCAGCAGCGCAATTTGGTGCAGAGCACATCCTATCAAACAGGTGAGTTAATCAAAAAGAGCCAAAAATACCTTGAGGATACCGGGAGCTGGACGGATCACTATCAATTTTTCAATATCAATGATAGCCAGCAGCTGAGCTTCTATATCTTTATGGATCAGATCCCGGTCATTAACAGCACCGCCAAACCTTTCGGGGCGACATCGGCGATTACGGTGCAATGGGCGAATGATGATATTCTCAGCTATAAGCGGCCGAATTACAGTCTCGGAACGAATCCGATTAAAACAAGTGAAACAGAGCTCATGAGCGGCAGCGAAGTGAGGATGCTGCTTTCGAAACAAACCGCTTATGATACGGATAAAATTGATCAGATCTTCCTTGCTTATCAATTGGTATCAACATCAACCAACGATGATCCTCTCGTTGAACTGGAACCGGTTTGGGCGATGAAAGTAAATGGGAAAATTGTGCCGATTACAAAGGATTTATTGAGGAAGGAGGGGGCTAACAGTGGAGTGGAATAAGACAAAATCAATCTTCATCGTTGCCTTCCTCATTTTAGATATTTTCTTAGGCTATCAGTTTTTTCAAAAATGGCAGGCTACCGGCAAAGAATATGAAGTCATTAAAAATGATGTCGAGCATGACATGAAGGCCGATCATATCACGTATGAAGGCTTGAATAAGGAAGCGACAGAAGGCTATCGGATCACGGCAAATCAAAAATCTTTCTCCAAGGAGGAAATTGAGGCGCTGAAGGATCAGAAGCCTTTGATGGACATGCCTAGTGATGATCATAAAGTAACGAGCCTGAAAATGAAGTTTGCAAATCCAATCGCTCTATCAAAGAAGGATATCGAGGACGATGCTCAGGCACTTGTTTCTTCGAAAATTCAAGATGGCGAAAAATATAAGCTTTGGAAGGTTGATAAATCGAAGAAAGAAATTATTTTCTTCCAAACGTACGAAGGTCATTATATTTACCAAAAGACCGACAATCCCTCTAATATGATCGGGCAAGTGGTGCTGCACTTAAACGGTAAAAACGAGGTTGTGTCATACGACCAGACTACGCTTGAGACCTTCAAGCAAATCCAGAAAGAAAGCTTAATTACTGAAATGGATGCGGTTGAGCTATTGTACTATCAAAATCAATTAAAAGAATACAGCACTGTGAAGAGCTGTAAATTCGGCTATGTAGCACAATATCCGCTGACGAGTACGCAGGTGCTGGCGCCGGTATGGAGAATTACGGTTGAGTACGAGAAAAAAGTGAACGGTGAGAAAAAGACAGTACAAGAGTATTTTACTGTGAATGCTTTGGAGAGTACGATTTTAGATACAGATCAATGAAAATAATGGAGTGAGACAAACATGAGCTTGCAATTTAGCGTACTTGCGAGCGGGAGTACGGGAAATGCGTTTTACCTCGAAACAGAGGATCACGCATTTTTAGTGGACGCCGGTTTGAGCGGGAAAGCCATGGATGGGCTGATGGCGCAGATCGGGCGTAAGCTGGATGATGTAGACGGCATTTTTGTGACGCATGAGCATAGTGACCATATTAAGGGCCTTGGTGTAGTCGCCAGAAAGTACAAGCTTCCGATCTATGCGAACGAGAAGACTTGGAAAGCGATGGAGAATCAAATCGGCAAAATTGACACCGATCAAAAGTTTGTATTTCCGATGGAGACGGTAAAGTCGTTCGGCGGACTTGATGTTGAATCGTTTGGCGTCTCCCACGATGCGGCCGAACCGATGTTTTATGTGTTCCATTATAACGGCCGAAAGCTCGCGTTAATGACAGATACGGGATATGTCAGCGACCGAATGAAAGGCATTATCCGTTCAGCGAATGTGTTTGTGTTTGAAAGCAATCACGATGTCGGTATGCTGCAAATGGGGAGATACCCATGGAGCATTAAGCGGCGGATTTTAAGTGACGTCGGGCACGTGTCAAATGAAGATGCTGCCTTGGCGATGACGGATGTCATTGGCGATGAGACGTCTCGTATTTACCTGGCGCATTTGAGCCAGGACAACAACATGAAGGAGCTGGCAAGAATGTCTGTACAGCAGACATTGGCTTCTAAAGGATTTGTGACGGGTGAGACATTTGACTTATACGACACCGATCCGAAGAAGGCCACTCCGCTTTGCGCTGTATAATTTTTCTATGTAAATCATGACTATTCTAGGAGCTTCTAACCCACAATATAACCATATTAACGTTCTTGGAAAGGATGGAATATGGTGGATTACGAACGTGAGGAAGAACATACTACTCCTGAACAGCCAAAGAGAAGCAAAAAAGGATATTTTCTTTCGAGTCTGATTGGCGTGATTGTCGGTGCCGTATTAATGGCGTTTATCATGCCGTACCTTTCAAATGAAGGGCTGGATACAGGCGCCTTAGATCAGCAGCAAAACAACAATGGCCGGGAATCAATCAGGACGGTAAATGTCAGTGTCAACAATGCCGTCACCAAGATTGTCAGCAATGTGTCGCCCGCCGTTGTCGGTGTTGTGAACATCCAAAAATCAGATATTTGGGGAGAGAGCGGCGAGGCTGGGAGCGGCTCTGGCGTCATCTATAAGAAAAATGACCATTCCGCTTATGTCGTGACCAACCATCATGTCATCGAAGGCGCTTCCCAAATTGAAATCAGCTTGAAAGACGGCTCACGTGTATCAGCTGATCTTGTCGGCAGCGACCAGCTGATGGACCTTGCCGTTTTACGGGTGAAAAGCGATAAGATTAAAGCAGTCGCCGATTTCGGAAATTCAGATAAAGTGAAGTCTGGGGAGCCGGTTATTGCGATCGGGAACCCGTTAGGCCTTGAGTTTGCAGGCTCTGTCACACAAGGCGTCATCTCAGGTACGGAGAGGGCGATTCCAGTGGATTCAAACGGTGATGGACAGCCTGACTGGAACGCAGAAGTCCTGCAAACAGATGCGGCCATTAACCCTGGGAACAGCGGCGGTGCTTTGTTAAATATGGATGGGAAGGTCATTGGCATCAATTCAATGAAAATTGCCGAGTCGGCGGTTGAAGGGATTGGCCTGTCGATTCCCTCTAAGCTCGTGATCCCTGTGATAGAGGATTTAGAGAGATACGGAAAGGTCAAACGCCCGTTCCTTGGGATTGAGATGAAATCGCTAAGCGACATTGCAAGCTATCATTGGGATGAAACATTAAAGCTTCCTAAGAATGTCACCACTGGAGCGGTTGTGATGGGTGTAGACGCCTTTTCACCTGCCGGGAAAGCGGGGCTGAAGGAACTGGATGTCATCACGGAATTTGACGGATACAAAGTAAATGATATTGTTGACCTGCGAAAACGGCTTTATCAGAAAAAAGTCGGTGACCGGGTGAAGGTGAAGTTTTACCGCGGCGGAAAAGAAAAATCTGTAGACATCAAGCTGTCCTCCGCAGACCAATTAGGCAGTTAATAAAAACAGTCTGGCATCGTTGCCAGGCTGTTTTGATATGCAAAAAAACTGAACAGGGGTCAAGCCCGTTCAGTTGAAATGGATATATCGAATATGAAGAAAAATACAAGATGGATGTTACACGTGAAACAGCAAATAGCAATTAGCAAATACCTTCATTTTCAGCATTCTCCCGAAAATATGGAGGGTCGGGATTAGGTCTTGCCATATCGAAATCGATTATCGACAGCCACAATGGGACGATTGAAGTGAAAAGTGAAATCGGCAGAGGCACTGTTTTTCTGATCAGGCTTCCTACCCCGGATTATTCGTTAGACGAGTGAGAAAATTTCTTCAGCCGATATTGGAGGCTTTGTCTGCTGATGCCAAGCTCCTGAGCAGCTTTCGAGATGTTATGGCCGTGTTTTCTTAACACGTTCTCTATCACATATTTTTCGAAGCTTTCCATTTTTTCTTTTAAGTCCGCGGCTGGCTGGTGTCTTGGTGTTTCCGGCTCTGGGATGTCAGCCGGCTTGATTTTCATGCGGTATTGATAGGGCAGATGGGAAGCCGTAATCGTTTGCTCGTCCGTCATGAAATTCATTGCGCCTTCGATCATATGCTCAAGCTCGCGAATATTTCCCGGCCAGTCATAAGAAAGGAAAAATTGCTTCACGTCATCGCTGATGTGTTCAACATTCATTTGGAATAGATGATTGTTTTTCTGGATGAACTCCGACGCGAGAAGCAAAATGTCTTCTTTTCGTTCCCGAAGCGGCGGGATGATCAGTGTGACGACACTCAGCCTGTAATACAAGTCCTTCCGCATTCGTTCGCCTGCAATTGCATCAATTGGGTCTTCATTCATCGTGGCAATAATACGTACGTCTATCGGTGTATCCTTTGTCGAACCGATGCGCCTGATTTTCCGTTCTTGAAGGGCGCGCAGCAGCTTCGCCTGAAGGCTGAGATTCAGCGAGTTGATTTCATCTAACAGCAGTGTGCCGCCATGGGCTTGTTCAAACAGGCCGGGCTGGTCGACAGCGCCGGTAAACGCGCCTTTTTTTGTTCCGAACAAGATGCTTTCCACAAGGCTGTCTGGCAGCGCAGCACAGTTTTGCGAAATAAACGGGCCGCCAGAACGATCGCTTCCATTATGGATACTTTGCGCGAACAGTTCTTTTCCCGTGCCGGTTTCGCCTGCGAGAAGGACAGATGATGACGTACGGGTTGCCCGCTTGGCGTTTTCGATGACGTCTTGAATGGCCGGACTGGTGCCGAGAATACTGTCAAACGTATAGGTTGTGCTGCCTTTTTTGTTCATATTCTCCCTGATCAGCCGTTCAAGCTTTGTCACATCCTTGGCAATTTCAACGGCGCCCTTGATTTTGCCGTCTTGGACGATGGGATATGTATGATTGATCGTCGTGATTTCCTGGCCTTTATTATTGAAATAGCTCTGTTTGACGTTTTTAATCGTCTTGCCTTCCTGAAGAGCCTGTACCAGTGTGCTGTCCTGCTGCTTTGAAAACATAAACACATCCATCAGGTTTTTATTCAAGACGTCATGCTTCTCCATATCTTCAATCTGCATCATTTTATTGTTATAAACGATTGTGTTTCCATGCTCGTCTACCACGTGCAGGCCAACATCGATTTCATCTAAAATACTCTGAAAAACCAATGTGAGGAATTCGCTGTCTTTGACCACTGTATGAACCTCCCTCAATTATTTTCTTAATATTGCTTCTATTTTATAAAAAAATGGAGAGGATATGCAAAAGAATTTTGCACTTGCTGAAATTTTTGCCCGAAATATCAGAATGTTTTTGCACCTTGTCCTCGAAAATTGTAGAAAACACACGAATTCTTGATTTGGCACAGAACTTGCATTTATATAAAGGGAAAGCAGGATAACATGTTGAAACAGAAAACAAGGGGGAATTCTAATATGACAGCTTTATCTAAATCCAAAGAAATTATTGATCAGACGTCTCATTACGGAGCCAACAATTATCATCCGCTCCCGATTGTTATTTCTGAAGCGCTGGGTGCTTGGGTAAAGGACCCGGAAGGCAATGAATATATGGATATGCTGAGTGCTTACTCTGCAGTAAACCAGGGGCACAGACACCCGAAAATCATTCAGGCATTGAAGGATCAGGCTGATAAAATTACCCTCACGTCACGCGCGTTTCATAACGATCAGCTTGGGCCGTTTTACGAAAAAACAGCTAAACTGACAGGCAAAGAGATGATTCTGCCGATGAATACAGGAGCCGAAGCGGTTGAATCTGCGGTGAAAGCGGCGAGACGCTGGGCGTATGAAGTGAAGGGCGTAGCTGACAATCAAGCGGAAATTATCGCATGTGTCGGGAACTTCCACGGCCGCACGATGCTGGCGGTATCTCTTTCTTCTGAAGAGGAATATAAACGAGGATTCGGCCCGATGCTCCCAGGAATCAAACTCATTCCTTACGGCGATGTGGAAGCGCTTCGACAGGCCATTACGCCGAATACAGCGGCATTCTTGTTTGAACCGATTCAAGGCGAAGCGGGCATTGTGATTCCGCCTGAAGGATTTTTACAGGAAGCGGCGGCGATTTGTAAGGAAGAGAATGTCTTGTTTATTGCGGATGAAATTCAAACGGGTCTCGGACGTACAGGCAAGACGTTTGCCTGTGACTGGGACGGCATTGTTCCGGATATGTATATCTTGGGCAAAGCGCTTGGCGGCGGTGTGTTCCCGATCTCTTGCATTGCGGCGGACCGCGAGATCCTAGGCGTGTTTAACCCTGGCTCACACGGCTCAACATTTGGCGGAAACCCGCTTGCATGTGCAGTGTCTATCGCTTCATTAGAAGTGCTGGAGGATGAAAAGCTGGCGGATCGTTCTCTTGAGCTTGGAGAATACTTTAAAAGCGAGCTTGAGAGCATTGACAGCCCGGTCATTAAAGAAGTCCGCGGCAGAGGGCTGTTTATCGGTGTGGAATTGACGGAAGCCGCACGTCCGTATTGTGAGCGTTTGAAGGAAGAAGGGCTTTTATGCAAGGAAACGCATGATACAGTCATTCGTTTTGCACCGCCATTAATCATTTCCAAAGAGGATTTGGATTGGGCAATAGAGAAAATCAAGCACGTGCTGCAAAACGCATAAATCCGCACCATGGCGGGTTATTCACTTCGTTTGTATAAATTTACAACAGAAAAATCAGCACTCCCTATTTGCTCAGCTACAGTATTTTAGTATAATGTATCTTTATGAGAAGAAGTGAATTTTATATTAAATAGATAGAGACTCTTTGGACAGCAAACTGGGATAGCACCATGCAGATGTTCCAGCTTAGATCCAATACAAGTTGCTGAAGGGGTGCAGAATGTGAATACAAACCAAGATAACGGAAATCAGCTCCAGCGGACAATGAAATCACGCCATTTGTTCATGATTTCATTGGGCGGAGTGATCGGAACCGGTTTCTTCCTTGGAACCGGGTTTACCATTAACCAAGCGGGACCGCTCGGCGCGGTTCTGTCCTATTTAGTGGGCGGCTTTATCATGTTTTTGACCATGCTCTGCTTAGGAGAGCTGGCAGTCGCCTTTCCTGTGTCAGGGTCCTTCCAGACCTATGCCACGAAATTTATCAGCCCGGCCTTCGGGTTTGCGTTCGGCTGGCTGTACTGGCTCGGCTGGGCGGTTACATGCGCCATTGAATTCTTATCAGCAGGGCAGCTGATGCAACGCTGGTTACCGCATATAGACGTATGGATCTGGTGTCTGGTCTTTGCGGCACTGATGTTTATTCTAAATGCAATCACCACAAAAGCCTTTGCGGAATCTGAATTCTGGTTCTCAGGCATTAAAATTTTGATTATCCTTTTATTTATTATTCTCGGCGGAGCTGCCATGTTTGGGCTGATTGATCTGAAGGGCGGAGAGCAGGCGCCGTTTTTGACACATTTTTATGAAGACGGGTTATTTCCGAACGGCATAAAGGCAATGCTGATTACGATGATTACCGTGAACTTTGCGTTTCAGGGGACTGAGCTGATCGGGGTTGCAGCCGGAGAAAGTGAAGACCCTGAAAAAACGATTCCACGGTCAATCAAACAGACAGTATGGAGAACGCTTGTCTTCTTTGTGCTTTCCATCATTGTCATTGCCGGCATGATTCCGTGGAAACAGGCGGGTGTCGTGGAAAGTCCATTTGTTGCCGTATTTGAGCAAATCGGAATCCCATATGCAGCTGATATCATGAACTTTGTTATTTTAATCGCGCTGTTATCTGTTGCGAATTCAGGTTTATACGCATCGACACGTATTCTGTACGCGATGGCGAATGAAGGACAAGCCTTCAAAGCGCTCGGCAAAACAAATCAGCGCGGTGTGCCGATGTACTCGTTAATCGTAACGATGGCTGTGGCCTGCCTATCACTTCTGACAAAGTTTGCGCAGGCTGAAACTGTATATATGGTACTGTTATCTTTGGCGGGTATGAGCGCGCAGGTCGGCTGGATTACGATCTCGCTTTCCCAAATCATGTTCAGACGCAAATATATCCGTGAGGGCGGGAAGATAGAAGATTTGAAATTTAAAACACCGCTGTACCCGGTGCTTCCGCTGATCGGCCTAACATTAAATACGGTCGTGCTCATCAGCCTTGCATTTGATCCGGAGCAGCGTATCGCGCTGTATTGCGGCGTACCGTTTATGATCATTTGCTACATCATTTATCATGTCGTCATTAAAAAACGCCAGCAGGCAAATCGTCAGCTAGAGCTTTAAAAACGTTGTCCGCAAGTCATCTTTGTTATAACCCGCATAGGACATTATCTTAAATGTTGAGGTGGAATCACAGATGGATAAAACGATTTCGGTTATTGGAATGCCAATGGATTTAGGACAAGCACGACGCGGAGTAGATATGGGCCCGAGTGCCATCCGGTACGCTCATCTGATTGAGCGGCTGTCAGACATGGGGTATACGGTTGAAGATCTCGGTGACATTCCGATCAACCGCGAAAAAATAAAAAATGACGAGGAACTGAAAAACCTGAATTCCGTTTTGGCGGGAAATGAAAAACTCGCGCAAAAGGTCAACAAAGTCATTGAAGAGAAAAAATTCCCGCTTGTCCTGGGCGGTGACCACAGTATTGCGATCGGCACGCTTGCAGGCACAGCGAAGCATTACGATAATCTCGGCGTCATCTGGTATGACGCGCACGGCGATTTGAATACACTTGAAACTTCACCATCGGGCAATATTCACGGCATGCCGCTCGCGGTCAGCCTCGGCATTGGCCACGAGTCACTGGTTAACCTTGAAGGCTACGCGCCTAAAATCAAACCGGAAAACGTCGTTATCATTGGCGCCCGGTCACTTGATGAAGGGGAGCGCAAGTACATTAAGGAAAGCGGCATGAAGGTGTACACAATGCACGAAATCGACCGTCTTGGCATGACAAAGGTCATTGAAGAAACCCTTGATTATTTATCAGCATGTGATGGCGTCCATCTGAGCCTTGATCTGGACGGACTTGATCCGAACGACGCACCGGGTGTCGGAACCCCTGTCGTCGGCGGCATCAGCTACCGGGAGAGCCATTTGGCTATGGAAATGCTGTATGACGCAGGCATCATTACCTCAGCCGAATTCGTTGAGGTTAACCCGATCCTTGATCACAAAAACAAAACAGGTAAAACAGCAGTAGAGCTCGTAGAATCCCTGCTAGGGAAGAAGCTGCTGTAATAAGAAAACCCCCGCACCCGCGGGGGTTTTTCATTTATCCAATCATTTTCTCAGCGACTTTCATCTCCTGTGAATGGGTTTGATGGTCTGCAATAAACCAACCTGATAAAATCACCGCTGCGACGCCTGCGCCAATCAGAAATCTTTTCATTTATATAACCTCCGTTCGTTTAATCAGTTCTTCAATCTGTAATGCTTCATAAAAAAAGTGGGAAGCTTCTTTGTAAAGCTCAAGTTCCCTATACCGTTCGCCAGCCAAAATGGAAAGTTCTCTTACACTGTCATACTCTTTCTCGGACAACAAGTCATCCATATGTTGTTTGCATAAGTGAAACGTTTCCGCATGACCTCCTTCTGCATAAATGGCATATAAAATGTCTATTTTTGCCTCACATATTCTATTCGGCTCAGCAGTCAATTTTTCCTTCACTTCTTGGTAATAAGATAAGGCCTGTTCTTTCTTTTTGATCTTAAACAGCTCTCGTATCAGCAAGTAGGCAGAATGATAATAATAGGCGGAGCGGGCATACTCATCGTTCTGTAGAGCCTCCTCTAATTTCGAAACCGCTTCTTCTGATTTGCCGCTTTGCGCATGAAGAAGGCCGAAGTTATGCAAAAGCTGGGCTTCAAAAAAATGATCCTCTAATTCACTCGTGATCCGAATTGCTTCGTCCAAATAAGCCTCAGCTTCTTCAAACTGGCTCATCTCTGTAAAATTGCCTGACATGGTGATCAGGGCTGAAGCCAGCTTCTTTTTATAATCGGTCTCTTCCCTGAACGTTTTGACAGCTTGCCGTGTATGATTGAGGGATACAATATTTTGTCCCAGCTTATAATAGAGCTTTCCGACCTTCAGGTGAAATTCGGCTTTCTCAATCGGATCGGGAATGTTGTCGAGATACTGCTCTGCATCTTTATACAGCCCAATGGCAATGTCATAATTATTTTTATAGGCCTCATACATGCCTTCAAACAGAAAAAAGTAATATTTCAGCATGTCAGACGTAGCATTCATATGAGAAGGCTCCTCATGCTGAAAGCCCTGTCCTCTCGCCTCGTGAAGCAAAACCTTGTGGCGCAGTTCCAATAAGGAGAAGTAGGCAAGCACCTCCTGATCCTCTTCCATGTCATCCAATAAAGGCTTCACTTCTTTAAATAAACGGGAGGACTCTTCCACTTCATGTTTCTTGATAGCAAGGTACCAATCGTTGAGCATGCTAGCGATTTCTGCGGGTGCAATCTTATTCATGTGAAACTCCTTTCTCTAGTGACTTATCAATCTCAGTTGCTTATTCTGATAGTAACACCTCTTTCTATTTTATGTAAAATCCTCTAGTCAATATATGAAGGAGAGATGATATGAAAATCATGCTGACCCCAATGCAGACAGAAGAATTTCGGTCTTATCTCACATACACAACAAAGCATTACGCGAAAGAAAAGGTAAAAGCGGGAACATGGCTGCCTGAGGATGCACAGCTTTTGTCTAAGCAGGCGTTTTCTGATCTGCTTCCGAGAGGGCTGGAAACACCCCATCACCATTTGTGGAGCCTCAAGCTGAATGAAAAGGAAATCGTTGGCTGGCTCTGGATACATGCTGAACCGGAGCATCCGCAGCAGGAAGCGTTTATTTATGATTTCGGGTTATATGAACTGTATCGGGGCAAGGGCTACGCAAAGCAAGCATTGGCAGCATTAGATCAAACGGCACGCAGTATGGGAATCCGCAAGCTGTCCCTTCATGTCTTTGCTCATAATCAGACGGCGCGAAAGCTATATGAGCAAACCGGATTTCAAGAAACAGACGTAGTGATGAGCAAGAAGCTTTAACGAAAAGGGCCGATAAAGGCCTTTTTCTGTAAATGATATCTAAAAATTCTGTAAATAACCTAGTTACTTTCCTTATTTTCCTAATATAATGTGGGTGAGGAAATTACCTTTCCTACACTCACAAGAAAAGAGGAGATCTAATGAAGTTGAAGAAACGAGTGTCGATGTTTTTGGTAGCGCTTACAATGTGCGGCGGCCTGTTTGTTTCTCCCGCCAAAGCCGTAAAGACCACAAATTATGCTGAAGAAATCGCCGCACTGCAGCCAGGCACGACACCGGAAGAAGTCATGAAATCTGCCAGCCAGATTGCCAAACAGCAGCACGTAAAGCAGGACGTTATCCTAAAACAGTTCTATAAGGAAATCACGGCTGATAAAGCAGAAGGAGACCGGCTCGCCAAGGAAAGCGGCATGTCTATCATGGGCGGGTCGTCCGGCACGAATAAACTCCCGACAAGCGCGAAAGGCAATATCTATTACACGAACTCCTACACAGCCTACTACAATCACGGCCACGTCGGCATGTACTCTGCCGCTGACAAAATTGTTGAATCTGTCCCGAGCGACGGTGTCAGGCAGATTGCTTATAATGCCAGAGACGTGGAAGACAACTCCATTGTGCAAACCGTCAGCGTATCCTCATCTCAAAAAACAGCTGCTGCCGACTGGGCGGTATCAAAAGTCGGCGACCCATACTCATTTAACTTCGTCAATAACAGAAATACCGGCCATGACGGCGCCAAAAACTGTTCAAAGCTCCTATGGTCTGCCTTTTTGCTGAAAGCAGGCATTGATATAGACAGCAACGGAGGCTTAGGCGTGTATCCGCGCGACATCACAAGTTCTTCGTATACGACAACCATCATGACCATTTACTAAGGAGAAGGATATGAAAAAGTGGATGATTACCATCGTCATGCTGATTCTCGCAGGAATCGCACTATTTGTCTTCATTTCTCCTCTCAAAAGCCATAAAACCGTAAGTCAGCAGGATCTCAGAAACCCCGATTTCCTGGATGACAAAGAAGTCCTGCTGTATTTCTCATCCTCTGCAGATCAAGATGCATTTGGCGACGGGAAAAGCTACGCCCTGTTTATCAGCCAGGACGGGACGCTGTCTTCCTTTAAGATGAAGGGCCTTGAGCTGGGCTCAGCCAAGGTTCACGGCGACAGTGTGTTGCTGGAGGACAAAAACAAGATTTATACGATCAAAAACGGTCTGCGCTCCCATAAAAGAACCTATCAGCACACAGGCGACAGCGCAGGCTTTCTGCAAAACACGGACGGCTTTTACACCTTATACAACTCCGGCTACGACAAAAAGGGAGACAAATACCGTTCAGAGCTGTACCGCCAGATGGACGGAGAGTGGGAAAAAGACGTCATTCCCTACTACATCCGAGCCTCCGGTTTTCATAACGGCGCCATTTATGCACTCGTCCCGACAGCTGACGAAAAAGGCTATCAGCTCCTCCAGATTCATGTGGATCAGAAGAAGCTCACTTATCACACGATAACGGAATGGCAGTACCGGGAAGGAGCCTCAGTCGAATCCCAGCTTGCTGTGGACGACCAAGCTGTTTATGTTATGGTTCGCGGCCAAAAAGCCCGCAATCTCTATCAAATGGTCAAGATCAACAAAAAAAGCGGCAAAGTAGAGCTGCACGACATCGCCGAATACAAAAACGACGAACAAACGATATACAGCTCCATGCCCTTCAGCTTTAAAAACAGCTTTTTCCCTTATGACGGGAACCTGTATTTCATTGACGGCTTAGGAAAGGTACACAAAATCGATGCCAAGACAGGAAAAACAAGCATCGCCTTCACCCTTTCCCGAGACAAAATGAAAGCCGATTTCAAAGAAATCACCCAAAAAGGCAGCAGCCTCTATTTCTTCACATACACGTATAACAAGCCTGCCTACATTGAACAGTACAGCCTGAAAACCGGAAAGAAAGTGAAAGAAAAAGAGATTGGGAAGGTAAAGGATGTCGTGACGCCGAAGAGTCATTTGAAGCTGTATGATGTTGAGGTGATGAAGGGGTTTTAAGGCAAGGAGGGTAGTATGGGAGCCGTCGCCGTTTTATTTATCGTTTTTGGTTTTCCGATCATCGCAGGTGTATTTGGTATAGCGGGTCATTTTTTATTTAAAAGATTTTGGGTGGCACCGCTCATCGTCCTTATTGCGAGCTTGATATTGTTATTTACGTTAGCTTCGGGCAATGGCTCATTCTTGTTTTGGGTTGTTATGTATACGGGGATTGCTTAGTAACCAGTATTGTCACATTATTTCTCAGGAAATTTTTAATTGATCTCTGTTTATGAAGAGACTGGTGTGAAGTCTCTTTTTTTATTGAATCGAAGTTTGCAGAGATTTTGGGTATGTTTTAGAAACGAATCTAAAGGAGGAATTACATGCACACCAAACGGGTCATTCTTCTGGCAGTTATGATCAGCCTGGTTTCGGCCATTACTGTATTCCTGTTAAATGGAGGTAAAGCAGATTGGTTCGACATCATCGGAACCATTATCGGCTGCTTTCTTGGCATATTTGTTGTTGTAAGAATACAGAAAAAGCAGGCGTGAAAAAGGGAAAGGGTCATGCCGAACCGAAGTCATGTTCAAGGGCCAAGAGTCCAAACACATGAATGGGGGGAATGGCGTTGACAGGAAATAAAGCGGTTGTGTACAAAGGTAAAGGAAACGTGGCGGTGGAGGATATCGGCTATCCGGAGTTAATCTTGAGGGACGGGCCCGGCGTTCCGAAGGCGAATGTGAATCGAAAATGTGAGCATGGGGTTATTCTCAAAGTCATTACAACCAACATTTGCGGAAGCGACCAGCATATGGTCAGAGGCCGCACAACGGCGCCAGAAGGCTTGGTGCTCGGGCATGAAATTACGGGAGAAGTCATTGAAACGGGGCGTGATGTTGAATTTATCAAAAAAGGAGATATCGTATCCGTTCCTTTCAATATTGCCTGCGGACGCTGTGTGATGTGCAAAACGCAGAAAACGCATGTGTGCCTGAATGTAAATCCGGACCGGCCGGGATCGGCTTACGGCTACGTCGATATGGGCGGCTGGGTCGGCGGCCAGTCTGAATACGTCATGGTGCCGTACGCTGACTTTCAGCTTTTGGTGTTCCCTGATAAAGAACAGGCGTTAGAAAAGATTCTCGATTTGACCATGCTGTCGGACATATTCCCGACCGGCTTCCACGGAGCTTACACAGCGGGCGTGCAAACAGGTTCAACCGTTTATATCGCGGGAGCGGGGCCTGTCGGCTTAGCAGCCGCTCACTCCGCTCAGCTCCTAGGCGCCTCCACCGTGATTGTCGGAGATCTGAACGAAGACAGACTGGCACAGGCGAGAAGCTTCGGCTGTGAAACGGTCAACGTACAAAAACACGACCGCCTCGGCGAGCAAATTGAACAAATACTAGGTGAACCAACCGTTGATGCTGCAGTGGACTGTGTTGGCTTTGAAGCATCTGGGCACGGCAATCAAGGAGAAGCACCTGCCGCCGTGCTGAACTCGATCATGGACGTCACCCAGGTCGGAGGCAGCCTTGGCATTCCAGGCTTATACGTGACCGAAGATCCCGGCGCAAAGGATGCGGACGCCAAAACAGGCTCATTAAAAATCCGCTTCGGGCTCGGCTGGGCCAAAGCCCACACCTTCGTCACCGGCCAAACGCCCGCCATGACATACAACCGCAATTTGATGAAAGCGATCCTGAGCGGCAGAGCGCAGATCGCAAAAGCCGTCAATGCCACCGTCATTTCTCTGGACGACGCGCCAAAAGGCTACAGCGACTTCGACAAAGGCGCAGCCAAAAAATTCGTCATCGACCCGCATGGGACACTGAAGTAAAAGAAAAAGCCGGACGTTCTCAGAACGCCGGCTTTATTGCTGGTAATCCGTTTCTTCAAAGCGGTTTCCCTTTTCATCCTGTACAATGAATTCCCCTTCGATTTTGTCCAGTCCAATCAAAATATAAGGGTTTTTCTCATTTGCCGTAGGAGCAGGTTTTCGTTTCACAGTTACAATCGTTTCTTTAGATGAGAATTTGACGTCTGACACTTCAAGCTTCTTATCTTTCTCGCTGCTTCCGAGAGACACAATAACCATTTTTCTCCCTTCTAAAATGGTGAAGACTTGATATCCTTTTACATCATCATGTATTTGAAGGTAATTAGCGTATATTTCTAAGTCTGGACTGCCTTCACCGATTCGATCCTTCTCCAACACCCAATAAGACGGCTGACACCCAACAAGCAGCAACATGATCACAAAAAGCCAAACCCATCTAAAGCGCAAATGCAAACCTCCCCACACATCGGTTACATCCAAACTAACACACGAGCGAAATAGAGTCATCAACAGCTTGTTTGTCGAATTGTGGATAAAACTCAGCCCGAAGCACTACTAACATGTGAATAAATAGGTTATATTGAGAAGAGAACATTTGTAAAAATGGAAGAAAACATCGGAGGATTTGAACATGAAACAAGCGTATTATTCTTGTGAAGAACACATCGAAACGGTGCTGGATATGTACATAGACGACCACGAGCTGCCGCCCGAAATCAGAAAAATCGAACATACTAACAGTTTATCCACAGCCTGTGAATTATGTGGAGACCCCGCAGTATATATAGTGGGGAACGAATGATCTTACACAAAATACAGAAAAGATATCCACAATTGTGGACAATATATATGAATAACTTGTTTCTAAAGTGGGGATGACCTGTGAATATCAATATTGTGACAATCGGAAAACTAAAAGAAAAATACCTCAAGCAAGGCATTGAAGAATACACCAAACGACTTTCGGCCTACGCAAAAATCGACATCATCGAACTCCCGGACGAAAAAGCGCCGGAAAACCTAAGTGACCAGGACATGAAAATCATAAAAGACAAAGAAGGCGACCGCATTCTATCAAAAATCAGCCCCGACGCCCACGTCATCGCCCTCGCCATCGAAGGAAAAATGAAAACATCAGAAGAACTAGCCGATACAATAGATAAGCTGGCTACTTATGGAAAAAGCAAAGTCACCTTCGTCATCGGCGGCTCACTCGGATTGAGTGACGCAGTGATGAAGCGAGCGGATGAGAAGCTGTCGTTCTCAAAAATGACGTTTCCTCATCAGTTGATGCGACTCATACTAGTTGAGCAGATTTATCGGGCTTTTCGGATTAATCGTGGGGAGCCTTATCATAAATAGAGGCAAAAATTTTTGTATATAGGGCGGATATTTACTATTTGAAGCAGGGACAGAAGGGGTTGATAAACCTTCTTTTTCTGTTTAAGAAGGGTACTAGATAAACGATACGCTAGAGCTGAACTAGATTAGATAAAAGACGTTTAGGAGAGCTAAACGACCTTATTCAAACGATAAAATTACATGCGAAAAGGATTTACTTAGCCGCGTATATGAATACTTCCTTGGTAGGTTTGCAAGTGCAGAAGGTAAAGGTGGTGAGAATTATATACTCCTACCAGTGTCGTTAAAACATTAGTTGAAATGGTAGAGCCGTATAAAGGTAGGGTTTATTACCCAGCGTGTGAAAGTGGGGGAATGTTCATGCAAAGCGAAAAGATTGCCGAAGAACATCAAGGTAAGATTTCGGACTTATTGATATATGGTCAAGAATCTAAAACTACAACTTGGAAGCTTTGTAAAATGAATTTGGCCATCCGCGGACTCGATGGAAATATTGGGGTCACATATTCTTTCGAATTTCACGTTCGTTAGAGGTGTTGGTTCTATCCTAGGCAATATCAATACAATCGACCCACATTCCAAGGATACCTATGTATTCACATAGAATTAGCAGTTAAGCTGGGGATAAAGAAACTAGTTTGAAGGTATCCAGATTCGGAAGTTCATCATCTATCTCTATTTCTTGGAAGGGTCGAAAGCATTCTCAAATAATAGAGCATAGGCATAAAAGGGGGCTTAATAATCTTTGAATTAGAGAGAGCTTTCGAAAAAGCAAATTATGATGCAGTTGACGTTACTAAAATATTGATAGCAGGAAAACCTGTTGATGAAATTGAAGTAGCAACTAATCTGGCTGTTAAAGGAATGCTACATATTAAAGAAAAATTCGAATCCATTGAATAAAAAAGCCTGATATATCTAGGACAATCTGTCCTAGACAATTGTCTTCTGCGAAAGATAATTGTCTAAGTCAGGTCATTAAATAACTATTTTATGGCCTGACTATCAAAATCTTTATAATGGAAATAAACAGGTGGCTCAGTTAGTAAAATTCAGTGTCTTGTTTATAATTAGATGAAGTGTCATAGCTATGGACAAAAAAGTGTAGAAATACAGAACTAGGCTATCATAATCACCACCATATGTAAAGTTGCTGCCAAGGTGGAATCTCTGCAAAAGATGCCTCTCATTTAAGTGAACGATCTCAGGGAAGAATCCATTGCAGTACATTTTTGAAGGAAAATATGTTCAACTTCATTTTAGGAGAACTTCTAAGAGAAGCAACCAGAGACGACGAAATAAAGAATTTCTTAAACAAATGAAATATTTTAATGAAGTATCAATGAATGGAAATTTATGTCAAATAGATATAAAAGGGGTTTGATTATCACTATGTCTAATGAAGTAGTATTATTAAATAAAGTTTTAGATGCGAGTTCTAATACAATTTGGGATGAATTGAAAAAGATAAAAGAGTCATCAGAAATAGAAAAAAGAACTATTAGACGTAGGTGGATATGGGAACTCATCCAGAATGCATCGGATTGTACGCCAAAAGGTAAGAAGATAGATATAAATATTTATTATTCTAATCAGAAAATTATATTCAGCCATAATGGGCTACCGTTTTCCTATGGAAATTTATTAGATTTAATCACTCAAATTTCTTCTAAACAAAGTTCAGAAGAAAAGAAAACAGGGAAGTTTGGAACTGGCTTTATGTCAACCCATTTATTGTCAGATGTTGTACAAATTCAAGGGTCTTTTATTCAAGAAGATAATAAGTATAAAAAACTAGAGTTCACTGTTGATAGAGCGGGAGAAAATTATAGCGATATTAAGAATAAAACAAAAATAATGTTAGAACAACTAGAACTATTAACCAAAAGTCAAGAGGCATTACAAGCCACATATGAGGATACAAAATTCATTTATTCAATAGAAGATGAAAACATAAGAGAAGCAGTAGAGGAAGGGATAGTTGATTTAAAAGAATCTATCCCATACGTGTTAGCTTTTAATGAGAATATAAGCTCTATTACTTACAATGGAAATTGTTACAAGAAGGGTAAAGAAAATATTTCAAAAAAAAATGACAAGCTAAAAGTTGTTCGAATTGATGCTTCTGATGATAATAAAGAATTACTAATATTAAATGAAAAAAATGTAACTATTGGATGCACAATTGAGCGTAAAGACAATAAGTTATATTTCTTAGCAATACCTAGTATTATGCCAAAGGTTTTCTGTGAATTTCCGCTATTAGGAACTGAAGAATTTAGTTTTCCTATGATTATTAATTCGAAATTATTTGAAGTAGAAAGAGATAGAAATGCCATTCGAGATAACAATCCGGTTAATTATGAATTAATAAAGGTAGCTGTCTCTTTATATAAGGAATTAATAGATTATTGTGCCAATAGCAGTAAGACTAGAAATGAATTTAATATTTGTATACTAAAACCCAATGTCACATCAACTATTCAAACATATAGCTATAAAGAAGTTAAAGAATATATTGAAAAGAGTGCAATTGTCCCTATTCAGGGTTCAGAGCGAATAGCATATAAAGATAATGAAGGTAAGATTAAAATAGGTATACCAAAGACCAAAAAGAATTTACATAATGATTCACTTTGGGATATTTTGTCTAAGTATAAAGGGTTAAAGATACCGACACGAGATACATACTTAGGTTGGGCTGCGGTTTTTGGAGAGAATGTTGATTTCTCTTGGATGAATAGTGTTCTTAAAGATCTAAATATTGAAACATTAGCCGGCTGGTTGGAAAAAGGTACTTTATGCTCAGATTGGTTGAATACATTTTATTCTCTTTGGATTAGTGATGCAGGAGTTGAAGAAGTTGTAGAATCTGCATTTGTACCGAATCAGATCAATGATTTTGTACAATTTGGTAATATTCATTTGGATAACAATATTGATATTGAATTAAAAGAGATTTTAACATTACTGGGGGGCAAAATTAAAAAACAGCTATTAAACCAAGACATTATTTCATTATATCAATATTTTGAAGAACATCCAGATAGAATTAAGACTAATGAATTATGTTCCGATCAAATAGATATAAAAGTATCACAACTGTTAAGCAAAGAAGCTATTGATAGGGAGGAAAGAAAAGAAGATACTCAAAAAATATTTAATAGATTAACTAATTGGTTCCTAGCAAATCCAGAAAAATCAAAAGAGTGGTTTGAAACTTTATATTCAAAGAGAATGATGTTATCTTCTCCAGAAGAAAATCTTAGAAGATATAAAATAGCAGAAAAAATAGAAGAGAATAATATTAAGTATGAAGATTTAGATGAAATTATTAGTAATCGAGACAAGGTATTGGAAATTATTAACAACGATGAACTGAGTAGAGAAGATATAATCGAACAGTTAAAACATGTTGTTACCTCAACCGAAGAGATGAGACGCTATGTTGAGAATCTAATATTTAGAAGTACAGAAAATATTTTTAATTATTTAAGTAGTCTTAAAGATTATACAGTTCCTGCAACTTTAGAAGAATGGATGAATGAAAAGTATTCTGATACAGTATTTCCAGCTAAGTATAAGAAAGATGACATAAGAATTGTTATTCGTCCAAGTGATTATCAAAAAATAATATTTTATTATGATGAAGAATTAGAGGCTTTAGATGATTACGCCTATCAATTGTGGACGGATGACGGAGAAAAACAAAGAATGGTTACTCTAGGTGATTTGCTTAAAACAACAGGTATATCTAAAATTCCATTAACCAAGATATGAATGAGGTAATTTTTAGTGTTTAGAACAATTAATGATATAAAAAACAAAATAAGTACAAATTATAGAAAGAATACATTATATATACACCCAATTGCCAGTCCTGAAGAAATAGCTAAATTTATTGCTGCATACTCGAACAGTAATGGTGGAGATATTATTTTAGGTATAAAAGATGATGGCATTACATTAAGCATTAAAAAATTTGCATTTAAGCTTAATATAGGCAATATTTTAGATTTATTAGATGGTGAGGTAAAAATTGAGTATAATCGTTTTACATTTCAAGGCAATAATCTTTTTTACATTTCAATTAATAAGTCAGATGAGTTAGTAAAAGTAAATAATATACCTTATAAAATTAATAAAGATGGTGATGTAGAAGAGATGGTAATAAAAAAAGTTTTTATTTCGTATGCGCACAAAGATAGCGATCTAGTTAATATTCTAGAAGAAGAATTGAATAAACATAAAAACATCAAAATAACTCGTGATATAAATGTTACAGCATACAGAGATAGTTTGGACGAATTTATGAAGACTATTAAGGAACATGATTTTGTTATTTCAGTGGTGAGTAGTGCCTATATCAAGTCATTAAATTGCATGTATGAAGTTATGCATTTAATGCAAGATAAAGATTATCTAGAAAAGTTATTTTTTATTATTGTTAGTAGAAATGATGTAAAATACTATGCTGAAAAAAATAGATATGATGGCTTTGAAGCGAAAATTTATGATGTTATGGATAGATTAAAATATATTACTCATTGGAGAGATAAAAAAGTAGAACTAGAGCGAAGTATTAATGAAGCAGGGCTTTCACCAGAGTTAATGGTCAATCTAGCAGTAGATATGCGAAAGTTAAATTCTGTAATTCCTTCAATGGATGACTTCATCAAGTTGTTGAGTGATAAAGTAGGCAGATCATTTACAGAAATGTATGAGGATGAATTCAAGGAAATACTAGATACAATTAATAGATAGTAATACTTTTAACATTAGTAAATATATTATTTCAGGTGGCTTTAAGAGGCTAATTCTTTAAAAAGTATTATTCAAATTCTTCCTTAAATAAACTAAAACAGACAGGGAAATAATTATCCTGTCTGTTTTTTGCCTCTTAAATAACTACGGTGAATGTACCATAAGTAGAGACAAAAAAGTTATAACTGAAAGTGGTTTATGTCTGAAGTGGATAATGGCAGTGAAAATATCATCGTTATCCGTTTCACGATATAGCTTCTGTATAGGTGAAAAGGTCTTGGGATATATTGATCTTGTAAAATTAAAATTGAATTCAATTGGTATATTTAACGCACTGGTGAAAGGCAAATAACCAGACCTTGTTAGCAATTAGCTATACAAAATGAGAAATCATCAAAAAAAAGAGCCCAGAGAATAATCCCTGAACCCCACACCCCTCACTTCATATACCGATACTCCCGCAAACTCTCCAAAATCGCCACTTCCTGCAGCAGTTCCTCACCAACATTCGTTTCCTTCACTTTCTTCCGCTCAAGCTCTTTGTCCACTAATCGCTTCACCGTTAAGACGTCGGTCCCGGTGCTTAGGACTTCTGCCTTGGAGTTGAAGTGTTTATGGGCGACGAGCTGCATGCCGTAGGAGTTGTATAGCAGTGTGTAGCCGGCGATGCCTGTTGTGGATTGGTAGGCTTTGGAGAAGCCGCCGTCGATGACGATCATTTTTCCGTTTGCTTTGATTGGGTCTTCTCCTTCGATTTCTTTTACCGGTGTATGGCCGTTGATGATATGGCCATGATCTGGATTGAGGCCGAATTCTGCCAGGATGTTTCGGCAGGTTTCCTCGTCTTCTCGTAAATAATAATACGGGTTTTTCTTTTCTTTATGCGTTTCCTTCTCTTTAATGAAATAGCGCTCAAATGTTGTCATGGCGCGTTTTCCGAAAAGGGAGGAATACTCGCCTGTCCATAAATACCAAGCCATATCTGTCGCCAGGTCATCGGTTTCTTCCGGGTGGGCAAAGGCTTCCCGTAAGAATCGTTCAAATACATCGAGCAGCTCACGGCCCGCATACGGTTTATCCTCAATCATCATCGTTTCCATATTGCCGTTTTCATCGACAGGAATACAGCCGTGAATCAACAGGTTGCCGTTATATTTTAAATAAAGGCTGCCTTTTTTCATCATAAAATTCATATGGCGGCCCAGCTTTTCGGAATGCTGTACAGAGAATAGCAGCTTGTCTATGACTTCTGCTTCTTCTTCTAATAGCTGGTCTGGCTGCTCCGGATTTATCGTCGCAAAGCAGGTGTTTTCCAGTTGATATGTTTTTCCGTTTAGCGTGATTTCGTTTTTGTCATAATCTATTTTCTCTAATAACAGCCGCTCTTCCATATTAAAGTTCGGCCGTCTCTTGATAATCGGGCTCTCAAGCTTGAATTGAATCATCGCAATCGCTTGATGGATTTTTGTGATTTGCTTAATCTCATCCTCTGGCCTGTTTTCGTCTGCTTTTGGACGGAACGCTGGATTATCGTCATAATATTTTTCGGCCAGGTTCAGCAGCGGTCTCAGGTTGATGCCGTACACGTCCTCAATAATATCCAAGTTGTCGTAGCGGGCACAGATGCGGATAATATTGGCCAGGCACACTTTGGAACCGGAATAGGCGCCGATCCAAAGGACATCGTGATTTCCCCACTGAATATCGACAGAATGATAGTTGATCAGTTCTTCCATAATTCTATCCGGCTGCGGTCCGCGGTCGTAAATATCGCCGACCACATGCAGATGGTCGACCACCAATCGCTGAACGCTGTAAGCAAGACCGGTGATCAGCTTATCGGCTTGGCCAAGCTCAATGATCTGATCAATGATTTCAGAGTAATATTGCTCCTTGTTGCCAGCTTGTTCTGTTTTGTATAGCAGCTCCTCCGTAATATAAGCAAATTGGGCAGGCAGTGCTTTGCGTAATTTGGAGCGGGTATACTTGGAGGAGCAATATGAAACGAGCTTAATCATTCGATGAATCGTTTCTTTATACCACTCGTTTAACGCTGCTTTCGCATCAAAGTCATGTTTGATTAATTTCAGTTTGTCTTCCGGATAATAGACCAATGCTGCTAATTCATCGATTTCTCTATCGTAAATGACACCGCTGAAGATGTCGCGTATCTTCTCTTTGACTCGTCCTGAACCATTGCGCAGCACGTGCTGGAATGCCTGATACTCCCCGTGCAAATCACTGACAAAATGCTCGGTGCCTTTTGGCAGGTTCAATATCGCTTTCAAATTAATGATTTCTGTTACCACTTTTTCTTCACAATCGTATTTTTGTGCGAGTAGATCTAGGTACTTGCTTTCCAAAACCGTCCATCCCCTTTTTAGAATAAACCCCTCTTTATGAGCATGTGCATGATAAGGTGAATTTAAAAGTATGTCATTGTTTTTCATCATTGGACCTTTATATGATAGTACCGCATAACTGCTTTTATAGACAATTAAAACGAGTGAAAGATTAAGGCAGCTAGAGCTGAAAAACCTTTCAGCAGAATCTACGGAGGAGGTTATTTAGTCAAGGGCTTAGGCTAAAAGGTTCAGTATCCTCCTTATTGTTGTTATCAATATGCATTGATATGGTATTGACGATCCATTTATTTAGCTTGTTTGTCAGTTATCTTGTAAGTAATTACCTTGAGGAAACTGCCGTTGTTGTACATTGAGTGTTATATATTGTAAACTAGAGTAAAAGATATCCAGATTAATCATCGAAAAACATTTCTTACAGTTCCAAACCGGAAACGAAAGAGGTACCTCGAAAATACAAATATTTCCTAGGAGTATGTATATGAATATAGCAAATTACACTTTAAAAGTGAAAGGAAAAACGTTACTTCAGGACACCGACTTGCATTTTTCGAGCGGGAAAATTAATCACGTTGTTGGAAAAAATGGAGTCGGTAAATCACAGCTTGCCAAAGACTTTTTGTTGAATAATAGCAAACGAATCGGCAGAGATATTCGTCAAAATGTTTCTTTAATATCCAGCTCGTCGAATATACCTAATGATGTTTCTAAGGACTTTTTATTACACTTTTTGAGTAAAAAATTTGATGCGGAAATGATAGATAAAATTGCACATTTACTTAATCTGGATAATATTGATGGAAAAGTTCTGATCAAAAATTTGAGTGATGGACAAAAGCAAAAATTAAAATTGCTCAGTTTCTTATTAGAGGATAAAAATATTATTGTTTTAGATGAAATAACGAATTCATTAGACAAAAAAACGGTTATAGAGATTCATGGCTTCTTAAATAAGTATATTCAGGAGAACCCCGAGAAGATTATCATTAACATTACACATGATTTGTCTGATTTAAAGGCGATAGAAGGGGATTATTATATATTTAATCACCAAGAAATTCAACAATATCATTCAGTGGATCAATTAATTGAAGTGTATATAAATGAGTAATAAAACAGTGGGGGCTTGAGATGAAATTAGAGTTTAAAAAGAGTATTAGCAACAAAGTTATCATTATTTTAGGAGCAATGTTTGTATTTTTATTTTTACTGGGATATTTTTTACTTGTTGGAATTGATAAAGTCAGCAATGTTACACCTGAAATGTTTTTCTTTAGCTCCTATACTGTTGCAACCCAGTTTGGTTTGATGTTATTTTCATTTGTTATAGCTTTCTTTATTAATAGAGAGTATTCAAACAAAAATATTCTCTTTTACAAGTTAATTGGAGAGAACATCTATACTTTCTTTTATAAAAAGATAGCTGTTTTATTTTTGGAATGTTTTGCATTTATAACGCTAGGCCTGCTAATCATATCGTTGATGTACCATGATTTTTCGCATTTTGCATTATTACTTTTTTTATTTTCTGCAGTTATACTGCAGTATATTCTAATTATCGGAACTATAAGCATGTTATGTCCTAATATATTAATTAGTATAGGTGTCAGTATCGTTTATTGGATGACTTCTGTTATCTTAGTAGCTATAAGCAATAAAACGTTTGGTTTCATTGCTCCTTTTGAGGCAGGTAACACTATGTATCCCCGAATAGAAAGAGTGTTGCAATCTGATAACATGACACTTGGGAGTAATGATGTTTTATTTATTATTTTGTATTTAGTTTCAATCATTATCATAAATGCGATTATCCTTCGCTTTTCTAAAACTAGATGGATCAAAATGGGCATTTAATAAAGGAAGCTACTTCACAGTGAAGTAGCTTTTTTGAACATAAGGGACCACAAAAATCCCCACTGCTTACCTAGATATCTTGATATTTGGTGGAGAATTATTAAAAGAAATTCTATTAGATACCGAATTTCACAACAAAAAACTATTAGCCTGTACCACAAACTGCGACTGCTTATAATTATACGAAATCTTCGAGTAATCAAACGGCTGCCCATTTGTCAGGTGAAAAATACTTTCTATATACAGCTTCGGCAGTCCAGCCTCTAATCCCAAATATTCCGCTTCCTCCTCATTAAGCTGGCCCACGTGCAGAAACAAATCAGAAAAACCAATCTTCAACCCCAGTCCTTCCCGGATGTAATGGAAGATGGAGTGGGAGACGATTTCGTTGTTTAAATACGTCACGATCGATTTGTTGTAATAGGATTCTTCGTAGCAAAGGGTGTGGCCGTTGATGTAGCGGACCCTTTTGACATAGTAGATGTTCTCGTCCATTCCGATGTTCAGGTTTTCCGCCGCTTCCGGTGTTGGCTTTCTCACGTCCAGTTCGATGACTTTTGAGGTGACGTTAAAATCCTCGAGGTCTTTTTTAAATCCCTGATTCGACAGAAGGCTGATATAGCCTTTTCGTTTATGTTTTCTGACGAAGATGCCGCTTCCTCTGACCTGAAAGATCGCGCCTTTTTGCTCTAATAGCTCGAGGGACTTTGTGATGGTGCTTTTGCTGACTTCAAACTGGGCCATGAGGGTTTCTAGGACTGGCAGTTTGTCTCCCTGCTGAAGCTGGTGTTCTTCTATATATGTTTCAATTTCCGCTGCGATTTGCTGGTACTTTAACATACGCATTCCTCATTTATTCGTTTAGTTTCACTTGTCAAAATTATAGCATAAACCGCTTACAATGATAGTTAGTGCGTAAATATTTTGTTTCGGTATTGATAAATTATACCGGTACAATTATAATGAAAGCGTAACCAAAACAAAGGGGTGGGTGAAAATGTCGGGGAAAGTGAGAGATTATACGAGACTAGCAAAAGACATTTTAGAGGCCGTAGGCGGGGAAGAGAATGTGATTGGGGCTTCTCGCTGCGCTACCAGACTTCGATTGGTGCTGAAGCGGTCTAACCCTAAAGCGAAGGATATCGTAAAATCGATGCCCGGCGTCATTACGGTGGTCGAGAACAGCGGCCAATTCCAGATTGTCATTGGACAGCACGTAGGGGAAGTGTACGAGGAATTTTCAAAGCTGGTCCATATTGATCTTTCTGGCGAACAGAGCGAGAATAAAGGAACGATGTTGAACCGGGTCATTGCGACGATGTCAGCGGTGTTTGCGCCATTTATCTACATTCTGGCCGCTGCTGGTATTTTGCAAGGTGCATTAATTATCATTAACTTATTGTTTGACGGCTTTGAGAAAACAGGGACTTATCAGGTTTTCAGTTTCATATCTTGGGCGCCGTTTACGTTTTTGCCTATTTTTATCGCTATTACGGCATCAAAGCATTTTAAAACCAATATGTATCTCGCTGTAGCGTGCTGTGCCGCATTGGTCAGCCCGACATGGGCGGAGATGGCTGCACAAATTGCAGACGGAAAGAGCATTTCTTTCTTAGGGATGGCTTTATCAGAAACGACATATACATCTTCCGTGCTGCCGCCATTATTTTTAGTGTGGATTTTATCTTATCTTGAGCGGTTTTTGAATAAGAGAATGAACGAAGTGGTCAGACCGTTATTTGTTCCGTTTCTATGCATGGTCATCATGGTGCCGTTAACGATTCTTCTCATAGGCCCTGTGACAACTTTAGGCGCAAATGGAATTGCAAACGGTTACAACTTCTTGGCGGAAAATGTGCCGGCTTTGGCAGGAGCAATCATCGGCGCATTCTGGCAGGTCATCGTGATCTTCGGTGTACATTGGGGCATCACGCCGATGGTATTGGCAAACTTTGATTTATACGGTCGGGATTCGTTTCAGGCGTATCAAACGATTGCGGTCATTGCGCAGGTTGGGGCCGTGCTTGGCGTCATTTTGAAAGCGGGAAACAAGGAAACGAGAAAAGTCAGCGTCTCAGCTGGAATCACAGGATTGTTTGGCATTACAGAGCCGGCGATCTATGGTGTAACCTTGAGATTTAAGAAGCCGTTTATCTTTGGCTGTATCTCCGGCGCGGTTGGCGCAATTGTGGCAAGCTTCTTTCATCCGTATTATTTTGCCTATGCGGGACTTCCGGGACCGCTGACGATCGTGAATGGTATCAATGAACAATTCCCGACATCCATTTGGGGCATTTTAATTGGTGCTGCGATTGCGGTGATTCTCCCTGTTGTGCTGATTCAGATCTTTGGCTACGGTGAAGATACTGCTGCACAGACGGAAAAGGAAAATGGTCAAACGGCACAGGCAAATGAAGAAACCGTATATGCTCCGTTTAGCGGCAAGGTGATCCCGCTTTCTAACGTGCCTGATGAGGTATTCAGCTCAGGCGCAATGGGACAAGGATTGGCGATTGAGCCATCCGACAGTAAGCTCTATGCCCCGTTTGACGGTACGGTTGTCATGGTTGCGCCTACAAAGCATGCGATTGGCCTGCGTTCAGCGTCTGGCGTCGAATTGCTTGCGCACATCGGGCTGGATACGGTGACATTAGACGGCACTCCTTTTTCCTTGAAGGTAAAAGAAGGCGATACCGTCAAAAAAGGCGAAGTGCTTGTTGAGTTTGATAAAGCTTTCATTGAAGAGAAAGGGTTAACAACGATTACTCCTGTCATCATCACGAATTCACATGCGTACCAGGAAATTCTGATTGAAGAGATTGAGGAAAGTGCATTACATCAAAAAATATTTACAGTCGTAAGCTGAGGAGGAATGAAACATGGGAAACATGCCGAAAGATTTTTTATGGGGCGGTGCTTTAGCTGCCCACCAATTTGAAGGCGGATGGAATCAAGGCGGTAAAGGGCCGAGCGTCGTCGATGTGATGACAGCGGGTGCACATGGCGTGCCGAGAAAAATCACGGATACGATTGAAGAGAACGAGTTTTATCCGAACCATGAAGCCATTGATTTCTATCACAGATACAAGGAAGATATCGCTTTGTTTGCAGAAATGGGATTAAAATGCCTGCGGACGTCCATCGGCTGGAGCCGGATTTTTCCGAAAGGCGATGAGGCTGAACCGAACGAAGCTGGTTTGCAGTTTTATGATGATGTGTTTGATGAATTGCTGAAGCATGGGATCGAGCCGGTCATTACCCTGTCTCACTTTGAAATGCCGCTGCACCTGGCAAGAGAATATGGCGGCTTCAGAAACCGGAAAGTCGTGGACTTCTTCGTCAACTTCGCAGAGGCTTGCTTTACCCGTTACAAAGAGAAAGTGAAGTACTGGATGACATTTAACGAGATCAACAACCAAATGGATGTGAACAATCCGTTGTTCCTATGGACGAATTCAGGTGTTGTGGTTGGCGAAAACGAAAACGCCAAGGAAGTCATGTATCAAACTGCGCACCACGAACTAGTGGCGAGCGCCTTAGCAGTGGCAAAAGGAAAAGACATCAATCCAGAGTTCCAGATCGGGGCCATGGTATCACACGTGCCGATTTATCCTTTCTCCTCCAATCCTAAAGATGTGATGCTGGCTGAAGAAGAAATGAGGCAGCGCTATTTCTTCCCTGATGTGCAGGTTCGCGGTTATTATCCAAGCTACGCGTTGAAGGAATTTGAGCGAGAAGGCTACAATATCACATTCGAAGACGGCGATGATGAGATTTTAAGAAACGGAACCGTCGATTACTTAGGCTTCAGCTATTACATGTCAACAACTGTGAAAAGTGATGTGAAAAATGATAACACTGGCGATATTGTAAATGGCGGCTTGCCGAATGGTGTCGAAAATCCGTACATCACTTCGAGTGACTGGGGATGGGCGATTGATCCAACCGGGCTGAGATATACGTTAAATCGTTTTTATGACCGATACCAAATCCCGTTATTCATCGTTGAAAATGGCTTTGGCGCAGTGGATACGCTGGAGGAGGACGGCAAGGTTCATGATCCGGAACGCATTCAATATTTAAAATCGCATATTGAAGCATTGAAAAAAGCGGTCACGTACGATGGTGTTGATTTAATTGGCTACACGCCGTGGGGCATTATTGATATTGTCTCCTTCACAACTGGCGAAATGAAAAAACGCTACGGCATGATCTATGTTGATCGTGACAATGAAGGAAACGGATCCATGAAGCGGTATAAGAAAGATTCCTTTGAGTGGTACAAAAACGTCATTCAAACGAACGGAGAGGAACTATAAGAAGCGCCCGAATCAAGCACTTTTACCGAAGTGCCTGGTTCGGGTTTTTTCTGTAGAAAAAGAAAAATCCGCTATCCTGCCAATCTGGCAATATAGCGGATTTTTTTATCAGTTACGGATAAGGTAATCAAACGCGCCGAGGGCGGCAGTTGCACCTGATCCCATCGAAATAATAATTTGGTTGTACGCACTGTCTGTGCAGTCGCCGGCAGCAAATAAGCCTGGTACGCTTGTTGCGCCGTGTTTGTCGACAATGATTTCGCCCATGCGGTTGCGTTCAACCGTTCCTTCTAACCATTCTGTGTTTGGCACGAGACCGATTTGGACGAATACACCTTGAAGTTCAACGTGTTTTTCTTCGCCTGTTTCGCGGTCTACATATGTGATGCCGTTAACACTCTGATCACCTGTGATTTCTTTTGTTTGTGCGTTTTTCACGACAGTAACGTTAGGCAGGCTGTAGAGACGTTTTTGCAGGACTTCGTCTGCTTTCAGTTCTGGCGCGAATTCTAGCACAGTAACGTGATTCACAATACCTGCAAGATCAATCGCTGCTTCGATACCAGAGTTTCCGCCGCCGATTACCGCAACGTCTTTGCCTTCAAACAATGGCCCATCACAGTGCGGGCAGTATGCGACACCTTTGTTTTTGAACTCTTGTTCACCAGGTACGTTGACATTGCGCCAGCGTGCACCTGTTGAAAGGATCACTGTTTTACTTTTCAGGACAGCGCCGTTTTCGAGTTCAAGTTCGAACAGATCTTTCTTCTCAAGGCGTTTCGCACGCTGAAGGTTCATGACATCAATATCATATTCCTTCACATGCTCTTCAAGACTTGCCGCAAGCTTCGGTCCTTCCGTCGCTTTGACGCTGATGAAGTTTTCGATGCTCATGGTGTCGAGAACCTGTCCGCCGAAGCGCTCAGCGACAACACCAGTGCGGATGCCTTTACGTGCAGTATAAATCGCTGCACTTGCACCAGCAGGTCCGCCTCCGACCACAAGAACGTCAAACGGCTCTTTGTCAGCAAACTCAGATGCATCTGTGCCGCTGCCCATTTTCGCAAGAATTTCTTCAAGCGTCATACGGCCGCTTCCGAAGGATTCGCCATTCAGGTAAACGGTCGGCACTGCCATGATGTTTTTGCTTTCAACTTCTGCTTTGTATGCTGCACCGTCAATCATCGTGTGCGTAATGTTCGGGTTCAGCACGCTCATCATGTTTAGAGCTTGTACAACATCAGGACAGTTGTGGCATGTCAGGCTGATATAAGATTCGAAGTGGTATTCACCGCTGATCTTCTTCACCTGATCAATGACTTTTTGGTCTACCTTAGGCGGTCTGCCGCTCACTTGGAGCAACGCCAACACTAATGATGTGAATTCGTGGCCCAGAGGGATACCGGCGAAAGTCACGCCAGTGTCTTCTCCGACACGATTGACACTGAAGCTTGGCGTTCTGTTTAATTCAGCTTTTTCAACTGAAATTTTCGATGACATGGAAGCCAGCTCATCAACGAGAGCCAGCATGTCCTTAGAAGTGTCATCTTCGCCTGCGCTAACTTTGAGAACAATGTCATTCTCAATTAGCTGCATATATTGATTTAATTGTGCTTTGATGTTTGCATCAAGTACCAATTGAATGCACTCCTTAGATTTTACCTACTAGATCAAGGCTAGGTGTAAGAGTTTCGCCGCCTTCTTCCCATTTAGCCGGGCAAACTTCACCTGGGTTTTGACGAACGTATTGAGCTGCTTTTACTTTGTTTACAAGGTTGCTTGCGTCACGGCCGATACCGCCTGCATTGATTTCAACAGTTTGGATAACGCCGTCTGGATCGATGATGAATGTTCCGCGGTCAGCAAGGCCAGTTTCTTCGTCAAGAACATCGAAGTTGCGAGAGATTGTTTGAGATGGGTCACCGATCATTGCGTAAGTGATTTTGCTGATTTTTTCAGAGCTGTCATGCCAGCCTTTGTGTACGAAGTGAGTATCTGTAGAAACAGAGTATACTTCAACACCTAATTCTTTAAGAGCAGCATATTGTTCTTGAAGATCTTCAAGCTCAGTTGGGCATACGAAAGAGAAATCTGCTGGGTAGAAGCAGAATACGCTCCATTGGCCTTTCAAATCTTCGTTTGTTACATCGATGAATTCACCGTTTTTGAATGCTTTTGCTTCGAATGGAAGTACTTCTTTACCGATTAAAGACATAATGTATATTCCTCCTAAAAATGTATTAGAAAGCATATTCGCTTTCAATAATAATTCTAATTATATATGAATTATTAATTAATATATATTTTTTGTCAAGCCATAACCTACTTTTTTTCATCTTACTAAAGGTGTGACAGGTAGGATTTATGCATTTCTTTTATAACAAATGAGAGGCTGATTCTCAATTAGACAAGGTTTTCAGGGACTTTTGTAAATCAGAATGACAGGCCGTTTTGGCATTTGAACATTTTATGACACCATGGTCAAGGGCAAAGGACAATGGCCAAAAGCAGAATAGAACGGAACAGCAAGCTGCTGTCACATGATGATCTTGGGGATTGTTTCTAGCTATTATTGTATCACTGTTTATGATATTTAAAACATAACTTATGTCTTCTGTTGTTTGGGATAGAAGAAAAAAACACGGTTCAGTTGAAAACTGACCGTGTTTT
Source organism: Bacillus sp. FSL R5-0603 (assembly GCF_038050295.1). NCBI lineage: Bacteria > Bacillati > Bacillota > Bacilli > Caryophanales > Bacillaceae > Bacillus > Bacillus sp. FSL R5-0603. Next base: position 3,959,727 of record NZ_JBBOYP010000001.1, on the reverse strand, counting down.
TGATGACTGGTTATTCAGACCAATTCGTATGGAAAACGCCGTCCATATCAGTCCGTTCGTACGTGTGAGCGCCAAAGTAATCGCGCTGCGCCTGCAAGAGGTTCGCATTGGAACGCCCTGTGCGGTAGCCGTCGTAATAAGAGAGCGCTGTTGTTAAGCATGGGAATGAGATTCCGGTGCTGATACCCTCGCAAACGACTTTTCGCAGGCCTGTTTGATAGGCATGGAGCTTATCTGTGAAATAAGGCGCGATCAGCAGGTTTGCCAGATTTGGCTGCTCACTGAATGCTTCGCTGATCACGTTTAGGAAATCAGCGCGGATGATGCAGCCGCCTCGGAAAATCAAGGCAATGTCTTTGAGCGGCAGATTCCAGCCGTAAAGCTCAGATGACATCTTATATTGGGCAAAGCCTTGTGCATAGGCGCATACTTTCCCCATGTAAAGAGCCTGTCTGACGTATTCAATCCAGGTGTCTTTATCCAAGTGTTTTTCTTCGGATTCTGGGCCTGCTAATACGTCTTGAGCTGCCATCCGTTCTTCTTTTAAGGATGACAAGTAGCGGGCGAACAAGGACTCTGTGATGATCGTGGACGGGATGCCGTTATCAATCGCCTGCATGCTTGTCCATTTCCCAGTGCCTTTTTGTCCAGTTTTATCAAGGATGACATCGATCAGAGGCTGCCCTGTTTTTTCGTCTTTTTTGCGTAAAATCTCAGCTGTAATCTCTATTAAATAGCTTTTCAGCTCACCTTGATTCCATGTTTCAAAAATAGATGCAATTTCATCGAGCGGCAGATGAAGCGTTTCTCTTAGAAACGTATACGCTTCTGCAATCAGCTGCATGTCTGCATATTCAATGCCGTTATGCACCATCTTTGTAAAGTGCCCTGCCCCTTTTGGTCCGATATAGACACAGCAAGGGTCATCTCCGACTTGAGCTGCGATTTTCGTCAGGATAGGAGCGGCTTTCTCATAGACGTCGCGATCTCCGCCCGGCATGATGGAAGGCCCTGTTAATGCACCGACTTCACCGCCGGAAATGCCGACTCCCAGGTAGCCGATCCCTTTTTCCTTCAGCTCGTCATATCTTCTTTCTGTGTCTTCATAGTGGGAGTTTCCTCCGTCCATGATGACGTCGCCTTCTTCAAGCAAAGGCTTTAATGATTGGATGACGGAATCTACGGGTTTTCCCGCTGTGACCATCAAAAAGATTTTTCTTGGTTTTTCTAACGATTGAACAAAGTCCTCAAGCTCGTAATACGGGCTGAGAGATTGTCCATCCAGCTTTTGGATAAGCTGGTCCGTTAAATCTCTGGTGTAATTATAGACAGCGACGTTTTCGCCTTTATTTGCCATGTTTAAGGCGATGTTGCTTCCCATTACGCCTAAGCCTATGACACCAATCGAATTGAACATGTGTTACAGCTCCTTCTTAATTTCATACAACTAAACTTAACAATAAAATGAATCCCAGTCCAGCAACGGAAATAATGGTTTCCAGCAATGTCCATGTGGCGAATGTTTCTTTCATGCTTAATCCGAAGTATTCCTTGAACATCCAGAAGCCGGCGTCATTGACGTGTGAAGCGATGACACTTCCGGCGCCTGTTGCGAGCACGACTAACGCCAGGTTAACATCAGAATGGCCCAATAACGGGATGACCAGACCTGTTGTGCTTAGTGCGGCAACAGTCGCTGATCCTAGAGAGATGCGCAGGATCGCCGCGATGAGCCATGCCAGAATGATTGGTGATAATGCCGTTCCTTTGAATAAGTCTGCTACGTAATCGCCGACACCGCCGTTGATCAGCACTTGTTTGAAGGCGCCGCCTCCTCCGATGATCAAAAGCATCATGCCAATTTGTGAAATGGCAGTTGAACAAGAATCCATCACGGTTTTGACTGGAATGTTGCGCTTGATGCCCATTGTATAGACTGCGACCAATAACGAAATAATCATAGCAGTCGATGCGTTTCCAATCAATCTGATAAAAGCTAAAACTCCGTTATCTGCAAACCCGATTGTTTCTTGAAGCAGGTCGATAATGGTCGCGACCGACATGATGATAATCGGGAGCATTGCGGTAAAGACACTGATTCCAAAGCCGGGTGTTTCTTCAAGGTTAAACGTTTTTTGTGTGCCGAGTGATGCAATATTGCCGTTTTTCGCAAATGATGCAGGAACGATTTTTTTCGCGAACTTTGTAAATAACGGCCCTGCGATGAGCACTGTCGGAACAGCAACAATAAAGCCGTACAGCAGCACTTCTCCAATGTTTGCGCCATACTCACCGGCGATCGCCGTAGGTCCCGGGTGCGGCGGCAGGAAACCGTGTGTGACGGATAGTGCCGCGACCATCGGGATTCCGAGAAATAAAATAGAAATCTTCAATTCTCTTGAAATCGCAAAGACAATCGGAATTAATAGAACCAGTCCTACTTCAAAAAATAACGCAATCCCAATAATGAATGAGGCAATGACAACGGCCCATTGAATATTTTTCTCACCGAATTTGTTGACGAGCGTCATCGCAATGCGCTGTGCGCCTCCTGAATCCGCGATCAGCTTGCCCAGCATCGCACCGAGTCCGAAGATGAGCGCGATGTGGCCAAGAGTCCCCCCTATTCCTGCTTCGATGGAGCTGACAACTTTATCGAACGGCATCCCGAGTGCCAGTGCCACGCCGAACGATACGACCAGCAGGGAAATAAATGTGTTTAATTTTAAGCCCATAATCAGAAATAGTAATGCTAAGATCCCAAGTGCAACGATGATTAACGGCATGGTAATGCCCTCCCCTTCATGTCATGTACTATTTGTGTGTGATTAAGCCCCTCTGATAATCTGCAATTTGTGTATATTGATTTTCTAATAATCTTGATAGATTGATGAAAATCGGCATTAATGTTCTGTATTCCTTGGCTGAGTCTTCGATCGGCGTATGTCTGTATGTGCTGCCGATCATGTCGGACACGGCGTCGAAAGAGTCAATTTTTCCTGTTGCATACAGGCCTAAAATGCAGGCGCCGAGACATGAGCTTTCGTAGCTTTCCGGAACGACTACCTCTGATTCGAAGATATCCGACATCATTTGGCGCCAAACCTCCGACCTTGCAAATCCCCCTGTCGCTTGGATGCGGGTTACCGGGCCATCCATGCATTCAGTTAACGCCAAGAACACCGTGTACAGGTTGTAAATGACGCCTTCCAATGCCGCGCGTATCATATGCTCTTTCTTATGCGACATGGTCAGGCCAAAAAATGAGCCGCGTACATCCGGATTCCACAACGGAGCGCGTTCTCCGGCGAGATATGGGTGGAACAGCAGACCGTCAGAACCGGGTCTGACGCGTTGGGCAATTTTCGTCAGCACGTCATATGGATCAATGCCCAGCCGTGTCGCTGTTTCGATTTCGGAGGAGGCAAACTCGTCTCTGATCCAGCGAAGGACGATGCCCCCATTGTTCACAGGTCCCCCAATAACCCAATGCTTGTCCGTCAAGGCATAGCAGAAAATTCTCCCTTTTTCATCGGTTTGCGGCTTGTCAATAATCGTCCGGATGGCACCGCTTGTTCCGATGGTGACGGCGATTTCGCCCTTTTTAATGGCGTTGACGCCGAGGTTGGACAGCACGCCGTCGCTGGCGCCGATGACAAAAGGCGTTTCCGGATCGATTCCCATTTGGATCGCTATTTCCGGGCTGCAGTGCTGAAAGATCTCGGTTGTCGGCACGAGTTTGGATAAGTGATCCGGCGTGATGCCTGCGATGCGCAGTGCCTCTTCGTCCCAATCCAAGCTCTTCAGGTTCATCATGCCTGTCGCTGATGCCAAGGAGTAATCGATGACATACTCATTGAACAGCTGTTTAAAAATGTACTCTTTGATGCCGATATATTTTTTTGCCTTGGAAGCGATTTCTTTCCGTTCATTCGTGATCCAGGCAATTTTACTTAACGGTGCCATCGGATGAATCGGTGTTCCCGTCCGTTTGTACACCTCATGTCCGTTCAATTCCTCTTTGATCCTATGCGCCCAGCCTTCACTTCGGTTGTCGGCCCATGTGATGCATGGCGTCAGCGGCTTGTCATTTTCGTCGATTGCAATGACGCTGTGCATGGCGCTGCTGAATGAAATGAAAGAGATCTGTTTTTCGGGATGCTGTTTTGTAATTTTCGCTGTTGTACGGATGACTGCCTGAAATATCTCTTCCGGGTTTTGTTCTGCTGTTGAGATGTCCGGTGTATAGAGCGGGTAGCCGATGCTTTCTTTCTGTACCACATCCCCGTTTTCACTGAACAGCACAGCTTTTGTGCTTGTCGTGCCGATATCGATTCCTAACATATAACTAGTCATTGCTGTATTCAGCTCCTTTTGCCAGCATTTGTTGTGAGAGCCATAGGTCTTCTACCTTATCCTGCACATCATCAAAGTTTTGGTGAAGAGACTGAATCATCAGCGCCCTATCCTTTGTTTTGATGGCTTGAATATAAAGCTCGTGGTTATCTAAGATCCTTGTGAAGTCTTCATACTTTTCCTTTAACCGTACCCGCATCGATAAAAGAATAAAGCTTTCCATGACGGGTTTTAGATTGTTCCAGATCATCTGAATGTATGAATGATCAATCGCTCGGATAATCGTTTCATGGAACAGCACATCTTGAAATGAAAATTCGTCAGCGTCCTCATATTTGATTGAGACTTTCATCATTTCAAGAATTTTGCTGAGATCCTTAACTAAAGGCTCAATGTCTATTTTGACAAGCCGTTCAAAGACAAATGTTTCTAATAGTAGCCGCACATCATAAATTTCCGCGATTTTCTTCTCAGTTAAACCAATTACGACCGCTCCCATTCGTTCTAAGCGGATGATTTTTTCGGATGCGAGAATTTTTAGCGCTTCGCGAACCGGCGAACGGCTTACTGAAAACTCGGCGGCGATTGTATTTTCTGATAAAATGGTACCGCTTTCAATCAGGCCTGAAACGATCCGCATTCTCAGCTCGTATGCGACACGAACTCCGGTTGACGCTTTTGAGAGCCATTTTGCGGGATACAACAGGTCTTTGGAGTCTAGCATACACTCACCTTCCTCACTCAAGGAGTATACTTGTATACAAGTATGATAACGTGAATATTTCTTTTATGCAAACACTTTCATTTCTAATTTTTAATAAAATTTTTCCCAATCATTATGGTATTTATTTCTAAATGGAATATGGTACATTGGAGATAACTAGCATAAGTGAATCATGTTTTGAAAGAGGCGATTTGGATGAAAATCATCATTGCACCTGATTCTTTTAAGGAAAGCTTATCAGCTCTGGAGGCAGCCGAAGCGATAGAAAGAGGTTTCAAATCGGTCTTTCCGGGTGCTGATTACAGAAAATTGCCGGTGGCGGACGGCGGTGAGGGAACCGTTCAATCTCTAGTCGATGCGACCAATGGAAGGATCATAGAGCAAGTTGTCACAGGGCCGCTGGGGGAACCGGTGAAAGCTTTCTTTGGCATGATGGGAGATGGGAGAACAGCTGTGATTGAAATGGCTGCTGCTTCAGGGCTGCATCTGGTGCCTGTAGATAAGCGAAATCCGCTCATCACTACAACAAGGGGAACGGGAGAATTAATCGGAGCGGCTCTTGATGCGGGAGCGGAGCGATTGATCATCGGAATTGGCGGAAGCGCCACGAACGACGGGGGAGCAGGGATGATTCAGGCATTGGGCGGAAGGCTTCTTGATAACTCAGGCAGCGAGATTGGCCCAGGGGGCGGCGCGTTATCTCAGCTTGCATCAATAGATGTTAGCGGGCTTGATTCCAGATTGCGGAATGTCAAACTGGAAGTTGCCTGTGACGTGGACAATCCGTTAACAGGACCAAAGGGTGCTACGGCTGTTTTCGGGCCGCAAAAAGGCGCGACGGCCGAAATGCTGGATGTACTAGAACAGAACGTAAGCCATTTCGCTGATATGGCAGAAAAAGAGCTCGGATCAACCTTCCGAGATACAGAGGGCGCCGGTGCAGCGGGCGGTCTTGGATGGAGCCTGCTGACTTATCTTCAGGCTGACCTGAAAAGAGGCATTGATATTGTCCTTGAAGCGGTTGATTTTGAAAGTATCGTTCAGGATGCAGATCTTGTGATTACCGGCGAGGGACGGATCGACAGCCAAACGGTTCATGGAAAAACGCCGATCGGCGTAGCCAAGGCGGCTAAATCATACGATGTGCCTGTCATCGGTATTGCGGGATCAGTATCACGTGACAGTGATGCCGTCTATCAACACGGAATCGATGCGCTTTTCAGCATCGTCCCCGGAGCCGTGACTCTAGAAGATGCGTTTGAACATGCCGCGGAATATATGGAAAGAACGGCGCGGGACATTGCAGCGTCTATCAAATTGGCGAAAACGATGTTTCTGATATAGCTGATGCACATACCAATGCATAGCCATCCTTCTTTTTGGGTAGAGACAGTTAACACACAATGAGGAATTCATCCCAGAAGGAGGACGCAGATATGACTGTACAAGAAATCAAAGGCAAAAAACTAGTAAAAGGCATTGCGCCAAATGTGGAGCCGGAAGCTCTGTTAAATGATAAACGAAAAGTATTTCTGTTTGGTTCCCCTAGTTACACAAACATTGGAGACCAAGCGATTGCGTATGCGGAAGAGAAATTTATCAAAAATCATTTTCCGTATTATGAATACATTGAGATTATGGATTATGCGACGGATGAGGGCATTGAATTGGTGAAGGAGATCATTCGTGAAGACGATATTGTCTGCTTTACAGGCGGAGGGAACTTAGGAAACCTTTATCTCGATATTGAGGAAGACAGAAGAAAGGTCTTTTCGGCGTTTAAAGACTACAAATCAATTTCTCTGCCGCAATCCGTTTATTTTGAGGATACAGAGGAAGGACAGAAGGAAAAGAAAAAAACACAGGATGCGTACCATCAAAATACAAACTTAACGATTGCTGCGCGTGAGACGCAAACACTGGATGTTGTGAAAGAGACCTTCAACTCCAATGTGATCTTTACACCGGACATGGTGCTTTCCTTGGATATTGTGCCGCGAGAGCTCGAGCGGGACGGCGTTCTCTTTATTTTAAGAGCGGATAAGGAGAAAGTGACTGACGAAGATTTTATTTCACAGATGAAGAAATGGGCAGAAAAAACAACTTACACAGAGCGTACCGATACGGTGCTGGATACGGTCGACACCATCGACTACGCCGATCGTGAAAAGCATTTTATGGAGATGCTAGACCGCATCGGTTCCAGTAAATTGGTGATTACCGACCGCCTTCACGCGATGATTTTCTCGATTATCACCAAAACACCTTGCCTTGTCTTTGGAAACAGCTATGGCAAAGCCAAACATTCATACCGGGATTGGCTTGAAAGCTTAAACTTCATTGAGTATACGGATAAGAATGATGTTGAGGAGCTGGAGCGCATGATTGACCGCCTGCTTCAAGCAGAACCGAATGACGTTGATTTATCTAAGGACTTTCAGCCGTTGATTGATTTTTTTGCTTCTTAAACGAAAAAGACTGCCCTCCCCCGGGGCAGTCTTTCTTTGTTAAATATGAAACAGCCAGACGACGAGCGGGCCGAAGAATGAGCCGAGCACCGCACAAAGCGTCATGGAGACGGAACTCATGGAGACGGCCAATTCCCCATATTCCAACGCTTTGGAGGTACCCAGTGCATGGGAGGCGCTGCCTAATGCAATGCCTTGTCCAAGGGAACTGCGTATGCGAAGCCATTTTAGGAAAAGAGGCCCGAGGATGACGCCTGAAAAGCCCGCAATCATGACAAATACGACTGTCATGGAAGGGACGCCGCCAAGACCGGCGGCGATCTGAATAGCGACAGGGGTTGTGATCGACTTTGGCAGAATGGATAATAAGAGATCATGATCAATCCCGAATGCTTCTGCGAAGATCAGCCCGCTGATCATTCCCATGCATAATCCGACTAGGACGCCGCCTAGAATGGGAACACAATGTTTGACAATGATATGCCATTGTTTATAAAGCGGATAGGCCAGTGCCACGACAGCCGGCCCAAGCAAAGAATTGATCCATTTCCCCCCGATCATATAGCCTTCATAGGAAACATGAAACATCATCAAAGCCGCTACAATCAAAATGGTCGTTGTCAGAACAGGGATCAGAAATGGAAGCGGGAATCGCTTATAGAGTTTGACCATCGCTAAATAAGCGGCAACTGTTAAAAGAATTATAATGATCGCGATACATGCTTGCTGCATTTCTCTTTCTCCTCCCGTTTTTTTGCTTTTTTCTCTAATAGCTGGCTGGCGAATCCAGCCGCAATGATCGTGACGATGGTGCTCAGAACGACTGTAATCAGCAGCATCAGACCATTGAATGAAATGAGAGACGGATAGTTTATCACTCCTGTCATTGCCGGGATGAACAACAATGGAAGGAAGGATAATAAAAACCCTGCTCCGTCTTCAATGAGGGAGACGGGAACAATACGGAGGCCCAAGCAGATCAGAAGCAATACCAATCCAACGATGCTTCCTGACACGGGTAAATGAAACAGATGCTGAATGGCTTCCCCGATCATAAAAAATACATATAATATCAACACTTGCAAGATAATTCGTATGGTTTTCACATCAAGTGCTGCTCTCCAATCAGAACAGCTTCCTCCTTTCTGGTGCTTGCTTCTAGGATGGTTCTGAGGAATCGCTTTACTTTCTTCTTATATGATTGTACTATACAAGTATAATAATTGATTTAGTCATATAACGACTTGTATTTATTCAGTTAATGTACATTTGTATTATACAAGTATATATGATGTTGTCAATGCCGGAGATTGGAATAGGGAGCGAGAGCGATTGCAAAATCAAAATCCAGTTGAATTAATTGAATATGAGCTGACGACTTTTATCAGGAGAGCTGTTTATCTGGATCAATCAGAGAAAAGAACAGGGAATTTGGAGAGATCATCCTACTTATTGTTAAGACAATTGGATGAATTTGGGCCTGCCCGCGTAAAGGAGCTGGCCGATTCGTTTAAATTAGATATCTCTACTCTTTCAAGACAAGCAGCTGCATTAGAGGCGAAGGAGCTTATCTATCGTTTCTCAGACCCTTCCGATGGCAGAGTCAGTCTGTTTACCATTACAAAGCTCGGCAAACAAGCATTAAAAGCCGATAAGCAAAAGCGCCTTGAACGTTATGAACAGATGCTGAAAGAATGGTCAACACAGGAAAAAGAGATGTTCGGCGAGCTGCTGCAGCGTATGAACAAGGCTTTTATCGATTAACAGCTGAAAAACCCATGGTTCGCTGGAACAGCATGGGTTTTTCTTATGGTTAGAGATTATCTGCATCGTTTGGCGGCAGCCCAAGCCACTAGTCCGGCAACAACAGCCGCAGATACAATGGGGCGCTGCGTCGCTTTCGTGTAGTAGCTTCTTGACCTCATCCATCCTTTATTTGTTCCTCTGTCATGCATACCGCAGCCCGCATCATAAAGAGCGCTTTCTTCTCGCGGTTTGGACGGTTTTTCGGCATGCTGGCTGTGATACATGATTTTTTCCATCAGTCTGTCGGTCAGACGAGGGAAAAGCGTGCCCAGCATGGCGATGGCTTTGGCCTGTGAGCCGATGTACATGTCGCGCTTAGGGTGTTCGGCGGCAAACAGGATAGCTTCAGCGACCGCTTCCGGCGGATAGATCATGGAGCGGCAATGAGCCGGCTGTTTGTCGAGGTAGCTGTGCGCATGCTCGTTATAAGGCGTGTCAATTCTGCCCGGGTGGATGAGCGTTACCGAGACGGGCGCCTGTTCCTTTTCGAGCTCCATTCGGATGCTTTCCGTCCAGCCGTGAAGCGCAAATTTGGCAGATGCATATGTGGATTGAATGACCGTGCCCCTGTCTCCGAACAGGCTTCCTACATTAATGAGTGCGCCCGGCACACCTCTGCCGGTGTAGTGTTTGACAGCCGCTCTTGTTCCGTAAACAGGTCCCCAGAAATTTGTGTCGAACATGCGCTTCATGTCTTCGACGGTGACGTCCATGGCATGTCCGAAAGTCGAGACGGCCGCATTGTTGACCCATGTGTCAAAGCGGCCGAATGTGCTGATCGCGGTTTCTGCGATGCGGTTGACGTCCTCTTCTTTTCCGACATCCGCCTTTACCCATATGGCGTCGTGCCCTTTTTTCTTAAGTTCATCAGTGAGCTCCTTCAGCGCGTCTTCATTTCGTGCTGCTGCCACGACCTTTGCGCCTTTTTCAGCTGCCATTCGTGCCGTGACAAGTCCGATTCCGCTTGAAGCGCCGGTAATGACGATCACCTGATCCTTAAGCTTTTTCAGTTTGAGCTTTGTTTTTATGGCGGGGTTTTGTCGTTCAAGCTGTTCTGTATTCGTGACTGAATGATCGATTGTCATTGAGAGATCCCTCCTAGACGCTGTTTTTGTACATTTACCCCATCCGGGAGGGTCTTACCCCTTTTGACAATCACAGGGTTCTTTTTTATATTATATAAGTCGCTCTACCATACCTAGGAGGGAATGTTTTAATGACTAGCAGAGGAGATTCACGTGAAAAAATCCTTCACACGGCGTCACGTCTGTTCCAGCTGCAAGGATATCACGCGACAGGTTTGAACCAGATTGTAAAAGAAAGCGGTGCTCCAAAAGGATCGCTTTATCACTTTTTTCCGAATGGCAAAGAAGAACTAGCAATTGAAGCGGTTACATATACAGGTAAGATCGTTGAACATCTGATACAGCAAAGCATGGATGAATCCTCTGATCCTGTTGAAGCGATTCAGCTTTTTATCAAAAAAACAGCCAGCCAATTTGACAACACAGAAAGCATTAAAGGTATTCCAGTCGGTTTGCTGGCGAGTGAGACAGCGTTAATCAGTGAACCGCTGCGGACGGTTTGCATGAAGGTGTTTAAAAGCTGGGAAGCGGTTTTTGCCAGAAAATTAATGGAAAACGGATTTGCAGAAGAAGAAGCAAATCAGCTTGGAACGCTGATTAATTCGATGATTGAGGGCGGCATCATGCTTTCGTTAACGAATAAAGACAAAACGCCCCTTCTTCTCATTGCCGAACAAATACCAGTGCTGGTGAGAAAAAAAGGGTAGCATTTTGTTATCCTTTCTTCTACAATTATATAGAACGGTCTAGACAAATGAATGATAATATATAGACTGGTCTAAATTGGAGGAAATGATAATATGAAAACATTATGTACACATTCATTGCCTAAAGAAAAAATGCCTTATTTGCTCCGGAGCGGAGAAGGCGAACGCTATCTGTTCGGCAGACAGGTTGCCACGGTGATGGCGAATGGGAGGAGCACAGGTGATTTGTTTGAGATCGTGCTTCTTTCCGGGGGAAAAGGAGATGCCTTTCCGCTTCACGTCCACAAGGACACACATGAAGGAATTCTCGTTTTGGACGGGAAACTGGAACTGACACTTGATGGTGAACGCTATTTATTAATATCAGGTGATTATGCCAACATTCCGGCGGGAACACCGCACAGCTACCGGATGCAGAGCCACAGAACAAGACTGGTGTCCTACACGATGAGAGGAAACGTAGCACACATGTATTCCGTTATTGGGAATCCATATGATCACGCTGAACATCCGCCGTACGCAAGCGAAGAAGTCTCAAACGATCGATTTGCAGAAGCAGCCGCTGTAGCGGACATTGTATTTCTAGATGAAGAAAAGCCTGCATGTTCGGCCAAATTAGCGGAACTTACAGAGCTGCCAGATGGAGCCGTTCCATACGTTCTTGAATCTGGAGAAGGAGATCGCCTGTTGACTGGAGATCAGCTTCACCGCATTGTGGCTGCACAAAAAAATACAGATGGCCAGTTTATCGTCGTATCCTCTGAAGGCCCTAAAGGTGACCGAATCGTTGATCACTACCATGAACATCATACAGAAACATTTTATTGCCTTGAAGGTCAGATGACGATGTGGGCAGATGGCCAGGAAATTCAGCTGAATCCGGGAGATTTCCTGCATGTCCCTGCAAATACCGTTCACTCCTATCGCCTTGATTCTCACTATACAAAGATGGTGGGCGTATTGGTTCCTGGTTTATTTGAACCGTTTTTCCGGACGTTAGGCGACCCGTATGAAGGCCACATCTTCCCAAGTGAGCCTCAGGCTTTGCGCTTTGATCGCGTTTTGCAGAATATCGAAGCATTAGATTTAAAGGTGATGAAACCATAAAGATGACAAGATTGTAAGGTTTTCATGCCGGCCTGACACCTAAATCGATGTTTCCGCGCTTCATTTTTTCATACCCTTAAGGTACAGAAAAAAGGAGCGTGATGGCTATGTCTTCATTACAGCCGACTTTGGCAAATGAGCGGATCGGTGTGCTTGATGTGCTGAGAGGAATGGCGATTTTCGGCATCTTATTTGTCAATCTGGCACATTTCAGTTATCCGGATATGTATTTGTCTATGCTTGGAAAAGAGAATTTTTTCATGGATAAGTGGTCTGAAGCTGATTTTGCCGCCGCAGACATACTGAAATTCTTCATTCAAACAAAATGTATTTTATTGTTTTCCTTTTTATTTGGATTTGGCATGGTTGTCACGATGGAGAGAGCAGAAAACAAAGGGAAACGGTTTGTTCCGTTATATGTGAGAAGGTTGATGGCGCTTCTCTTGTTTGGAACGATTCATGCGTTTTTGATATGGGACGGGGATATTTTAACAGAATATGCCCTGCTCGGTTTTGTCCTGCTCTTGTTTCGAAAAGCAAAGCCGAAAACACTGCTGATATGGGCGGTCTCTTTGTATCTTCTGTTTTCCATTCCGTTCATGTTGACAAGTTTTGATCAATCAAACGGACAGGAATGGGTACAAGCGGTAACACACCAGGCAAAACAAGCGATTCATGTTTATGGAAGCGGCAGCCTGAGGGACATTGCAGAACAGCGGATCCACGACCGTCTTGTTTACATGTCTTCGAATGGCATGCTTACGTATAATCCGCTCAACTTTTTCTTTGCATCCATTCCATATTTCAGCATGTTTTTGCTGGGAGCTGCGGCAGCAAAATCACGGTATTTGCATGAACCGGAAAAGCATCGCAAAGGATTAAAACGATTATGGATGGCTGGGCTTGTCATCGGCATCGGCGCCCATGTGCTGTACAGTGTAACGGAAAAGGAACTATTTCTGCTGATTGGCGCGCCTTTTCTCATGTTTTTCTATGTTACCACGGTTGTCTATCTATACCATAAAACAAGAGTGAGAACAGTGCTGCAATCATTCTCCGCTGTTGGGAGGATGGCATTTACCAATTATCTGATGCAGTCTATTGTATGTACTTGGATTTTTTATCATTACGGCTTGGGCCTGTATGGAAAAGTGTACCCTGCTGCCGGTGTGCTCATTACAATTGCCGTTTGTGCCGTTCAAATGGTCTTCAGCCATCTTTGGCTTCGGGTCTTTCGGATGGGGCCGTTTGAGTGGCTGTGGAGAAGCGCTACGTATCTGTCGTGGCAGCCTATTGTAAAGAAAACAAAAGTCTAGATGCCTATTGGCGTCTAGACTTTTTTCTATTATTTATACACGACACGTGTTTTGCAGATGATGTCATGCAGGCCTTTTTTCTCTCCAAAGGCGATCATGATAAACCCGATATAAAAGATGATTCCAGATAAGATATAGGCAAAGTAACGGCCAATTGCCTGTCCGACAGAAACCCGTTTACCTTGTTCATTGACCACTTTCAGGCCAAGAATTTTTTTGCCAAGTGTGCCTTGCATTTTAGAAGCTGTGAGCAGTCCGTAATATAACACACTGATGACGATCATGATCAGCATAGTAGGCAAAAATGCAATCGTCATGTATTTCACTAAATACTCTTCTTCCGTCATGTAAGGGTTTGTTGCCACAGCCCCAGCTACAAAAACAGAATTGATCATAAATAGAATAATATAACTAGGAATAGATACAATAATGCCGTCAATAAAATAAGCTAAAAAACGAATCCAAAATCCTGCTGGTTTTTCCATGTATTTTTCTCTCTCCTTTGAATGAATCTGGAATAGTATACTTTGAAAAAGAAGTACATGCAATATGGTATGGTGATAAAATCCTGATATTACAGAAAAATGAGTCTTTTATCCTTCTGTTTTTACTATATAAATCTACTAGCAGGTGATGAAAAATGTCTTATACATTAAAAGAAATGATGGAACATTGCCAAATGACCGAAGATGCCATCCGTTATTATGAGAAGATCGGACTGCTTCCGCCAGTCAAACGAAAGGCAAATGGGCATCGAGCGTTCAGTGAGGACGATAAAAAACGGCTCATCTTTATCAGATGTCTGAAGAAAACGGGTATGTCTTTGGAGGAAATAAAACCCTTCCTCAGCCTGCAAGAGCAGACTGACAGGTTAGATGATCATCAGCGCGCGCTGCTGAAAAACTATCAGGATAAGTTGAAACAGAAACAGAAAGAACTGCAAACAATTTGGGAACTGATTGAAGAAAAGCTGGAGAGCGGAGAAGGATTTGGGCCCCCGCAGTAAAAAAATAGGTATTGACCTGGTGTTTACACCAGGTTTTAGCATAAAACACAACCCTGGCATCAGGGAATCACGCGAATAGGGAAGTGTTTTATACATGAAAAACGTAAATATTGGAAAGACCGGGCTGAACGCTTTCAACATTGGTTTAGGTACAGGTGTTGTCGGTAATGCGATGATGTATCCCAAGGTGACGGATGAGATGGGAAAAGATCTGATTCATGCTGCATTTGATGAAGGCATTGATTTTATTGATACAGCATATTTATATGGCTTGGGCAGGTCTGAGGAGCTGATTGGAGAGACCGTTAAGCAGCGCAGCAATCGGGAAAAGATCGTGATTTCAACAAAGGTTTCCCCTTCTCCCGAGTTTGTGAATGGAGCTGTGAAGACAGACATTCGACCGTCAGCGCTGCGCAAGGCTGCTGATGAAGCGCTTATTCGATTGCAAACCGATTATATTGATATCCTTTTTTTGCATTTTCCTGACAGCCGAACACCATTAGGGGAAGCGGCGGACGCGCTGGCTCAGTTAAAAAAGGAAGGCAAAATTAGAGCTGTTGGCGCATCTAATCTGGACTTTGATCAGCTGCAGGAGTTTAATGCTGATGGCCATTTGGACGTGTTTCAAACTGAGTACTCTTTACTTGTACGGCATGCTGAGGAGGACATTCTGCCATACTGCAGAGAAAAAAGCATCTCTGTTATCCCGTTTTATCCTCTCGCTTCCGGATTGCTTGCCGGGCGGTACAAACACGATGATGTTTTCACTGATGTATCAAGATCGAATCACCCGCTTTTTCAGCGTCAGGCATTTTTGGAGAACCTTGAGAAAGTGGAGAAATTAAAGCAGTTTGCTGGACAAAAACAAGCGGAACCGGCGCAAATTGCATTGGCTTGGCTGTTACACCAGCCGGGGATTGATATGATTATTCCGGGAGCCACTCTGCCTGAGCAGCTGAAAGCTAATCTAAAAACAGCAGATATTCATTTATCAGAAGATGACCTGAAACAAATGGATCGGATGTTTGGCTCATAACATATCGCAGAGATATACCCCAAATTGAAGCAAGGGGTATATCTTTTAGTTTTGATCGCTTTTTCCGCTGTTTTTGTTTTAAGATATAAAGGGGTAAATTTTCTATTTTATGGGGTGTCTGTTTATGTCTAGAAAAAACAGCGTGGCGATCGTAACAATCATTTCCGCGTTCCTTTTTTGTGCCATGATTGTCGCTGCTTCACTTTCGCAGCTGGCCGGAACGGGAGGGGCGTCCAATCAATTTAACTCAGTCGGCATGTGGTCAGCTATCGGTATGATCCTAGTGTTGTATTTCATTCCTTTTCTCATTTACATGCTTGGAGTAGATGCGATGAGGTATGTAATGGCCGTGCTTTGCGGCTTTGGGCTGCTGATTCACTTGTCTTCTGCCGGGTTTATCTTGATGTTTAGTTTGTTCAGTGACCATCTGCTTTCTGAGGTGATCTTTGTAATTGGGGTTAGTCTCGCTGCGGCTGCTGTCAATGTCATTTGGTTTTTTGCCGCTTTTCGTTCTGCATCAAAAAAGCCCGTTACAAGAAGTATTACATAGTTTCCTAGACTTGTAATTTTACTGCTCATACAATTATAAAATGGACAATATGCTGTACTTATTGCGATCTCATTTATGGTCAAATTATTTCATATGAAAGCTTTGATTTGCTGAGGACGTAACGATTTATATCAGAATCTATCAGAAACTAGTGGATTTTGGGAAATAATTGAATGTCAGAAAAGGCTGGCGAGAAGATCTCTGCAGCCTTTTTTGCTTTTCTATGTATAAATTTTGATATTATACGTTAGAGGCTGTACGGTTTCATTTACCTCTAGAGGAGTATTGTCTTGTAACATATTTTATAACCAGTCATTT
This sequence comes from Bacillus sp. FSL R5-0603, assembly GCF_038050295.1. Classification (NCBI taxonomy): domain Bacteria; kingdom Bacillati; phylum Bacillota; class Bacilli; order Caryophanales; family Bacillaceae; genus Bacillus; species Bacillus sp. FSL R5-0603. Next base: position 3,943,248 of record NZ_JBBOYP010000001.1, on the reverse strand, counting down.
CTTTATTTTCCCTTTTAGTTTTCAGGTTTATAGAATGATAGAAAGGTTGGGTGAAAAGCGAAAGAGAACCTGCAAGATGATGCAGATTCTCTTCATTACGATTATTTAGAGGCCTGAATAAAGACACCCTTCTCATGAGAAAACTCTTTGAATCCGTATACCCCATGATAGGAGCCGATTCCGCTTGTGTTGACGCCGCCGAATGGCAGGTTGACGTCACTGAAATGGACGACGACATCATTGATGGCGGCATTTCCTGATGTCGTGTGCTGAAGGACGTTGTCAATCAGGTCTTGGTTTTGGCTGAATACATAAAGCGCAAGCGGTTTATCGTGATCATTTACGTAATCGATGACCTCGTCGATGTCTTCATAATTCATCATCGGCAGGATTGGTGCGAAGATTTCCTCCTGCATGATTTTCATGTCAGGCGTGACGTTTTTCAAAACGGTTGGCGAGATCGTGCGGTCGCTGGCATCAAATACGCCGCCGAACACCACTTCCGCCCCTTTTTCGATGGCATCGTCGAACAGATCTTTGACGCGGTTGAAGTTGCGGTCATTGACGATCTGCGTAAATTTGCTGCGGTCTGGGGTATGATCATCCTCCATAAATCCTGCGTTGACGATTGTTTGTAAAATCCCCGCGAACCTGTCCTGAACGTCTTTTTTAATGAACAGGTAATCAGGTGCGATGCAGGTTTGGCCGGCGTTTACGAATTTCCCGACGGCGATCTTTTTCGCTGCGTCCATCAGATCGTAATCGCTGTCGATAATCGTTGGGCTCTTGCCGCCAAGCTCAAGTGTGACAGATGCCAAGTGTTTGGCAGCCGCTGTCATGACGATTTTCCCGACATTTGTGCTTCCAGTGAAGAAAATATGGTCGAACGGCTGATCCAGAAGCTCGGTTGCCACCTCAACCTCTCCTTCAAAAATCGCGACTTCTTTTTCATCAAAAGCTTCGCGGATTACTTTTGCGGCAATGTTGCTCGTGTTCATCGTGAAATCGGACAGCTTCACAATCGCGCTGTTTCCGGCTGCGAGAGAAGCGGCAAGCGGCGCCATCGTCAGCATAAACGGATAGTTCCACGGGCCGAGGATGAGTGTGACGCCTTTAGGCTCGTACATAAGAATTCCGTTTGCGTCAGGGCTTAACGATGAACCGACTTCTTTAGGCGCCATCCATTGTTCCAGGTTGTTCATATTATCTCTGATCGCTTTTTTTGTTCCTTCGATTTCCGCTTTTTTGACTTCGTGATATGGTTTGCGGACGTCTTTGCGGATCGCTTCGATGATTTCTTCTTCATGGGCGATGACGGAATCTAAAAAGCGTTGAAGCTTTTCTCTCCGCTGTTCCGCTGTTGAAGCGCGCAAGGCTTTTTGCTGTTTTTTCTGAAGCTGAAAGACACGCTGGATGTCGTCCTTTACTTGCTGTTCCATTGTAAAATCCCCCTCATTTGCTTTCTTCTTTTCTCGGACCTATTATAAGGTGGTACCTTTTCTGTAAGAAAGACAACGGTGAACCATCTATACGTTACCGTACATATATCGAAGATCTGTCTAATGATTGGAGGTGTCTTTTGTGCCGGAATCTGCTGAAGCTCAAGTGAAAGAGGCGCTGCTGGCTTTATTGAAAGAAAGAAATATTCAACACATCACAATGAAAGAAATCGCTGAGAAGGCCAAAGTGAGCCGCGGATCGCTCTACCTTTATTATGAGGATAAGTTTTCAATCATTGAGGATGTGATCGAAGATATGAAGGAAGGACTGGGCAAAGCGCTTTTTGACGCCTTCAGTCATATGGATACCCTTCATTTGAACAAAAAACGGCAAACGGTGCATCCGACGCTGTCCTTTGTTCATGAGCATCGATCCTTTTTTTCTGTGATGATGAACAGAGGGCATTTCCATCGTTTTTTTAGGGATGTGTTTCAGCAGGATGTTCTGCTGACTCCGGTCCATGTGAATTTGACGCCGATCGAACGGGACATTTACGGACATTACCGGGCCTTGTACACGTACGCGATTATCCTGTATTGGCTGAATGAGGATGCGGCCGCGACTCCGGAAGCTATCAGCCAAAAGGTATGGGAGCTTGTTTCTCAAAAGAGATTTTATTGGCTGTTTGGACAAGCTGTGCCAGGAGAGCGAGAGAAGGACAAGCAAATCGACAGGCGTGTGGTTCGAACGAGAGAGGCGCTCCAGAAGGCATTTCTGGAGGTGCTGGCGGAGAAAAAAGACTACGCAGCCATCACGATTTCGGATATTACCCGGAAAAGCAATATCCGCCGCGCAACCTTTTATGATCACTATGCCAATAAAGAGGAATTGCTCCAAACCATGATACAGCGATCATGTACGGAGATCATTGATCACCTGACGATTGCCTCCAGCCCGAATGAATTTTCCTTAAAGGAAGCGGAGAAGGCGCTCGCCAGTCTGCTTTCTGCTTTGTCAAACATGCCCATTGTCCATTTACTCAATCGGGAATGGGGTGTTCCTCATGTGATACCTGATATGTTTAAAGCGCTGGAATCGTTCTATCTGCATCAGCAAACTGATATTCACGCAGAGAAAAAGCTTTATGCCCATTATGTATCCGCAATGATTATCGGGTTGCTTTTGTATCGGCTGGATGAAGGAAAGGCGCATCCGCCTGAAGTGCTGGCGAGGGAATTTTTGCAGTTTTTGGATGTGAAAAAGTATAAGGTTGTATTGCTTTGAAAGACAAAAAGAGAGGGACATCCCCTCTCTTATTTCGTTTCTATCTTCCATTTCTCATCAATCAGCATTTTCCCTGGCCATGTGTATGCCATGATGCCACCGTCTGCGGTGATGTCCTCTCCTGTGACGTATGAGCTGTCGTCTGACGCGAGGAACAGGGCCACTGTCGCCATTTCCTTCGGCTGGCCGAGGCGGCCGAGCGGCGTGACCCATTTGTTGGCTTCGCGGAATTTTTCACCCATTTCCTGTTCTTTGGTGCCTGCTAATTTGTCAATCAGCGGGGTTTCGATCGTACCCGGTGAAATGGAATTGACGCGGATGCCGTTCCGTGCGTAGTCGATCGCCATCGCTTTTGTCAGGTTGGTGATGCCGCCTTTTGCTGCGTTGTAGCCGGAGCGGTCAAGGTCCGCGGCACGGCCTGACATGGAGGAGGTGTTGATGATGGAGCCTCCATTTTCGAGCATGAGCGGAATCAGATATTTGCTGCAGAGGAACGTGCCGCGCAGGTCGACGGCGATAATGCGGTCAAACAGGTCAACCGGATATTCGTGCACCTTTCCGCCTTCCTGATCAACGCCGGCATTATTAAACAGAATATCAATCGTTCCGCATGCATCCTTGATTTGATCAGCAAATGCTTTCACACTGTTTTCATCTGACACATCGAGGTGAAAGGATTCGGCCTGTCCTCCGTTTTTTCTGATTGCGTCAACTGTTTCTTCCATTTGATCTTTATTGATATCTCCGATGATCACACGCGCGCCTTCATTGGCAAAAACCTCTGCCGTCGCTTGCCCAATGCCTGTCGCGGCGCCTGTAATCACTGCTGTTTTGTTTTCCAGTCTTCCCATGATACGAGACCTCCTTTTTCTATTTGTCTTCCCGCTATGTGCAGTGATAAACATGCGAGAAAAGATAGGCCAGCATATGTTAAGATGAATTAGAAATTGTTGGGAGGTTTGTAAGTTTGAAGGTACAGCATAAGAAGGAGCTCAAGTTTTATTGCTTCGTGACCATTCCATCTGCTTTTGTTGTGCTGACTGTCATCTCTTTTTTATTGCAAGAGATTACGTTTCCGGTGACTGCAAGCGCATTTCTGAATGCTTCATGGCATAATCTATTGTTTTTGATACCGTTCGGTTTGTTTTTCTACCCGGTGCATATATGGATGAAGCGGGAGTTTGGCCGCTGGAATGACACAGAAAAAAAGAGAGGATGATGAAGCCTCTCTTTTTTATGAGAATAAGTGAGAAAAAGAGTGAAAACAAATCCAACTAGTGTTAAATTTACATATATATGCATCTATCAATCTAATTGACAATTGTCATCTTATGTGATAAATAGATGCTGAAAAGGGTTTACATAATGGTAAAGGAGCGATCAAGAGTGGCGAAAAAAGAGTTTAAAGCAGAGTCTAAACGCTTGCTGGATATGATGATTAACTCCATTTATACCCAAAAAGAAATTTTCCTGCGCGAGTTAATCTCCAATTCGAGTGATGCGATTGACAAAATCTATTACAAAGCGCTTACGGACGATGCGCTTACGTTTGATAAAGACAGTTACTACATAAAGGTCGCAGCTGACAAAGATGCGAGAACATTAACCATCTCTGATACGGGGATCGGAATGACAAAGGATGAGCTTGAACAGCATCTTGGAACAATTGCAAAAAGCGGTTCCCTCGCGTTTAAAAAGGAAAACGAGCTGAAAGACGGACATGACATTATCGGGCAGTTCGGTGTCGGTTTTTACGCGGCATTTATGGTTGCCGATGTCGTGACAGTCATCAGTAAAGCGCTTGGCAGCGAAGAGGCTTATAAATGGGAGTCTGCGGGTGCAGACGGCTATACGATTGAGCCGTGTGAAAAGGATTCTGTCGGTACAGACATTATCCTGAAAATCAAAGAGAACACAGAAGATGACAGCTATGACGAGTTTTTAGAGGAATATCGTTTAAAAGCGATCATCAAGAAGTACTCCGACTTCATTCGCTACCCGATCAAAATGGATACAACCATTAATAAGCCGAAGGAAGGCAGCGAAAATGAATTTGAAGAGGTGCAGGAAGAGCAGACGGTCAACAGCATGGTGCCGATCTGGAGAAAAAACAAAAGCGAGCTGACAGATGAGGATTATGAAAAATTCTATGCTGAAAAGCATTACGGGTTTGATAAACCGCTGACACACGTTCATATTAGTGTGGATGGAGCCGTTCGCTACAACGCGATTCTATTCGTCCCTGAAAACATGCCGTTTGACTACTATTCCAAGGAATATGAGAAAGGCTTGGAGCTGTATTCCAATGGCGTGCTGATCATGAATAAGTGCGCAGACCTGCTACCGGACCACTTCAGCTTTGTGAAGGGCATGGTCGATTCTGAGGATCTGTCGCTGAATATTTCCAGAGAAATGCTGCAGCATGACCGCCAGCTGAAGCTGATCGCGAAAAACATCAGCAAGAAAATCAAAAGCGAGCTGCAAAGCCTGTTGAAAAAAGACCGCGAGAAATACGAGACGTTCTACAAGGCGTTCGGCAGACAGCTGAAATTCGGCGTGTACAATGATTTTGGCGCGAATAAGGACCAATTGAAGGATCTCCTATTATTCTACTCTTCAAAAGAGAAAAAACTGGTCAGCTTAGACGAGTATGTTTCCAGAATGCCAGAGGAGCAGAAATACATTTATTATGCGACCGGTGATTCTTACGATCGCATTGAGAAACTGCCGCAAACGGAAATGGTGGCAGACAAAGGTTATGAAATCCTCTACTTTACTGAGGACATCGATGAGTTTGCAATTAAAATGCTGGCATCTTATCAAGAAAAAGAATTTAAATCGGTATCAAGCGGAGACCTTGGCATAGACACGGATGAGGACCAAAAGCAGTCCGAGGAAGAGGAAAGCAAGTATAAGGATCTGTTTGAGGAAATGAAAAACATTCTGTCAGACAAAGTGAAAAACGTCAGAATCTCAAAACGGCTTAAATCACATCCAGTCTGCCTTGCTGCTGACGGCGAAGTGACAATTGAGATGGAAAAAATCTTAAACGCGATGCCTGACAGCCAAAATGTGAAGGCGGAAAAAGTGCTGGAAATCAACCCAAATCACGAGGTATTCCAAACGCTGCAGGACGCGTTTGAACAAGATAAAGAGAAGCTGAGCCTGTACACAAACCTTCTGTACAATCAGGCGCTTCTCATCGAAGGCCTGCCGATTCAGGACCCTGTGGAATTTACGAACAATATTTGCAAGGTCATGGTGTAAACAGAAAAAGGAATCGTCCCATAAGGAGACGATTCCTTTTTTTATAATGTACGCTCATTCAGCACTTGGTTTTGGGTGCTTTTCTTCTTTTTAAACCGGTTTTTCAGGCTTGCTTCAATTTCCTCCAAGCTTTTCCCTTTGGTTTCCGGTACCATGTAGAACGCGAAGAAAAATGAGAGAAGACAAATGACTGAGAAAACCATAAAGACCCATGCGATGCCCATCGCGCTTAGCATCAGCGGGAAGACGAGCGACACGATCAGATTGGCCGCCGATAACACCAAAGTCGTGAACCCTGTCGCGGCTCCGCGTGCTTTGGACGGGAAGAGCTCAGGCATGAGCACCCACACTACCGGACCCCATGTCGCCTGGTAAAAGACGATATAGACACCTAGAAAGACTACTGTCATCCACGCTGTTGATGCGGAAAGTCCGAGCGTTAGGAGCACGCCTGATAAAGCAGCAAGGCTCAGTGTGATGCCGATACTTCCCCAGATCAGAAGTTTTTTGCGGCCGACACGGTCAATTAAGATCATGGCAGTGATACACATGATGACGTTAAGGACGCCGATTCCCATTGTGCCGAGTGCGGAAGCTGACGTGCCAAGACCGGCCTTCGTAAAAATGGTCGGCGCGTAGTAGATGACCGTGTTAATGCCGACCGCCTGCTGGAAAATGGCAAGGCCGACGCCAATCAGAAGCATGGGACGAATCCATTTGGCTTTCAGCACGCCAAGTGTCGTTTCTTTTTTCTCCGCTTCCCCTTGCTTCATCTCTGCCAATTCCATTTCGATGTCTTTGGGGTCATGAGTGATGTTCATGATGCGTCTCGCTTCTTCTTCACGGCCGCGCTTCACGAGCCATCTTGGCGATTCCGGCATGAACGCGATGCCGATTAATAGAAGCACGGCAGGCACTGCGGCCAGACCGACCATCCAGCGCCACGCTTCAAACGGTGTGAACAGGTAGTTCACAATATAGGCGAGCAAAATTCCTGTGACAATCATTAAGTTGTTCATTGTGCCGAGTGTACCGCGAATTTTTGTCGGTGCCATTTCGGAAAGATACACGGGCACAAGCGCCGTTGAACCGCCGACGGCCAATCCGAGTATCACCCTAGATGCAATCAGCATGCCGATTGTTTGAGAAAATGCGCAAGCGAGCGCACCGATAATAAAAATGATGGAAAGGACAAATACAACCTTTCTCCTGCCCCAGCGGTCTGAGCATGTGCCGCTCAAGGCAGAACCGAAAATCGCGCCAAGGAGCAGCATGCTGACAACCAATCCTTCTGTCAATGTCGTTAAAGGAATATCGTTATTGATAAACAGGAGTGCTCCGGATATAACACCTGTATCGTAACCATATAGCAGTCCCCCTAAAGCGCCGAAAAAGTAGATCATATATTTCCTTGTGTCTTTCTTCACAAATGTCTCCTCCTCAGTTGTTGAGCCAATGAGTATCTAAAAATATGTAACAAAGTTAATAGATTAGTACCCATTTCCTATCTCATTTGAAACATTTGTTTTGAAAAAACGGAAACGTTATAGCCAAAAGGCGGGGTATTGGCGATTTTTTCGTAAGTTATTAATAATGAGAGCAATGATCACGATGATGACAGACCCAATGAGCACGGGAAATACTAAATAACTCCAAGCATATGCCCCTTGAATGACAACAATCGGGTCGGCGCCGGCAGGAGGATGAGTGGTTTTGGTCAGCATCATCAAGCAAATGGCAAGCCCTGTCCCCAATGCAAAGGTCCATGGATGGGCGCCGAATATGTGAAGGACAACAATCCCGGTAAGCGCGGAAATAAAATGGCCGCCAATTACATTTCTCGGTTGTGATAATGGAGCATTCCAAGCGCTGAAGACGAGCACACAGCTTGCCCCAAAAGGCGCCATTAACCATAAGCTTGATGTATAAGCGGTCAACGAAGCCAGTGTTAATATGGTCATAAATCCTCCGATAAGCCCTGTAACAGCGTCTTTGCCGTTTACCCGTAAAGGCGTTTTTCCTGTCCCTTTCATTTTTAAAAAGAAGTTGTTTTCCAAATTTATCCCTCCAGTATGTATAGAATAATAGGTAAATACTAACCTGTCAATTTAATTTTTAGAGGTTAGTTTTTCAAAACAATAAAAAAACCGTTCGCTGGGGAACGGATTCTTACTCATGATTTATTTTTTTCTGATGGCGTGAGACCTTATGTCTGTTGCCGCATATCTTCATCGAGCACCATTTTCGTCTTCCTGTTTTATCAAGAAAAAGCAAAATGCACTTTTCGTTTGCGCACCGTTTCAGCTGTTGGATTTCTTTTGTGTGAATCAGCCATAACGCATCGTAAGCGATAAGCGATAAAATGGAATCATCTGGTTTTCCATTCGGAATGCGGGCAAGTTTGTCATCTATGATTTGATAAGAAAAAGGAGCGGCGGTGATTTGGTCTTGCAGGAAAGAGATAAAAGCTGGGGAAGGTTCGCTGCCCTCGGCGATACACTCAAAGTGTTTTCTCAGCTCAGCCCGGAATTGATGAATCCGCTGCAATTGTCCCCGGACTTCCTGTAGCGTCAAAGAACTGAGAAAAGGAGCAGTTTCTCCCATTATTTCAAACCATGTCATCAGGTCTTTTTCTGACTGGATGAGATCGTGCCGTTTATCATAGCTTACGATTTCAGTATTCACAAGATCGACAGATAGGTTATGTGTGATAAGAGGGAATTGAGCATTTGCCATTGTGATCATTCCTTTCAAAATTATTGTAAGCGCCAAAACCTTTTTTACGCAAGGATATTAATAAAGGGAGGCTTTTTTATGTTGAAAAAGCAAAAGCTTAAAAAAGTATGCAGCAGCCAATTGGATGTTTTACCGCATATCAGCATTCAGGAATTTCGCCAGCCTGATTCAGAATCATTCGTTTTTTACTTAACAGCTGAAAGGCCAGAAGATAGATCAATTGAAGATGTCTTTTGTTTATTACTAGAGAGGGAAGAGTATGCCGAAGCAAGCCGGGAATGGAACAGAGCAGTAATAGAGAAAACTAGAGATGCTGTATTAACGAACATACTGGAACCGGTAATAGAGCATGGGATTTTTTCCAAAATTGACGGAGCATCTGCTTTACAGCGAATCCATACCTATGAAAATAACGGTATTCAAATTGATGAGTCGCTGTTTATGGATGAAAGCAGGCATGTCGTCATCTATGATGATTGGAATTTGTTCATGGTGTTTGGTTATGAAGGGACAACAGCTTATCTATATACGTGGTTTACAACAGCATAATGAAATGATCATTTGTAAATATAACTTACAAAACAAAAACGATTTTTTTTTTAGGATATCATACTGAAAGGGGCTTCCTATTTACCGGAAAACATGCTGTTTCTGTACCTGCATTTCATGGGCCGGAGGTGAAAAGCATCAAAAAAACCTTACTCGCCCGGAGTAAGGTTTTGGTTTTTATTCGTCCTCGTTGACAAAAACCAAGGCGGAGAAGCCTTTTTTCTTATCAAATTGCAATTCAACGACGGTAACGTCCGGATTGAAGTTGTGGTATTCCTCTAAGAACTGAATAATGCCTTCTGAAATGTCATCTGACATAAGCTGCTTGTGGTGCAGGCCAAATGTAGCTTCAGCGAAGAACCCTGTACGCTTGTTATAAGATAGCTCCTTTACTTCAACGTCTTCAGGGTAGATATCTTCTTCATTGGAAATATACACGCAAATTCCGTCTACAATTTCTTGCTCATTTAATATTAATCTCATTGCCTAAAATCTCCTTCTGTACGTCTTCGGTGCTTTAAATGCGCGAATCAATGCGATGACAATGATTAAAATAATAATCAAAGCGATGATATCAACGATCCAGGCAATGGGTGAAGCGCCATAAGAAACATAACCGGGGCCTCCGACTGGATGATAGGTGTAACCCCATGGGTGCATCATGCTGATCATGAACATACCCATTGTAAATCCGCTATAATATCCAAACCATCCTGAGGGCGCGAAACCTGCGTGATAGTAATGATTGACTGAAACATATCGTCCGCCAACATAGGCTTTAGACGTTTTTCCGCTGTATGTCTTTCCGGTTACTTTTGATGTAGCGCCGGAAAAGGTGCCTGACGATTTTTTAGAGCTTGATGAACTTGCCTTTTCCGAAGGCTTCTTTTTAAGCGAAATCGATGATGATGAATCGTCAGACGTCTTGGATTTTTTGCTAGAAGAGCTTGATCCTGAGCTGTAGCTTGATTTCGGGCTTGATTTATAGCTTCCGCTGTATGACGAGCTTGAACTTCGGCTGCTGTAACTAGATGATGAGCGGCCGCTAAAGCTCTTTGCATGAGAAATCGTTGATGGCAGCAGTACACCTAAAGCAACGGTTACTGCAACTAAGGCTTTTACATATTTAAGTTTCATTCTGTTTCCTCCATAGACCGCCGAAACGGTCCGCTATTCTGACAAGCAAATAAAAGAAGCTGGGTCAGCTTTATTTCATATGAGCTAGATGATATGAACGTTTCATACTTTTGCTTTCTCAATCACTTTCTTTCTGAGATAAACTACCTTTATTTTATCGGATTTATGGCTCATTTTGTAAGGTTTTGCTTCAAAATCAGTTATTTAGGAATTTATCGCACAAAAAAAACAGCCTTCTCCAATGGAGAAGGCTGTTTTCTTCTTATGCGAACAGCTTATCAATAAATGAAATATCCTCTTGAGAAAGCGTCACGTCGGCTGTTTTGATGTTATCAATCAACTGATCGGCACGTTTTGCTCCCGGGATTAAAATATCAATTTCCGGTCTTGCTAAATACCAGGCCAATACGATGTGAGGGATATCCACGTTGTGTTTTTCGGCAATCGGCGCAAGCTTGTTGACCTTACTGATATTTTCTTTGAAACGCTCGCCCTTGAAGTGTTCCTGTTCGTTTCGCAGGTCGCCTTCTGGGAACGTTGTATCTTCTGTATACTTTCCTGCCAATAAACCTGATACGAGAGGGAAGTAAGGGATAAATGAAATATTATGCTCCTTCGTATACGGGAAGAATGTTTTTTCCGCTTCACGGTTTAACAGGTTGTATTCGCCTTGCAATACATCTACCAAACCGTCTTTGTTTGCTTCTTTCAATTGCTCTAAAGAGAAGTTGGATACACCGATGGAACGGATTTTTCCGGCTTTCTTCATCTCATTCAGCGCGTTAACGGCTTCATCCTTAGGCGTATGCTCGTCAGGAAAGTGAATGTAGAACAAATCGATATAATCGGTATTCAAGCGCTTCAGGCTTTCATCAACTGATTTTTTAAGAAATTCTGGTGAATTATCAAAGACAAAGTCATTGCCTTGTTTTCTGTGAGCGGCTTTTGTCGCGATGACAACATCTTCACGGTTGAATTCACGCAGCACTTCACCAATTAATTCTTCGGAACGGCCGATCCCGTAAATGTAAGCGGTGTCTAACATTGTCACGCCATTACGGATCGCCTCGCGCACCAATTCTTTTCCGGTTTCTTCATTTAGGTTCGGGTAGAGGTTATGTCCTCCGACAGCATTTGTTCCTAATCCGATAGGGAATACCTGCAAGTCTGATTTTCCGAGCTTCGCTTTTTTCATGATCTGCCTCCTAGAATAAAATGGATGATAGACTCTCAACACTATTGTAAACGTTAGGCCAGATGAATGCCGATTTGATGCTCATTGCAGTACTGCGTGTACTCGTCGTCTAATGGCTGAGAGGTCACAATGCAATGCAGCCTGTCAAACGGCGCATATGTCAGAAGCGTTGATTTTCCGAATTTAGAATGGTCAGCCAATAGATACACTTCTTTTGCTTTTTCCGAAATCCTCTTTTTAATTTCATACTCCAGCAGATCCGAGTTGGTCAATCCGTGTGTCAGCGTCGTTCCGGTAGCGGACATAAAGGCTTTGTTGATATTGTACTTATCAAGCATAGCCGGGTCGTCCATACCGACAAAGGAGCGGGTTTTTCTCTTATAGTTGTTTCCGATAATGATTAAGTTGATATTCTTCAAAGCTGACGCCGCATTGATAATGTCTAAACTGTTGGTTAAGATGGTGACATTTTTGGCTGGATCAAGCGTATCAAGAATAGACTTTGTCGTCGTTCCTGAATCAATGAAGACCAAATCGTGATCTTCAATAAATCGGGAAGCATAATGGGCGATTTTTGTTTTTTCATCCTGGTGCTGAATGGTGCGATTTTCAAAAGGAACTAATGCGGTTTTTTCAATAGATGTTACGCCGCCGTATACTTTTTCAATCGCACCCTTTTCTGTTAGCTTGTTGATATCACGTCTGACTGTGTTTTTGGAGACATTGAACACCTGGCACAGCTCATCTAAGGAAACAGTGCCATGCGATAAAATGTACTCCTCCATTTCCTGAATCCGCATCAGTTTCATATTAAAAACTCCTTCTTGAATCTTTACGTAACATAAATATATAATAAAAACCAAAAGTTAATCAATAGTTGCTTAAAAAATGATAACATCGGTGTGTATCTTTTGCAAGATTCGACGGGCTTCTCTTACCTCTCTTACTTGATTAAAAGATTAATATAATAAAAATAATGAAAAAATTTAGTGTTTATGATTGACTTATGGGTATTATACGATTAGAATATAACCAAGAAATGACCAAAAAGTAACCTGTTGTGCATGAAATGGTTGCTTGTATGTAAATATGCATCCGCCATTTATTTTTTTGGTTTTTTGAAAGCGTTTAATTCTTGGCTTGCTGAAAAGTGGATATTGATATGAATCTATCCTGAACCATCCATACAAGTGTATGTGTTTACTAATGAAGGAGGCAATAAGAATGGCAGAAATCAGAAAATTAAAAAACTACATCAACGGTGAATGGGTTGAAAGCAAAACAGATCAATATGAAGATGTCGTCAATCCGGCGACGAAAGAAGTACTATGCCAAGTGCCGATTTCTACACAAGAGGATATTGATTACGCAGCGCAAACGGCGGCTGAAGCATTTAAAACATGGTCAAAGGTGGCGGTTCCGCGCCGTGCCAGAATTCTATTTAACTTTCAGCAGCTGCTGTCCCAGCATAGAGAAGAACTTGCTCATCTAATTACAATTGAAAACGGAAAAAACACGAAAGAAGCTTTAGGTGAAGTGGGACGCGGGATTGAAAACGTAGAGTTCGCCGCTGGAGCACCTTCCCTGATGATGGGTGACTCACTTGCTTCCATCGCAACAGACGTTGAAGCTGCCAACTACCGTTACCCAATCGGAGTTGTCGGCGGAATCGCGCCATTCAACTTCCCGATGATGGTTCCTTGCTGGATGTTCCCGATGGCGATCGCGCTCGGCAACACATTTATTTTAAAACCATCTGAGCGGACTCCGCTGTTAACAGAGAAATTGGTTGAGCTTTTTGAAAAAGCGGGCCTTCCGAAAGGGGTATTCAACGTCGTATACGGTGCGCATGACGTTGTGAACGGCATCCTTGAGCATCCCGAAATTAAAGCAATTTCATTTGTAGGCTCCAAGCCAGTAGGCGAATACGTCTACAAAAAAGGAAGCGAAAACTTAAAACGCGTTCAATCTCTGACTGGCGCGAAAAACCATACGATTGTCTTGAACGATGCGAATCTTGAAGACACGGTCACAAACATCGTCGGAGCTGCCTTCGGTTCTGCCGGTGAACGCTGCATGGCTTGTGCGGTTGTGACAGTTGAAGAAGGAATCGCCGATGAATTTATGGCGAAGCTGCAGGAAAAAGTGGCGGACATTAAAATCGGTAACGGCCTTGATGACGGCGTGTTCTTAGGACCAGTGATTCGCGAAGACAACAAGAAGCGCACGCTCAGCTATATCGAAAAAGGTCTTGAAGAGGGTGCCAGACTCGTATGTGACGGACGTGAAAATGTGTCTGACGACGGCTACTTTGTCGGCCCGACGATCTTTGACAATGTCACAACAGAGATGACGATCTGGAAAGATGAAATTTTCGCTCCGGTCTTATCTGTCATCCGTGTGAAAAACCTGAAAGAAGCGATTGAAATCGCCAATAAGTCTGAGTTTGCGAACGGTGCCTGCTTGTTCACATCCAACTCAAACGCAATCCGCTACTTCCGTGAAAACATTGATGCGGGAATGCTAGGAATCAACCTTGGTGTGCCGGCTCCAATGGCGTTCTTTCCATTCTCAGGCTGGAAATCTTCATTCTTTGGAACGCTGCATGCGAACGGAAAAGACAGCGTCGACTTCTATACACGTAAAAAAGTGGTAACGGCAAGATATCCGGCACCTGATTTCAACTAAACGACGAACAGCCGAACGGCGTCCATGTGCGCTGTTCGGACTCATTCTGCCAATAGAAAGAGGAGGGCTTCTCTATGAGTTATTTGTTGCGTAAGCCGCAGTCGCATGAAGTATCTAATGGGGTCAAACTCGTGCATGAAGTAACGACATCCAACTCTGATCTCACTTATGTAGAGTTTAAAGTGTTAGATCTTGCTTCAGGTTCAAGCTATACAGAAGAATTGAAAAAACAAGAAATCTGTATTGTGGCGGTAACGGGAAAAATTACAGTGACAGATCATGAGTCGACTTTTGAGAATATCGGCACGCGTGAAAGCGTATTTGAACGAAAACCGACAGACAGCGTCTATATGTCAAATGACCGTGCATTTGAGATCACAGCGGTCAGCGACGCAAGAGTGGCGCTTTGCTATTCTCCATCGGAAAAGCAGCTTCCGACAAAGCTGATCAAAGCGGAAGACAACGGAATTGAACATCGCGGGCAATTTTCAAACAAACGTACTGTTCATAACATTCTTCCGGATTCAGACCCTTCAGCTAACAGTCTATTAGTAGTTGAAGTCTATACAGACAGCGGCAACTGGTCCAGCTACCCGCCTCACAAACATGATCAAGACAACTTGCCGGAAGAATCTTTCTTAGAAGAAACGTACTACCATGAGTTAGACCCGGGACAGGGCTTTGTATTTCAGCGCGTATACACAGATGACCGTTCTATTGACGAGACAATGACTGTGGAAAATGAAAACGTTGTCATCGTTCCTGCGGGATACCACCCGGTAGGCGTTCCGGACGGATACACATCCTACTATTTAAATGTCATGGCAGGGCCGACGCGAAAATGGAAGTTTCATAACGACCCGGCGCATGAGTGGATTTTAGAACGCTAACAAGTGAGGAGTGGCTGTTTACGATGAAGTATACATTCAATGAAGAGAAGGCTTTTGACATTATTGCCATCGGCCGGGCATGTATTGACCTGAACGCAGTCGAATACAACCGCCCAATGGAAGAGACGATGACATTTTCCAAATACGTTGGCGGTTCACCTGCGAATATCGCGATTGGCAGCGCGAAGCTTGGCTTAAAAGCGGGCTTCATCGGCAAAATTCCGGATGACCAGCATGGAAGATTCATAGAGTCCTATATGAGAAAGACCGGCGTTGATACAACACAGATGGTTGTTGATCAAGATGGACACAAAGCAGGCCTTGCATTTACAGAAATCCTCAGCCCAGAAGAATGCAGCATTTTAATGTATCGCGATGATGTGGCGGATCTTTATCTTGAGCCTTCAGAGGTAAGCGAGGACTATATCGCAAATGCGAAAATGCTGCTTGTTTCCGGGACAGCGCTCGCCAAAAGCCCGTCACGGGAAGCGGTATTAAAAGCTGTTCAATACGCAAAGAAGCATCAGGTTAAAGTGGTGTTCGAACTGGATTACCGCCCGTATACGTGGCAGTCATCAGATGAAACAGCCGTTTATTATTCTTTGGTTGCCGAGCAGTCTGATATCGTCATCGGCACACGCGATGAATTTGATGTGATGGAAAACCGCACAGGCGGAAGCAATGAAGAATCCGTCAATCATTTATTTGGCCATTCAGCCGACCTCGTTGTCATCAAACACGGCGTCGAAGGCTCTTACGCATACAGCAAATCCGGCGAGGTATTCCGCGCTCAAGCGTACAAGACAAAAGTGCTAAAAACCTTTGGAGCCGGTGACTCCTATGCGTCAGCCTTTATCTATGGCCTTGTCAGCGGAAAAGACATTGAAACGGCATTGAAATACGGCAGTGCTTCCGCTTCCATTGTGGTGAGCAAGCACAGTTCGTCAGAAGCGATGCCGACTGCGGAAGAAATCGTACAGCTTATTGAAGCACAGTCATAATTGAAAAAGATCGAGTAAAGGTGGGATCGTTTGTGGGTAAGAAAATTCGCTTAACAACAGCACAGGCGCTGATTAAATTCTTAAACCAGCAGTACATCCATGTTGATGGAAAGGAAGAGCCTTTTGTCGAAGGGATTTTCACGATTTTCGGTCATGGAAACGTATTAGGGATCGGGCAGGCGCTTGAGCAGGATGCAGGCCATTTGAAAGTCTATCAAGGGAAAAATGAACAAGGAATGGCGCATGCGGCCATGGCGTACAGCAAGCAAATGCTGAGAAGAAAAATATATGCGGTGTCTACATCCGTCGGACCGGGAGCGGCTAACTTGGTGGCGGCAGCCGGCACTGCATTGGCAAACAATATCCCAGTTCTCTTGATTCCGGCAGACACATTTGCGACAAGACAGCCAGACCCTGTACTGCAGCAAATGGAGCAAGAATACAGTGCGGCGATTACGACAAACGATGCATTGAAACCTGTATCGAGATACTGGGACCGCATTACGCGCCCTGAGCAGCTGATGAGCAGTTTGCTGCGCGCGTTTGAAGTCATGACTGATCCGGCAAAAGCAGGTCCGGCAACGATTTGTATTTCTCAGGATGTTGAAGGGGAAGCATACGATTTTGATGAAAGTTTCTTCGTCAAACGGGTTCACTATATTGATCGCATGCAGCCGAGCGAGCGCGAGCTTCAAGGTGCGGCGGAGCTGATTAAATCCAGCAAAAAACCTGTGATTCTCGTCGGCGGAGGCGCAAAATATTCCGGTGCGCGCGATGAATTGGTTGCCATTTCTGAAGCCTATAACATTCCGTTAGTTGAAACGCAGGCAGGAAAGTCTACTGTTGAGGCAGATTTTGCGAACAACCTTGGCGGAATGGGCATCACAGGTACACTTGCGGCAAACAAAGCGGCCCGCCAAGCTGATTTGATTATCGGCATAGGCACAAGGTATACAGATTTTGCGACATCCTCTAAGACCGCTTTTGATTTTGATAAAGCGAAGTTTTTGAACATTAACGTCAGCCGAATGCAGGCGTATAAACTTGATGCATTCCAAGTGGTGGCGGATGCGAAAGTGACGCTTGGCAAACTGCACGGCTTGCTTGAAGGCTATGAGAGCGAGTTCGGCACAACGATCCGGGAGCTGAAGGACGAATGGCTCGCTGAACGCGAGCGTCTCAGCAAAGTGACGTTTAAGCGGGAAGCATTTGACCCGGAAATCAAACATCATTTTTCTCAAGAGGTTCTGAATGAATATGCTGACGCGTTGAATACTGAGCTTCCGCAAACAACGGCATTGCTGACAATCAACGAGACGATTCCTGAAGACAGCGTCATCATCTGTTCAGCAGGCTCACTCCCAGGAGATTTGCAGCGTTTGTGGCATTCTAATGTTCCGAATACGTATCACCTGGAGTATGGGTATTCTTGCATGGGCTATGAAGTGTCCGGGACACTCGGTCTTAAACTGGCCCACCCTGACAGAGAAGTGTATTCAATCGTCGGAGACGGCAGCTTCCTGATGCTTCATTCTGAACTGATCACGGCGATTCAGTACAACAAGAAAATCAATGTGCTGCTCTTTGACAACTCTGGATTCGGATGCATCAACAACCTGCAAATGGATCACGGCAGCGGCAGCTACTATTGCGAGTTCCGCACAGATGACAACCAAATCCTGAATGTCGATTACGCGAAAGTTGCTGAGGGATACGGCGCGAAAACCTACCGCGCAAACACAGTAGAAGAATTAAAAGCGGCGTTAGAGGATGCGAAGAAACAGGATGTATCAACATTAATTGAAATGAAGGTGCTGCCTAAAACAATGACGGACGGCTATGACAGCTGGTGGCATGTCGGGGTGGCAGAGGTATCTGAACAAGAAAGCGTTCAGAAAGCATACGAAGCAAAAGAGAAAAAGCTGGAATCTGCGAAGCAGTATTAGAGGGGAGGCACCATAGATGGGCAAAAATGAAATCCTGTGGGGAATCGCTCCCATTGGGTGGCGGAATGATGACATGCCTGAAATTGGAGCGGGAAATACACTTCAGCATTTGTTAAGTGATATCGTTGTCGCACGTTTTCAAGGCACGGAGGTCGGGGGTTTTTTCCCCGAACCTGCCATCCTGAACAAAGAGCTGAAGCTTCGGAACTTACGCATTGCAGGAAAATGGTTCAGCAGTTTTATTTTGCGTGACGGACTTGGTGAAGCGGCAAAGACATTTACCCTGCATTGTGAGTATTTGCAGCAAGTAAACGCGGATGTCGCAGTTGTCTCTGAACAAACGTACAGCGTGCAAGGCTTGGAGAAAAACGTGTTCACAGAGAAGCCTCACTTTACGGATGATGAATGGGAGCGGCTTTGCGAAGGGCTGAATCACCTTGGCGAAATTGCCGCTCAGCATGGCTTGAAGCTTGTCTATCATCATCATCTCGGCACTGGCATCCAAACAGCAGAAGAAGTGGACCGCCTGATGGCAGGAACAGACCCTGCGCATGTACACCTCCTCTATGATACAGGCCATGCGTATATTTCTGACGGCGATTACATGGGGATGCTTGAGAAGCATATCGGCCGCATTAAGCATGTGCACTTTAAGGATGCCCGCCTGAATGTCATGGAACAATGCAGGCTCGAAGGACAATCGTTCCGGCAATCATTTTTAAAAGGCATGTTTACGGTTCCCGGTGACGGCTGCATTGACTTTAGAGAAGTATATCAGCTGCTGTTGAAGCACAGTTATTCCGGATGGATTGTCATTGAAGCTGAACAGGACCCCGATGTTGCCAACCCGCTGGAGTATGCATTGATTGCGAGAAACTATATTGATCAGCAGTTGTTGGATCTGGCTTAATGGGGACTGGACATATGGGCAATACCAATGGAGATTCAGCCTTCAATAAACGGACAATCGCCGCAGCATTGGCCAACTATATTGATGCCGGTTCAATTGTGGCAGGCTCCGCCGGTTTATCATTATGGGTCAGTTACCTTAAGCTATCCGATACGCAAATCGGGCTGCTCGGCGCGCTGAGCGCAAATGCGATTTCTGCCGCTGTCGGTGCCCTGCTTGGCGGGTTTCTGGCTGATAAAGTCGGACGGAAGGCTGTTTATACCAATAGTATGCTGGTTTATGCACTAGGGATTTGTTTGGTTTTGTTCGGGGTTAATTTCCCCATGTTGTTAAGCGGTTACATCATTATCGGTTTATCAGTAGGAGCTGACATAACTGCGTCATGGACCATTATTGCGGAAAATGCGCCAAAGAAGAATCGGGCCAGGCATTGCGGCGTAGCACAAGTCGCTTGGGCCGCGGGCGCTGTCGTTGTACTGCTCCTCTCCGTACTGGCCGGTGACTTGGGACTCTTGGGGAATAAAATCGTATTTGCCCATCTGCTTGTGATTGCGCTGATTACGTACATCCTGAGAATCAGGCTTCCGGAATCAGACGCCTGGCAGTCAAAAAATCAGCCGGAGGATGCTCAGGCAGAGAAGCCGGCTGTACTGAATAAGACATCATATTTTGATTTGCTCAAGCCTATGTATCTCAAAAGCATATTGTTTTTGATGGGTGTGTACTTGGTTTGGAACTTAGCTGCCGGGGTCATGGGCTTCTTTATGCCATACATTTATCAGCAGGTCGGCGGTGTATCTGCCAACATGGCCAACCTTTTGCAAATGGGGCTGTTTATCTTCACAGGATTGGGGGTCGCCTTGATCTTCATGCCCTTTGCCGACAAATATAGAAAAACCGTATTTGGAATCGCCGCTTTCATGGCGGTGATCGGGTGGACACTGTTTCTGCTGCCAGTTGAAGGCCTGCCGATTCTGCTCCTGTTTATTGTCGTGATCGGCATCAATAACGGAGCAGGGCAGCAAGCGAACTATCAGTTATGGGCGAGCGAAATCTTTCCTACGCAATATCGTGCTTCCGCACAAGGACTGATGTTTTTCCTAGTCCGTATTTCAATAGGGATTTGGAGTCTGTTTGTCCCAATGATTATCACCAATTTCGGCATTGGAACGATGGCTGCAATTCTTCTCGGATGTGTGACGGCCAGTATGATCATCGGGCTGCTCTTTGCGCCGAATACGTCTGGCAAGTCGCTTGAACAAATTCAAGAGGAACTCTACGGATCTCCCCAGAGCCAAGTAAAGCAAGGAACAGAAAGCAAAATCATGTAACCAACAGAAGGAGTGGCTGTCAATGAGTTTACGTATTGGCGTAATTGGAACTGGAGCAATCGGAAAAGAACATATTAACCGCATCACGAACAAGCTGTCCGGCGCGGAAATCGTAGCTGTAACGGATGTTAATCAAGAAGCTGCACAAAAGGTCGTTGAGCAATACCAATTAAACGCGACGGTTTATCCGAATGATGACAGCCTGCTTGCAGACGAAAATGTAGACGCTGTTTTAGTGACAAGCTGGGGGCCTGCGCATGAGTCAAGCGTGCTGAAAGCCATTAAAGCCCAGAAATATGTGTTCTGTGAAAAACCGCTCGCGACAACGGCTGAAGGATGCATGCGCATTGTCGAAGAAGAAATCAAAGTGGGCAAACGCCTTGTTCAAGTCGGCTTCATGCGCCGTTATGACAGCGGTTACGTACAGCTGAAGGAAGCACTCGATAACCATGTGATTGGTGAACCGCTTATGATTCACTGCGCGCACCGCAACCCGACTGTGGGAGATAACTACACAACCGATATGGCTGTAGTCGACACGCTTGTTCATGAAATTGATGTCCTGCACTGGCTCGTCAACGATGACTACGAGTCTGTTCAAGTCATCTACCCGAAAAAATCGAAAAACGCGCTGCCGCATTTAAAGGATCCGCAAATCGTCGTGATTGAAACAAAAGGCGGCATCGTCATCAACGCTGAAATCTATGTGAACTGTAAATACGGCTATGACATACAATGCGAAATCGTCGGAGAAGACGGCATCATCAAGCTTCCCGAGCCATCAAGCATCAGCTTGAGAAAAGAAGGCAGATTCAGCACAGATATTCTGATGGATTGGCAGAGACGCTTTGTCGCTGCGTACGATGTGGAAATCCAAGACTTTATTGATTCGATTCAAAAGAAAGGCGAGGTCAGCGGACCGACGGCATGGGACGGCTATATTGCCGCTGTCACGACTGACGCATGTGTAAAAGCCCAGGAATCTGGACAAAAAGAAAAGGTTGAATTGAAGGAAAAACCGGAATTCTATCAATCTTTTACAACAGTTCAAAACTAAAAAACAGAGGAGTGAAAATATGAAGTTAGCATTGGATCCATCCATGTATCGTGATGATTTAACTTTAGAGGAAATGGTCTATAAAACGGCAGAGCTCGGCTATGAATATATCGAATTATCGCCGCGCGAGGATTTTTGCCCATTTTATAAATATCCGAAAGTCGATTCAGCAAAGATCAAACAATTAAAGCGGCTCTTAAGGGATACAGGTGTTAAGCTTTCATCGCTTCTTCCTCTTTATCACTGGGCGGGTCCTGATGAAGACCGCCGCCAGGCTGCAGTGCGCAACTGGAAACGGGCAATCGAAATTGCGGTTGAACTTGAAGTGGATTTGATGAACAGCGAATTTAGCGGTTCAAAATATGATCCTTTAACAAGTGAAGAAAAATTTATCAAATCCATGGATGAGCTTCTGCCAGTCTTTGAAAAAGAAGGCATGAAACTCAACCTTCAAGCCCATCCATATGATTTTATCGAAACGCACAAAGGTGCGATGGATATGATCCGCGCGCTTGACAAGGATTGGATCAATCTTGTCTACTCGACTGCGCATACGTTCTTCTATGATGACGGCAAAGGCGACATCGAGACCATGTTTGACGAAGCCGGCGACCGCCTCACACATGTTTTATTTGCAGATACCTATAATCATAAAGCGGCTCATGGCCTTCGCTACATCGTCAATCCGCCTGACGCGAAAGTAACGGTTCACCAGCATTTGGACATTGGCCAAGGCGAGGTTGATTTTGATACGATTTTCAGAAAACTGAGAGAGATGAAGTTCGACGGAATTGCGACGAATGCCGTATTTGCTTGGGTCGATGAAAGAGCGGATGAATCAAGCCGATTTATGCTTAAGAAAATGAAAGAAGAATTAGGTCTGGCATAAGCTGAGCATGGAGTTCGGCGGGATATGGCGACAGCCTTCCTGCCGAACTCCCTTCATATCTAAAACGCAGATGGGGGAGTCTGGCATGAAACTTTGTTTTAATGAAGCGACAACATTGGAAAACTCAAACCTTAAACAGGATTTAGAACTATGCGAAAAGCACGGCTATGATTATATTGAAATCCGCACAATGGATAAGCTGCCGGAGTACTTAGAAGACCATTCATTGGATGACCTTGCGGAATATTTTCAAACTCATCACATCAAACCGCTTGCCCTAAACGCGCTTGTTTTCTTCAACAACCGTGATGAAAAGGGCCACAACGAGATCATCACTGAATTTAAAGGCATGATGGAAACATGCAAAACCCTCGGTGTGAAATATGTGGTGGCCGTTCCGCTTGTGACAGAGCAGAAGATTGTAAAAGAAGAGATCAAAAAGAGCAGTGTAGACGTGCTGACTGAGCTGTCAGATATCGCGAAGCCGTACGGCGTAAAAATCGCGCTTGAATTTGTCGGCCATCCGCAATGTACGGTCAATACGTTTGAACAGGCGTATGAGATCGTAAACACAGTTAACCGTGACAATGTCGGGCTTGTCCTTGACAGTTTTCACTTCCATGCAATGGGTTCAAATATTGAGAGCTTAAAGCAGGCGGACGGAAAGAAAATCTTCATCTATCATATTGATGATACAGAAGATTTCCCAATCGGCTTTTTAACAGATGAGGATCGTGTATGGCCGGGACAAGGGGCAATTGACTTAGATGCCCACTTATCAGCACTGAAGGAAATCGGCTTCTCTGATGTTGTATCGGTTGAGCTCTTCCGGCCTGAATACTATAAGCTAACTGCTGAGGAAGCCATTCAAACAGCGAAAAAAACAACAGTGGACGTCGTATCAAAATACTTCAGCATGTAATGGATAAAGGAGGGGTGAATATGGCTTTTGTATCGATGAAAGAGCTTCTTGAAGATGCAAAGCGGGAGCAATATGCAATTGGCCAGTTTAATATCAACGGCCTGCAATGGACGAAGGCGATTTTGCAGGCGGCGCAAAAGGAGCAATCACCGGTCATCGCCGCGGCTTCCGATCGCCTGGTCGACTATTTAGGCGGATTTAAAACGATTGCCGCCATGGTAGGCGCGTTAATAGAGGACATGGCGATCACCGTTCCGGTCGTGCTTCATCTCGACCACGGCAGCAGTGCGGAACGCTGCAGACAGGCCATTGATGCCGGATTCAGCTCAGTGATGATTGACGGCTCCCATCAGCCGATTGACGAGAATATCGCGATGACAAAAGAAGTCACCGATTATGCCGCAAAACACGGCGTGTCAGTAGAAGCCGAAGTCGGCACGGTCGGCGGAATGGAAGACGGACTGGTCGGCGGGGTCTGCTATGCCGATATCACGGAATGTGAGCGGATCGTTAAAGAAACCAATATCGACGCGCTGGCCGCCGCCCTCGGCTCTGTACACGGCAAATATCAGGGTGAGCCGAATCTCGGATTTAAGGAAATGGAGGCTATCTCCCGCATGACTGATATTCCCCTCGTTCTTCACGGGGCATCCGGGATTCCGCAGGATCAGATCAAAAAAGCCATCACGCTCGGCCACGCGAAGATCAATATCAATACGGAATGTATGGTAGCGTGGACAGACGAAACACGCCGCATGTTCCAGGAAAACAGCGATCTGTACGAACCGCGCGGCTATTTGACACCCGGCATTGAAGCCGTGGAAGAGACAGTGCGAAGCAAAATGAGAGAGTTCGGATCAGCCGGTAAAGCAGCTAAGCAGCAGGTCGGCTAAAGAGACCAGAAACCGCCGAGATGGCGGTTTTTTTGTGCGGTGTTGCGTCCATACGCCCAAAACGATTATGATGATGGCAGCAGTGTAAGAAACGGGAGTGGTTCAGTTTGAATAAAATCATGATTGTGGAAGACAGTGAAGACATTCGCGGACTATTGCAGAATTACCTTGAAAAATACGGATATCAAACAGTGATCGCCGCGGATTTTACAGCTGTTCTTGATGTCTTTTTGCGGGAAAAGCCCGATGTGGTGCTGCTTGATATCAATTTGCCGGCATATGACGGATATTATTGGTGCCGGCAGATCCGCCAGCACTCCACAAGCCCGATCATCTTTATTTCTGCCAGAAGCGGGGAAATGGATCAGGTGATGGCGATTGAAAATGGGGGAGATGATTATATCGAAAAACCGTTTTCTTATGATATTGTGCTGGCGAAAATCAAAAGCCAGATCCGGAGGGCGTACGGGGAGTACGCCGCAAAGCAGGGAGAGAAAGTGGTTGAATATGCCGGCGTTCAGCTCTTTGTGGAACGGTTTGAACTGCGTTTTCAGGATGAAAAAAGCGAGCTTTCTAAAAAAGAAAGCAAGCTTTTGGAAGTGCTGCTTGAGCGGGGGGAAAAGGTGACGAGTCGGGACCGTCTCATGGAAAAGACGTGGGACACCGACATATTCATCGATGATAATACACTTAACGTGTATATCACGCGGCTCAGAAAAAAACTGCGGGAACTGAATGCGCCTGTTTCTATTGAAGCGGTGCGGGGCGAAGGCTACCAGCTGAGGGCGCAGTCATGAAGCTGTTTCTCCGGTCTCATGCAGTGCTGATTCTGCTTTTTCTCCTTCAAGGGCTGTTTGTCTTCTTTTATTACTGGTTTGCGGGTCTTCATTCTTTTTCTCACTTGTTTTACATATTGGGCGTTCAGCTTCTTATTTTGGCGGGCTATCTTGCCTATCGCTGGTACAAAGACCGCGGCGTGTATCATTGGCTCAGCTCGGGGCAGGAAGGGACGGATATCCCGTATCTCGGTTCTTCAGTGTTCTGTTCAGAGCTGTATGAAAAGCAGATGGAGCTGATCCGGCTGCAGCACCAGAAGCTCCATGAGACCGAAGCCAAGCTGGACGCGCGGGTGACGTATATGAATCAATGGGTGCACCAAGTAAAGACGCCGCTGTCGGTCATTAATTTAATCATTCAAGAAGAGGACGAGCCCGTTTTTGAACAAATCAAAAAAGAAGTCCGGCAGATTGAATTCGGCCTGGAGACGCTTCTTTATTCTTCAAGGCTCGACCTGTTTGAACGGGATTTTAAAATTGAAGCGGTTTCCCTGTCCGAGCTTCTCCAATCAGTCATTCAAAGCTATAAACGATTTTTTATTCAATATCGCGTTTATCCGAAAATGAACGTTTGCGATGATCATCAGATTTACACTGATGCCAAATGGCTCAAATTTGCGATCGGCCAAGTAGTCACAAATGCGGTCAAGTATTCAGCGGGCAAGAGTGACAGACTTGAGCTGAATGTCTTCCGCGATGAAGACAGGACGGTGCTTGAAGTCAAAGATTACGGTGTCGGGATTCCCTCACAAGACATCAAGCGGGTGTTTGACCCTTATTACACCGGTGAAAACGGGCGGCGTTTCCAAGAATCTACGGGAATCGGCCTCCATCTCGTCAATGAAATTACAGGTAAGCTCAATCATACGGTGGACATCAGCTCGTCTCCCGGTGAAGGGACATCAGTTCGATTTTCATTTCTTACAAAAATGTAAGGCTGCGTTAAGAAAACAACATAGCCCGCTTTGTTTCCCCTTGATAACATGGATTTATGTCAAGGGGATTTTTATGTTGAACGTCCCGGCACTACATGAAAGCAGCCCAGATCAACAAGAATAAAACCATAAGGAGGATTTTCATGGCGAATATGCTTGAAGTCAAACATATAAATAAAACCTATAAAGGACAAGTGTCCTATCAAGCCTTAAAGCAAATTTCATTTTCAATAGAAGAAGGCGAGTTCACGGCGGTGATGGGGCCGTCCGGGTCCGGAAAAACAACGCTTTTGAATATCATTTCAACGATCGACCGTCCGGATTCAGGCGATATCCTGATTCACGGAGAAAACCCGCATCGCCTGAAGCGGACAAAGCTCGCTCATTTCCGCCGCAAGCAGCTCGGATTTGTGTTTCAGGATTTCAACCTTCTGGACACGCTGACAATCGGTGAAAATATCATGCTGCCGTTAACGCTTGAAAAAGA
Source organism: Bacillus sp. FSL R5-0603 (assembly GCF_038050295.1). NCBI lineage: Bacteria > Bacillati > Bacillota > Bacilli > Caryophanales > Bacillaceae > Bacillus > Bacillus sp. FSL R5-0603. The sequence continues at coordinate 3,916,855 of NZ_JBBOYP010000001.1, read as the reverse complement.
AGCGCCGTCTGTCATGGAAGAAAAACTGCAAGGCATCGCGGCAAAGCTCGGAATCGAAAACCTGCTCAACAAACGGACGTTTGAAGTATCCGGAGGACAGCGCCAGCGTGCCGCCATCGCAAGAGCGGTCATTCATAAGCCGTCACTCATCCTGGCCGATGAACCGACGGGCAACCTTGATTCCAAAGCGTCAAAAGACGTCATGGAAACGATGCAGAGCCTGAATCAGGATGATCATGTCACGGCTTTGATGGTGACCCACGATCCTGTTGCGGCAAGCTACTGCCGCCGCGTCATCTTTATAAAAGACGGCGAACTGTTTAATGAGATTTACCGCGGGGAAAACCGCCAAGTCTTTTATGAACAAATTCTCGATGTGCTGTCTATGCTGGGGGGAAACGCAAATGACCTTTCTTCAGTTCGCTTATAAAAACGTCACGAGAAACAAAAGGGCCTATCTTGCATTCTTTTTAAGCAGCGCCTTTTCCGTTTTGATTTTCTTTACCTTTGCGATGTTCCTGTTTCATCCGGCATTAAAGGAAGGCTACCTGAATAATATCGCCAAAAAAGGCTTAACCGCTGCGGAATGGATGATCTTTGTTTTTTCTTTCTTATTTGTTCTGTATTCGGTTAATGCATTTTTGAAATCGAGAAATAAAGAATTCGGCATCCTGCTCATGCAGGGCATCACGCCGGGGCAGCTGAGAAAGCTCATTACTGCGGAAAATATGATCATCGGCGTCATGTCAATTGCAGCCGGCATTATCGGAGGATTCATTTTTTCAAAGACGTTCTTTACGGTCGGCGCTTATATTTTAGAAATGGACGCGCTGCCTTTGTATATGCCTTGGAAAGCGCTCGGTATTACGGCCAGCGGATTTCTGCTCTTATTTTTCTTTTTATCGCAGTTTACGATCCTTTTTGTCAGATCAAATACGGTTATCAAATTAATAAAGGGCACTGACAAGATTAAGCCGGAGCCTAAGCCGTCCGTGCTTCTGTCCTTATTCGGCATCGCCTGTCTGTGCGGCGGGTACGGCATGGTTCTTAAAGGCAATGTCCACGGGGCCGAACCGTTTATCATTTTACTGCTCACCGTCATCGGAACATATTTCTTTTTCAGCCAAAGCAGCATATGGATTCTGCGCGCGCTGAAGAAGTGGAAAACCTTTTATCTGCGCGGGAAAAACGTCATTTGGGTTTCTGACCTTGTCTATCGTTTAAAAGACAACGCCCGCCTGTTCTTTATTGTCAGCATTATTTCCGCGGTTGCGTTTACTGCGACAGGCGTGCTCGCAATGTACAAATCGACCGTCGGAGCGGAAGAGTCCGCTTATGAAATGGAGTATTTATCTTACAGCAACAATCCAAAAGAACAGACTCATTTGAAAGATATTGACCATGAACTGAAAACACACGGCTTTACGTATAAGAAAGACAAAATAGATGTTTCCTATGTTCGCTATCAGGAAGGAGAAACTGTTCCCCCTGTTTACATGATCAGTGAATCGGATGCGGCAAAATACTTCCATGTCAAAGTGAACGGCCTGAAAGAAGACGAGGCTGTCTATTTCCCAGGAACGTATGACCGCAATTTCAAAAACGAAGCGCCGGATCAGCTGAAGCTGCTGAACCAAAAAGGCAAGCTGTCCGGACAAAAACTGTCGGTAAAAGAAGTTAAAAAACCGCTGATCTCATTGAATGCCATCATCGCGGTGAATGATCAAACCTTTGATCAGCTGAAATCACTCGGTGATAAAGCGTCATTATACGGCTACAGCTATGATCATTGGAAAGACAGTCTTGAGATCAGCCAATCCTTGCAAAATGAGATTTACGGCAATTATATCGATGTGCATTCTGATTTTGCTTCAAAAGCCGGGACTTACTATGATACGGTGCAACTGCCGAGCCTGAGTTTATTTATCGGCCTGTTTATCGCAATTGTATTCTTTGTCGCGGCAGCAAGTTTCTTATATTTCAGGCTGTTCACTGATTTAGATGAAGACCGGGAGCGCTACCGTTCACTGGCCAAAATCGGCCTGAGTGAGCGTGAAATGGCACAAAGCGTGACAATACAATTGGCCATTCTTTTCTTCTTTCCATTTGTCATTGCCGTCATGCATACACTGTTTGCCTTGAGAACATTGGCTGTGGAAGGCTATTCCGATGTCGCGGGGCCGCTCAGTCTCACCATCGGAGGGTTTTTCATTTTTCAGCTTCTATTCTTCCTCGCGGTGCGGTCAAGCTATTTGAAAAAAATGAACAAGTAAGGGGAGTGCAAAGATGAAAAAAGCAATGGCAATCCTGGCCGTCTTGGCGGCTGCTGCCGTAATATGCGGGCTTCTCTTTTTTCATAACGATGTTACAGACAGATTTAATCCGTTTATTCACCAGCAAGATGTCTATGTGCAGATTGACCGAGATGGCAGACATCTTAGCCCGGGCGGTACTGAATATACATTAGACGGATACAATGCATCCGGAAAAAAAGAAGAAGTGACCTTTTTCGCCGGCAAAGAGCTTCGGAAGAACGCGTATTTGAAGGTGAGGGCGAAAGGAAAGTATGTCGAGACTTGGGAAGAAGTCAAGTTTGAAGATATGCCGGACTCCGTACAGTCAAAATTAAAGTGAATCATAAAAAACGGCACAGCGTCATGACTGTGCCGTTTTTTTATTTTTTATTTTCTTCGGCCCGTTTGATCAGCATGTCGGTGATGATATCCACCTGTTTGCTGACAGAAATCGGGTCGTACGGGTAGAACGTGTCAAAGTCATTGATAAACACGCGATTATGTTTAACAGCGTCAAGATTTTTCCAAATAGAGGAATTCTCCAGCTTGTCGAGTGTTTTGCTTTCGCCTTTCGGGTTGTAATCCGTAATGAACATATAATCTGCGGCATACTCAGGAATAACCTCTTGAGAGAGCTGTTTCATCTCTCCTTTTTTGATGACATCTTGCTCAATTTTTTCAGGCGCTTTTAACCCAAGTGCATTGTATACAGCTTGGCCGCCGCGTCCGCCATTGTCATTGAACACCCAGAATTCGCCCTTGTCTGTGTTTTCATAAATGCCGAAGGTCGCATCTTTGTCGATGACGCCGGCAATTTTCTTTTTAGCTGCTTCCGCTTTTTTGTTAAAGTCAGCCATAAAGGATTTTGCTTTGTCTTTCGCTCCGGCGATATCTCCGAACATGCTGACTGTGTCTTCTACGTTTTTCGCTGTGTTATAAGGTATGACAACAGTCGGAGCGATTTTCTTTAATTTATCAACATTCTCTTCATTCATGACAACAATTAAGTCAGGCTGAAGCTCCATCACTTTTTCAACGCTGATTGGATCACCAACATCCTTCACATTTTTCAGCTTTGATTTTAAAAACGGATTATCAAATGACCATGAGCCTGAGCCGACCACATTGGCCCCGACAGACAGCAATTCACCGGCATAAAAATCAGTGACGATGCGTTTCGGATGTGCAGGAATGTTGACGTTCCCTTTTGGTGATTTGTATGTTCTCATTTCTGTTTTTTCGGAAGCAGAATCGCTTGAGCTCCCTTTAGAAGCCGTGCCGCTGCAAGCGCTGACAAACATGAGAAGCAGCACAAGCATGCCCACGAGTAATATGTTCTTTTTCATCAAGAACCCTCCCACTATGTATCTCAATAGATTAGTAATGATTATCATTATCAATTAATAATATAGCAAGAAACCTGTTCTCCGTCTATCACTATTTTTAAGGGAGAAAGTTTTTCCCGTTTATGGGTGACGCGGTATGCCTAATCGATTATTATAGGTAAATAGGAGGAGAAAAATATGGGAATTACAAAAAGAGGTTCCGCTTGGGAATGGCTGCATAGCTGGTGGATGCTGTTTATTTTCATGCCTTTTGCCATTACCAGTTTTTTTGCCTTTTTATTTATTGGCATCAAGGTTAGAAATAGAAAGTGGATCATGTACGGCATCATTTATTTTTTCATTTTTGCGTTTGGTTTTGTTTTGCCCGATCTGCCCGGTGTTTTTATTGTGGTCCCGTTATGGGCGGTGACCATTATTCATGGATTTAAAGTGCGCCCGCTGTATTTGATTCAGCTGGATGTCTACAAAGATCATGTGGAGGCGCGGGCTTTTGCCGAGGCAAGAAGTGAAGCCGAGAGCAGATTTCATGCACCGAAACAGTCTATTCAGGATATACATATTCGCAAAGAACAGTAAGAAAAAAAGCTCAACACTCGCATTGTGTTGAGCTTTTTATATGTTACTGCTGGTAGGATTGCTGCTGAAATGGCGTGTTTTGGCCGAATGGAAGTGTAGACACATTCGTATTCATGACGCTGGATTGTCCAGTAAGTTCCTGTTGCATTTGGTTGCACATGTTGACAACCTGCTGGCACTTTTGAATCGCCATGTCATGCCCGTGCAGTGCTTGCTGAATGGTATGTGCAGCTTGTTGTTCGTGGTTTAGAATCTGCTGCAGCATTTGGATGTTTTGCTGCTCCTGATGAAGCATGTGGCGATATTGCTGGCTGCTTTGCTGTGTTTGCTGAATGAGCTGCTGAGCAGTTTGGCGGCATTGGTTCAGCTGCTGCAAGCCGTGTTGTGTATTATGCATGAATGATCCCTCCATGTATCGATTGACGTGAGTCGGTATTATCATGCAACCTGATTGAAAAGAAATTCTGCAAATGAGGAACTACAATTATTTTCCTCAGCCCCTCTGTCTTTGAATGAAAACGGTAAAGATTGTATACTGGGTACAAACCCTTTTTATGTAAATGTTCCGTTTTAACATATAAGAATGGCGGAAAACGAAACCCTGAAATGGGAGAATCGTATTCCGCTTTTTTTCTTTGTTTGCTCAGAAACCGCCTTCCCCTGCAGTAAATGGGATATTCAGCCTGTTTTCTACTGTACGGAGGCGCTGATTGAGCCGATTTAGGCGGCGTGTATGACGTTCAACAGTCTGGCTTAGCTGATTGACCTGTTCGGCCAGCCGCGCAATTTCGCGGTTTTGACGTCGGTCTTCGTTTGTTAGACGGGTTAATTCTCTCGACTGCTGTTCATTTTGCCGTTCAAGTGCTGCGATTCTTCTTTCTAATGCCGGCTGTCTATCCATTTGGTATGGATCGTATACATCCTGCTGCGGATAAGGATTGTACTCATAGTGGCTATAGTAAGGTTCCTGCTGAGGCAGCTGAGGGCTGTAATATTGATAAGGGTTCATTATGATCAATCTCCTTGTGGGTGAATTCCTTATAACTTATGTAGTCATTGGCACAGCGGCACGGCATTCGCCCAAAAAGAGGAGGAAAGGATGTGATCCCCTTGAGAAACAAATATGGCATTTTGCTTTTAACTGCTGTATGCATTATGGTATCGGGCTGCCAACAGCAAAAAGAAGAGACGCCGTTTTATTACGGAACGTGGGATGAGGGGCTTGCCCCCGGGCCAGCGGATGGCGTGAAATCAGCAACAGTCACATTTACCAAAGATGAGGTAGTGGAGACGGAAGTCATTGAAGGAAGAGGAGAGGTGCAGCTGCCTTTTATGGCATACAAGGTGATTTCCCAAAGCACTGACGGGTCTATCGAGATTCAGTACCTCGGCCCCTATTATCCGCTCAAAAGCACGCTGAAAAGAGGAGAAAACGGGACATTGATATGGGAGCAAAATGGCCAGACAAAAACGATGACAAGAATCGAATCAAAGACCGGCAGGGAGGAGAAAGATGAGAAATCAAAAAGCTGAAAGACTGGTGGCAGCGGGGCTTGTTTTACATATCATTCAATGGATATTTATATTATGGGCTTTTCTCAAAGTCAAACATGTATTTAGTGACTATACGATCTATAACCCTAATGTCATCAGCGGCTCCATGCAGTCCTTATCGTTTATACAAATGATGCGCGCTATGATGTACTCAGGGGCAATCGTGAATTATGTGTTGTTTTTTGCCCTTGTATGGCTGATTTATGGCATAGTGCTTCATGCCATCCTGATCGTTCTGGAAATGGCGGCTTACGTCATGATCAGACGGAATCCATCATCTTCATGGGGGTTCTTTTTCATCGCGGCGGGTGTGAAGCTTGCCATCTTGAATATAACCGGCATTCCTTTTCTAGCTGCCGGCTTTCTGCTGATGAAACAGAAAAAAGCAGAAAACGGCGTCAAGGCAGAAAGAAAGCGGAAACCGCGCTTGCGTATCCGAAGACAAGGGCGGCGTCTAAACAGAATCCGGAGAAAACCATCTCTTCCGGTTGAATATCAAAAAGAAAAAACGATATGATGGGACTATAGCCTGAAAACGACATGAAGGAGATGCAGGATGTACAAACTAATTGCAATTGATATGGATGGAACACTTTTAAATGATCATCATGAAGTAACAGAGGAGGTCCGCGACGCCCTTCACGCGGCAAAAGCGGAAGGTGTCAAAATTGTGCTTTGCACCGGCCGGCCTATCGGGGGTGTGCAGAGATATTTAGATGAACTGAATTTAATTGAAGAAGGCGACTATGTCATTGCGTATAATGGAGCGCTTGTTCAAAATACGCATACAAATGAAGTGGTCTCGGAGCTGTCTCTCGGCTATGATGATTTGACTTCATTATATGACCTGAGCTTAGAGCTGAAGACGCCGATGCATTTCTTTGATTCATCTAATTTGTATACGCCTAACCGGGATATTAGCGAATTTACCGTATACGAATCCTATGTGACACAGGTGCCGCTTCATTTCCGCAAGATTGACGAGGTGCCAAAAGATATCCTCATCCCGAAAGTGATGTTTATTGATAAACCGGAGAACTTAAGCCGCGTCATTACATCGATTCCAAAAGACGTGAGAGAAAAATATACAATGGTGAGAAGCGCGCCTTTCTTTTATGAAATTCTGCACTCGGAAGCCAGCAAAGGAAATGCTGTACGCCAGCTGTCACAGCTGCTTGGAATTGAGCAGGCGGAAGTCATGTGCATAGGCGACAACGGGAACGACCTGACAATGATCGAATGGGCGGGCTGCGGGGTTGCCATGGCAAACGCCATTCCAGAAGTATTGGAAGCCGCAAACTTTCAAACGCGCTCCAATAATGAACATGGTGTTGCGCATGCGATTCACGAGCTTGTTTTGGCTAAATAATAAAAAATCCAGCCTTCTAAAGGCTGGATTTTTTCGTTTTATTGGATGTAATGTCAATTCTTTGACGAATCGATTTGACTTTCGTTATGCTGATAAAACAAGTTGTTCACAAAATGTACGATTTTAGCCTGAATTGAAAGGGGACTGAATCAGATGTGCACAAGTCTTACATTGGAAACTGCTGACCGTAAACATGTATTAGCGAGAACAATGGATTTTGCATTTCAGCTGGGGACGGAGGTCATTCTCTATCCGCGCCGTTACATTTGGAATAGTGAAGCTGACGGAAAGGCCCATCAGACACAGTACGCATTTATCGGTATGGGGAGAAAACTTGGAAATATATTATTTGCAGACGGCGTTAATGAAAGCGGTTTATCGTGTGCTGCACTTTATTTTCCGGGCTATGCGGAGTACGAAAAAACGATACGGGAAGATACCGTTCACGTTGCCCCGCATGAGTTTGTGACATGGGTGCTGTCAGTCTGTAAGTCTTTGGAAGACGTGAAAGAAAAGATTCAATCTTTAACGATTGTAGAGAAAAAATTAGATCTATTGGATACAGTTTTACCGCTTCATTGGATATTGTCTGACCGGACGGGACGAAGCCTGACAATAGAACCGAGAGCAGGCGGCCTCAAAGTCTATGACAATCAACCTGGTGTCATGACGAACAGCCCCGACTTTATATGGCATGTAACCAATCTGCAGCAATATACAGGAATCAGACCGAAGCAATTAGAGAGCAAAGAGATGGGCGGATTAGCCCTTTCCGCTTTTGGCCAAGGCTTAGGAACGGTTGGCCTGCCGGGGGATTATACACCGCCTTCCCGGTTTGTCAGAGCTGTTTATTTGAAAGAACATCTAGAGCCGGCGGCCGATGAAACGAAAGGTGTAACAGCCGCTTTTCACATTTTGGCAAATATGACGATACCAAAGGGCGCAGTGATAACGGAAGAAGACGAGATTCATTATACGCAATATACTTCCGTGATGTGCAACGAAACTGGAAACTACTATTTCCACCACTATGACAATCGGCAAATCCAAAAAGTAAATTTATTTCATGAAGACCTTGACTGTTTGGAGCCTAAAGTGTTTTCCGCTAAAGCAGAAGAGAGTATTCATGAGCTTAATTAATTCACATCAATCAGCTGATTCCGGTTTGAATATCTGGAGTCAGCTGTTTTTTTATACAATCGTTACGGCGTCTGAATGGATAGGCGGTTTGCAAAAGCGAAGAAAAGGCAAAGGAAATGGCGAAATCTTATATAAAATTCTTGGATGAAAACTGAGTCTTTGCTTCATTAGACTCAGTTTTCTTGCCGATATAGAGGTTGCACTAGTTGAATGAATCAATGCCGTTCCACCATCTTGGTCACGCAAGGGTCTCTTCGCTTGAATAGAAAAAATTATCTTAACTCATTGACAAACGTCCAAGACAAAGGTACATTTTGATTTATTCATATTAAACGACTAGGAATATAGGAGTTTATTTTTCGGATTATTCAGCCTAAAAACATGATAAAAGGAGTATCGTCATGACAAGCAAAAAGAAACAAATCAAATTAGGGGTATTTTTAGCAGGTACAGGCCATCATGTTGCGTCTTGGCGGCACCCGGACGCGCCGTCAGATGCGAGCATGAATTTGGATTATTTTAAAGAGCTTGCGAAAACAGCGGAGCGAGGCAAGCTGGATATGCTGTTTTTAGCGGACAGTCTTTCAATTGACAGCAAATCACATCCAAATGTATTAACAAGGTTTGAGCCATTCACCCTGCTCTCTGCTTTGGCGCAGGTCACATCAAAAATTGGACTGACAGCAACAGCCTCCACTACATACAGCGAGCCATTCCATATTGCCAGACAGTTTGCGTCATTGGATCATCTGTCCAATGGCCGTGCCGGATGGAACGTCGTCACTTCATCTATTGAATCAACAGCGCTGAATTTCAGCGGTGAAAAGCACCTTGAACACCATTTGCGCTATCAGCGGGCAGAGGAATTTGTCGAGGTTGTAAAGGGGCTTTGGGATTCATGGGAAGAGGACGCCTTTATCCGTAATAAAGAAACGGGTGAATTCTTTGACAAAGAAAAAATGCACGAGCTGAACCACAAAGGAGACTATTTCTCGGTTCGCGGACCTCTGAACGTTTCAAGAACGCCGCAGGGCCAGCCGGTCATTATCCAGGCAGGATCATCAGGAGACGGAAAAGCGCTGGCTGCCAAAACAGCAGAAGTGATCTTCACAGCACAAAACCACCTGGAATCAGCTCAGGAATTTTATCAATCCATTAAAGAACAGGCTGCGGAATTCGGACGTGATCCAGAAAAAATTGCCATCATGCCGGGTATTTTCCCGATCATTGCTGATACAGAAGAAGCGGCGCAAGCCAAATACAAGGAGCTTCAAGATCTGATTATCCCATCTGTTGGTCTGCAAATTCTCCAAAATTACTTAGGCGGAATTGATTTGTCGGCATATCCGCTTGATGGGCCGCTGCCGAAGCTTGACGCAGAAGCTTCAAATGCGGTGAAGAGCCGCTTCAAGCTTGTTCAGGAGATGGCTGAACGTGACAATATGACGATACGAGAGCTTTACAAATACGTTGCAGGCTCCAGAGGCCACCATATCTTCGTCGGCACGCCGGAGCAGCTCGCCGACAAGATGCAGGAATGGGTGGATAAGAAAGCGTGTGACGGGTTTAACATCATGCCTCCGCTTCTTCCAGAAGGAATTGAAGTGTTTGTTGATCAAGTGGTTCCGATTTTACAGGAGCGCGGCGTGTTCAGAAAAGAATATGAAGGCACAACATTACGAGAGCACTTCGGTTTGGAAAAGCCGGTAAACCGCTATGCAAAGTAAGGAGGAACGCTAGATGAAGCCACAATATCGCCTTGCAGTTGAACGTGATGCCGAACAGCTTCTCGCGCTGACATTGCGGGCTTATGAACCGATTCGAAAGCTCGGCATTCGTTTTGCTGCCGCTCATGCGGATTTAGATTTGGTGCTGCAAAATATTCGAAAAAACGCTTGCTACGTCATGGAAGAAGACGGGCGGATCATCGCGACCATCACCTTGAGAATGCCTTGGGGAAAACAGCCGGGACCGTATGGCGTTCCGCATATCTGGTGGTTTGCTGTGGACCCCGGCACCGGAAAAAAAGGAATCGGAACAAAGCTGCTTCAATGGCTGGAGGAAACAATCCTTCGCGATACGTTAAAGGTTCCGTTTGTCTCACTCGGAACAGCGGATAAGCATCCGTGGCTGATTGAGATGTACGAACGAAAAGGGTATGTCCGCTCAGGGGAGCAAGACCTTGGAAAAGGGCATATCACAGTCTATATGAAAAAACAATTGCGACATGATCTATAAAAAAGAAAAGGCGGGAAAATCAAATGAAAATGAAAAAATGGATTGTGCTGGTCGTTGCTGCATTATTAGCGGTGCTCTCAGCTTGCGGCAATGGAAACAGCAGCAGTAAAGAGGATGACAATGTGCTTCATGTCGGTGCGACAGGACAAAGTTACCCATTTGCTTATAAAGAAAACGGAAAGCTGACAGGTTTTGACGTGGAAGTGATGGAAGCGGTCGCTAAGAAAATTGACATGAAACTGGACTGGAAGCTGCTTGAATTCAGCGGGCTGATGGGAGAGCTTCAAACAGGCAAGCTTGACACCATTTCCAACCAGGTAGCTGTGACAGACGAACGTAAGGAAACGTATAACTTTACGAAACCATACGCTTATGCGGGAACACAGATTGTCGTCAAAAAAGACAATACTGACATCAAATCAGTAGACGATTTAAAAGGCAAGACAGTCGCAGCCGTTCTCGGTTCAAACCACGCGAAAAACCTTGAAAGCAAAGATCCTGATAAAAAAATCAATATCAAAACGTATGAAACACAAGAGGGTACGTTGAAGGATGTTGCGTACGGCCGTGTAGACGCTTATGTCAACAGCCGAACTGTATTGATCGCGCAAATCAAGAAGACCGGTTTGCCATTAAAGCTTGCAGGAGATCCGATTGTTTACGAACAGGTTGCATTCCCATTTGCCAAGGACGATGCGCACGACAAGCTCCGCAAAAAAGTCAATAAGGCGCTAGATGAATTGCGTAAAGACGGAACACTGAAAAAACTCTCTGAAAAATACTTTAATGAAGATATCACAGTAGAACAGAAGCATTAAGAAACGGCGGTGAACCACCAGAATGAACACGATTGATTGGGAATTCATGATATCAGCGTTCCCGACTTTAATTCAGGCCCTTCCGATCACGTTGTTTATGGCCATAGCGGCTATGATTTTTGCCATTATCGGAGGACTTATTCTCGCACTCATTACAAAGAACAAAATTCCAGTGCTTCATCAGCTGTCAAAGCTGTATATATCCTTTTTCCGAGGCGTGCCGACACTGGTGCAGCTGTTCTTAATCTATTACGGGCTGCCGCAGCTATTTCCAGAGATGAGCAAAATGACAGCTCTCACAGCTGCCATCATCGGGTTAAGCTTAAAAAATGCAGCATATTTGGCAGAAATCTTCCGGGCTGCCCTCAATTCTGTTGATGACGGGCAGCTGGAGGCGTGCCTGTCTGTCGGTATGACAAAATTTCAGGCATACAGACGGATTATTTTGCCGCAAGCGATCCGAAATGCGATTCCGGCAACGGGTAATACATTTATCGGGCTCTTGAAAGAAACGTCACTGGCCTTTACATTAGGGGTCATGGAGATGTTCGCCCAAGGGAAGATGTACGCTTCAGGAAACCTCAAATATTTTGAGACGTACTTAGCGGTTGCGATCGTCTATTGGGTTCTTACCATTATCTACAGCATGTTGCAGGACTTGTTTGAACGTGCCATGAGCAAGCCATACCGGACTTAGAGGTGAAATCAGTTGATAACAGTAAAAAATATTCACAAAGCGTTTAAAGATCTCGTCGTGCTCGACGGAATCGATCTAGAAGTGAAACGCGGAGAAGTGGTGGCAATCATCGGTCCGTCCGGTTCCGGAAAGTCAACGCTTCTCCGGTGCTTAAATCTATTAGAGCGTCCGGATCAAGGCCTTATTGAAATCGGAGAAGCCAAACTGAATGCGGAAAAGTTTACACGCAAGGAAGCACATCGGCTTCGCCAGCAAACGGCCATGGTCTTTCAAAACTACAATCTGTTTAAAAATAAAACGGCTCTGCAAAACATTACAGAAGCTTTAATCGTGGCTCAACATAAACCACGCGACGAAGCGAAACGTATTGGAATGGAGATTCTGAAACAAGTCGGTCTGGAGCATAAGGCTGACAGCTATCCGATCACAATGTCCGGCGGCCAGCAGCAGCGAATCGGCATTGCGCGGGCGCTTGCGGTCAATCCGCATGCGATTTTGCTGGATGAACCAACGTCAGCGCTTGACCCTGAGCTCGTCACAGGGGTGCTTCAGGTCATCAAGTCCATTGCGGAAAAACAAACAACGATGATCATTGTTACACACGAAATGGCGTTTGCAAAAGAGGTTGCTGATCAAGTGATTTTTATGGCAGACGGCCATATTATCGAGCAGGGAACGCCAGAGGAATTGTTTGACCATCCGAAAAACGAACGGACGAAACGATTTATCAAGCAGGTGGGAGAGCCTGCAGAGCTTATATAAGAAGGAGAGAAGAACAATGGCCGACAAAGTGTTTCATACCCGTTTAATCAATATGCGGCGTGATCTTCATGAACATCCTGAGCTGTCATTTCAAGAGATTGAAACGACGAAAAAAATCCGCCGCTGGCTTGAGGAGGAGCAAATCGAAATACTTGATGTTCCTCAATTGGAGACTGGTGTGATTGCAGAAATCAAAGGACGGGAAGACGGGCCCATGATAGCAATACGAGCGGACATTGACGCGCTCCCGATCCAAGAACAGACGAATCTCCCATTTGCATCTAAGGTTGATGGCACAATGCATGCATGTGGACACGATTTTCATACTGCTTCTATTATTGGCACAGCGATTTTGCTGAATCAAAGAAGGGCCGAGCTGAAAGGTACAGTCCGCTTTATCTTTCAGCCGGCCGAAGAAATTGCCGCAGGAGCAAGAAAGGTTCTAGAAGCTGGCGTACTTAATGACGTTTCTGCGATTTTCGGCATGCACAATAAGCCGGATCTGCCTGTCGGAACCATTGGTGTAAAGGCAGGTCCGCTTATGGCAAGTGTTGACCGGTTTGAGATCGTCATCAAAGGGAAAGGCGGACACGCCGGCATCCCGAATAACAGTATTGATCCAATCGCTGCAGCCGGACAAATCATCAGCGGGCTGCAATCTGTGGTCAGCCGCAATATCAGCTCACTGCAAAACGCAGTCGTCAGTATCACAAGAGTACAGGCGGGCACGTCGTGGAACGTGATTCCAGACCAAGCTGAAATGGAGGGGACGGTTCGAACCTTTCAAAAAGAAGCGCGGCAGGCTGTTCCGGAGCATATGAGACGAGTGGCTGAAGGAATTGCAGCGGGCTATGGGGCACAAGCAGAATTCAAGTGGTTTCCTTATTTGCCTTCCGTTCAGAATGACGGCACATTTTTGAATGCGGCATCCGAAGCTGCAGCACGGCTTGGCTATCAAACCGTTCACGCTGAGCAGTCTCCGGGCGGAGAAGACTTCGCTCTGTATCAAGAGAAGATTCCGGGATTTTTTGTCTGGATGGGAACGAACGGGACGGAGGAGTGGCATCATCCGGCCTTTACACTGGATGAAGATGCCCTTACGGTTGCCTCTCAATACTTTGCGGAGCTGGCGGTTATTGTATTGGAGACCATCAAATGAGCAAACAAGGGCTGACAGCAGGTCTTGCAGAGGCTGTGAGAACGTCACAACCTGAGCATTCAGTTGACGCGATTCGCGAAGCAAAAAAAGGATTACTTGATTTTACTGCCGCTTCATTCGCAGGAAGAGAAGATAAAGGAATTCAAAAGCTGCTCCGTCTGATAGAGGATGAAGGAGGCCGGCCCCTTGTTCCTATTATCGGACAGGACAAAAAAGCCGCGCCATTACAATCCACGATGCTGAATGGATTTATCGCCCATGCATTGGATTTTGATGATGTCCACTCCGATGTAAGAGGACACCCCAGTGCAGTCATCGTACCGGCCCTTATTGCATCTGCCGCTTGCGGACATGACGAGCGGCTTCTTGGCGCTTATATTGTTGGTGTTGAAGTGATGGCACGGCTGGGAGAATCAATTGGCAGCCGCCACTATGAAAAGGGCTGGCATAATACAGGTACGCTTGGTGCCATCGCTGCTGCCTGCGCCGTAGGTTATGCTGAGGGACTGGCTCAGGAAGAGCTGGAAAAAGCAATTGGTTTTGCGGCTACGCAATCTGCTGGGATGAGGGTGCAATTTGGAACAGAAATGAAACCGCTGCACGCCGGTTTGGCGGCTCAGGCTGGCTTGCTGGCCGTTAAGCTGGCCCAATCAGAATTTGGCGGGTCCCGCACGGCACTTGATGGAGAAACTGGTTTCTTCAGTCTGTACGGTGACGTTGAAAAAGCACAACATACTTTGCTAAACGATTGGGGGGCACCCTGGAGAATCGTGCAGCCGGGTCTATGGTTTAAAATCTATCCATTTTGTTCCGCGGCACACCATGCTGCAGATGCGGTACGACAGCTTATCTCCGAAGAAGCCATTTCTGCTGCCAATACCGAACGTATTGAAGTGGTTTTTCCGCCAGGCGGAGATGCTGCATTGACGGAAAGATCTCCGAAAACTGGAGAGGAAGGCCGTTTCAGCGTTGAATATGTGATTGCTCTTGCTTTGCATGGACACGACCTGACCGTTGAACATTTCAACAGCCAGCCGATCCCAAACGGCATTCAAACGACAATAGGGCATATTCAGCGCGTATATGACAATGCTACTCAGCCGGCTCCCCATGCCGTTCCGAAAGGCCGTTTCACGATTGTCCGGGCCTATTTATCAGACGGCCGGATTTGCGAAGCGCGTGTGGACTGCCCAAAAGGGGCGCCGGGAAATGAGCTGTCTGAAGAAGACATAATAGAAAAATTGACATTAACGGTTCCTCAAGAAAAAGCGCAACGCATCATAACAGCCGTTGAAAAAGCCGATATAAAAGGATTTTTAGCTCATATTGAATAAGATCAACTCTATTCGGTGATTTCAGATGATATGATAAAACCAATCATACGTTTGAAAAAGGAGAAAACCATGACGGTGAATGACGCGGTTGTATTCATTTTGGCTGCCTTTTTACTATGGGGAGCGGCGGATTATTGTTTGGGAAACAGATGGGGGCTAGGCGAGCGGTTTGCGGACGGCTTTAAGGCTATGGGGCCGCTGGCGCTGTCCATGATCGGAATTGTGTCGCTGGCGCCCGTGCTGGCAGCCATCCTGATTCCTATTGTTGCTCCGTTTTACACAGCGATTGGCGCGGACCCTTCTTCCTTTGCGAACACCATTTTGGCGATTGATATGGGAGGATATGCGCTGGCTGGAGAAATGGCGAAAGATCCGCAGGCTGGGCTGTTTTCATGGGTGTTTTTAGGAACAATGATGGGACCGGCAATCGTCTTCACGATTCCCGTCGCTCTTGGCATCATCGAAAAAGAGGATCATCCGTATTTTGCGAAAGGCATATTAATCGGGCTGTGCACAGTGCCGATCGGTTGCTTAATCGGCGGATTATGCGCAGGCTTTGACATCGGCATGATAGGTAAAAATCTTCTGATCCCGAGTCTGTTATCTGCTGTGATCGCTTTTGGGTTATGGCGATACACCGACAGTATGATTCAGTTGTTTCATCTCTTCGGGAAAGCGGTCAGTGTGGTTGCGATTATCGGGCTTGCAGCTGTCTCGGTTGAAACGATGACCGGTATTGTGCTGATTCCGGGAATGGAGAATGTCGAGACAGGGATACAAACGACAGGGACCATCGCCATTGCCTTGGCAGGGGCGTTTCCAATGACGGCTTTTATTACAAAAACCTTTAAAAAACCGCTTCAGGCCCTGGGGAAACACCTTCATTTAGATGAGACAGCAACAGCAGGATTAGTGACCTCTTTGGCGCATCATATCCCAATGTTGGCTTCATTAAAGAATATGACGCCGAGAGGAAAGGTCATCAATGTCGCGTTTGCGGTCAGCGGCGCCTTTGTACTCGGCAGCCATCTTGGTTTTGTGGCTGGAATGAAAAAAGAAATGGCGGCGGCCATGATCATTGGGAAATTAGCAGGCGGAGTCACAGCTGCCGCGGCTGCTGCTTGGATGATGCCTGCACAGTCAGCTGATCAGCAAAAACGCATCTCAGCCGGCCATAGCTGAGGCAGAAGCTGTTTCAACTTTGTCCAATCGGGAATGTTACAGTAAAGATTTCTGTGAAAGAGGGTTGGACACATGGCGGTGAAAGACCAGTACGTGTCAAAAATAAAACAGGAAACCAAGCCTTGGATCAAACGATTCGGGAGGCTTGGTTATTTTGCATTCGGCGGCGTTTTTATTTTGCTTGGGATTTTGGCCTTTATGACGGCTGCCGGGGCAGGCCGCGCGAAAGACTCGAGCGGAGCACTCCAAACGCTATCACACATGCCGTATGGATCGTTACTGCTTTTTTTAATAGGTATCGGCCTTATCGGCTATGTGATCTGGATGGTGTTAAGCGCGATCAAGGACACGGAGGGGCACGGAAACAGCAGGCGCGGCCTGTCACGGAGAATAGGAAACTTTTTCAGTGCCGCCGTTTACGCCTCCATTGCTTGGAATGCCTTGCGATTTGTATGTGGCCAAGGGGACAGCGGCACTTCAGAACAGACGTGGTCCGCTTATGTATTGGCGCAGCCGTTCGGCCAATGGCTCACAGGGCTTACGGGTGCGGGTTTTATCGTATTTGCGATTGTTCAATTTATGAAAGGCGTTCGGGCTGCTTTTATGAAAGAATTCGATACATCAAAAATGAACAAACAGATGATATGCATCACGAAAAACACCGGACGCGCAGGCAATATCGCCCGGGCCATTATTTTCTCGGCTATCGGCTATTTTCTCATTAAGACAGCCATGACCGCTGATCCCGACGACACAAGAGGCTTTGACGGCGCGCTCGCCGAACTCGCGCAGCAGCCGCATGGCAAATTGATTCTGTCTATATTGGCATTAGGCCTGATCCTATATGGAATGTACGCCATTATGAAAGGCATTTATCAGCATATGACCTGGGAGAAGTAAGCTCTGGGCAGGTCCGCGCCCAGAGCGTTTTTCAGTTTCTTAGAAATCAGGTGGATGAAAGCCGGCGCCAGCCTGTATAATAAAAGCAAATCAAAAGCAGTTTTATCAGGACTGATCCACAGGGAGGTGCAGAATGGATCGGGAAAAACAACAATTAAGCATAGAAGCGGCAAGGCTTTACTATCAGTCTGACTACAGTCAGCAGCAAATTGCTGAGCAGCTCAACATTTCAAGGCCAACCGTTTCCCGGCTGCTGCAATATGCAAAGGAAAAAGGGTATGTCCAGATTCGCGTCATGGACCCTTTTGAGGATTTGGATGCGCTCGGTTCCATACTTGAAGAGAAATACGGGCTCCTCGAGGCGCATGTTGTGTTTTCCCCGACACCCGATTATGCAGGAATTACACATGACCTAAGCCGCTATGGTGCAGAATATATGCATGAAACGGTAAAAGACGGCGACATTGTCGGCGTCAGCTGGGGAACCACCATGTATCAAATCGCGCAAAACATGCAGCCGAAGCAGGTAAAAGGCGTCGAGGTCGTCCAGCTGAAAGGCGGCATCAGCCATTCTCGGGTAAACACGTATTCGGCTGAAACGATTCAGCTGTTTGCAGAGGCTTTTCAAACGATGCCGCGCTATCTCCCGCTTCCCGTCGTGTTTGATAATGCGGATGTGAAGCGAATGGTGGAGAAAGACCGTCATATTGAGAGGATCATCGAGATGGGAAAGCAGGCGAATATCGCTCTCTTCACGGTGGGGACTGTCCGTGACGAAGCGCTGTTGTTCCGGCTCGGATATTTTAACGAAGAAGAGAAAGCCCTGCTGAAAAAACAGGCCGTGGGGGATATTTGTTCACGCTTTTTTGATGCGAAAGGGAATATTTGCAGCAGCGCCATCAATGACCGGACCATCGGTGTTGAGCTTGAAGACCTCAGGCTGAAGGAACGCTCCATTTTAGTGGCCGGCGGAAGCAGAAAAGTATCTTCCATTCACGGAGCATTAACCGGAAAATATGCCAACGTTTTAATCATTGACCAGCATACCGCGAGGGCGCTTGTTAATGATTTGTGACACGTTCAAACCTTTCATTGAACAAAATTTCAATTACCAATTTACATATGTTCAAAAGTCGGTTATGCTAAAAAATATCTTAACAAAAAAGGAAGTGTGCGAAGGATGTCATTAGCCAACATAATTGATCATACAGCTTTGAAACCGCATACACAAAAAGCGGACATTCTAAAACTAATTGAAGAAGCGAAAACATACAAATTTGCTTCAGTATGTGTCAATCCGACATGGGTGGAGCTTGCTGCAAAAGAGCTTAAGGGAACTGGAGTCGACGTTTGTACGGTCATCGGCTTCCCGCTCGGTGCCAATACAACTGAAACAAAAGCGTTCGAAACAAAAGACGCCATTTCAAAAGGCGCCACTGAAGTGGATATGGTCATTAATATTGCCGCTTTAAAAGACAAGGAAGACGATGTGGTGGAAGCTGATATCCGCGGTGTAGTGGAAGCTGCAGCCGGAAAAGCGCTTGTCAAAGTCATTATCGAAACGTGCCTTCTGACTGATGAAGAAAAAGAACGTGCATGTCGTTTAGCGGTGTCTGCGGGAGCGGATTTCGTAAAAACATCAACAGGCTTTTCTACAGGCGGCGCAACGAAGGAAGATATCGCCTTAATGCGCAAAACAGTAGGGCCTGATATCGGCGTGAAAGCATCTGGCGGCGTCAGAACGAAAGAAGATGTAGACACAATGGTAGAGGCCGGAGCAAGCCGAATTGGCGCCAGCGCAGGCGTTTCTATCGTAAAAGGAGAAAATGCATCAGGCGGAGACAACTATTAAGAGCTGACGGAAGGCAGACTGCTTTCCGTTTTCTGAGGAAACAGTGATTGTAAGCGAATACAAATAAAGGAGAAACACATATGAAGTATTTGATTGGGATTATCGGTTTAATCGTGTTTTTAGGCCTCGCGTGGATCGCGAGCAGCGGCAAAAAAAGAATTAAGATCCGCCCAATTGTTGTTATGCTCATTTTGCAATTTATTCTTGGCTACATTCTCCTCAATACCGGGATAGGGAATTTCCTCGTAGGAGGATTTGCAAAAGGTTTCGGTTACCTGCTTGAATACGCGGCAGAGGGAATTAACTTTGTGTTTGGCGGCTTGGTGAATGCGGACCAAACGACATTCTTTATGAATGTTCTCTTGCCGATCGTGTTTATTTCCGCTCTGATCGGGATTCTGCAAAAGTGGAAAGTCCTTCCGTTTATTATTAGATATATCGGCCTTGCCCTCAGCAAGGTAAACGGTATGGGAAGATTGGAATCGTATAACGCAGTGGCTTCTGCGATTTTAGGGCAGTCAGAAGTATTTATCTCCTTGAAGAAAGAACTCGGTCTTTTAAATCAGCAGCGCTTGTACACGCTTTGCGCATCTGCGATGTCAACTGTGTCAATGTCGATTGTCGGCGCGTATATGACAATGCTGAAACCGGAATATGTTGTAACAGCACTGGTCTTGAACTTATTTGGCGGTTTCATAATTGCTTCTATTATTAATCCGTACGAGGTTGCAAAAGAAGAGGATATGCTTCGTGTTGAGGAAGAAGAAAAACAATCCTTCTTCGAAGTGCTCGGAGAATACATCCTTGACGGTTTCAAAGTAGCGGTTGTCGTCGCTGCGATGCTGATTGGATTTGTCGCGATTATTGCCTTGATCAATGGCATTTTTAATGCAGTATTCGGTATTTCGTTCCAAGGCATTCTTGGATATGTGTTTGCTCCATTCGCTTTTCTTGTGGGTATCCCATGGAATGAAGCTGTTAATGCGGGAAGCATTATGGCAACAAAAATGGTATCGAATGAATTTGTCGCCATGACGTCGCTTACGCAAAACGGTTTCCATTTCAGCGGCCGTACAACAGCGATCGTATCGGTATTCCTTGTGTCATTTGCGAACTTCTCCTCAATCGGAATCATTGCCGGTGCCGTAAAAGGACTGAATGAAAAGCAAGGAAATGTCGTCGCTCGTTTCGGCTTGAAATTACTATACGGTGCTACGCTTGTCAGCTTTTTATCAGCAGCAATTGTGGGCTTGATTTACTGAACTTAATCGAAAAGGATCGGTGACCAAACATGAGAATGGTAGATATCATCATCAAAAAACAAAACGGAAAAGAACTCACCACTGAAGAAATTCAATTTTTCGTGAACGGCTATACAGACGGAAGCATTCCTGATTATCAGGCAAGCGCGCTTGCTATGGCGATTTTCTTCCAGGATATGAGTGACCGTGAACGCGCGGACTTGACGATGGCTATGGTGAACTCCGGTGAAACGATTGATCTTTCTGCCATTGAAGGAATTAAAGTGGATAAACACTCCACCGGCGGCGTCGGCGACACGACAACACTCGTTCTCGCTCCGCTTGTTGCGGCTCTTGATGTGCCGGTTGCTAAGATGTCCGGCCGCGGCCTCGGCCATACGGGCGGCACGATTGATAAGTTAGAGGCAATCGACGGCTTCCACGTGGAACTGACGAAGGATGAATTTATTAAACTTGTGAACCGCGACAAGGTTGCGGTCATCGGCCAAAGCGGCAATTTAACGCCGGCTGATAAAAAACTGTACGCGCTTCGTGATGTAACGGGAACGGTCAATTCCATTCCGCTCATTGCAAGCTCGATTATGAGCAAAAAAATCGCTGCCGGGGCGGACGCCATCGTGCTTGACGTAAAAACGGGAGCGGGCGCCTTCATGAAAACAGAAGAAGACGCAGCTGAACTTGCCAAAGCGATGGTACGCATCGGAAATAACGTCGGCCGTCAAACAATGGCTGTCATTTCAGACATGTCCCAGCCGCTCGGCTTTGCGATCGGAAATGCGCTTGAAGTCAAAGAAGCGATCGACACACTCAAAGGCGAGGGGCCTGAGGATCTTCATGAGCTTGTCTTAACGCTCGGCAGCCAGATGGTTGTGCTTGCGAAAAAAGCCGCTACATTGGACGAAGCAAGAGCGAAGCTGGAAGAAGTCATGAAAAACGGCAAAGCGCTTGAGAAATTCAAGGATTTCCTGAAAAACCAAGGCGGCGACAGCTCAATTGTTGACGATCCGTCTAAGCTTCCGCAAGCCGCATATCAAATTGATGTGCCTGCCAAAGAAGCGGGTGTCGTCTCTGAAATCGTTGCGGACGAAATCGGCGTCGCGGCGATGCTGTTAGGTGCCGGTCGCGCCACAAAAGAAGATGAGATCGATTTAGCCGTCGGCATCATGCTCCGCAAGAAGGTCGGCGACAAAGTAGAAAAAGGCGAACCGCTCGTGACGCTTTACGCCAACCGCGAAAACGTTGATGAAGTCATCGCAAAAGTCTATGACAACATCCGCATCGCCGCGGAAGCGAAGGCGCCGAAGCTGATTCATACGTTGATTACTGAATAAAAATAAAGCACATCCCATCCTGAGTGGGGTGTGCTTTTTTGATTACAGGATGTGATCAGCCTGATATTCCTCTTGGCTGATTTTTTTCGCTTTTGAAACATTTCTTTTGAAATGGTAGATGAGATAGCAAAGGATGATACAAGGAACTCCGCAGAAAAGTGCGATTCTTTGATTGGGATCAAAAGCAAGACCGATACAAGAAGCAGAACATAATAAGAGAGCGGCTATAGGCATAAGAGGATAAAGCGGCGTGCGAAATGTCAGATCTTTTACATTCCCCCCTTTTTTCAGAAATCTCTTTCGAAACAAGAGCTGGGACAAGGCAATGCTCATCCAGACCACGACTCCTGCAAATCCAGCAATTGCAACCATCACCACATAGACAGTTCCCGGGGCCACGATACTGGAAACGAGAGATAAACAAGATACAGCCATACTGATCATTAAGGCATTTAAAGGAATGCCTTTAGAGGTCACTTTCTTAAAACGGGAGCTGATCATGTTTTCATTTGCTAACGACCACATCATACGGGTCGAAGCATATAAGCCTGAGTTGGCGACGGACAGCAAGGCTGTTAATATCACGAAATTCATAATATCTGCGGCGTAAGGGATTCCGATCTCCGCAAATACGGCGACAAACGGGCTTTCAATCACGCCTGCGTCCTTCCATGAAATCAACCCGGATAATATGAAGACAGCGCCAATGAAAAAAATCACGGTTCTCCATGCAACATTACGGATGGATCGCGGAATATCTTTTTGAGGATTTGCTGATTCTCCTGCTGTAACGCCGATTAACTCTGTACCGGAAAAAGCGAAGCTTACAGAAATCATCGCAATAAAAACGGCGAGAAAACCATTCGGAAACAGCCCGCCATGGTCTGTGAAATTTGACAGCATAGGAGCATCCGCCGTTCCGTTTAAAGAGATCAGGCCAAACATGGCGGCTCCTCCCAAAATGATAAATAAAATAATGGTGACAATCTTTACGCTGGAAAACCAAAATTCAGTTTCCGCAAATAACTTAACTGAAAATGCGTTGCATATAAAAAGAAGGGCTGCAAAAATCGCACTCCACATCCATACACTGCTGTCAGGGAACCAGCGTTGCATGAGAATACCGGATGCGGTAAACTCAGAGCCTACCGTCACCACCCAATTGATCCAGTACATGATGCCGACCATAAAACCGGTAGATGGACCGATAAATGTTGTAGCATATTTTTGAAAAGAGCCGGTCACCGGCATGGCAACCGACAATTCGCCGAGACATTGCATGACGAGGTACATCATCAACCCGCCGATTACATAAGCAAGTATCGTACCGCCGGATCCGGCTTGATGTAGCGTATAGCCCGTACTGAGGAAAAGTCCTGTGCCTATGACGCCTCCCAAAGAAATCATAAATAGGTGCCTGCTTTTCATTGTGCGTTTTAGCTGTTGGCTGCTGTTCTCCTGAAGATTCACCGTCTCGCCCTCCTTTTAGCTGCCATTCATTAGGCAGATGAGTTTCTTATACCCAAAATACAACCTGCCAGAAGATCACTTGAATGGGGAGAGTTTCATTCCTTTCAATGCGTGTAACAGAACATGAGCTGCAGCTCTGCTAGTCATATCTCGAAAATCGAGGGTAGGATCGACTTCAACAATTTCAATCCCGGCAACATTGGGCTGTTGTGCAATGTACTTGACTGCTTCAAGCAATTCGTCTGTATAGAGGCCGCCCGGGCCAATCGCTGGACAGCCGGGTGCATGGGACTGGTCTAAGACATCCATGTCAACAGATATAAAAATGAAATCTGTTCTATTTTGAACGGCTGGCAAAACCTCTTTTATCGTGGAGATGAGTCCTTTTTCCCGGATCATGTCCATCGTGTGAATGTTCACGTTATGTTTTTTTGCATATGCTTCATAGGCCTGGCTGTTGCTGAATTCTCTGATACCCAGCTGGATCAAATGTTGACCTTCAATGATCTCTTCATCCAAAAGGCGGCGGAAGGGGGTGCCGTTTGTCGGCCCCCCGTCCTCCGTATTGCGAACATCGTGATGGGCATCAAATTGAATCACCGCAGTCGTTCCTTTTGTTTGTGCTATCGCTTTTATTGTGGAGTAGCTGATAGAGTTATCTCCCCCAAGTATGAGCGGCACCCAATCCGGATGGTCCGAAAGCAGAGCGTGCATGGTTTGGAAAATGTGATGATGTGACTTTACGATATCAGTGACATGAATATCGATATCCCCCAGATCATATAGAAGCTCTGATACGACATGCTCTCCAAGCTCAGCAGAATAGGCTGATGAATGTTTCAGAGCCTGGCGTATTGTTCCGGGTGCAAAGGAAGCGCCTGAATGACTGATGGATGATTTTGATAGGGGGACACCTATCAACGCCGGTCCCTTAATGTCCTGGCCGTCCCATGTTGCGATCAGGTCGCTCATTTTTGTGACATCCCGGTCTTTAAACGAAGATCCGGCCTCTCTGAGAAAAGGGTACTTATCCAAGAATGGCTCCCTCCCTGTTGACAACAATTGTTCCGTTTTTCATGACTTGATGTACATGATTGACCCCGTAGTGATACGGAATATACATATAGTTCGGGGCTTGCCAAATGACAAGATCAGCTGAGCGGCCAGCTTTGAGCTGACCGGCTTCTTCTCCTTTTCCTATGGCATATGCGGCATTGACTGTGACCGCGTGCCATATTTCTTCTGCAGTCATTTTGAGATGAAGCGCGGCAATGGACATAATCAGCTGGATATTTTCAGTCGGCGAGCTGCCAGGATTAAAATCCGTTGCCAAGCTGATACATACCCCTTCATCAATCATAGCTCTTGCCCTGGCGTATGTGCTTTTGCCAAGATAAAATGTCGTACCCGGCAAGAGGACGGCGATCGTTCCTGCCTCAGCCAATTTCTTTATGCCTTCGTCCGATGCACCTACCAAATGGTCGGCTGAGACGGCCTTTAGTTCACCTGCTAATTCAGCTCCTCCAAGCGGATCGATTTCATCTGCGTGTATTTTTAATCCGAAGCCCGCCTCAGCTGCTTTTTGTAAATAACGGCGGGATTGGCTGACTGTAAAAACGCCTGTTTCTGTAAAAATATCAGCAAAGCTGGCGAGCTCCTGCTCTTTGATTTCCGGCAAAAGGAAAAGCATTTGATCCAGAAATTGATCTGGATCGTTTTGATATTCGGGAGGAATCGCATGGGCTCCCATAAATGTGGAAATAAGGTCAACAGGCTGGCTTTCATGCAGTTTTTTTGCGACACGCAATTGTTTGAGCTCTGTCTCTTTTTCCAAGCCGTAGCCGCTTTTCACTTCTGCTGTGGTTGTGCCGTAGGACAGCATTCTTTGCAGATGAAAATGGGCTTTTTGCAGCAGCTCTTCTTCTGAAGCCGCCCTGGTATCCTTGACTGTAGACAGAATCCCGCCGCCCTGCGCCAGAATATCCAAATATGAAATGCCCTGAAGCTTAAGGTTCATCTCCTTTTCACGAGATCCGCCAAATACAAGATGGGTGTGCGGATCAACGAGGCCAGGCGTTACAAGGCGTCCCGAACAGTCAATGATTTCGTCTGCCTCGTAACCGGCTTCAGCCCCTTTTTGTCCGGCGAACACAATTTTCTGTTCATGGATGCCGACAACAGCGTCTTCGATCACATGAAGATCCTGCATGCTTTTGCCTGCCCGCGGACCGCTGCTTTCCATCGTCAAAAGCTGACCGATGTTGATGAGAATCGTATCAATTTGCTTTGGCATGTCATCACTCCTTTATTTTTGCATCGGCACGATAATGTCCTGTTCCTTCGCTACTTCAACGGCACGTTCATAACCCGCATCCGCATGACGGATAATGCCCATTCCTGGGTCGCTCGTTAAGACACGGGCGAGCCGCTCGTCAGCCAGCTCACTTCCATCGGCCACTGCAACCATGCCGGCATGCAGGGAATAGCCCATTCCGACGCCGCCGCCATGGTGGAAGGAAACCCAGCTTGCACCCGCCGCCGTGTTGACAAGCGCATTTAGCACAGCCCAATCACCGACAGCGTCACTTCCGTCCTTCATCGCTTCTGTCTCCCGGTTTGGAGAGGCGACAGACCCGCAGTCCAAATGATCTCTCCCAATAACGACTGGCGCTTTTAGCTCCCCGGTTCTAACCAGCTCGTTAATGGCGAGGCCCATCTTTTTTCGTTCTCCATATCCAAGCCAGCAGATACGGGACGGCAAGCCTTGGAAGGTGACTTTTTCCTGTGCCATATCAATCCAGCGGTGAAGGGCTTTATTTGTCGGAAACAGCTCTTTTAATAACGCATCCGTACGGTAAATATCTGCCGGATCTCCGGAAAGCGCCGCCCAGCGGAACGGCCCTTTTCCTTCACAGAATAAGGGGCGGATGTAGGCAGGGACAAAACCCGGAAAATCGAAGGCATTCTCCAGCCCTTCATCCTTTGCGACTTGCCGGATATTGTTGCCGTAGTCAAATACAATAGAGCCCTTTTGCTGAAAGGCCAGCATGGCTTCGACATGTTTTTTCATGCTTTGCTTCGCAAGGCGCACGTAAAGCTCTGGATTGTCTTGACGCAAACGGTCAGCTTCATCAAGGGAATAGCCCTCGGGAACATAACCGATTAAAGGGTCATGGGCAGATGTCTGATCTGTCACAATATCAATTTTGACGCCTCGGTTCAACAGTGTGTGATGTACCTCAGCCGCGTTTCCAAGAAGTGCAATGGACAAAGGTTTTCCTGCCAGCTTTGCTTCTTCAGCCCAAGCTAAGGCTTCCTCAATCGATGCTGTTTTTCGATCGCAGTATTTTGTTTCGATCCGCTTGTCGATGCGTTTCTCGTCAACCTCGACGGCAATCACGACGCCTTCATTCATCGTGACTGACAGCGGCTGGGCGCCTCCCATTCCGCCGAGACCCGCTGTCAGCGTCAACGTTCCTTTTAAGCTGCCCCCGAAGTGCTGTCGCGCCAGCTCAGCGAAGGTTTCATAGGTTCCTTGCAATATGCCTTGTGAGCCAATGTAAATCCAGCTGCCAGCCGTCATCTGTCCGTACATCATTAACCCTTTTTTCTCAAGTTCGTGGAAATGCTCCCAGTCTGCCCACTTCGGAACAAGAACAGAATTTGCTAGGAGCACGCGCGGGGCCTGCGGGTGTGTACGGAACATGCCAACAGGCTTACCGGATTGCACGAGCAAGGTTTCATCATTTTTTAATGTTTTCAAGGAATGCTCAATGGCGTGAAAAGCGTCCCAATCCCGTGCGGCTTTGCCAATCCCGCCATATACGATGAGGTCCTCCGGCTTCTCGGCGACTTCTGGGTCAAGGTTGTTTCTAAGCATCCGAAGCACTGCCTCTTGCTCCCATCCTAAGCATTCAAGCTCTGTTCCTCTGTTGGCACGGATTGATTTTTTTACATCAGTCATATGTTCATCCCCCTCAGTTCTTTATTCTGATGATCAGGTATTAAAGATTCCTTCTTCAGCCAGTCAGTCAAGCGTTCAATGTCATAGGAAAAAACACGGTCCTGCTGAATGGACGGCACGACTTTTCTCATTTCCTGAAAAAGCTGTTTCGTATAGGACGCTGCCTGTTCTATGCCTCTGTATTCAACAGCCTGCAATGCGCAAATGGCTTCGATCGCAATGACTCTCCTTGTATTTGCGATCACCTGATAAGCATGCCGAGCGGCGATGGTTCCCATGCTGACATGGTCCTCTTGGTTGGCGGATGACGGAATGGAATCCACACTTGCAGGATGGGCCAGTGTTTTATTTTCAGAAACGAGTGAGGCCGCGGCGTACTGCATGATCATTGCACCGGATTGCAGACCGGGATGAGGGCTCAGGAACGGCGGCAGGTCATTCAGCTGCGGATTCACAAGTCGTTCGATCCGGCGCTCTGCGATATTCGCAAGCTCTGATATTGCGATTTTCAGAAAATCCATGGCAAAGGCGATCGGCTGTCCGTGAAAGTTTCCGCCGGAAATCACTTTGTCACCATCATTGAAAATGAGTGGATTGTCTGTAGCTGCGTTCATTTCAATCTCTAATTTTTCTTTGACATAGCCTAGTGTCTGCCAAGTCGCACCGTGTACTTGCGGAATACAGCGCAATGAATAGGCATCCTGAACCCGCAGTTCTCCCTGGGAGGTTGTCAGGCCGCTGTCAGATAGATAAAAGCGAATTCGTTCTGCGACATCGATCTGCTCCTGATAGCCGCGTGCTGAGTGAATATCCTCGTCAAATGCATCGATAATTCCCCGCAAACCCTCAATCGTTAAGCTGGCAATGCGTTCTGTTTGATATGCTAGTTTCTCAGCTTCAATGTAGGCGACCACTCCCATTGCAGTCATGGCCTGAGTCCCGTTAATCAAGGCAAGCCCTTCCTTGGATGTCAGCGTTACCGGCTGAATCCCGGCTTTTTTCAAGCCTGTCATTGCCGGCATTCTTTCCCCCTCAAAAAAGACTTCTCCTTGCCCGATCAGTGCAAGCGCCAGGTGGGAAAGCGGCGCCAGATCTCCGCTTGCGCCAAGTGATCCCTGCTGGGGGATGACAGGATGGACGCGTTTATTTAAAAAAGCAAGCAACTGTTCGATCAGCTCAGCACGTACACCGGAAAAGCCTTTTAACAGCGCATTGGCGCGCAAAAGCAGCATTGCCCTGGAAACACACTCAGGAAAAGGGTCGCCGACTCCGCAGGCATGAGAAAGGATTAAATTCAGCTGCAGCGCCGCCGAGTCTTCTTTCTGAATCAGGACATCGCTGAATTTGCCAAATCCGGTGTTGATGCCGTAGATTGTCTTTTCGTCGCGTACAATCCGTTCCACTGCCGCTCTGCTTTTTTTCACGCGCTCCATACTTTCCTCGGAAGCCGCTGCCTCCTCAAAATCAAACAGCACACGAGCGACGTCGGCTGTTGTCAATGAAGAACCGTCTAAAGTCACCATAAGCCCAACTCCTTTTTCTTTACTTTGGTAAAGCGCCCATACAAAAAGGAGCTATGCTGTGAACACCTGTTTTCACGCATAGCCCCCTATCGTCTAAGATCTATGGGCTGTTTCATATGTGATTAATTCCAACACCGAATGTCTCGTGCTCAAGACCTTTAATCGGCGCCCCGATTGTTCCGTAAAGCGAGACAGCAATCCAATCGCCTTCCGCTTCACTTTCATAAGGATTTCCCCTCAAAACGGCAAACCTCAAGCCCACCGTCCGAAGCAGCGATCCCAGCAGCATTTCACCTCTGGTCACGCCATGCAAAGCCTCCATCGTCGCATGATAAAGCGCATGTGACTCCCGATAACCCTCAGATTGAATGACACCGCTCTTTTTGGAAGCGGTTTCAATTGCGGCTACTACTTTATGCGCGTCCATTGATCCTACCTTGCCAAGACAGACCTTCCATCCGTCTCGCTCCAGCTCCTCAACCTGCGTACTTTCTTCCGCCTCATTCAGCAGCAGGAGAACAGACAGCCGTCCGATCCGACGCTCTTTATGCAGTGTCATATGAATCACTCAATTCCTAAAAATTCTGATAACTATTAACTGAGTATTATATTAATTGGTTCAGCAGCAGAAGTCAAAAGATTTTTTACAGTCTTTAACAAGTTAGATTGCTATTGTAATAGCGAGACGCAGAAAGCAGGACGGGCTTTTTCAGCGATTGCACACGATATCCAGAAGGTAACCGGCCGCTGTCCAGCCGAATGACATCCTCAGTACAGCCAAGGCAACTGACTCCGGTGTTGACGGGCAATCAGGCATCATCTTAAAAAACGCCGACAACGAAATGGCTGTATCACAGTCGATGCAAAACCTGACAAAGCAGTTATTACATGTACGCGAATGAAAAACAGAAGTGATGAAAGAAGGAGAAACAGCAAAAGAGTTGAACTATGAAGGAGAGGATATGCAAGCAGCAGTTCTGCGCAAAACAGACAGACATCAGTCTGACAATGTCAGAGAACAGTGGGGAATCACCTACCCGTTTGAATATGAAAACATCCGGCCTTCATAACGGGTTGATGTTTCTTCATAGAGATATGTAAGCGCTTAAATTTTAATAAAAAAGTGAGGCGAATTGTTTAGATGTTCAACCGATTGTTTCATGTATGTTTTCTTGCAGCTCTTATCATGGCCTTCACCCTGCCAAACTCCGCCAATGCACAAAAACCCGTATTTAAAGAAGTCAGCGTTCATGATCCTTCCATCATTGAAACAAATGGCACCTATTATGTTTTTGGATCTCATCTCGCTTCAGCGAAATCGAATGACCTCATGCAATGGCAGCAGCTGACCACCAGCGTAAGCAATGACAACCCACTTATCCCGAATGTCTATGAAGAATTAAAAGAAACCTTCGAATGGGCGCAATCCGATACTCTTTGGGCTGCTGACGTCACGCAGCTGGCGGACGGCAAATACTACATGTACTACAACGCCTGCCGCGGCGATTCGCCAAGATCCGCCATGGGTGTTGCCGTTGCTGACAACATCGAAGGCCCATACAAAAACAAAGGCATTTTTTTGAAATCAGGAATGGAAGGCACAAGCAGCGATGGAACACTGTATGACGCAACCAAACACCCGAATGTCGTCGACCCGCATACCTTCTTTGATAAAGACGGCAAGCTGTGGATGGTGTATGGATCATACTCAGGCGGCATTTTCATACTGGAAATGAACCCGAAAACAGGCTTCCCGCTTCCTGGACAGGGATACGGAAAAAAACTGCTCGGCGGCAACCACAGCAGAATCGAAGGCCCGTATGTTCTCTACAATCCAGACACTAAATACTACTACTTATACCTATCATATGGCGGTCTTGATGCTACAGGCGGCTATAACATCCGTGTGGCCCGCTCCAAGAAACCAGACGGCCCTTACTATGATGCAGAAGGCAATCCAATGCTCGATGTCCGCGGCAAAGAAGGCACATTCTTCGACGACCGTTCCATCGAACCATACGGCGTCAAACTCATGGGCAGCTACACTTTTGAAACAGAAAATGAAAAAGGCACCGGGTACGTCTCACCAGGCCACAACTCCGCATACTATGACCAGAAAACCGGGCGTTCCTATTTAATCTTCCACACCCGCTTTCCGGGCAGGGGTGAGGAACACGAAGTCAGAGTCCACCAATTGTTCATGAACAAAGACGGCTGGCCGGTAACAGCGCCATATCGTTACGCAGGCGAAACACTGAAAGAAGTAAAACAAAAAGACATTACAGGAACATACAAAGTCATCCAGCATGGAAAAGATATCTCAGCCGACATCAAACAAACCATCAACATCCAGCTCAACAAAAATCATACCATTTCCGGGGAAATGACCGGAACATGGAAGAAAACCGGAAAAAACACAGCCGACATCACGTTAGCGGGCAAGAAGTATAACGGGGTATTTTTACGCCAGTGGGATTCGGTGAGAGAGAAGAACGTCATGACGTTTAGTGTGTTGAATGGCAGCGGTGAGGCTGTTTGGGGATCTAAATAAGATGGAGAAGCGCCTTCGAGGGAAGGCGTTTTTTTATGATTATTATTGACTAAAAGTAACAGTTAAGCACGAGGGTGAATGTAAATGATAGTGAGATTGAAGACCTGAATTAAAAGTCCCTGTTGTGATTATTCACCCTCTTGCGAAATTGTAAAAAACGTATTTTTAGCAAATTAGAACTGGTATAACTCCCCTCAAGACAATCCTTTTTACCTATTTATCCAATATGACCCATCATGTAATATGAAAATAGTCTGTATTGTAAAGAATTTACACAGTTTGATAGAAACACGAGGTGTTGCGGCATGCATAGTGAAATGTTGTTACATTCGGTAAAAGCCGACTTACATGAAAAGCAGGAACAGATCCATCAATTAAAACGAGTGCTGCACGAAATCAGGCAAATCAAACACGATATCTCTGAGGCCCAGCATCTCATTCACCGGCCTCATCTTAACCGGGAGGCATGGAGAGGAACACATGCTCAGCGGTTTGAAGATATTCGTGAAGGAATGAACAAAGCATATCAGCAAATCAAAAGCGATCAAGTCAGCGGAATCATCGAAAGCATAGAAGGAAAAATCCACTCATTAGAGGGCGATGTCTATTCCATAAGACGCCAAATTACGAGGATAGAGCATGAAATAGAGAAGGAAAAACATAAAAAGTGAGGTGAGCACAAATGGCACAGGAAATTAAAATGGTGTATGGCACAGTGAAGCAAGGGCTTTCTCAGCTCAAGAATTCAGCTGAACTCAAGTCCTCCTTACCCGGCCATCTCTCAGGCAGAAACCATTTGAATGTTGTAAAGTCCATCGAGCAATTAAATAAGGACATCAAAGAGCTCACTGAAGCATATGCGTCTGTTCTGGCCAAGCATATCGCACAAACGGAAAGCGCGGTAAACGCCATGAAGGAAACGGACGAAAACATATCATCTTCCATGAAATAAAGCGCGGGAGGACAAGGGATTGAAAACATTAGATGTCCACGCTCTTCACGAGGGCATTCAGCATACGATTGAGAAACTGGACAAGCAAAAACAACAGCTAGAGAAGCTGGAAAAAAGCGTTGAGCATCTGGCAGGCATGAAGGATGCGCTGAAAGGAAAAGGCGGAGATGCCATCCGAACCTTTTACGAGGAGTGCCACAAGCCTTTTCTCCTTTTCTTTGGCATGTTTATCGACGAATACAAAAAAGTGCTGAAACAAACACAGCATGCGATTTCCTCTGTAGAATCTGACTCCCACGGCATGATTGCAGAGGCTTTTCTCTCACACGATGCGAGACATGGGGTCAAGCATGCACGAGAAGTGACAGAGCAGCTCACTGATGCAGTCAATCGCCAGACATCAGCCATCGGCCACATCGTCAGCTTGCCGGCAGTCAATGATACCTTTTTCCGAATGGAAACAGAACAGGCTGAGCGACTGATTTCAGACACCCTGAATAAGCTCTTTCAATTTGACGGCCAGCAAACCCAAGCACTAGAAACCGCAAAATCAGATTTTCAAACGATGAAAAAATATATAGACCAGCTCGAAACCATGTACACCGGCCCGAAAATTGAAATCACAGGCTACAAAAGCGGCTCCATCCTGAAATCACAGGAAGAAGAAAACATCAACCAAACCTTCGGCGCGATTAACCCGCAAATGAAGCATTCGGATGATTCACCAATGGAGATGATGCTGAAGAAACTGGAGAAACATAAGCAATCAAACGTTGATTCTGTGATGATGGATGACAAACAACAGAAGATCGAGCGCGAGATTCATGCTGATGATAGTAACTTAACGGTATTACAGAAAGAACCAGCTAAGATATCTCCAAAAGTAGCTGGAGATATTCGAGTAATAAATGGTAAACTTTATAACGTTAAGGACTGGAAAGTGATTCAACGAGTAGATGTTGCAGATGAGTCTGTGAAGGATCAAGCGGATATTAACTATATCGGCGGAGTATACAGTATCTACGAAAATGGCCAAATCGTTCGGCGGTATCTTAAAAATGGTAAACCAAGTATAGAAATTGTTGAAAAGATTCCAGAAGGAAGAAGAGCTGGCGAAGTTAAAAATATTGATGAAGAAGTACCTAGTTTAGGAAAAATATCGGATACAATAGGTGAATTTTTTGTTGTTAATGATGGAATTCGGGCAACAACTGGCGAAGATCCTAAAACCAATAAAAAAGTTTCGGTTGATGAACGAATATTGAGTACTCTTTTTATTATACCTATTGCTAAAATTGGAAAGTATGCTTTTGTGTGGAGTAAGGGAGAGAAAGCAGTAAAGAGGGTTCCGAATGTTGGAAAAGATATTAAGGGTAAGGGAAAAAATCCTTCTAATTTTGCAGATAGGGAAAAGCTAGAATCTCATTTTTATAAACATGGAAATGAATTTGGTGAATTATACAAAAATGCTGATGAATATCTTGAAGGTGCAAAAGAAGTGATCAAAAACGGTATAAAAGTTAAATATAATTATAAGGGTGAAATTCGAACAGGTTATGTTAAGTTTATGGGTAATAGCAGAAATGGTAAAGCGAAATTTGAATTTGTAGGTACTAATAATAAAGGGGAAATTACAACCTATCATACTGAGAGTGGAAAAAAGATTTGGAAGACAATTAACGGAAAAAATATTCCAGTAATTAATCCAGCAGATTAGAAGGGAGTTCTTAAGATGATATATAAGGCGCTTGTTAAAAAACTTAATCCACATATAGAAGAGGAAGTGATTCTCGAAATAGAAGGGATAGAATTTACAGGTTTTTCTTCTGTCTGTCCTTATGAAATTGAAGTAGGGAAAAAATATCCTGTGTTAGTTGGTTTTACGATTTTGGATGAGTTAGTTATTCGTGAAAGTATAGAAAAAACAAAAGAATTAGAACAAATTGGTTTAGGATATCAATATTATATTAGGGGAATTTTGCAAGAGGATTCAATTGATGCTGGAATCGTTCTTACTGATGAAGATGAGTATTTTTCTGAATATCCTCATTTAATTGGGGAACATGTTGAGATAAAAGTTGACAGGATAAGCGTAGAATTTTTAAGAGATTCTGTTTAAATATAAAAAGTGAAGAAGATAGATGAGAAATTTTTATTGAGAAAAATAAATGAATCATTATTAATCATCCAGATTATTTTCCCCCTAGCAGGAATAGTTCTAACTATCATGACAATCTGGTTAGCAAATGCCAATCAAGTTCACGATATAGAGTTATATGTGATTGCTGGTTTATCATATGGTATATTTTTCTTTGTGTTCCCTTTAGGTATTTATATATTCAGGAAAAGAGTACTTATAAAAAAATTAAATGATATAGACGGATATAAATAGAGTTTCTAAAGTGGCATACACTTAAAGAACCATTGATCTTCTATAATTTATTAGATGATGAATGATTTAAACATTTACCATAAAATTAAATATATATAGGATATTAACCCTATTATTTTTCCCTAAAAGAAGCGAAATGATATGTTATCGATCAATAAGCAAGATGACCCGGTTTTTCAATTTTTAGCTGGAACATTCCATCAAGATATTGAAACTCCTGATGACGCTATACAAGAGTTATTAACAGAGGAAAGTAAGGAATATTTGGAGGATGCTATTGTCTTTTTAACGGATTTTATTGAAAGTGAGCATTCAGAAAATGAGAAAAAAGATTACATTCAATCTTGCGCAGATGGCGTGTATTTTCCTGCGTTTAATTTAGAACCAATAGATTGGCTAAAGAATGTAATAGTACAGATAAAGAAGTCTTTAAAAAAATTTAAACGGTAACGATTCATAACCTTGATTGGAAAAAATGCCTTTCAGGGTTTTTAATTACAATAATTTTTTATTGAAGTTAATACTAAGTTCAAATCTTTATGATTACTTTTGTTCTAGAAACGATAGTCAACACCAAAAATGAAAGCGTTGACATCCCGCAAATCTAGTGCTAAAGTATACCTACAAACAAATAAAACGACCCGTCAGGATTGTTACTGCGATAGCAGGCAAAACCTAAATGGTGCAGGTGCAGGAGGAGACTCTCGCAATCTGTGTCATTTAGGTTTTTTTTATTCTCTTTTAGGAGGTGATGCGGCATTTGATACAAAAAAAGCTGGTGAAAGGCGGCCACCTTTCATCCAGCAGTCCCCCCATAAAAAGGAGGTATACACATGGATTATGATAAATTATCGAAGGACATATTACAACTCGTAGGCGGTGAAGAAAACGTTCAGCGCGTGATCCACTGCATGACGAGGCTGCGTTTTAATCTTCATGACAACGCGAAGGCGGATCGCAGTCAGCTGGAGCAGCTGCCGGGGGTGATGGGCACCAATATCAGCGGCGAGCAGTTTCAAATCATTATCGGAAACGATGTGCCGAAGGTGTATCAGGCGATTGTGCGGCAGAGCAATCTCAGTGATGAAAAGAGCGCTGGTTCATCCTCTCAGAAAAAGAATGTGCTGAGTGCGGTCTTTGATGTGATTTCTGGTGTGTTTACCCCGATTCTGCCTGCGATTGCGGGAGCGGGGATGATCAAAGGGCTTGTTGCGCTGGCAGTCACGTTTGGCTGGATGGCGGAGAAGAGCCAGGGCCATGTCATTTTGACGGCTGTCGGTGACGGCGCGTTCTACTTCCTGCCGCTCCTGCTAGCGATGAGTGCGGCGAGAAAATTCGGAAGCAATCCGTACGTAGCGGCAGCCATTGCGGCGGCGATTCTGCACCCGGATTTGACAGCCCTGCTCGGTGCGGGGAAACCGATTTCCTTTATCGGGCTTCCTGTAACCGCTGCCACTTATTCGTCAACGGTCATCCCGATTTTGCTGGCGATTTGGATTGCTTCGTACGTAGAAAAATGGATTGACCGTTTTACACACGCATCTCTCAAATTGATTGTGGTTCCGACATTCACGCTATTGATTGTCGTGCCGCTGACATTGATTACAGTCGGTCCGCTTGGCGCTATTTTAGGAGAATACTTGTCTTCTGGGGTCAATTATTTGTTTGATCATGCAGGGCTTGTGGCAATGATTTTGCTGGCGGGAACGTTCTCTTTAATCATTATGACGGGCATGCACTATGCCTTTGTGCCGATCATGATCAACAACATCGCTCAAAATGGCCACGATTATTTACTGCCGGCTATGTTTTTGGCGAATATGGGGCAGGCTGGGGCATCATTTGCCGTCTTCCTTCGCTCCAGAAACAAAAAATTTAAATCACTCGCGCTTACCACAAGCATCACGGCGCTGATGGGGATCACAGAACCTGCGATGTACGGCGTGAATATGCGATTGAAAAAGCCGTTTGCGGCCGCTTTGATTGGCGGTGCAGCCGGTGGCGCGTTTTACGGCATGACGGGTGTTGCTTCCTATATCGTCGGGGGGAATGCAGGTCTGCCGAGCATCCCTGTCTTTATCGGTCCAACGTTTATTTACGCGATGATCGGTCTCGTGATTGCATTTGCGGCGGGAACAGCAGCTGCGTATTTGCTTGGATTCGAGGATGTGCCTTCTGACGGCAGCCAGCAGCCGGCAGTGCATGAAGGCAGCAGAGAGATCATTCACAGCCCGATTAAAGGAGAAGTGAAAGCATTAAGTGAAGTCAATGATGGAGTGTTTTCTGCCGGGATCATGGGAAAAGGATTCGCCATTGAGCCTGAAGAAGGAGAAGTTGTGTCGCCTGTTCGTGGAAGCGTTACCACCATTTTTAAAACAAAACACGCAATTGGCATTACGAGTGATCAGGGAGCTGAAATACTCATACACATTGGATTGGACACGGTGAAGCTGGAGGGACAATGGTTCACGGCTCACGTCAAAGAAGGCGACAAGGTCGCACCGGGAGATCCGCTCGTGTCCTTTGATCTGGAGCAAATCAAAGCCGCGGGATATGACGTCATTACCCCGGTGATCGTGACCAACACAGACCAATATTCATTTTCGCCGGTGAAAGAGATCGGTAAAGTGCAGCCAAAAGAAGCGTTGCTAGCTTTATCTTGAAAAAACTAATGGGGTGATTAATATGAGTTTAAACGCAAAACGATTTCCAGAAGGATTTTTATGGGGCGGCGCAGTTGCTGCCAACCAAGTGGAGGGTGCTTATAACGAGGGTGGTAAGGGGCTTTCGACAGCTGACGTATCGCCGAACGGGATCATGTCTCCATTTGATGAATCAATGACTTCCTTGAATCTGTATCACAACGGGATTGACTTTTATCATCGTTATAAAGAGGATATCGCCTTATTTGCAGAAATGGGATTTAAGGCGTTCCGCACATCGATTGCGTGGACGAGAATTTTTCCGAATGGCGATGAAGAGGAGCCCAATGAAGAAGGCCTCAGCTTTTATGATGATCTGTTTGATGAGCTGTTAAAGCATCATATTGAGCCTGTCGTAACCATCTCTCATTATGAAATGCCGCTCGGTTTAGTGAAAAATTATGGCGGCTGGAAGAATCGCAAAGTCATAGAGTTTTATGAACGCTATGCCAAAACGGTTTTCAAACGCTATCAACACAAAGTGAAGTATTGGATGACGTTCAATGAAATTAACGTGGTGCTCCATGCGCCGTTTACCGGAGGCGGTCTTGTCTTTGAAGAAGGAGAAAACAAATTAAACGCGATGTACCAGGCGGCACACCACCAATTTGTGGCCAGTGCTCTTGCTGTCAAAGCGGGCCACGACATCATTCCTGATTCGAAAATCGGCTGTATGATAGCGGCAACGACAACCTATCCGATGACTTCTAAGTCGGAGGATGTCTTCTCGGCAATGGAGAATGAGCGCAAAACACTTTTCTTCTCAGATGTTCAGGCAAGAGGCGCATATCCGGGATATATGAAACGCTATCTGGCAG
This sequence comes from Bacillus sp. FSL R5-0603, assembly GCF_038050295.1. Taxonomy (NCBI): domain Bacteria; kingdom Bacillati; phylum Bacillota; class Bacilli; order Caryophanales; family Bacillaceae; genus Bacillus; species Bacillus sp. FSL R5-0603. Next base: position 3,878,669 of record NZ_JBBOYP010000001.1, on the reverse strand, counting down.
AAAACAATATTGAAATTGAAATGGCTGAAGGCGATGAAGAGCTCATGAAAGAACATACTGTGGATTATATTGGATTCAGCTACTACATGTCGATGGCGGCGAGCACAGATCCGGAAGAGCTTGCAAAATCAGGGGGCAACCTGCTGGGCGGAGTCAAAAACCCTTACCTCAAATCATCAGAATGGGGCTGGCAAATTGATCCGAAAGGCTTGCGCATCACGCTCAACACCTTATACGACCGTTATCAGAAGCCGCTGTTCATCGTTGAAAACGGCCTTGGCGCTGTAGACAAGGTTGAAGAGGACGGCACGATTCAGGACGATTACAGAATCAACTATCTGCGTGATCATTTAATTGAAGCACGCGAAGCCATTGCGGACGGCGTTGAATTAATCGGATACACATCATGGGGGCCAATTGACCTTGTCAGCGCATCTACTGCGGAAATGAAAAAACGCTACGGTTTCATTTATGTGGACAGGGACAATGAAGGAAATGGAACATTTAACCGCATCAAGAAAAAAAGCTTCAACTGGTATCAACAGGTTATCGCCACAAACGGAGAGAGTCTCTGACAATTTTTTGAAAACTCATGCGCTTCAATTGACAATAACGAAATGCAGGCGGACAATAAAAGAGAAAGATGAACCACCCACAGTCCGAAAGGCGGGAAGAGCATGTTTAACAAAATGTTAGTAGCGATTGACGGATCAGACATGAGTGCAAAAGCGCTTGATGCCGCAGTGCATTTGGCAAAAGAGCAGCAAGCGGAACTAAGCATTCTTCATGTGGGGAGAGAAGCCGTCGTCACGACTTCTTCTCTGACGGGAATTGTCTATGTACCTGAACACTTTATTGATGAAATCAGGAACGAGGTTAAAAAAGAGGGCCTGAAAATCCTTGAAAATGCAAAAGAAAAAGCAGCCGAAAAAGGCGTTCAAGCTGAAACCATTTACGCGAATGGCGAGCCGGCGCATGAGATACTAAATCACGCAAAAGAGAAAGGCGTCAGCCTGATTGTAGTTGGCAGCCGGGGGATCAGCGGCCTGAAAGAAATGATGCTTGGAAGCGTCAGCCATAAAGTGTCTCAATTATCAACATGCCCGGTTTTAATTGTTCGATAGATTTGTAAAAAAAGCGCCCTTGGGCGCTTTTTTCTATTTAGAATAGAAGTGTTATAATATCCACATGTAAAAAAGAGGAATTCTATGTATAGATTTCTGAATTCATAAAAAACAGTTTATGCTATGCAGTACTGGAGGTAGAATACGTTTGATGCAACAGGATCTTTCCATATCGTCAAAACAAAAATCAACAGCCGTAATCAAAATGGTCATCTCCATGGTGATTTTCGGCTCTATCGGCTTTTTCTCAGAGCATACCAGTCTGCCGTCATTTGAATTGGTCTTTGTCCGCTGCCTTTGCGCGACGCTATTTTTAGGCCTTTGCTGGCTGGCGTCCGGCCAGTATAAAACTGAAAAATGGAGCAAGAGAGACGTGCTGCAAACATTGGCGTGCGGTTTCTTTCTTGTATTCAACTGGGTGTTCTTATTTAAGTCTTTTGAAGAAACGTCCATTACAATTGGCATCTCCGTTTATCATCTAGCGCCGGTGCTTGTTCTTCTTCTGGGGAGCTTCCTCTACGGAGAGAAATTAAATGTGATCTCCGTCAGCTCCATTATCATCTGCTTTCTGGGAACTGCGCTGATTTGCGGGATTAACGGCAGCACTTCATTGACACAGCTGATGGGATCAGGGATCATATGGGCAGTTCTCGCCGCACTGTTTTATGCGTTCACCACTTTATTGGGAAAAGGCATTCACAATCTCAGTCCTTACACGACCACCTTCTTGCAGACGGGTTTAGGGGTTATCATCCTGATTCCGTTTATTCACTTTGGCGCTTTTGCTGACCTATCTCAGGGAAACTGGATTATGGTGGTATCTACCGGCATCATCCATACGGGCATTGTATATTTGTTGTTTTTTTACAGTTTACGATTTTTATCAACGAAATTTATTTCAATTATTGTATTTCTCGACCCAGCTGTCGCAATAGTGCTAGATACCGTCTTCACAGGCTTCCGCCCTGACCTATATCAAACGCTTGGCATCGTAATGATCTTTGCGGGCATAGCCTTGACGCTTGTCAGGAGTCAGGGGAATGCGAATGTGGCAGCTGAGGGTACGGATATTGAACAAATGCAATAATAAAAAATGTAAAAAGGCCTATGCGGCCTTTTTTTGTTTTAGGTCAATTGACTCTCGCTAATCCTTAAAATAAGATAAATTTTCTAGAAAAATATTGTAATAATATTTCAGTCTAGTTAAGATTATTGAGTAAATATTACTTTTATTACAAAAGGAGAGAGAAAATGAAAAAAAGAAAGAGGCGAAACTTTAAAAGGTTCATTGCAGCATTTTTAGTGCTGGCTTTAATGATTTCATTAGTGCCAGCAGATGTACTAGCAAAAACCACAGAAGAAGAGAATGGAAATCGTATTGTTGCCGATGATCCAGAAGAAACTCTTCAGAAAGAACAAACTGAGGAAGCCGTACCTTTTGATCCAAAAGATATAAACAAAGAGGGTGAGATCACCTCTGAAAGAACAGAAAATACAAAACTCTATTATGAAGGTGACGGTGTCTATAAACAGGAAGTATACCTTGATCCTATTCATACAAAGGAAACACCTGATGCCGACTGGGAAGACATTTCTCCTGAGTTAAAAGAGTCGACAAGCAAACAAGTCGAGACAGAGAATGCCATTTTGAATTCAGATTTTCAAAAGCAAATGAAGAACGGGCTTTATGCGACTTTTGAGCATAATGACCATAAGGTTACATATTCACTTGTAGAAGCGAAAGGCCCGAATAAAACTTCACTTACTCCGAAAGATACCTCAGCAGATTATAAGACGGACAGTAATGAGATTGTGTATCCGGATGTTTTTCCGAATATTGATCTTCAGACTTTCACATTCAATGAAAACATAAAAGAAGATTTAGTCCTTCATCAGTATGATGGATACAACACATTTACATTTCAGTTAAAAACCGATTTGCAGGCTAAAGAACAAGAGGATGGATCCATTGATTTTTCTGATGAAAAAGGCAAAGTTGTTTTTTCTGTGCCTAAACCTTTTATGACGGATTCAAAACTAGATGAGCTTTCCGGCGAGGTTGAACGGTCAGATAAAGTCAGCTATAAGCTGGAAAAGAATGAAGAAGGGTATTTGCTTCATCTTACGGCAGACGAGAACTGGCTGAAAGACCCAGAACGCGTATATCCGGTATCTATCGACCCGTCAACTTCTTTATCTGTTTCATCGGACACGTTTGTCATGAGTGCCTACCCGACGACGAACTATTCGGCCTCCTCACAAAAATGGGATGCTAATTTAAAGGCCTATGTACTGAAAACGGGCTATTATGACAAAACAACAGGCACAAATTATGCGTTCATGAAATTTAACAACCTAAAGCCAATTCAAAATATGACTGTCACCAAAGCTACATTAAAAACATACGTAGCCCATTCCTATTATGGAACAAAGGCAACCGGTCTTTGGCTGGATACGGTCAACAGCAATTATGATAATGCAAAAGTGACATGGAACACCAAACCGGCATCTAAAAATATCGGAAAAGCCGACGTCCATAAAGGACAGTGGGCGAGTTATGACGTGACTGCTGCTGTAAAGTCATGGAACTCCGGCGGGGCCAACTATGGATTTAAGCTTCATACAAACGGAAACGGCAAGGAATATTGGAAAAAACTAATTTCTTCAGCGAACTCCGCCAATAAACCGTATATTGAAGTGACGTATACCATACCAAAGGGAAACACCCCTACAATTAAAGCCTATCACAATGGTGATTCCACTGGTTATTTCGATATCAGCTGGAAAAAGGTTGAAGGTGCAAAAGGATATAAGGTATGGATTTACAATGGTAAGGAATATCAAGCGATTTCTGCAGGAAACGTCACGTCGTGGAGCACAAAAGGAAAAAAAATCTGGCCTACGAGCGCAGAAATTGCCTCCAAGCGATATAAACTGCATCTGGACGGCAAGGATGGAGCTGAATTGGCATTAGACCCATCCCCGGTCTATAAGAACTCCGGCGGAAGCTATGCCACAAGCAAAAACTATTGGATTGGCGTCAGTGCGATATTTGACCAAGGTGAAGGAGCGATGTCCGCACCGGCAAAGCCCGTTATCCCTAATGTAGGAAAAGCACAAGCACCGTCAGCAAAGGGCTACAATAATGGGAATGCCACAGGATACTTCGACCTTTCTTGGAAAGCTGTATCCGGTGCAACCGGCTATAAGGTTCAGGTGTTCAATGGGAAAGGCTTTGAGACACTTGATCTCGGAAATCAGACGTCTTGGACCACAAAAGGGAAAAAGATCTGGCCGACAAGTGCAGAAATCAAGGCGGGAAAATATGCTCTTCATCTGAACGATGGCAATGGTGCAGAGCTGCCGATCAATCCCGGACCAACCTATAAAAACGCCGGGGGAGATGGAGCCAAAAGAAATTACTCGTTTAAAATTATCGCATACAACAAAGACGGCGAAGCCATTGCATCCCCGGCTGCTAACCCGGCACTTCCTGATATCGCCAGGCCAAAGAATTTAACGGGCTATTTGTATACAAATACAAAATCGAGTCAAACTGGCTATGTGAATTTGATATGGGAAAAGGTTCAAAATGCGAAAGGCTATAAAGTTAACATTTACAACGGTAAAGAATATCAGTCCTTTGATGTTGGTGACGCGGATCATTGGACAACCCAAAATAAAAACATCTGGCCGACTTCTGAGGAAATCAAAGCCGGAAGCTATAAGCTTCATACAGATGGAAAAGGCGGGGAATTAGCCCTCGATCCATCACCTGTTTATAACAATGCAAATGGGAATTACAAAGGGAAGAAGAATTATTCTTTCACGCTTGTCGCTTATGATGCGAATGGTGAAACGATTCCGACGGCGCCCTTTAACCCAACGTTCCATGAAGGCGCAGAATTCCTAGGTACAGAAGAGTACTGGTCTATCATTGATATCCCAAGCGGCCAGTTAAATGGTGCGACAGGCAATGTCATTGTGAATGAAGAAGATTTGTCAATTGACGGACGCGGTCCGGGACTTGGCTTATCGAGAACCTACAACAGTCTTGACAGCTCTGATCATTTATTTGGGCAAGGCTGGTATGCTGATGCAGAAACATCTGTCATCTCAACGGATGGCGGGGCAATGTATATCGATGAAGACGCTACGACACATCGATTCACGAAAAAAGCCGATGGTACGTATCAGCCGCCGACCGGTGTATATCTTGAATTAACAGAAACAGCTGATCAGTTCATATTAAAAACAAAGGATCAAACCAATGCTTATTTCAATAAAAAAGGCGGCAAACTCCAAAAAGTAGTGGATGGCCACAACAATGCAACTGTCTATACTTACAATGACAAAAATCAACTGACCGCCATTACAGATGCATCAGGCCGCAAGCTTACATTTACCTATGATGAAAACGGCCATGTGACTTCCATCACAGGACCTAAGAATAAGAAAGTCACCTACTCATATGAGAATGATTTGCTGAAGAAGGTTACAGATACAGACGGGACTGTCACAAGCTATGACTACGATAGCGAAGGGCGCCTTGTCAAACAGTATTCAGCCAACAGTACCGAAGCAAAGCCTGTCTTTACCGAATATCAGTATAGCGGACACCGTCTCGAAAAAGCGATCAACGCTAAAAAAGAAACATATGTCTACAGCTATGATGCTGATAAAAAGACACTTCTCATGACACAGCCAAATGGCCGGAAGGTACAGTATGGCTATAATGAAGCGGGAAATCCGATTCAGGTCATTGATGATGCTGAAGGGCTAAGAATTACAACGAATACAAAATATGAAGGCAATAATGTCGTAGAAGATGTAGATCCAAACGACGTCGGCACCGGAAAAGCAACGGAAAGCTATCAATATGACAAAGATGGCAACGTTACGTCGGTTAAAGACGCATATGGAACTGAGACATACGAATATAACAAAAACAACGATGTCACAAAAATGAAGGATACCGAGGGCAATGTCACGGATATTGCTTATGACGGACTGGATGCTGTATCCGAAACCGATCAGAGCGGAAAATCATCGTCAGCAGCCGTTTATGATAAATACGGAAATCAGATTCAATCCAGTAAAGATTTATCAGCTTCAACTAATATTTTGAAAGATGGAAGCTTTGAAGCACAAAAATCCGGCTGGAATCTGACTGCCTCTAAAGACAGCGGCAAAATTTCAGTCATCGCCGATAAAAGCGGAGTTCTTTCCGGATCAAAGGCATTGGAAGTCTTGAGCCAATCAACGTCTGCCGGAACAGATCATGGGTATTCGTCAGCAACACAAACAGTTGAGCTGGAGCCGAATACAACCTATACATTAAGCGGGAAAATCAAAACGGATCTAGCGAAATCAAGAGCCTATTTTAACATTGATTTGCGAGACAAAGATCAAAAACGAATTCAATGGATTCACAATGAATACAGTGCATTAGCCGGAAAAAATGACTGGACAAAACGGCAAATCACTTTTACGACTCCAGCGAATGCAGGAAAAGCTGTTGTGTATATGGAAGTCGATCATAAAGATAAAGATGGTAAAGGAAAAGCATGGTTCGATGAAGTCCAGCTGGAAAAAGGCGAAGTATCATCGAGCTATAACCCAGTTCAAAACAGCAGCTTCACATCAGCAACGGAAAACTGGAATGTAAGCGGGGCATCCGTTGATTCTGAAGAAGGCTTTAATGATGAAGTATCATTAAAAGTTGCCCGGACCAGTGCGTCCCAAGCTGGATCAGTAACAAAACAAACCGTTGTCTTAGGGCAAAGCGCAAACGACAAACCGGTTTATCTCACACTGACAGGAATGTCGAAAGCAAGCAGCGTCAAATTTACAGATGAAAAAGACTATTCTCTGCAGGCGAGTGTCACTTACGCGGACGGCAGCACAGGCGTCTACAATGCGAAATTCCCTTCTGGAACACAGGAATGGAACCGGGCAGCTGTCGTCATCCCTAAAACAAAGCCGATCAATAAAGTAGATATTAGTATTCTGTTCCAAAAGAGTGCGACAGGCACAGTCTGGTTTGATGATATCCGTTTGATTGAAGGAAGCCTTCTGACTAAAAGCACGTATGACAGTAATGGCAACTATGTGACCAAGGAAGAGGACGAACTAGGTTACGCCACTTCAACTGATTACGATGAAACTGGTAAGAAAACGTCTGAAACAGATGCAAAAGGTGAAAAAACAACCTATACGTATGATCAGGCAGACCAATTGACAAACATGACGCTCTCTAACGGCACGTCTATCCTTCACAGCTATGATAAGGAAGGCAATGAGGTAAGCAAAACCATCCGGGCAGGAGCAGATCAAACCTATAAATACGAATATGATGTGATGGGCAAGCTTGTCAAAACAACTGACCCTCTCGGCAATGTGTTAGCAAGCGAATATGATGCCAACAGCAACCTGACCAAAACCATTTCACCGAATGGCAACGAAGTATCTCTTTCTTATGATGGAACAGACCGGGTGAAATCAAAGTCGTATAACGGTACAGAAAAGTACAATTTCACGTATGACAAAAATGGAAATGAAACGTCGGTCGTTAATAAAGAGCAGAACACCACAAAGAAACGGACATTTGACAACAAAAACCGTTTAACCGAATTGACTGACCGCGGCGGCAGCCAAACTTGGACATACCCTAGTGACTCCGATAAGCTGAAAACCTTCTCGTGGACTCATGGGGTCCAAAAAGGAACGAATCAATTTAGGTATAACAAGCTGGACCAAATGATTGAGATGAAAGACAGTACATCTTCATATTCATTTGATTATGATGAAAATGGAAACGTCCAAACCTTTATTACGGGCAACGGCGGCGGAACAAGTTTTTCATATGACGAAAGAAACCTTGTAAGCTCGCTGCATATCGGTGACAAAAACGGCGGAAGCATTCTGACGGAAAGCTATGAATATGATGCCAACGGCAATCGCACAACGATAAACAGCTCAGCAAGCGGCAAGGTGAAATATGAGTATGGGAAGCTGAATCAGCTTGTCAAAGAAACCCATGAAGACGGTACTGTCATTGAATACACATATGATGGATTCGGGAACCGGAAAACCGTTACAACTGTAAAAGACGGCTCAAGCAAAACGGTGAACGCTTCCTTCAACATCATGAACCAGCTGACAAAAGTCAATGATGAAAGCATGTCTTACGATAAAAACGGCAACCGCACATCCGACGGCAAATTCACATATACGTGGGATGCAGAGGATAACCTGACTGCCGTTACAAAAAAAGGCGAAGACAAGCCATTCGCAACATACAAATATGACGAAAAAGGAAACAGAATCCAAAAAACCGTCAACGGAAACGTCACGAACTACTTCTATGACGGAGACAGCCTGAACGTCTTGTATGAAACAGACGCGGACAACAAAGTCACAAAATCATACACATACGGTGACAGCGGCCAGCTATTATCCTACACAGAAAATGGCAAGAAATATTTTTATCACTACAACGCACACGGTGATGTCATTGCCATCTCAGACAGCACGGGAAAAACCGTTGCCAAGTATCAATATGACGCATGGGGAAATCCAACAAAAACCGAAGCAAGTGATGAAGTAAAAGACAACCGCTACCGCTACGCAGGCTACCAATACGACGAAGAAACCGGCCTGTACTATCTCATGGCCCGCTACTACGAGCCAAGAAACGGCGTGTTCCTATCGCTCGACCCAGACCCGGGAAGTGACGGTGATTCATTGGATCAGAATGGGTATACTTATGCCAATAACAATCCGGTGATGAAGGTTGACCCGGATGGGCACTGGGCATGGATTGCAGCAGGTGCTGTTGGAGGAGCAGCTTGGGATGTAGCCAGTTACATGTGGAAAAACAGAAAGAAAGGTTATTCCTGGAAGGGCGTTGGTAAGGCTGCGTTAAGAGGAGCTTTAACAGGAGTAGCTTTAGGTGGAGCTGGAAAAGTACTTAAGGTTGGTTATAAGTTAGCAAAGTGGGCTAAAAGAGGTGGGAGAGTAACGAAGATTGGAAAAATAAAAAAACATTATGGTGTAAGATGGAAAACTAGAAAAGGATCGAATTATACCCATAAATCTTTTGAATTTCATACCCCACACAATAATCATGGATACCATTGGCAATTAAACCGTTGGAGCCAACATCCAAAAACAAAAACTTGGAGAAGAAGCAGTAAAGGAACTAAAAGGTGGAAGTTATATGGAAAGAGGATTAGATCTAGATAATGGGGTGTAATATATGAAAAAAATCAATCTCAACTCTATTACACAGAAAGAAATCTTACGAATAGAAAAAAAGTTTGAACGTATAGCATTAAAAACAATAAGTAATGAGCAAGAAAAGTTTGGTGAAATCGGCTTAAGAATTGAAGCTTCTTTTGGTAGAGTTGGAGACGAAAAAGAAATAGGAAGAAGCGATGTACAGCCATCAGATTGTTTTAAGAATAGTTATAATTCATTAATATTTTTTTCTGTAGCTTATTTGGATGGTACCGACTTTCATGATAATGAAGATGGCTATTGTATAGACCATTTAGACATATGGATTTGTGAAAGAAGATTGTTTTCGGGGAAAGTGGGATATTTAACAGATTTAGAAAGTGAAGAAGAAATAGCGAAAGAAATCCAAAATAAGATAAATCAATTGTTTCTAGAAGCTAAAGATATAATAAAAATGTTAAAAGAGTGATTTATAACTTTTAGTTATTTTCAGAGAAGAGATTTAGAGAGGTTACAAGCCTCTCTTTTCTCATGCTACAAAAATAGAAATTGCGTGCGATTGCCACCAACATTCCTAGTAAAATGTCTCGAGCACCCTTGACGGGTTATTGGAATGTATTGAGTTCGACGAAGGGCTTCTCAATCATAGTTTTATTTTGGTTGAGCCTGAGTGTCAGTTTGGTTATTGTATATTGCACACAGAATACGGTTGCGAGCTTGTATATTGGTAGATTGTTTTCATATGAGGAAATCTCTTGGAAGATATCTCTGACGTAAAATATCTAAATATCAGTACAGTGGCTTGTATACTTATAACAAATATTAAGTACTTTGAATACGTGGTGATCAAATTGAGCGAGCCAAAGCTAATAAAATGCATAAATAAAATCAAAAGTGTCTTAAATGGACAAACAACAAGAGAAGAAGTGTCAGATTGGGCGGGCACTTATGTTTATGCGGATGACCCCGAAGTAGAAGACGATAGAGTCTGGGATATGTTAATCCTTCTAAGTGGGATTGATTTGAAAGATTCTCCTGAAACTTATTTACATTCAACAGATGATTTAAATGATTGGATCAAACAATATATGGAGTAATTTGTGTTTGGTGGTAAGGTGTTATTGATTAAAAAAGAGGCAGGAGATGACAATGTACAAAACAATTAGTGAATGGGTTGATTACATTGATGAGGGGTGCAGTGTCCTTTATTTAGATTTTAATGTGTTTAAAAAAGAGCTCTCACTTAATATCAAGGTTTTTGAAAGTGAAGCTGAATATACGCATAAAATATTATTTCAAAATGTTGCTTCTGTTTATTTTAATGGGGGTGACGGTGATATAAGATTGGAAAAAATAGATCCGGAAGAATACAATTGGCAAGTGTTTGAGATGAGTTACCATCCAGAAGGAATCGGGAATCTATCAAATTCTATCATTCCGGAGTATCAATCAAATGCTAACTTTCTCATTGACATGAACAGAATGCTGATTGCTATAGAAGCTGAAACAGTTCGCTTTGATGATCAATCGTTTTATGCATACCAATTAAACACTAAATGATTTATTCTTATCATTTCATTTCTAACCTAGGAGCGTAACCAATGAAAAAATTAAAAATGAATAAAATCATCAACAAGGACACCCAAGATTGTTTTTTCCATGCTGATCCACAGGGGCGTGTCTACATTGGAAAAGGGTTGAAAGGTGATATCACCATTACAACCTATGATCCTTCCGGTGATATTCGGGTTTTTAAAGTGAAAGAGCAGATTTCATAAAGTGATATTCTGCTTTTTCAACAATGTGCAGATGGCTATGTCTTCGTTTATTACGAATCGTATGAGCCGAAGGTAAAGGTTTTTTCAGAAGAGGGGAGGGTGAAAAGTGCTTTTCCCTTGCCTTCAGGGGTTTCCTGCTGCCTTTTGGATGAGAAACAAAACCTTTGGGTGGGTTTAAGTGATGAAGGCATTTATGTTGACGAAAACCCCAGTGAACAAAGTTTGCTGTGCTTCACTTTAGACGGACAATTAAAGGAAACTCACATTGATCAACAGCTTTCAGAAATATATGCGCCCGTGGTAGATGACTGCTATGCACTTGCAGAAAAAGATGGACTGATATACATGCTGTACTACTCTTATACAGTCATTGCTGCCTTTGATGAGACGGACGTGAGACGAGTGTGGATTGTTTCTGATAAAGAATATTCTGGAGTATATGACCAGCTTGCAATTTCAGATGACGGGTTTTGGATATGCAAAGATGAACATTCACTGTCCCTCATTCCGGCTGATGTCAGTCTGCCGATACAAGAGGTGAAATGCTGTGATCAAGACGGGCGGGAGCTCTCGATACAACAGCTGAAACTGACAAGTAACGCTGTTTACGCAGTGACCTCATCTGGTGTTTATAAGCATGATATCCAATAAGGTGTAGGGATGAGATTATGATGAATTGGCGCGCTTTAAGTCAGACAAAACAAGAACGCATCTGGTCAGAAGTGAACAAGCTCATCAAATGGAAGCCCGGAAGCAGATGTCATCACATCATCCCGCCTGATCCATATCGAGTGTTTGATATCTCAAGCGCGATGAGCAGTAAAGCTGGTCATAATGATGTGAGCGGAGTGCTAAGTGATTTAGAGACTTCTATTTTAAAAGCATTTCAATCATGTACTGGAAAGAACGATGTGATGTACGCATTAGACTGGCAGCATGACGGATATACCTTTAGTCCTCATCAGGCAATGCCTCAGGATGAATTTGGTGAATGGCCTGTTCCGGTATTTCCAAACGGAGACTATTATTTCTTCTTTCATCAGGACTTCTCTTGGGGACTTTTGGGAGACCCGTGGAAATGTACAATCACAGTGTTTGGTGAGGAGCTGTTGGAGGCGATTGATCATGATCCGCCTATCTTGTTTCAAGATAAATGAGATTGTTGCGAAGGGAGGGGATCAGCATGTTTGAAAAACTGAGAAAAAGACAGCAAGAGCTTGAAGAAAAGGCATACCCTGATGAACTGTACGAATTTGAAGCGGAAATCTATGAGTTTTTTATGCTTGTTGATGGCAGTTTGGATTATGTGCTGGCGAATAAAAGGATGCCCCGGCATCAGCGGCGTTCGTTGGAGAAAAGCTTTTTTGAGCTGTATCCTGACATCCCGCCGGATATGATCAAAAACGATACTGATTTGTATCATCACATTCTTTTGTATGAGCAAGTCAGACATGAGATTTGCGCTGCGCTATCCAACTGATAAGGGGAAGATTTTATGGAAATAACCGCTATAAGCAGTATCGGCAATTTGGACATGATCGCTCTTAAGCCTCATCAAGTTGTTATGTCTTGCGAACTTGAAGATGCAGAGTCGTTTTATCGTTTTTGGGCAGGGCTTGCCTACGATCGAATCATGATACAGGTAATAACGACTGGTTCATTTATAGAAGACCTGTCCGAGTATTTTGAAGGTCATGCTTACAAGGTGACGAAGCTGGCCAAAAGGGAATTCCATTTCCAATCCATATTACAGGAAGCAGACCGGGATATTGCAGATTTTCTCTTTCTGCTAGCTTCCATCAATGATGATGTTTTTCTGATCACTGATCCTCAACCGGAAAAAAGCTATTTTTCAGAAGGCAAACTCCAATGCCTGACGGACTCAGGCGAACGGATCATGTGGTTTGAATACGATGCTGTAGACATCTATATGGTTGGCGGTAACTAAAAATAGGAGGAATTCATTTGAACATCACACAATACGAGAAAATGAAAAAACATCTTTCTGATGCGGATACAGGTTCATTTACATTAAACGAGTTTTCTTTCTATATGAAAGAAGATGATCGTTATATTCATATTCCTGTGTTTGAATGAAAACGATCTGCTCAAACCTGTGACATTCATTTACGGTTTGAAGACATTAGTGCATCAAAGCTGGATGACCTTGAATCCATCGATGCGGTTGAGTTGGAGATTGAACCGACTGATGATCAATGGGAAAGGCTCCGTTATTATGTGTATGATCAAGAAAACCAAATGAGTTTCTATTGCGGAGGCTGGGAGGTGATGAAGTGTGACAAGAAGTCACACTGATTTTCCCCACTTTCCAAGCGATCTTGCTTTTGTTGCCGCATATGTCACGAGAAACGGAAAAGTCACAACCAGGAAAGCCAAAGGCACCCAATTTGATAATCCGGTCAAATAATGGAGTGCAATTGACAAGAGAGTCAGGAAACTCAAAGTGCAGGTGACGTTTCGAACGTCTTTTTCGCTTCTTTTATATTTCTCTCTCATGGTGGATTGATCACTGTATATCGACGAAGTCCCAGGCTCAGCCGAAAAGATATGCATACCTCGTGAAGAGCAAACACGTTCCCACCCGGCCGCTTCAAACATCTCGTTGTATTCTGCCAAGCTTTCTTCCCCAACATCATGATAATCAATACTGTAGATCAACTTCCGCGGCTCAGCTTTTCTAAGCTTATACCCCATAAATGCAAAAGAATCGAGTACCCAGCCTTTGCTGGCCATATCACTTAGTCTCTTCATATCCTTTTCTTCTGAAAAGGCCAATCCTTCAGACATCATAAATTTTTTCTGTTTCATGATGAATCCCCTTTCAATTGTTGAAAAGCACGTTGACCATGTTCAGCCATCACTTTTCTGCGCTGAATTTCTTTTTTGAGTAGTTCTTGGCCGTGCAAGGTGGTTTGGTACACTTTGCGGCGAGGGTTGTCATTGTTGACTAGCTCAATGATCTCTTCTTGCAGTAATTTCTTTAACAATGTATATAAGGTAGCCGGACCGATCGTAAAGGAGTCATCGGTCATGTCCTCAATCTCCTGCATGATCGAATATCCGTGTTTTGGCTCCAGCAATGTTAAGACAATATAATAGGCTGGATCGGTAAGCTGATCCATTTCCTGCGGACGTTGCTTTGGCAAGCGGTCACCTCATTTCTTATATCAACTAATGATATATCACTTGTTGATATAATAAAATCTTCCTTTTTGTTTGTCAACGCAATTTTTTTCTCTCTTCAGTCATCATAAAGAAACAATCACCGAGTATGCATTAATGTATGCGTTTTCATGGAGGGGGAGTCTTGATGAAAAAATGGATGGCAGCGGCTTTTGTAATGATGTTGATGTTGTGTTTTGGCGGGATTGAGAGTGTGAAGGCAGTGGAGCCGAAGGTGTATCAATTTGACTTTGGAAGCGGTTCGGTGGAGCCTGGTTATATTGGTGTCAGGGCGTCTGATCGGTATGACCGGTCAAAGGGCTACGGTTTTCAAACACCGGAGAATATGAGGGATGTGGCGGCATCCGGGACTGGTGTGAAGAGGGATGCGGTTCAGTTTTTAGCGTATGGGACGAAAAGCAATAACACGTTTAATGTGGATCTCCCGAATGGCCTTTATGAGGTGAAGGCGACGCTTGGTAATACGGCAAGGGCCAGTGTGGCGGCGGAGGGCGTGTTTCAGGTTATTAATATGACAGGGGATGGCGCGGAGGATACGTTCCAAATTCCTGTCACCGACGGGCAGCTGAATCTGCTGGTGACAGAGGGGAAAGCTGGCACCGCTTTTACGCTTAGCGCCTTGAAAATAAAGAAATTGTCTGATCAGCCGGTGACGAACCGAACCATTTATGTCGGCGGCGACTCGACGGTGTGCAATTATTATCCGCTCAACAGCAGCAAGCAGGCGGGCTGGGGGCAGATGCTGCCTCACTATATCGATAAACACACCTTTCAAGTGAGAAACATGGCGTCTGGCGGGCAGATCGCGAGAGGGTTCAGAAATGATGGACAGCTTGAGGCGATCTTGAAGTACATCAAGCCGGGGGATTATTTTATATTGCAGCTCGGCATTAATGACACAAATCCGAAGCATAATGAATCTGAAGCGGAATTTAAAGAGATGATGCGTGATATGATTCGTCAGGTGAAAGCGAAAGGAGCGGACGTCATCCTATCAACGCCCCAGGGCCGGGCGACCGATTTTACTTCTGAAGGCATCCATTCGTCTGTAAACAGATGGTACAGGGCCTCTATTTTAGCTTTGGCCGAAGAGGAAAAAACACATCTCATTGACTTAAATGTCCTCAGCTCGGCATACTTTACATCGATCGGTCCGGAAAGAACACTCGGGCTTTATATGGATGGAGATACGCTGCACCCGAATCGCGCGGGGGCCGACGCACTGGCGCGATTGGCTGTTCAGGAGCTAAAACGCCAGGGAATCGCTGGCTTTTAATACATCATTTTTCGACAAAACACATATGCCTTGGTCAATTAGAGTATAATGAGAACATCTGCAAGAGACAGGAGTTTATACATGAGTCATTTTAAAAACTATCAAATCAGTCATGACATTTTACGAGCATTGGAAGGACTGGGATATACAGAACCGACCAAGGTGCAGCAGAGTGTGATCCCCGCTGCCCTTGAACGAAAGGATCTTGTCGTCAAATCACAGACGGGAAGCGGGAAAACGGCTTCGTTCGGGATTCCTCTCTGTGAGCTGGCGGATTGGGATGAAAACAAGCCGCAGGCGCTTATTTTAACTCCAACCCGTGAGCTCGCGGTGCAAGTAAAGGAAGATATCACGAACATCGGACGATTTAAACGAATCAAAGCGACAGCCGTATTTGGAAAATCCTCCTTTGATAAACAAAAAGCTGAGCTTAAGCAAAAAAGCCACATTGTTGTCGGCACGCCGGGACGTGTTCTGGATCATATCGAAAAAGGCACGCTGCCGTTGGATCGTCTCTCTTATTTGGTCATTGATGAAGCGGATGAGATGCTGAATATGGGCTTCATTGAGCAGGTGGAGGCGATTATCAAGCATCTGCCGACTGAGCGCACGACGATGCTGTTTTCGGCGACGCTTCCGCAAGATATCGAGAAGCTGAGCCGTCAATATATGCAAAACCCCGAGCATATCGAAGTCAAAGCGGCCGGCCTAACCACAAGAAATATTGAACATGCGGTGATTCAAGTAAGAGAAGAGAATAAATTTTCATTGCTGAAAGATGTGCTGATGACGGAGAATCCCGACAGCTGCATCATTTTCTGCCGAACGAAAGAGCACGTCAATCAGCTGACCGATGAATTGGATGACTTAGGATATCCATGCGATAAAATTCACGGCGGAATGATTCAGGAAGACCGATTCGACGTCATGAATGAATTTAAACGTGGCGAGTACCGTTACTTAGTGGCGACGGATGTCGCCGCGCGCGGGATTGATATTGAAAATATCTCCCTTGTCATCAACTATGATCTGCCGCTTGAAAAGGAAAGCTATGTCCACCGCACGGGCCGAACGGGACGCGCAGGGAACAAAGGAAAGGCCATTTCGTTTGTCACGGCCTTCGAAAAACGGTTTTTAGCCGACATTGAAGAATATATCGGATTTGAAATTCAAAAAATAGAAGCCCCTTCTCAAGAGGAAGTGGCAAGGAAGAAACCAGAATTTCTAGCTAAAATGAATGACCGTCCGGAAAGCAAAAAAGACAAAAGCGAAGAGCTGAATAAAGACATTATGAAGCTGTATTTTAACGGCGGAAAGAAAAAGAAAATCAGAGCCGTTGATTTTGTAGGAACGATTGCAAAAATTGACGGTGTGTCAGCTGACGACATCGGCATCATTACGATCATGGATAACGCCTCATACGTTGAGATTTTAAATGGTAAAGGCCCTCATGTTCTCAAAGTGATGAAGAACACAACCGTCAAAGGGAAAAAGCTGAAGGTGAATAAAGCGAATAAATGATGAATGACCTGCTCCCAGTTAAAGGGGCAGGTCATTTTGCTGCTGGCTGACATTGGCGCTGGTCTCCTCCGGAACAAAGGCAAGAATCACAATACCAATTACAAACAAAATGATCAGACTGAACACCGCAGTCGAGGATTTCCCGGTCAGCTGGGCTGTCACGGCAATGAGCAGCGGCCCCATAATTGAGGCGTATTTTCCGAAAATGTTGTAAAAACCGAAGAATTCATTAGCGTGGCGCTTTGGCACAAGCTTGGCGAAATAGGAACGGCTTAGGGCTTGAATACCGCCTTGCGAGGTGGCGACAAGCATAGCCAGTATCCAGAAATCAAGCGTTGTCTCCATAAAATAGGCATACACGCAGACGATCATATAAATGACGATCCCGACGTACAGCATTGTCTTCCCCGTGAAACGTTCTGCCAGTTTTCCATATACAATCGAAAACGGCGCGGCGACCACCTGGGTGACAAATAGGATGATCAGAAGGCTTGAGGAGCCGATCCCTAAATCTGATCCATAGGATGTCGACATCGTAATAATCGTGCCGACTCCGTCGATATAAAAGAAATAAGCGAGCAAGAAGAGGAAAAGTGCCCGGTATTGCCTGATCCGTTTCATCGTTTGGCCGAGCCGCTTAAAGCTGTTGATGACAATATGAGGTTCTTTTTTGATGTAATAGCGTTGATGGACATGTTTAATCATTGGGATGGTGAACAGCCCCCACCAGGCAGCCGTTATGAAGAAGGACAGCTGGCTTGCGGCCGATACAGACACTGGAATCGTCTCTGCTTGTGCGAGCAGGATGACAGCAATACTGATGATAAATGGAATCGTGCTTCCAATGTATCCTAAGCCAAAACCCCGTGCCGAGATGAGATTCATCCGCTTCTCAGGCGTGACGTCAACGAGAAAGGCATCATAAAACACATTGGCGCCGGAAAAACCGATAGCCGATATCGTATAAAACAGCAACAATAGCAGCCAATGTTCACTAGGGATAAAGGCGAGCATCGCGGTGCTGGCGACACCGGCTGACACAAAGAAACCGAAGAACTTTTTCTTGCACCCTTCATAGTCGGCGATTGTGCCTAAAATAGGGCCGAGCATCGCAAGAATAAACGTTGAAATCGCAATGGTATAGCCCAGATAGGCAGTCGATTGAGCGGCGCTGACACCGCTTTCCGCAGCTGCTGATTTATAAAATAACGGAAATACCGCGGTGGTCACGACAATTGAGTAAGCAGAATTTGCCCAGTCATATAATACCCAGCTGTTTTCTTGTTTCGTAAAACGTTTCATCATCAGAGCCCCTCTCCGGTAACGATACTTCTATTGTACGAAAAATGGGCCTGAAAAGAATGGAATGCACGTCAATTTTTACAAAATATTTATGTTTTTTCGCTTCAAATCATACTTTTGATTTATTGCTGGGGTTAGGTGTATCTGGTACCATTTAACTATATTTTATGGTATTTTCCAGAAGGGATTCAGCAGAGAGGAGACAGAGCATGAGGCGAATAGGCTTGTGTATAAGCCTGCTGGTCACAGTTCTTGTGATGAGCGCATGCGAAAGTGAAGGTGAGGCTCAGATATTCGCAGACTGTGATCAAAAGACAGTAAAACAAACCGCAGCCAAACCGATGAGCAGCAAGAAAAAGCAGGATTTCCAAGCCTTCGCAAGCGACAGGCAGCTGGCCATTGTGTTCAGTCCCATGATACAAGTGAGCGAAGCATTTGATTATGGAATCGGCAATCCAGAATACTTCGTGCGAAGCAGCATGACTGAAGAAGAAGCAGACATTGCGAAGGAGAATCTCGAATCGATTAAGCTTGAGAACAAATCGCTCAAAAAACAAAACAGCGAGGCGGTCGCCTTGCTACAAAAAACGCGTAATCAAGACATGAGCCGGATCGAAATTCAGCAGCTGACAGAAAATAGAGCCGTTTTTTTTGAGACCGCAGACAGTATGATCAAACTCATCGGCCAAGTCACACCGAAAAACGCGAAGAAGACAAGACAGCAGTTGGATCAGCTGAAAAAACAATATACACAATACAGCGCCGAAAGCGTCAAAATCATGAACAGCATTGTCAGAAAGCAGAAAGCTGACAAGGCATCATTTGAACGCCATCTGGAGGCGCTGCTTCAAAAACAGCCCGGACAGCAGGTACGGAGTGAATTGTACTGATCAGCTTCCGTCTTTCCCTGATGATATTGACCTAGTACAAAAAGAATGTACAATCAAGATATAGTCAGTTCTTAGTTGATTGGAGGGACATGTCATGAAAATTGCGAAGGTGATCAACAATAATGTGATCAGCGTGGTCAATGAACAGGGGAAAGAATTGGTCGTCATGGGCAGGGGGCTCGCGTTTCAGAAAAAGTCCGGCGATGATGTCGATGAAGCCCGCATTGAGAAAGTGTTCACGCTCGATAACAAGGATGTATCAGAAAAGTTCAAAACCCTTTTGTATGATATACCGATCGAGTGTATGGAAGTATCCGAAGAGATTATCAGCTACGCAAAATTACAGCTCGGCAAAAAGCTCAACGACAGCATCTATGTGTCGCTGACCGACCATATTAACTTTGCCATCCAGCGCAACCAGAAAGGGCTTGATATCAAAAACGCCTTGCTGTGGGAAACAAAACGGCTGTACAAAGACGAATTTGCGATCGGCAAAGAAGCGTTGGTTATGGTAAAAAACAAGACAGGTGTGTCTCTGCCAGAGGATGAAGCAGGCTTTATTGCTCTGCATATTGTAAATGCCGAGCTGAATGAAGAGATGCCCAATATTATCAACATTACAAAAGTCATGCAAGAGATTTTGAGTATTGTAAAATACCATTTTAAGATTGAATTCAACGAAGAATCGCTTCAATATTATCGGTTCGTCACCCACTTAAAATTTTTCGCGCAGCGTCTTTTTAACGGCACTCACATGGAAAGCCAGGACGATTTTTTGCTGGATACAGTGAAAGAAAAGTATCATCGCGCGTATGAATGCACGAAGAAAATCCAAACCTACATTGAGCGGGAGTATAAGCACAAGCTCACAAGTGACGAGCTGCTGTATTTAACCATTCACATAGAAAGGGTAGTTAAACAAGCATAATGAGAGCGCTGACATTTTTATTTTCGTGTGTTCGTTTTTTTCTTACATTTCCATATGATGATGGTAGGATTGTTACTGATAAAGCAGGCAAAACCTAAATTACAATGAGTGCGGATCATCTCTGTCTGTGCTGATGGTAATTTAGGTTTTTATTTTTTTCAGAGGGAAGATGATGATAGTTACAGGATTCAAGTAAGTAAGATTCGGTATTATCATTATTTTGACCGATGTTTCCTTTTAAAAGAATCATGTAAGATCAACATAGAAAACGCTTTCGATGAAAGGGGAATGCCAATATGCCTTATCTGAAACGAGTGTTGTTGCTTCTTGTCACTGGATTGTTTATGAGTTTGTTTGCAGTCACTTCTACTGCCTCGGCTCAAACAGGTGGATCGTTTTTTGACCCTTTTAACGGCTATAACTCCGGTTTTTGGCAAAAAGCAGATGGTTATTCGAATGGAAATATGTTCAACTGCACGTGGCGGGCTAATAACGTATCAATGACGTCATTGGGTGAAATGCGTTTAGCGCTAACAAGCCCATCTTATAACAAGTTTGACTGCGGGGAAAACCGTTCTGTTCAAACATATGGCTATGGACTTTATGAAGTCAGAATGAAACCAGCTAAAAACACAGGGATCGTTTCATCGTTCTTCACTTACACAGGTCCAACAGATGGAACTCCTTGGGATGAGATTGATATCGAATTTTTAGGAAAAGACACAACAAAGGCTCAATTTAACTATTATACAAATGGTGCAGGAAACCATGAGAAGATTGTTGATCTCGGGTTTGATGCAGCCAATGCCTATCATACGTATGCGTTCGATTGGCAGCCAAACTCTATTAAATGGTATGTCGATGGGCAATTAAAACATACTGCAACAAACCAAATTCCGACAACACCTGGAAAGATCATGATGAACTTGTGGAATGGCACGGGTGTCGATGAATGGCTTGGCTCCTACAATGGTGTAAATCCGCTATACGCTCATTATGACTGGGTGCGCTATACAAAAAAATAATGCCAAATGTGAAAGAGCCTGCTGCAATATAGCAGGCTCTTATGATTGTAAGAGGAGTTGTTGGCATGAATCTTCTATTCACTCATAATATCCTATTTGATCTTCTCCCCTCTAAATCACGTACTCACTCAATGCTACGATCAAGCTCATACATTTAGAAAGAAATAATCCCAATCAATAGTGCGGCAATCGTCATCACAATCGTTGTTCCCACGGCCCATTTAATAGTGAATTTTTGATGGCCGCCAAAGCTGACGCCTGCCATTCCTACCAATAGATAGGTGGAAGGCACAAGCGGACTGAGCAGATGCACAGGCTGCCCCAGCAAGGAGGCCCTTCCGATTTCAGCGGCGTCTATTCCGTAAGCGGAAGCGGCTTCGGCGATGATGGGAAGGACACCGAAGTAAAAGGCGTCATTCGACATGAAAAAGGTGAAGGGCATGCTGACGATCGCAGTGATCAACGGCAGGTGCGGGCCCATGGCATCAGGGATGAGTGAAACGAGAGAATGCGCCATGGCATCGACCATTTTTGTGCCGGAGAGAATGCCTGTGAATATGCCCGCAGCAAACACCATTGAGACAACGTTTAACGCATTACCCGCATGCGCCGAGATTCGTTTCTGCTGCTCTTTGACATTTGGATAGTTGACCATCAAGGCGACGGCGAACGCAGTCATAAAAAGAACAGGGAGCGGCAGCAGGCTGGTGATCAGTGCGGCCATCAGAGCGACAGTCAGCAGCAGGTTAAACCATTGAAGAGCGGGACGCTTGAGCGGTGCGGCCTCCGGATCGGAGGACGGTGCGTGATCAATCGAAATGACGCCGAGCCGCTTCCGCTCTTTCTTTCCGAGGATATAAGCAACGGCGATCACCCAGAGAATGCCGGCGATCATAGCGGGAATCAGGGGCGTGAAGACCTCTGACGTGTCCAATTTTAAGGAAGCCAAAACCCTCGCAGTCGGCCCGCCCCACGGGATAATATTCATAACCCCCGAACCGAGCATCGCTATTCCCGCTAACACCAAACGGTTCATGCCGAGCCGTTTGTAAAGAGGCAGCATCGCTGCAATGGTAATCATATAGGTTGTTGTCCCATCTCCGTCCAGCGAAATGGTCATTGTCAGAACCGCTGTGCCTACGGCGATTTTTAACGGATCTCCTTTGACAAACGATAAGATTTTGGCAATGAGAGGATCAAACAGGCCTGAGTCAATCATAATGCCGAAATACAGGATGGCGAATAACAGCATGATACCGGTAGGGGCGAGGTCTGTAACGCCCTGAATCATCATCTCGCCGAGATCTTTGCCAAATCCGCTGATCAGGGCGAACACAATAGGAACGACAATCAAAGCAATAAGAGCGGAAAGCCGGTTAGACATAATAAGGTACATAAAGACAATCATCATCACAAAACCGAGTATGGCAAGCATGATATGACCTCCCCTATTCAACAGCTTTTTTAGTAAGCGCTTCCATCCTTTCTTTCTGTGAAGAAGGCTTATTTCAAATGTGTATGACCGCATATTTATATGTAGACCAAAAATCCTAATGAGCGGATTAGCAGTTTATATGAAGAACGCCACGGGTAAATGTGCTGTAGAATGTTTCGTTTTAAAAAGGGGGAACAGACATGAGTGATGACCAAAACAAACGTGTAAATGAACACTCAAAGGACGAGCAGCTTGAGCAGTACAGGACCGATAACAGCGGGAAGAAAATGACGACAAACCAAGGCTTGCGGGTGTCAGAGGATGAGCATTCGTTAAAAGCCGGGGTTCGCGGCCCGACGCTGATGGAGGATTTTCACTTCCGGGAGAAAATGACGCACTTTGACCATGAGAGGATTCCGGAGCGCGTTGTGCATGCGCGCGGATTTGGCGTGCATGGCTTTTTTCAGGTTTACGAACCAATGACGGAATATACACGGGCCAAATTTCTTCAGGACCCTTCGGTGAAGACACCGGTATTTGTCCGTTTCTCTACGGTTGCGGGTTCTAAAGGCTCCGCAGACACGGTGCGGGATGCCAGAGGCTTTGCGACAAAATTTTATACTGAAGAAGGAAACTATGACCTTGTGGGAAATAACATTCCGGTGTTTTTCATTCAGGACGCAATCAAATTTCCGGATTTGGTTCACGCGTTTAAGCCTGAGCCACACAATGAAATGCCTCAGGCCGCGACTGCCCATGATACGTTTTGGGATTTTGTCGCCAATAACCCTGAGTCTGCCCACATGGTGATGTGGACGATGTCTGACAGAGGCATCCCCCGCAGCTACAGAATGATGGAGGGCTTCGGCGTGCACACGTTCCGTTTTGTCAATGAACAAGGAAAGGCACGTTTCGTGAAATTTCACTGGAAGCCGGTGCTCGGCGTGCATTCTCTCGTATGGGATGAAGCGCAGAAAATTGCAGGGAAAGATCCGGATTTCCATCGCCGTGACCTGTGGGAAACAATTGAAAACGGCGGCAAGGTTGAATACGAGCTCGGCGTGCAGATGATTGATGAGGAAGATGAATTCAAGTTTGATTTTGATATTCTTGATCCGACTAAGCTGTGGCCGGAAGAGCTTGTGCCGGTGAAGATCATTGGGAAAATGACGCTGAACCGCAACCAGGATAATGTGTTTGCGGAAACAGAACAAGTCGCATTCCACCCGGGAAATGTCGTGCCGGGCATCGACTTTACAAATGACCCGCTCCTGCAGGGGCGACTTTTCTCTTATACGGATACACAGCTGATTCGTCTTGGCGGTCCGAACTTCCATGAGCTTCCGATTAACCGGCCGGTATGTCCATTCCATAACAATCAATACGACGGCTATCACCGGATGACGATCAATAAGGGACCTGTCGCTTATCATAAAAACTCTCTGCAAAACAATGATCCGTCGCCAGCGACAGCTGAAGAAGGCGGCTACGTCCACTATCAGGAAAAAGTCGAGGGCAAAAAAATCCGCCAGCGAAGCGACAGCTTTAACGATTATTACTCACAGGCGAAGCTTTTCTGGAACAGCATGTCTCCTGTGGAGAAACAGCATATCATTTCTGCTTTCTGCTTCGAGGTCGGGAAGGTCAAAAGCAAAGACGTACAGCGGCAGGTCGTTGATGTCTTCAGCAATGTCGATGCAGATTTAGCAGAAGAAATCGCCAAAGGAGTAGGCGTGGCGGCGCCCGCGAAGCGTAAAGCATCTAAAGAAATTCTTACTTCGCCTGCGTTAAGCCAAGCCCGTACAGTGAAAACCGCGTCAACAAGAAAAGTCGCTGTACTCGCCGGAAACGGATTTCATGAAAAAGAGCTGCAAACAGTGCTGGACGCCTTAAAGCAAGAAGGAATCACAGTGGATATCATCAGTCAAAATCTGGGGTATATGACAAGCGGCAGCGGACAGCAGCTTGAGGCCAGCGGCACGTTCCTGACGGTTGATTCTGTTCTGTATGATGCCGTCTATGCTGCAGGAGGGCCGGAGTTAAAAGACAACAAACAAGCGATGGCGTTTATCAGAGAAGCTTACAATCACTACAAGGCGATCGGTGCGGCAAATGAAGGAATTGACCTTCTTCAATCCTCTGTCGGGACAACAGAGGGACCAGGCATCGTAACGGCTGAAGAAGAATCTGACTACACCGCTTTCAGCAAGGCATTTATCGATGCGATTGCTGCTCATCGCCATTGGGATAGACGAATTTGACCTGCTCCTGTATCTTTAAGGAAGATACTTTTCATAAGGAGCATGGCAAATGAACGAAAAACAGCTCGCTGAAGCTTACGAACGCGATGAAAATATGATGATTTTGGTGTTTGCCCAATGGTGTGTAAACCATGATCTTGATCCGATGGAGCTGTACGCCAAAGCGTATCCGCAGCAAAAGCTGAATGAAAGCTTGAAAAAAACCATGGACGATCTGGTCGTGCCAAAACACGAAGCAGAGCACATTCCGGACCAGACTGTCATTGCGGTATTAGAGATATTCGGAAATACAGATTTGGCACAAGCCGTTCATGAAGCGATTTCTGGGCGCAAACAGTAAAAAAAGAGACATCCTGTGTCTCTTTTTTTATTGGGAAAATCATGCTGTTAGACCTAGAAACTTCTTTCGATTTAATCAGTCTATAAAAGTGTGTATTGCTTAAATAAGGGAATGATAAACAACGACATCAAAGGAGGAGATTGTATGAAATGGAATAAAATGCTGAAAGCCGCGGGGATTGCAGTCTTGCTTTTTTCCGTATTTGCATATGCGGCCCCATCTTTAAACGCAGTTCAAACGAAAACACCGACTGTCAGCACCCATACGTACAAAAAAATCAAGGAATTAAAGTATCCACAAGTGCATCTCATCGGGAATGCCGCTTTTGAAAAGAAAATCAATCAAGAGCTGAAAGCCTACATTGAACAATCGTATCAAGAATATCTGAAAAACAAAAAAGCAGGCGAACAGCAGGGCTTTAAAACGGAATATCAAACATCCTTTAGCGTCAAATACAATGCGGCAGGCAAGCTCAGCATTCAAACACTCAATTATATCTATTCAGGCGGCGCCCACGGTTTAACGTCTGTCCAGTCCTTCAACTATGACTTGAAAGCACAAAAGCGGGTAACGCTGGATCAGATTCTGAACACCAAAACAAAAGTCAGCAAAACGAGAGATTACCTATATAGCTATATCAAAAAACACGATGAGCTGTTTTTCCCTGATGTTAAGAAAGAGGATATAACGCTAAACAAAGACACAATGTTTTACTTTACGGCAAACGGGATCGCCATCGTCTTCGGCCAGTATGACTTGGGGCCTTATGCAGCGGGAATCCGGGATGTGCAGGTGCCAGCCTCTATTTATCAATAATGAAAAGAGCCATATCCGAAAAGGGATATGGCTCAATGTTTCTACCACACAAACAGGCCGACAATCGCAGCACTTAATAAAGATACCGCAATTCCGCTGACGAGCAGTTTCCACACGTTTCTCCCGATGACCGTTGACTTTTCTCCGTCAAGGATCGAATTGTACGTGCCGTAAATCATGCCGACCGTACTGAAGTTTGCAAAGGACGTCAGGAATGTCGTCGCCACCGCAACGGTGTGAGGCGGAAGGGATTTGAGATTGTTTTTCAAGTCAAGCATCGCAACAAACTCGTTCGTTGCTAATTTCATGCCCATCAGTTGAGCAACATACATCGCATCGTGCACTGGCAGTCCAAGCAGGAATGCGAACGGACTGAACAGATAAGCAAAAATCGTCTGGATGGTCAGGCCGTGTACGAAAACGCCAAGAATGCCATTAACTGCTGACGTTAATGCGACATATCCGATCACCATTGCCAAAATAACGATAACCATGTTCATGCCGACAAGCATACTGTTAGAAATCGTAGAGAAAAAGTCTTTCTTCTCTTCTTTAGGCGGTGTATAGATGATATCTTCATCCTCCGGCACGTGAACAGGATTCAGCAGGTTTGCGATAATCAGCGCGTTTAAGCAGTTCAAAGGAATGGCTGTAAACACGTATGTCGCGGGCACCATTGACAGATAAGATCCGATAATGGAGCCGCTGATGCTGCTCATGCTCATTAAGCCGAATGTGAGCAGGCGGTTGTTGCTTAAAACCGTTAGCTGCTGGCGGATAACCGCAAGTGCTTCGGTATTTCCCAGGAACATCATTTGGATAGAGAAAAAGCTTTCTAATTTCGGCAAGCGGGAAGCCTTTGAAATCACCCATCCGATTTTATCAATCAGCCAAGGCAAAATGCCGAAATACGTTAAAATATCAAAGAATGTGACGATAAAGATAATTGGAAGAAGCGCACTAAAGAAAAAGTCTACTGTTTCATTCGCCATCACTGACGGAAAGGCAAACGCGATACCGTCACTGGCGCAAGCAATCAGCCAAGTGAAGAAATCACCGATTTTACCGATGGCCCAGCTTCCGACTTTTGTTCCCAGCATAAACCAAGTAATCAGCAATTCCAGAACAATTAACGTCATGATCGGGCGCCACTTGATTTTCTTTTTCTGCGGAGAACATAGGAATACAACTGCCATAATCACAATGAGACCGACAAGGTTTAGTAAAAAGTACATGATAGCAACTCCTATGAGGGTTATTATGGAAACAAAAAAAGCTCTTATCCTTCACAAATTCTGGAAGTGCAGAAAGTGTGAAAAATAAGAGCAAACAGAAAAGAACTTGTCCTTTTCAACTCGTTCAAATTTATTCAAACTTTCTTGTAGTCTAGTTTTTTACGGTTACTAGGTAGAAACAATCAGACCATATTACTGATCATATACAAGAATGTCTTTTTCTAAGATGATAGCAGTATTTTATCCTTTCACTTTTTGAAAATCAACCTTTTTAACTATTTTCACAATAATAAAATTTATATTCTGAAATGAGAAAATAAAGGAAAAACATGCTGGATTGCTATGCTGATATGATGTTGGCGGGATACCAGCATGTCAGTACTGATTTTTCTTCACTATGAGGTTCCAGCTCCTGGATATTTGTTGTATGATGGAAACGGGGAAACCCATACAGCAGAAAGGGAGTTTTTTTCATGATTATCCAATTCATTCGTTATAGATAATGACAGGTGTAGACAAACTGCCAGACCTGGCCAATTTTTGAGATAGGCCTAGGTTTATTTGTCTATGCCTTTTTCATTTATCTAAAAATGAATGAATGGGGTGTTTTTTATCATGAAGCGAACAGTTGATTTCAGCATGTTTCGATGCCCGCTCTGCGATTCTTCTATGGATGCGGCATCAGGGAAAAGCTTGATTTGTACAAAACGAGGACATACATTTGATCTATCTCGGCATGGCTACGTGAACTTTCTGACGAAGCCGGTCAAAACCAGTTACGGTGCCGAGCTTTTTGAAGCGAGGAGCAGGCTGATTGGAGAATGTGGTTTTTTTGACCCGCTCCATGATGCGATTGCAGAACTCATCAGCCATCTCAAATCTGGTCATGAGGCATTCACCATCCTGGACAGCGGTTGCGGTGAGGGTTCTCATTTGAATGCGCTTTGCGGGTTTGATTATGCAGGGAAAGCAGCGATAGGAACAGGCATCGATCTTTCGAAGGATGGGATCTTAAAAGCTTCTAAGGCATTCAAAGATCAGATGTGGGCGGTTGCCGATGTGGCGCGTGTTCCTTTTCATGATCGCCAATTTGATGTTGTGCTGTCTATTTTTTCGCCGTCCAATTATGCAGAGTTTCATAGACTGCTGAAGAATGATGGCATGCTCGTAAAAGTAGTGCCGCGAAGCGACTATTTAATAGAATTAAGGCAATTTTTATATGCTGATTCACCAAGGCGCACGTATTCCAATGCGGCAGCTGTTGAGCGTTTTACAGCAAATGCAGCACACAGCCGTCCTGTCAGGCTGCGCTATGTTAAAACGCTTGACCAGCAGGCGATCCACTGGCTTCTCAAGATGACGCCGCTTGCCTGGTCGGCGCCGAAAGATCGAGTCAGCCTCCTGAAAGAGATGAAATCAGCCGATATTACGGTTGATGTTGATATCCTAATAGGAATGAAATGAATGGCAGAGGAAAGCTCCGAAAAAAGGAGCTTTCCTTTTTTAATCGGAATAGTTGGCCCACGCTTCTCGTACATATATGGAAAGGGGACGGAAACAGCCGATGCGGACAGGTTTATGTAAACGCTTTCTAGTTCGCGGAAACGGGGGATGTATGTGTGGAACTGATCATCATTCTATTGGCGTTAGGTTTGCTGATGTTTACGGCGTATCGGGGATTTTCTGTCATATTGTTTGCGCCGATTTGCGCGTTATTCGCGGTGCTGCTGACAGATCCAAGCCATGTGCTTCCTTTTTTTTCATCAATTTTTATGGAGAAGATGGCGGGTTTTATTAAGCTGTATTTCCCAGTGTTTTTGCTCGGTGCCATTTTTGGAAAGGTCGTTGAAATGGCCGGGCTTGCGGCATCAATCGCGAAAACAATTGTCCGGCTTGTCGGGGCAAAAAGAGCGATACTTGCCATTGTGCTGATGGGTGCTGTCTTGACGTACAGCGGTGTCAGCCTGTTTGTTGTCGTATTTGCCGTATATCCTTTTGCGAAAAACATGTTCCAAGAAGCAAACATACCAAAACGCCTCATCCCGGGAACGATTGCTTTAGGGGCTTTTACGTTTACGATGGACGCACTTCCGGGAACGCCGCAAATCCAAAATGTCATCCCGACGTCATTTTTCAAAACAGACATTTATGCCGCCCCTTGGCTGGGCTTGATGGGCGCAGTGATTGTGCTGGCAGCTGGGATGCTCTATTTGGAATCAAGGCGGAAGAAAGCGCAGGCATCTGGCGAAGGCTATGGCGGTTTTGATTCGCAGAATGCTGCTGCTCCTGAATCGATTGAGTCCGCGGCTGAACCGGACAAAAGCCCGATTCGGCACGCGCTTGCCTTTGTCCCGCTTATTCTCGTCGGTGCAGTGAATAAATATTTTACCATTTACCTGCCAAAGTGGTATCCGAATGGATTTGATTTTTCTTCCATAGGATTAAAGGAGTTCGGCAGGCTTGATATTTCTTCAGCGGCTGCTATTTGGTCGGTGGAGATTGCTTTAGTGATTGGCATCATCACAACGATTTTATTTGATTGGAGAAGTGTGTTTGCCCAATTGAAGGAAGGGCTGAATGAAGGGATTGGCGGCGCCTTGCTGGCATCTATGAATACGGGTGCCGAGTACGGGTTCGGCGGCATTATCGCCGGGCTGCCGGGGTTTCATAAGCTGAGCAGCGGAATTTCACATACTTTTACCGATCCGCTTGTAAATGGCGCCGTTACGACAACTGCGCTGGCAGGAATCACCGGCTCGGCTTCAGGAGGAATGGGCATTGCGTTAAGCGCGATGTCAGAACAATACTTACAGGCGATTCAGGCTTACAATATTCCGCCAGAGGTGATGCATCGGGTCATTTCAATGGCATCAGGCGGGATGGATACACTGCCGCATAATGGCGCCGTTATCACGCTTCTGGCCGTGACGGGTTTGACCCACCGGCAATCCTATCGCGATATTTTTGCGATCACGCTCATTAAAACGGCTGCCGTATTTGCTGTGATCGCGATTTACAGCCTGACTGGTCTAGTGTAGAAGAAAACGAAAGGGGCATCAATATGGGAAAAGTGCTGTCATCAAGCAAGGAAGCTGCGAAATTGATTCATGATGGGGATACGCTGATCGCGGGAGGATTTGGGCTGTGCGGCATCCCTGAACAGCTCATTTTGTCTATAAGAGATCAGGGAGTAAAGGATTTAACTGTTGTCAGCAATAACTGCGGAGTCGATGACTGGGGGCTGGGTTTGCTTCTGGCTAACAAGCAAATCAAGAAAATGATTGCTTCCTATGTCGGTGAAAATAAAATTTTTGAGCGGCAGTTTTTAAGCGGAGAGCTTGAGGTCGAGCTTGTTCCCCAAGGAACGCTCGCTGAGAGAATTCGTGCAGGCGGTGCAGGCATACCGGGATTTTATACGGCGACAGGCGTCGGCACCTCCATAGCCGAGGGAAAAGAACATAAAACATTCGGCGGCCGGACTTATGTGCTGGAGCGTGGTATTACCGGCGATGTGGCGATCGTCAAAGCGTGGAAAGCGGACACCATGGGCAATTTGGTTTTTAGGAAAACGGCGAGAAATTTTAATCCCATTGCCGCCATGGCAGGCAAGATCACGATTGCCGAGGCGGAAGAAATCGTGGAAGCAGGAGAGCTCGATCCAGATCACATCCATACGCCGGGAATTTACGTACAGCATGTCGTGCTTGGCGCGAGCCAAGAAAAACGGATTGAAAAACGAACAGTTCAGCAAGCATCGGGAAAGGGTGAGGCCAAGTGAAGGAAGCGAGAAAACGAATGGTTAAACGGGCTGTACAAGAAATCAAGGACGGCATGAATGTGAATCTCGGGATTGGAATGCCGACGCTTGTCGCAAATGAGATACCCGATGGCGTTCACGTCATGCTTCAGTCGGAAAATGGCTTGCTCGGAATTGGCCCCTATCCTCTGGAAGGAACGGAAGACGCGGATTTGATCAATGCGGGAAAGGAAACGATCACTGAAGTGACGGGCGCCTCTTATTTTGACAGCGCTGAGTCATTCGCGATGATAAGAGGCGGGCATATCGATTTGGCTATTCTTGGTGGAATGGAGGTTTCGGAGCAGGGTGATTTGGCCAATTGGATGATCCCGGGCAAAATGGTAAAAGGGATGGGCGGCGCTATGGATCTCGTCAACGGGGCGAAACGGATCGTTGTCATCATGGAGCACGTCAATAAGCATGGTGAATCAAAGGTGAAAAAAACATGCTCCCTTCCGCTGACAGGCCAGAAAGTCGTACACAGGCTGATTACGGATTTGGCTGTATTTGATTTTGTGAACGGCCGCATGACACTGACGGAGCTTCAGGATGGTGTCACAATTGAAGAGGTTTATGAAAAAACAGAAGCTGATTTCGCTGTAAGCCAGTCTGTACTCAATTCTTAATGGGAAGGTGTTTGACATGAGAAAACAAGTCGCCTTGGTGACAGGGGCTGCCGGCGGAATTGGATTCGAAATGGCAAGAGAATTCGCCCGGGAAGGTGCCAGCGTCATCGTTTCAGACCTCCGTCCGGAAGCATGTGAAAAAGCAGCCTCCAAACTTGCAGAAGAAGGCTTTGACGCGGCGGCCATTCCGTATGATGTGACAAAGGAAGCGCAAGTTGCTGATACGGTGAACGTCATCCAAAAACAATACGGCCGCTTGGATATTCTGGTGAACAATGCCGGTATTCAGCACGTCGCTCCGATTGAAGAGTTTCCGACAGACACCTTTGAACAGCTGATCAAGGTCATGCTGACGGCACCCTTTATTGCAATGAAGCATGTTTTTCCGATCATGAAAAAACAGCAGTTTGGCAGAATCATTAATATCGCGTCTGTTAATGGATTAGTCGGCTTTGCAGGGAAATCCGCTTATAATAGCGCCAAGCACGGCGTCATTGGACTCACAAAAGTAGGGGCGCTGGAAGGCGCGCCCCACGGCATTACAGTCAATGCGCTCTGCCCGGGTTATGTCGATACCCAGCTTGTACGCAATCAGCTTAGCGATCTATCGAAAACTAGAAATGTCCCTTACGACTCTGTACTTGAACAAGTCATTTTTCCGCTTGTGCCGCAAAAGCGACTGCTTTCCGTCAAGGAAATTGCGGATTATGCCGTGTTTTTGGCAAGCGAGAAGGCGAAGGGTGTCACTGGGCAGGCTGTCGTCCTTGATGGGGGCTACACCGCACAGTGACATAAAAAAACACACTTGCTCCGCTAGGGAATCAAGTGTGTTTTTTCTTTGCTTATTTCCAAACATCATTAGCGATCTCAACCACATGGCGGAGCTTCGCCCATTGCTGTTCTTCAGTCAGCTTGTTGCCTTCCTCAGTTGAAGCAAATCCGCATTGAGGGCTGAGGCAAAGCTGGTCTAAGCTTACATAACGGGACGCTTCTTCGATACGGCGTTTCACGTCATCCGGATTTTCAAGCTCACCGAATTTAGATGTCACTAAGCCAAGAACAAGTTGAAGATCAGACCGTTTTACGTAACGGAGCGGCTCAAATCCGCCTGAGCGTGAATCATCATACTCTAAGAAAAGTCCGTCAAGATTCAAGCCGTCAAAAATGGTTTCGGCTGCTGCGTCATAGCCGCCTTCCGCTGTCCAAGTGGACTGGAAGTTGCCGCGGCAAATATGCATGGTTACCGTTAAGTCATCCGGGCGGTCTGCAATCGCGTCGTTAATCGATTTCGCAAACAGCTGGCGAAGCTCATCAGGCGTTGTTCCGAACGCTTCGATTTGTTTTAAGCCTTTTTCTGATAAGAAAACGGCCCACGCTGTATCATCAAGCTGGAGGTAGCGGCAGCCTCTGTCATAAAACGCTTGAATCGCTTTTTTATATGCTTTGGATACATCATGCTGGAAAAGGTGATAGTCGTTTTTGTATGCACCTTTTTCCAATTTCCCGCGGAAAAACAGCATATTCGGGCTTGGAATGGTCATCTTTGGCGTCGCGTCACCGGCAATGCTATGGAGAAATGAGTAATCTTCAAGCATTGGGTGAGTTGAAAAGTCGATATCGCCTGTGACTTTAATGCCGCGTGCTTTTGTCTGTACGTTATGGAATTGAATGCCTTGCTCAGGAGTAAACGGCTCAACGCCATCTAAGTTTTCCAGGAAATCAAAGTGCCACCATGCTCTGCGGAATTCACCGTCTGTCACGACGTTCAGGCCGGTTTCCTTCTGTTTTTCCACAATGCGGATGATTTCATCATTTTCAATTTGGCGAAGCTGCTCAGCGGTCATTTCGCCGGCCGCTTTTTGCAGCCGCGCTTTTTTGACGGGCTCAGATCTTAGCAGGCTTCCGACTTGATCCGCGCGAAACGGCGGTTTTTTTCTTTGAAGTGATTTTTGTTCTGCGGGTGTTGTTTGTTGTGACATGTTGTCCATTCCTTCTTTCCATTCAAATATAAAAAAGCTCTTCCTTTGGATAAGGAAGAGCTTGCGTGACAATCTCAACCTTATCTTCAAGAGCAATCATTGCTCTAAAGGATTTAGCACCATTCTGTTAAACAGCGGTTGCCGGGTATCGCAGGGCCAGTCCCTCCACCTCTCTTGATAAGGAAAACCTTTTTATGAAATTTTCTGATAGTATCTATTATTCACACATTTTCTATTTCTGTCAATGATAGATTATCTCCACACATCGTTGGCAATGTCGATGACATGGCGAAGCTTTGCCCATTGCTGCTCCTCTGTCAGAAGGTTGCCTTCTTCTGTAGAGGCGAAACCGCACTGCGGGCTCAGGCATAGCTGGTCCAAGCTGACAAAACGCGCAGCTTCATTGATACGGCGTTTCACATCCTCAGGATTTTCAAGCTCGCCGTATTTCGATGTGATCAAGCCGAGCACAATTTGCAGATCCTTGCGCTTCACAAAACGGAGCGGATCAAAATTTCCTGAGCGGTCATCATCGTATTCCAAAAACAGGCCGTCCAGGTTTAAGCCGTCCAAAATCGTTTCCGCTACAGCGTCGTAGCCTCCTGATGCCGCCCAAGTTGAACGGAAGTTGCCGCGGCAAATGTGCATTGTGATCGTTAAATCGTCAGGCCGGTCTGCGACGGCATCGTTAATTGTTTTGGCAAATATGGCTGGCAATGTTTCTGGATCACCGCCGAGCGCCCGGACAACCTCTCTGCCTTTTTCCTCAAAGAAGAGAGACCATGACGTATCATCAAGCTGGAGATAACGGCAGCCAGCATCATAGAAGGCTTTGATTGCTTTTTTGTACGCTTGGGCCAGATCATGAAAGTATTCCTCTTGATCGTCATAAATTCCTTTATCTGCCTTTTCGCCAAAAAACAGCATATTTGGGCTGGGAATGGTCAATTTTGGCGTCGGGTTACCGGCAATCTCATGTAAAAATTGATAATCAGCAAGCGCTGGGTGGCTCGTAAAATCGAGTTTTCCCGTCACTTTGATGCTGCGCGCTTTCGTTTTTGTGTTATGGAACTGAATCCCCTCAGCCGGGATGAACGGTTCCACACCGTCAAGCCCTTCCAGGAAGTCATAATGCCACCAGGAACGCCGGAATTCCCCGTCTGTTACCACATCGAGACCGATTTCTTTTTGTTTTTCCACGATGCGGGTGATCTCTTGATTTTCGATATCACGAAGCTGTTCCGCTGTGATCTCGCCGGCCGCTTTTTTCTGCCGGGCTTCCTTCACCGGAGCGGAGCGAAGCAAACTGCCGACGTGATCGGCGCGGAAAGGTGCTTTGCGTTGTTTTTCTGTTTTTGTCCTGCAACATTCGTTTGTTGAGCCATGTTATTCGCCTCTTTTCTGAAATATTGAGCATGTAAAAAAGCTCTTCCTTTGTGTAAGGAAGAGCTTGAACGATCAAATCTCCGCCTCATCTGCAAGAACACAATGTTCTTAAGGATTTAGCACCATTCTGTTTGAAACAGCGGTTGCCGGGTATCATAGGGCCAGTCCCTCCACCTCTCTTGATAAGGTACAACTTCATATTCAGATTTCAATTATCTTAATATTATTACTTTTGGATCAATTGTCAATGCTTTTTAGAAAATACTTTCATCTTCATCGTTATATAAAACCATATCAAGCACGATAGCGATGGCAGTGCAAATCAGAACATCTTCCTCGTTTGCAATCTGCAAATGATAGGAATCACCCCAGCTGAGCCACTTTTTGCTCACTGACATCCGGACATTTTCCCCATCCGTTAGTTGGAATTCATCCCTCCATAAATCACCATCGATTTCCCAGTTAAGCCCGGAAATCACAAATTTCGGTTTGAAAAACGTAACTTTCTTCGTTACCTCACAAACTGTTTTCCCGCCAATTGAAATCTCATAGCACGGCAATAAAGACATTAGTTTTTGTTCTATGGAAACGAGCGTTTTCCCAGATGAGTCTGTCATTTGTAATGAGTCTCCTAACGAGAAAAAACGCCCCTCCACCTTGAATGTTTCTTGTTCGTCCCGGTCATAAATGTGAAATGCATCTTTAAATGAGAACATTTTTTGTTTCATAAATAACTCGATCATTGCTGAAGTCTCCTTTGGGTTTGCCTTGTATGAAATTACGGATAGGTGGCGAAAAGGTTTCAGGCTCTAAATCAAAACAATTTTAAAAGGCTGCGTGATTCAGCAGCCTTTTCATTTGAAATATAGAATTAGGAAAGATGCATCCGGCGTTTTTGGCGGATGGCGTCAAGGTCGATTAGGTTGTTGTGATGAGGTGCGGCTGCTGGCAGAGGGCTTGTCTTTTGCGGTTTGCGGCGATTGTCCTTGCTGAAAGAAAAAAGAAGATAGCCGCATAATGCGATGATAATAAATAGGATCATATTACATACCTCCCAAAAAAAGTTTTGGTACTCTCTATTGTACGGATAAAAAGTCAAAAAGTATTCAAAAAATTCTAAATCAATAAATAATGAGAAACTGTCCCTCTAAAACAGTATAACCTGATGACCTGAAAATAGTCTTGAATTACGCTGTTTGCTCTTGTTGATGATTGGTTCTATAGTTACTATCGACGATAAAATAAATTCCTTTATATAACTTTTAACCTAAGTTCACGTAATTCAAATTGTCTGTTTTTAGGTGCTGTTTTCTTGCTTGTTTGGTTTATACCCTATTTTGCGGAATTGAACACAAAAAACCCAAATTACGGAGCATTTGGGCGGTACGGGTGAATACGGATTGTATTTAGGGGATTTGAATGTTTTATTTGAAGAAGCGTTTGAACATTTTTCTGATTTTTTGAAATGGGCTGGATTTCTTTTGCATGTTAAGCGGCCTGGAAATGATCCATTTTTTCAAGAGACTCTTTGCAGCGATTGCATGTTTTGTCATTGTTTTTCCTCCTCATTTGTTGATACTTGTTTTACGGAGGACGCGTTTAAAATGTTTCATTTTCACACAAAAAAACCAGTCCTTTTTTGGACTGGCTTTTGGCATTAGGCTTGCGCTTCAAACTGCTTTGCAATCTCAACGATGACATTTACGGCTTTGACCATGTTATCAACTGAGATGTATTCAAATTTGCCGTGGAAGTT
This sequence comes from Bacillus sp. FSL R5-0603, assembly GCF_038050295.1. NCBI lineage: Bacteria > Bacillati > Bacillota > Bacilli > Caryophanales > Bacillaceae > Bacillus > Bacillus sp. FSL R5-0603. The sequence continues at coordinate 3,841,747 of NZ_JBBOYP010000001.1, read as the reverse complement.
TTCCCCGCCTGTAAAGATGTTTGGCGTCGGAAGCCCCATGTAGGACAGCTGTGATCCGTCGGTGCCGCCGCGGATGGGCGAAATCTTCGGTTCGATGCCGAGGTTTTCCATCGCTTGCTTGGCAATGTTGACGATTTCGATGACAGGTTCAATTTTCTCTCTCATGTTGTAGTATTGGTCATTCATATCCAGCAGAATCCGGTCTTGCCCGTATTCGTTTTGAAGTTCTTTAACGGCACGCTTCATTGTTTCTTTTCTGTTTTGGAAATTCTCTTTGTCAAAGTCTCTAATAATGTAGTGGAGCTTTGTTTCCTCTACGTCTCCTTGAATCGACAGCAGGTGGTAGAAGCCTTCATAACCTTCCGTATATTCAGGCGCTTCGTCTGCCGGCAGCAGGCTGTTCAGCTTCATCGCGATTTTCGCAGAGTTGATCATTTTCCCTTTAGCTGTTCCGGGATGTACGTTGTTGCCTTTAATCGTAATTTTTGCAAAAGCGGCATTGAAGCTTTCATATTCAAGCTCGCCGAGCGGGCCGCCGTCAACCGTGTAGGCAAAGGATGCATTGAACCGTTTCACATCAAATTTGTGCGGCCCTCTTCCGATTTCTTCATCAGGCGTAAAGGCGACTCTGATTGTGCCGTGCTTGATTTCAGGGTGTTTGATAAGGTAATCCATGGCTGTCATGATTTCAGCGATACCGGCCTTATTGTCTGCGCCAAGAAGGGTGGTGCCGTCTGTGGTGATGAGTGTATGGCCCTTATAGCCAGACAGCTCAGGGAATTGATCAGGTGACAGGGTGACCTGCAGCTGTTCGTTAAGAACGATGTCTTTTCCATCATAGCTTTCGATGATTTGCGGATTCACGTTTTTGCCGGTAAAGTCTGTAGCGGTGTCGACGTGAGCGAGAAAGCCGATTGTCGGCACGTCTTTTTCAGTATTGGAGGGAAGAGTTGCCATGACATAGCCGTTTTCATCAATGGCTGCATCCTGCATGCCGATGGACTTCAATTCATCAACGAGCATGTTTCCTAATGTCAATTGGCCGGGTGTGGAAGGACAAGTGTCAACGGATTCATCGGACTGTGTGTCAACTTTTACATATGTAGTAAACCGTTCAATGATTTCTTCTTTCATTTCCAATCATCTCCTTTGTCTTATTTTAGCATGGCGGGATGAGAGATTTCTATTGCACAATACCGTTTCGAATGGCAAAAACGACTGCCTGTGTCCGGTCTTGGGCATTGCATTTTTGCAGGATGCGGTGCACGTGGGTTTTCACAGTGCTTTCACTGACGAAAAGCTTTTCAGCAATATCCTCATTTCTCAGTCCGTAGGCCATTTGCTGAAGAACCTCAAGCTCTCTTTTGGTGAACGGCTCTGCCAGTTCTTCTGGATGGGGCTGTTGCTTCGCCCGAAATGTCTCACTGATAATTTTAGCAGCTGTGACTGTACGGAAAATCGCCTCGCCTCTCGCCGCAGCGCGAATCGCATCTATCAACTCTTCAGGAAGTGTATCCTTCAGCAGATAGCCTACTGCTCCCGCACGGATGCCTTCAAATACGTATTCTTCCGTGTCAAAGGTGGTTAAAATGACTATCTTTGTATCTGGAAGTGCGGACATAATGTCTTTCGCTGCTTCGATGCCTGAGCAATGCGGCATCTGGACATCCATGAGGATGACATCGGGTTTTGTTTGTTTTGCGAGTGCTATAATATCGTGACCGTCGCCGGCCTCGCCAGAAACCGTCATATCCGTCTGTGCGTTGATGACGTAGCGGAAGCCTTCACGCACAAGCGGCTGATCATCGGCAAGCGCGACGCGTATGTTATCTTTGTTCATCTTTTTGCTCCTTATTCGTTGTCATGAACGGCAATGACAGCTCAATTTTCAGGCCGCTCGGCTGTAAGGCACTGAAAGTAAGGGAACCGCCTGCTTTTTCTGCGCGCTCTTTCATTCCTGTCAGGCCAAATCCATAAGTAAGGATGCCGGTGAATTGTCCGTCGTCGGTGATTGTGACATAGAGATGGGACTTGTCGTTAGAAATGACGGCCGCCGCATGAGAAGCGTCAGCGTGACGAATGATATTGGTCAGCGCTTCCTGCAAGATGCGGTAGATCGTTTCGCTCACGTTTGGAGGCCAAGACTCTTCTGACAGTCCGGCAGTATCTAAAGAAACGTGCAAGCCGCTCCGTTCCTCCACTTGATGAATGAGCCCCCGCAAAGCGGTAAGCCCCACCATCGATTCACTACGGCCCATTTGGTGAACGACAGACCGTACTTCTTGAAGACATTCCCTGGCGACACTCAGTACATTTTGAATGACTTTTTCTGAATCCTCCTTGCTGCTTTTGAGGATATAGGGAAGAGATTGAAGCTGAACAATCACAGAAGTCAGCTCGTGACCGATGCTGTCATGAATGTCGCGGGCGATTCTTGTACGTTCCTCAAGGACCGCGTACCTTAATGAAAGAACAGAAGCCTCCTGCAGCTCTGCATGCGCTTTCTGGAGTTCTTTATGAGCATGCTCCAGCTGCACATGCATTTTTGCCAATTCAGCATGATTCCGTTCAGCCTCCTTTCTCGCTTCTCGTCTGAAACGCATGGAGGAGAAGAAGACGTAGAGTCCGATCATGATCGAGATGTTGCTGATGATATCGTCCAAGCTGCTGTCAAAAACAGAATACAAAAAGAAAACATTGCCCCCAATTAGGCACACTGTAAGGATCAAAGACAGCCGTGCAGGAAGCTTTATGGCCGCATAAACCATTAAAAATACGAGTAAAAAAAAGGCGGCTCCCTGCTCTTGGCCGGAAACAGCCCAAAAGAAATCGGTCAGGAGCCAGAGTCCGATGAATATGCTCAAACTAACAGCAGTGGATGCCACATAGGGAATGATCCAAATGAATGCTAAGTATACCGCAAATACAAATGCTAACAAAATGGGATCAGCCTTAGTTGGATGAGATAAAAATTGTATGCAATTCAAAATGAGAATAAGGCTCGGCACAAGCTTCTTGTAGTGCCGAGCCGGAGTTTGTCCGTTCATGCTGATCCTTCTTTCGGTTATTGAATGGATACTTTGCCGGCGGTCAGCCGTCTGTATGCTTTGTAAAGCATGATGTTGCGGGCTGTGATGGTGCCGAGGGGAACGAAGAACATAGAATGAATAATGGCAATAAACATCTCGTTGCTCTCAGGCAGCCATGTTCTCGCGGCCATGCGCAAAGAAAGTATCACTAGAATGAGAATAACACTTCCAAGGGAGCCGCGTGAAGTGACCTTTCCGGTTTCCGGGTGAATCCGCACGTTTACCATCTTCCCAATGCCAAACCCGCAGGCCAGCCCGATCAATAATAAAATGCCGCTGATCGCCACATGTAATACGGAATGAAAATACGCCGGCTGAAACGATGCTGATACGCCCCATAAGAGCAGCAGCGGAATGATCAGCAACTTCCCGGGTCTGACGGCTCTCTCTCGGTACATCGATAAAATAATAAGAATCAATACAATAAAAATATATGGGCTCATCGCCATGTCATCAAATCCTTTCTGCATTAAGCATAGCGAAAAAGGGAAAGGAAAACGTCAACCGGCAGATTGATTTTTCAGCAGCTATACTTGTTCGCGCTGCATAAAGGTATGAAAATGCTGATAATATATGAAAAAACTATTAATAAACGATTAAACTTCTTAAAAATGGATGTGGACCGGTTTTAAACACTATATAATGAAAACAGGTCATTTTTTAGGAGGGTTACATCATGGCAATACTTGTTACTGGCGGTGCCGGGTACATTGGCAGCCACACATGTGTTGAATTATTGAACAGCGGCTACGAGATTGTTGTTCTTGATAATCTGTCCAACAGTTCGGCTGAGGCGCTGAACCGTGTCAAGGAGATTACGGGAAAAGATTTAACGTTCTACGAAGCGGACTTATTGGATCGGGAAGCGGTAGATGCGGTTTTTGCTGAAAATGAAATCGAAGCTGTGATTCATTTTGCAGGGTTAAAAGCAGTCGGTGAATCTGTTGCGATTCCCCTCAAATATTATCATAACAATCTGACAGGAACGTTTATTTTATGCGAGGCCATGGAGAAATTCGGCGTCAAGAAAATCGTATTCAGTTCATCTGCGACAGTGTACGGCGTTCCGGAAACATCGCCGATTACGGAAGACTTTCCATTAGGTGCGACAAACCCTTATGGACAGACGAAGCTCATGCTTGAACAAATATTGCGTGATTTGCATACAGCCGACAATGAGTGGAGCGTTGCGCTGCTTCGTTACTTTAACCCGTTCGGCGCGCATCCAAGCGGACGGATCGGTGAAGACCCGAACGGAATCCCAAATAACCTTATGCCGTATGTGGCACAGGTAGCAGTCGGGAAGCTCGAGCAATTAAGCGTATTCGGAAATGACTATCCGACAAAAGACGGGACAGGCGTACGCGATTATATTCACGTCGTTGATCTCGCAGAAGGCCACGTCAAGGCGCTGGAAAAAGTATTGAACTCTACAGGAGCCGATGCATACAACCTTGGAACAGGCACAGGCTACAGCGTGCTTGAAATGGTCAAAGCCTTTGAAAAAGTGTCAGGGAAAGAGGTTCCGTACCGTTTTGCGGACCGCCGTCCGGGAGACATCGCCACATGCTTTGCAGATCCTGCGAAAGCCAAGCGGGAACTGGGCTGGGAAGCGAAACGCGGCCTTGAGGAAATGTGTGCTGATTCCTGGAGATGGCAGTCTTCAAATGTGAATGGGTATAAGAGTGCGGAATAAGAATGGAGGCCTTCTAATAGAGAAGGCCTTTTTTAAAGAACAAGGGTGCCTGAACAGGCACCCTTGTTAGCTGTTATTTGATTTTCACAATAACATCATTACTGAATTTTAGTTTCCAAGTGCCTTTTGCATAAGCTTCCTTGTCTACCTCAAATGCTTTCACATCTGTTACTTTAATATTAGGATTTAGATCACTTAATATTTTAGAGTTGTCAACTTTTGTCTCAGTTGCATAGGTTGAAGAAGCATCGATATCTGCATCATAAGAAGTGCCATCAGCATCAACTAATTTAACAGTTGGAATTGAAAAAGAGCTAATCGGCTTTTTAGATACGTTTTTAATTGTATATTGAACTGCTACAATTGTACCACCATCAGATGCTTTCTTTTCAACATATTGAGTACCGACAGTATCTCTGTCCTCTACCTTCGTAACTGTCACTTCAGTTTTTTCAGTTTTTACGGTATCACCGATATTGTATGTTTTTTCAGTTTCTGCTTTGCTGCTGCTTGATGTTTTGGAAGTGGCTTCTGAGCCGCCTCCGCCGCCAATCATATTACCGATAATAATGATGACAACAACTGCGAGAATAAACGTAATGATTTTATGTCGCATAAAAAAGTTACGTTGATCCTTACCGCAGTTAGGACATTTTTTTACACCCTTTGCAATTTCTTGACCGCAAGCTTTACAGGGTACTAGTTTTCCTGCCATTATATTTCCTCCTATGTAATAAAATGTACGAAACATATGTACTATAATGCCTATATTATTTCGCTTAGTCAATATAAAATTATGAATTTCTTATAATTATTATCATTTATAGTTACATTCACTTGTAAAATATATGCTTTTTTTCTTATCGGTTATATCTGTTCTTTTTTTAATAGATAAATCGTATTTTCTTCCAGCTTATCTGATGAAAACTCCGCAAATACCCCTTGAACCAATTCGAACCGTCCCTTATAATGCTAATATTGGAAAGTGAAAAGGATATGATAAAAACAGTGGTTTTCTAGGGTTCCGCAATGCAAATTGGACTGTGACCGAGAGAAAACACATAGCAGCTTGGCTGTTATGACACGGTGGGATAAAAGCCCAGGAGTTTCTGCTCTTTTTCGAGAGCGTTCTCCTGGGTTTTTTTATTTGCTAGAACAGAACAATGAGAAGGAGTGTTTTCGTGATGAAAAAGAGAATGCTGGATGTACTTATGCTTGTGATTGGCGCTTTTTTCTTCGCGCTTGCGGTTAATTTATTTGCGATTCCCAATGATCTTGGGGAAGGCGGAGTCACTGGGATTACGCTGATTTTGTATTATCTGTTTCAATGGTCTCCTGGTGTCACGAACTTTATCTTAAATGCGTTTTTGCTTTTAATCGGCTACAAGTTTCTGGATGGAAAAACAACGGTTTATACGATCATTGCGGTTGCGGCAAATTCGCTTTTTCTTCATCTGACACATGGGTGGAGCATTCCGTCTGATGAATTGATCATTAATACGATTTTCGCAGGTGTATTTGCGGGAGTCGGGATCGGCATGATTATCCGGGTCGGCGGGACGACAGCCGGTTCCGCGATTTTGGCCAGAATTGCTAATAAATATTTAGATTGGAATATCAGCTATGCACTCTTGTTTTTTGATTTAATCGTAGTATTTAGCTCTTATTTTATTATTGGTGCAGAAAAAATGATGTTTACGATCGTGATGCTGTATATCGGTACCAAAGTGATGGACTTCATTATTGAAGGTTTGAATACGAAAAAAGCCATTACGGTCATTTCAGAAAATAAGAGTGAGATTGCAGAGCAGGTAAATACCTTGATGGATCGGGGCGTGACGATTTTATCAGGGAAGGGAAATTATACGGGCCAATCAAAAGAGATTTTGTATATCGTCATTAACAAACAGGAGCTGTCTATGCTGAAAAAAATCATTAGAAGCTGCGACAAAAAAGCGTTTGTGATCGTTCATGATGTACGCGATGTGTTTGGAGAAGGGTTTGTGGATATATCTAAATAAAGAAAAATCCCTCTGTACTTGAAGCAGAGGGATTTTTTCATTTAGAACGGATATTTGCGGTATTGCTTCTGTATCGAAATCCATTTCGTCACGGTAAATTCCTCGACGACCCACGGATTGCCGAAGCGGCCGACACCGCTTGCTTTGTTTCCGCCAAAGGCAATATTCGGCGAATCATTGACGGACTGGTCGTTGACATGGGTCATGCCGCTGTCAATTTGCAGGGCGAACTTTTCGCCTTTTTCTACATCAGAAGTGAAAACCGCAGAGCTGAGGCCGTATTCAGTATCATTTGCCATGTCAATCGCTTCCTGATCGCTGCCAGCTTTAATAATGGTTGCGATTGGGGCAAACAGCTCCGTTTGTGCAATTTTGCTGTTGTTGTCCACACCGACAAAGACGTACGGCGTCAGCACGTTTCCGACGCGTTTTCCTTCAACCGCAAGCTCAATGCCTTCTGCCTTTGCCTGCTCAATGATCTCCAGCGCTTTCTCGATTTGGCGCTCGTTGATCAGCGGGCCGACAACAGTTTTCGGATCGGTTTGATCGCCGTACGGAAGCTGTTTGACACGGGCGGTGAACTTTTCTACAAACTCATCGTACACATCTTGATGAACGATGATCCTGTTGATAATCATACAGATTTGTCCCTGGTGAATAAATTTTCCGAAAATCGCGGCATCCACAGCACGATCGACATCCGCATCTGAAAGAACGGCAAATGGATTGTTGCCGCCGAGCTCAAGTGCCATTCGTTTGAAGGCACGCCCGGCGATTTCACCGATGTGGCGCCCGACTGCTGTTGATCCTGTAAAGCTGATTAATCTCGGGATTGGATTGGTGAGCATGCCGTCCCCGATTTCCTTTACATCCGTCAGCATGACGTTAAGGACACCGGCAGGAAGACCGGCGTGTTCGAACGCTTTCGCAATGATGGTTCCGCCGGAAAGAGCGGTTTGGATATCAGGCTTGTGAACAACGCTGTTTCCCAGCGCAATCGCGGGCGCAATGGATCTCATGGATAGATTCATTGGAAAATTAAATGGGGAAATCGATGAAATGACACCTAGCGGAAGGCGGTAAATCTTATTGGTTTTCCCTTCAATGTCGGATGGCACCTCTTTGACGCCGCCTAATTCACCAGTATACGTCATAGCTTCATCTAAAATCGCAATCGTTTGTTCCAGCTCGATTGTTGATTTAATGATCGTTCCGCCAGTTTCGCGGGCGATCATCATAATGATGTCATCACGGTTTTCCTGTAAATAGCCGCGCGCTTTTTGCAGGACGGCTTTTCGGTCTTCCGTCGTGCTCTTGGCCCACTCTTTTTGGGCTTTCTGTGCAATGTCAAACGCATCCTCCAGCTGTTTGCCCGTTGCCAAAGATGCTGTTGTGATCACAGACTGGTCATACGGATTCAAAATGTCCTCCGTACGTCCGCTTTCTCCCTCAGTCCATTTTCCGTTATAAAACTTTTGTTTAACGTTTCGAAACTCATAAGATGGCCCTCCTTTGGTCCTGCATATCCTTTTCTATTTCCGCTGAAGCCAATATGTAAACGAATGAGGTTTCCCTTTCAGTTTCTCGTCTATCTATACCGGATATACTCTTTTTTAGTGGAGAACATGTGTGTTTCGCCTTATACTGAATATACAGATCCTTACATAAGAGAGGAGACTCTATGAAATCGCTGCTGGCTATTTATCCCGGTTCGATTGTGTCTGAGGAGCTTTGCATAAGGGAAGGCTGTCTATGTTTTTTTGATGAGAGCAATCAGAGATATATCTCCATTCCGAAAACAGAGATCAGTGAAAAAGAAGTATTGGTGCTGCAGTCATTTTTGACGCCTGCGGATGAGGGCAATCAAATGTCTATGAAATCACCTGAGGAAAACAAGTGGTTTTCGTTCCTTTTTTCCAGAGGGGAATTGCCGGCGTACATAAAGAAACGGACGAGATTTGTTCACTTTCATTTATTCGGCAAAATAGAAAGGACGTCCTTTACGGAAGCGGTTCGCCATTTTTGGCCGGTGTCTTTTGTGATTGTGTGGATCCATGAGGACAGAGGCGTGATTGTCGAGCAGGAAAGTGAAGCGGCGGCGGAGAAGGACGAACTGGAATCACTTGCAAAGGTTCTTGAAAGTGATTTCTACTTCAGTGTCCGTTTTTACGCCGGAAGATTTTACGAGCCGGATGAGTGTCTGCGAAAGCATTACGCCCGTGAACAGGCGTATTTCCTGTTTGCTGAAAAACGGCTGCCTCAGGTACAGAGTGTGACCTTTGAGATGATCTTTCCTTTTCTATTATTAGAGACAGAAAAAGAAAAATTGGAAACGCTGCTCTCTGAAGAAGCTGAGCTTTTATTTGGAAGTGAATCTGAGCTAAGGAAGACCATTAAGCTGTTTATTGAAAACAATTCAAACGTCACATTAACAGCGAAAAAGCTGCATCTGCATCGCAACAGCCTGCAATATCGGATTGATAAATTTATTGAGCGGTCAGGGATAGATATCAAATCGTACAAAGGCGCACTTCTTGCCTATTTTATCTGCCTGCAAAATGAAAGTTCAGAATAAATTGGAAATATGCACGAAAAATGGCTGGGTGATTTTATGAACGCTGCCCATTTTAGCGAGAGGGAATTGCTGTTACACTCAATATAAGAAAGCGTTTACAATAACAAAGGGGGATGTTAGATGGCTGAATTGCGGATGGAACACATTTATAAATTTTATGATCAAAAGGAACCGGTGGTTGATGACTTTAACCTTCATATTGCCGATAAGGAATTTATCGTATTCGTCGGCCCGTCCGGCTGCGGGAAATCAACGACGCTGCGAATGGTCGCAGGACTTGAAGAAATTTCGAAAGGCGATTTTTATATTGAAGGAAAACGGGTCAATGATGTAGCGCCAAAGGACAGGGATATCGCGATGGTATTTCAGAACTACGCGCTCTATCCGCATATGACGGTCTACGATAATATCGCGTTCGGGCTCAAGCTTCGGAAAATGCCGAAGCCTGAAATCAAAAAAAGAGTAGAGGAAGCTGCTAAAATTCTCGGGCTGGAGGAATATTTGCACCGTAAACCGAAAGCGCTGTCAGGCGGACAGAGACAGCGGGTTGCGCTGGGCCGGGCAATCGTGCGGGATGCAAAGGTGTTCCTGATGGATGAGCCTTTGTCAAACTTGGACGCGAAGCTGAGGGTGCAAATGCGGGCGGAAATCATTAAGCTCCACCAGAGACTGCAGACTACTACGATTTATGTGACGCATGACCAGACAGAAGCGCTGACGATGGCGACACGGATCGTAGTCATGAAAGATGGGAAAATTCAGCAGATCGGGACGCCGAAGGATGTTTATGAATTCCCTGAAAACGTCTTTGTCGGCGGGTTTATCGGATCACCGGCGATGAACTTTTTCAAAGGGAAGCTCACGGATGGCTTAATCAAAATCGGTTCTGCGGCATTAACCGTCCCGGAAGGAAAAATGAAAGTGCTGCGTGAAAAAGGCTACATCGGCAAAGAGGTCATCTTTGGCATCCGTCCTGAGGATATACATGATGAATTGATTGTCGTGGAATCATATAAGAACTCTTCGATTAAGGCGAAAATCAATGTTGCAGAGCTGCTCGGTTCTGAAATCATGATTTATTCGCAGATCGACAACCAAGACTTTATTGCGAGGATCGACGCCCGCCTCGATATTCAATCGGGCGATGAGCTGACGGTCGCATTTGATATGAACAAAGGCCATTTCTTTGACAGTGAGACAGAAGTGAGAATCCAATAAGATCAAAAAAACCGGACATGGGGATGTCCGGTTTTTTGCTATTGAAAATCTCAGAATCAAACCGATGAAAAAGGAGGAAGAAATAGACAGAAAGCAGGAGAACGATGAAACGATTGTTTTTAAGCATCTTTCTTTTGGGCAGCTGTTTGGCTCTTGCGGCTTGCGCTGATCAAGAGGCGAATGCAGAGCAGCCGATGCCAAAAGCGGAACAAAAGAAACCGGAAAAAAAGGCAGTACAAGTTCAGAAAAAAGAAAACGATACATCCGCATGGATCAAAACAGAGAAACCGGCAAAGCTGCCGATTTTGATGTATCACAGCATTTCTTCAGGAAACAGCCTCCGTGTGCCAAAGAAAGAATTCGAGGCGCATATGAAGTGGCTTCATGTTAACGGCTATCAGACATTAACGCCGAAAGAGGCATATCTCATGCTGACGCAGGATAAAAAACCGAGTGAGAAGTGCGTGCTGATCACATTTGATGACGGGTACACCGACAATTATCAAGATGCGTATCCGGTGCTGAAAAAGTACGGGATGAAGGCGACGATTTTTATGATCGGCAAATCGATCGGACATAAGCACCATCTGACAGAGGACCAAATGAAAGAAATGACACAGCACGGCATATCGATTGAAAGCCATACGATTGACCACCTTGAGCTGAACGGGTTAACGCCTGAACAGCAGCACAGTGAGATGGCGGATTCGAAAAAGCTGTTTGACGGCATGTTTCATCAGCAAACCTCCATCATCAGCTATCCGGTGGGACGCTACAATGAGGAGACGCTGAAGGCCGCTGAAAAAACAGGCTATCAAATGGGCGTGACGACAGAACCGGGCGCGGCTTCGAGAGACCAGGGAATGTATGCCCTCCATCGTGTGCGCGTGTCCCCAGGCATGTCAGGCTCGGCTTTTGGTGCGTACATCGAATCAATGAAATAAAAAAAGGCGGCGTTTAATCGCCGCCCCCTCCGCCGCCACAGCCGGAATCGCTGAAACCTCCGTCACTGCTGCATCCATCATGGTGTGAGCCGTTGTCTGAATAACCGAAATACCCGCTGTCCGCCTGCTGGCGGCTTTTATTTTCCGAGGGCTGCGGCTGAATGACTGAAAGAAAAACAATAATAGCTATTATCAATAAGATCACAATCACTTCTGGTCACTCCCTTTTTTCACCATATCTGTTATACGGATGAAACGCTGACCGGTTTCATTTCAAAGTGATCGATTCTTTCAGCCGGTCTCTGAGCCAGCGCTTTAGCACCCCATGTCCTTTGTTTGACAATAAAGTGCCGACACGCCAATACATAGGGGGATGAGGAGCGAACTGAAAATCAATCAATCTGAAAAACCAGCTTTTATCACGGGTGAGAGAGTCAATTTGAAGCTCGTCTTCACCTGTTTCAGAGCTGTAGGCACTTTGTTTCTGTATGTCCTCATCCTGCCGAACCGCCAAGATTCTCAAGGCTTCAGCCATTTGTTTGTAACCGCCCTCCAGCAATGATGCGCCAAGGTTGTCAGCACGCACCTCCATCCATTGTGAACAAAAGGATTGATAGAGCTGGAATAGGATAATGATTGCCATAATGAAAGCCCAAAGCGCAATTTTGTGGGCCTCTGGATGGGTGATATGCTGCTCAAACAAGAGGAAAATCCCAACGACAGCTCCAAGATATAGAAAACGCAAAAGCTGTGATGACAGAACGTCACGTTTTTTGATATGAATCGCCTCATGGGCCAGAATGCCTTCAATGACACGCTGTGGAAGTGTTAGTGTGGCGCTTGTCAGGATGACCATTGACCTCCCGACATTCATGCCTACTGCCATTCCGTTGTAATCATCACTCTCCGTTTCGTATATGCGGACATGGGAAATGCCGGCCGATCGGCAAATCTTATCGGCCGCTGCCTGTACATGCGGATGATGACAAGGCTTGGCGTCCATCGCCGCCCGCAACACACGGTCTGACATATACATGTTGAATACCCAATACAGGATTACGGCAACAGCCATGACCCATGGAGAGGCGTGTAATGCGTATAACGCGAGCACCAATAAGGCGTAAGCGGATACCCCTTTTACGCTGGCGGCAAAATAAAGCTTCCCGAGCAGCCGCTTCACATTTTTTCTATGATAAAACGGCAAAACAGAAATCACATTGTCCACATTGTTTTCTGCATCTGTGTATTCCTGAAGAATTGTTTTCCATTTTTGCGGTTCCTTCACCGTCAGAAACAGTGTTTCGCCGGGAAGAGACAGTTTAATGACTTGCTGAAAACTTGTTGTCAAATCTAAACGGGATGAATACATCGTCAGTAGCGGATGGAGCTTTAAGAGATCTGCCGTTGATTCAAGCTGAATGTCCTTCAAATCGGAAAGCGGGTATGTACGGGTTTCATAGTGTGAGCTGATATGCAATTTTTCTAAGGCAGCTGAATAAAAAACCTTTACGCTGAAAACATTCAGTATACGCTTCACCAGTGCCCCTCCGCCGGAGATCATGCCGAGAAGGATCACATATTTGAGAGGGCTTGTGTCAGGTCCATAGATGAAAAAAATAACAGCCCCTGCAAACACAATGGCGGTCAGCGTAATGTCTGACAGGAGACGTGTTTTGTTTCTGGCCAGCTCGATTTCCTGCCAGTCTCCCGAAGGTTTTTCCACACGCTCTGAAACAATGAGATCCATTGCGGTCCAATAGCAGAAGAACATTGTCGCGATTGAGACAATGCCGTCCATGAATGAAAGATGAGAGAAGATGTAAACTGCAGCGCCGACCCAAAGAACAATATCAATCCAGAAGTCTACGGCCGGAATGAGTTTTGCTGCCAGGGCTGATATCAAATAAAATCCCAGCCCGAGAAGCATAAAGAGAAATAGATGAGTTCCCATAGGCATGCCATATTCCTTTCTATCTAGTATTTCCAACTATTACTATAGCATGAGGCGGGAACTTGCAAAAATATGGACATGCAAAAAAGCAAGCTCTTTCGTTTGACGAAGAACTTGCTTGCGGGGATTAATAAAACTGGTGAAGCAGCAATAAGGTTAAGGATACTGTAATCGCGCCCCCGATGCGGGTAGACACTTGGGCGAAAGGCATTAGTTCAAGCCTTTCAGCGGCGCTTAAAATGGCAACGTCACCGGTGCCGCCTTGCCCAGAATGGCACGCATTGATAATGGCGGTTTCAATCGGATACATGTTCAGCCATTTTCCAGTGAAGAAGCCGACGACCATCATGGTCACAACGACAGACAGAATCGTAATAATATTGCTGAGGTTAAAAGCGGCGACAAGCTTGTCCCACGGCGTCATGGATACCCCAATCGCAAAGAGAAGCGGGTAGGTCACAGCTGTTGAAAAAAAGCGGGACACTCCAAACGCGCCATTTTCAATTGAGGCAGGCACCAATCTGAACAGCTTGATTAGAACAGCCAGTAACAGCATGGCAACGGGTGCCGGAAAACCGAAAAAATCGTGAGCGAGCATGCCGACTAAGTATAAAGAAACAGCAAGGATACCGCCTGACGTAAATAAAGAAAGGTTGAACATTTGCTGGCCGCTTTGTGATTCCTCCAGCGCAGGGGACTCTTCTTCGGAGCGGTCCACTTTGCCGTTGCCTGTCCATTCCGGTTTTTTCTTTCCGATGCGGTTCAGCAATCCCGCTAGAATAATCGCGCACAGGCTGCCCAGCATAATCGATGGCAGAACAAGTGCAAACGCTTCCCCTTGAGAAATGGGCATGATGTCAGAATATCCGATGGACAGCGGGATAGCGCCTTCTCCGACTCCTCCAGCCATGATCGGAATGACAATGTACAGCAGGGTATGCAGAAATCCGAGTCCGAGCAATGTCCCGACAGCCAGTCCGACAATAGCGGCTGTGACAGAACCGACAATAAGCGGAATAAAAATTTTCATGAATGCTTTTACGAGTGTTTCTCTTTTCATGCCGAGAATGCTTCCGACGACAATACCGGCGATAAACAAATATAGAAAGTTTGAGTTTTCTGTAAATTCTGTGGTGGATTTGACGATATCATTAGGCAGCAGGTGATAGTACACGACAGCGGACGGAATAAAAGTAGCTAGGATGGCCGGGCCGCCGATAGAACGAACTATTGGTATCGATTTGCCGATTTGGGCAAAGGTAAACCCGAAAAACGCCATGACGGCGATGGATGTCAAAATGTCACTTTTTACATCGTGATGCATAACAAAAACAGTGATTAATATAAACAGCAAGGCATACACAGGAAGCGGTATGATGCCTACTTTTATATTCATGGCTTTTGCAAACCAATTCTCTTTTCGAACCCCTTCGTGAATTGTATCCGTTTGCAATTGCATGTGTGTTTGAAGCTCTCCCATTGAAAAACCTCCCCTATTCTTGATGCAGTGAAATTGTTCACTATGTTAAGTATACTAAAAAATTGAAATTATTAATATATTAAAAATTTACTATTCAACTTTCCTCCTCTTGCCGGTTCAAATGAAAAGAGGCATTCTGACTAAAATCGGTTTATGACGGAGTGCTGAGAAACGAGTGCTGGTGCGGGGCAAGCATTTTGTTCGCAAGGAACGATGTGTTGATGTACGATAATAAAGGGTCATTTATCCTAGCAACCGACATAAATAAGCAACAAAATAGACAAAAATCCGTCACATAGTGCGGGACTTTTTAGGTATTTTAGGCTTTATTTTTGAAATGAATCGTTGTAAAGTACTTAATATGAACCAGTCAGAGATTGTGTCATTTGGTCAGTCTAGCAATCTTGCATCATATTGGATGATTTTTTGACACGTTTGTGAAATATTGAGCAATATTTTTTTCGTCTATTTTGTGAATTACTGATCAAAGTCTCGGTTCTATTTGTGAAGTAGTGAGCAAATTACAGTTTTAACCGGAAATGGAGGAGAAAGCATGAGTGAATTGGTATTAGCCCGCATACAGTTTGCATCCACAACGTTGTTTCACTTCTTGTTTGTGCCGATGTCTATCGGGCTTGTGTTTATGGTTGCGTTGATGGAGACTCTTTATCTTGTAAAGAAAAATGAGCTGTATCTCAAAATGGCAAAGTTTTGGGGACACTTATTCTTAATAAATTTCGCAGTCGGTGTTGTAACAGGGATTTTGCAAGAATTCCAGTTTGGACTGAACTGGTCTGATTACTCCCGTTTTGTCGGAGATGTATTTGGTGCGCCGCTTGCGATTGAAGCATTATTGGCGTTTTTCATGGAGTCTATTTTTATCGGATTATGGATTTTTGGCTGGGACCGCCTGCCGAAGAAAATTCACGCTCTCTGCATATGGCTCGTATCATTCGGAACGATCATGTCATCTTTCTGGATTTTAACAGCAAACTCCTTTATGCAGGAGCCGGTCGGCTTTACGATCAAAAACGGGCGCGCGGAAATGAATGATTTTGGCGCGTTGATTACAAACCCTCAGCTTTGGGTTGAATTCCCGCACGTCATTTTCGGTGCGCTTGCCACTGGAGCTTTCTTTATTGCCGGAGTGAGTGCTTTTAAACTGCTGAAGAAAAAAGAAGTGCCGTTCTTTAAGCAATCTTTTAAACTCGCAATGATCGTCGGCCTTTGTGCCGGTCTTGGCGTCGGCCTTAGCGGACACATGCAGGCTGAGCACTTGATGGAATCACAGCCGATGAAAATGGCTGCCAGTGAAGGCCTATGGGAAGACAGCGGTGACCCTGCTGCTTGGACCGCTTTTGCGACGATCGATACAAAAAATGAAAAAAGCTCAAATGAAATCAAAGTTCCTTATGCCTTGAGCTACTTGGCTTATCAGAAATTCAGCGGAAGTGTCAAAGGGATGAAAACCCTTCAGGCTGAGTACGAAAAAATATACGGAAAAGGCGACTACATTCCGCCAGTGAAAACGACATTCTGGAGCTTCCGTATCATGGTTGGCGCAGGTGTTGTCATGATTCTTGCTGCGTTAGGCGGCCTCTGGTTAAACCGCCGCAAAAAGCTTGAAAACAGCAAATGGTATTTGCGCATCATGATCGCGTTGATTTCCTTCCCGTTTCTTGCGAATTCCGCGGGCTGGATTATGACAGAAATCGGGCGTCAGCCTTGGACGGTTATGGGTTTAATGACAACCGCTCAATCTGTGTCGCCTAACGTAACAGCGGGCTCCCTGTTATTCTCAATCATCGCATTCGGTGTGATGTACATGATTCTGGGCGCGCTGCTTGTCTTCTTGTTTATCCGTGAGATTAAAAAAGGTGCGGAGCATGATAATCATCATGATGTGCCTGTATCAACAGATCCATTTAGTCAGGAGGTATACCATGGCATCTCTTCATGATCTTTGGTTTATACTCGTTGCTGTATTGTTTGTAGGATTCTTCTTTTTGGAAGGCTTTGATTTCGGGGTCGGCATGGCGACTCGTTTTCTTGGCCATAATGAATTAGAACGCAGAGTGCTGATCAACACGATCGGGCCGTTCTGGGACGCGAATGAAGTGTGGCTTTTGACTGGCGCAGGCGCCATTTTCGCGGCATTCCCAAACTGGTATGCAACGATGCTGAGCGGTTATTACATTCCGTTTGTCATTGTGCTGCTTGCGTTAATGGGCCGCGGGGTCGCGTTTGAGTTCCGCGGCAAGGTGGATCATTTAAAATGGGTAAAGGTTTGGGACTGGGTCGTTTTCTTCGGCAGTCTGATTCCTCCGTTTGTGCTTGGTGTTCTGTTCACGACATTATTCCGCGGAATGCCGATTGATGCCGACATGAACATTCACGCACATGTATCTGATTATATCAATGTATATTCTATACTTGGCGGTGTGACGGTAACACTTCTTTGCTTCCAGCACGGATTAATGTTTATCACGCTGCGTACGATTGGTGATTTGCAAAACCGCGCCCGGAAAATGGCGCAAAAGATAATGGGTGTTGTTTTTGTAGCGGTTCTTGCCTTCGCGGCCCTTTCTGCGTATCAGACAGACATGTTTACACGCCGCGGCGAGATTACCATTCCGCTCGCTGTTTTGATTGTCATCTGCTTTATGCTCGCGGCTGTATTGATTCGTAAGAAAAAAGACGGCTGGACATTTGGGATGACAGGCGCTGGTCTGGCGCTGACCGTGGGAATGATCTTTATTTCCCTATTCCCCCGCGTAATGGTCAGCTCGCTTCATAGCGCATACGATTTAACAGTAGCTAACGCTTCTTCCGGAGATTATTCGCTTAAAGTCATGTCAATTGCAGCATTAACGCTACTGCCGTTCGTCATCGGCAGCCAGATCTGGAGCTATTATGTCTTCCGGAAGCGCGTCAGCCATAAGGAGCCTATGACTTATTAATGGGAAAAGACCTGTTTCGATATAAAGGAATGAAGCGGATTCTCACCGTGATTACTTGTTTAACGCTGATTCAGACAGCTGCCATTATTATGCAGGCAGAGTGGCTGAGTGAGGCCGTAACCGGGCTGTTCAACGGGAAGGGCATTACCTCCCTTTTTCCGGTGATCGGCTTTTTCCTCATCGCTTTTATCGCCCGGCACGGGGTGACGGTGGCGCGACAGAAAATCGTCTATCAATACGCCGCTCGGACAGGAGCAGATTTGAGAAAAAGTTTTCTTGATCAGCTGTTCCGATTAGGCCCCCGCTTTGCAAAGAAAGAGGGGACGGGGCAAATGGTGACGCTGGCGATGGAAGGCATCAGCCAGTTCCGTCGCTACCTGGAGCTGTTTCTGCCGAAAATGGTCAGCATGGCGATTGTGCCTGCGGCAGTTGTCATTTATGTGTTTTTTCAGGATCGGACATCAGCGGTCATTTTAGTCGCTGCTATGCCGATTCTGATCATCTTTATGATTCTCCTCGGCCTTGTCGCGCAGAGAAAAGCGGATCGTCAGTGGAAATCCTATCAGAGACTTTCCAATCATTTTGTTGATTCTCTTCGCGGGCTGGAGACATTGCGTTTCCTAGGTTTGAGCAAGTCACACAGCAAAAATATTTTCTATGTGAGTGAGCGGTATCGCAAGGCAACGATGAGCACGCTCCGGGTGGCGTTTTTATCTTCATTTGCCCTCGATTTTTTCACGATGCTGTCGGTGGCGACAGTCGCAGTGTTTCTGGGCCTGCGCCTCATTGACGGCGATATTTTGCTTGGCCCCGCTTTAACAGCGCTTATTCTGGCACCTGAGTATTTTCTGCCGGTGCGGGAAGTGGGGAACGATTATCATGCAACGCTGAACGGCCAGGAAGCAGGAAAAACCATTCAAGAGATTTTGTCGCAGCCTGGTTTTAAAGAAGAGACGCCGCTTCAGCTCGAAGCTTGGTCCGATCAGGATGAGCTGAAGCTGTCAGGCGTGTCAGTCGGCCGTTCGGTGTCTGATATTCATCTCTCATTCAAGGGCAAGAAAAAAATTGGCATTATCGGTGCAAGCGGCGCCGGAAAATCAACATTAATTGATATTCTCGGCGGATTTTTAGAGCCGGATGGCGGGATGATTGAGGTTAATGGTACAAGCCGGTCCCATTTGCAGGACGGCAGCTGGCAGAAGAACCTTCTTTACATCCCCCAGCATCCGTACATTTTTGATGATACGCTTGGCAACAACATTCGCTTCTACCATCCAAGCGCTTCGGCAGAGGATACAGCCCGTGCTGCTGCGGCGGCGGGACTGGCGGAGCTGGTGGATAGCCTTCCTGAAGGATTAGAGGGGCGGATCGGGGAAGGCGGCCGGGCGCTCAGCGGCGGCCAGGCACAGCGTGTCGCGCTGGCCCGCGCCTTTTTGGGAAACCGTCCGATCCTGCTGCTGGATGAGCCGACCGCCCACCTTGATATCGAAACAGAATATGAAATAAAAGAAACGATGCTGGATTTATTTGAGGATAAGCTCGTCTTTCTCGCGACTCACCGCCTTCACTGGATGCTCGATATGGACGAAATTATCGTGCTGGACGGGGGCAGGGTTGCGGAAATCGGGACTCACAATGAACTGCTGGAGAAAAACGGTGTGTATACCAAACTCGTGAAGGCACAACTGGGGGAAAGAGCATGAAGAAAGAAGAATGGATTTTGCCGTATATCAAGCAAAATGCCCGCCTGTTTGTTCTGGTTATCTTTTTGGGCGCGGTGACGATTTTTTCTGCTGCTTTTCTCATGTTCACCTCAGGGTTTTTGATTTCTAAAGCGGCGACAAGGCCGGAAAACATTCTGCTCATTTATGTGCCGATTGTCGCAGTGCGCACCTTTGGGATTGCGCGTTCTGTATCGCGATATGTGGAACGGCTCGTCGGGCATCACATCATTTTGAAAATCGTATCCGACATGCGCGTCCGCCTTTACAATATGCTTGAGCCGGGTGCTTTGATGCTGCGTTCCCGTTTTCGCACGGGGGATATGCTCGGCATTTTGTCTGAGGATATTGAGCATTTGCAGGATGCTTTCTTAAAAACGATTTTTCCTGCGATCTCAGCCTTGCTCCTGTATGCTGTGTCAGTGATAGCGCTCGGCTTCTTCTCTTGGCCGTTTGCCATATTGCTTGCGCTTTATTTGTTTGTTCTTGTTGTATTGTTTCCGGTTGTGTCTTTGCTCGTGACGAGAGCGAAGAATGCGAGGCTGAAAAGCGGACGGAATGTGCTGTACAGCCGTCTGACAGATGCAGTGATGGGTGTCAGCGACTGGATGTTCAGCGGACGCCGGCATGCTTTTATTGATGCTTATGAAAAAGAGGAACATGATTGGTTTGAGCTTGAACGGAAAAAACAACGTTTTACGAGATGGCGGGACTTTGCTGCGCAATGCCTTGTCGCCGGCCTTATTTTGCTGATGCTGTTTTGGACAGCGGGACAGCAAGCGGACGGCGAGCTCGCTAAAACGATGATTGCCGCTTTTGTGCTAGTGGTGTTTCCGTTGACGGAAGCCTTTTTGCCGCTTTCGGATGCCTTAGGCGAAGTGCCGGGCTATCAGGATTCTATCAGACGCATGAACAAGGTGGCTCCTCAGCCGGAGGCGTCACAAACTGAATCAGGGGATCAAAAGCTCGATCTTCAAGATGTCACCTTGGCCTTTCGTGATGTGACGTTTTCTTATGACAACAGCAGCCAAGTGCTTGACAACTTTTCCTTTACGCTGCGCCAAGGAGAAAAAATGGCGCTGCTCGGCCGAAGCGGCTCTGGGAAATCAACATCGCTTGCATTAATCGAGGGCGCCTTGAAACCGGACTCCGGTTCTGTGACGTTAAACGGAGTGGAGACAGCGCTGTTAAAGGATCAGATTGCGGATGCGGTGGCCGTATTAAATCAAAAACCGCACCTGTTTGATACAAGTATTTTGAACAACATCAGGCTCGGAAACGGAGAAGCAAGCGACGAGGATGTGCGCCGCGCCGCAAAGCAGGTCAAGCTGCATGACTACATTGAGTCATTGCCTGACGGATATCATACCTCTGTACAGGAAACGGGCATCCGTTTTTCCGGTGGAGAGCGCCAGCGGATCGCACTTGCGAGGATTTTGCTGCAGGATACACCGATCATCATCCTCGATGAGCCAACAGTCGGCCTCGATCCTATTACCGAACGTGAATTGATGGAAACGGTGTTTGAGGTGCTGAAAGGAAAAACGATTTTATGGATTACCCATCATCTCGCGGGAGTGGAAGCGGCTGATAAAATCGTATTTCTCGAAAACGGCAAAACAGAAATGGAAGGAACTCATGAGGAGCTTCTGGCGGCAAACGAACGGTACAGCCGCCTGTATCACCTTGATGTTCCTGTAAAATAGAAGACAGCCCTAAAAGGCTGTCTTTTTTGTTTGAAAAAGAAAAGGGACAGGAAAAATAGGAAAAGAAAGCAGAGGAGGGAAAGAGATGAATGTTCCATATTGGACGGAAGAGCATGTAAGGGCCACGCTTCCTGAAAGAGATACGGAGAGCCATAAAGGCACGTACGGTACGGCTTTGCTGCTGGCTGGAAGTGACGACATGCCGGGGGCAGCGCTGCTTGCAGGGCTTGGGGCCATGCGGAGCGGTCTAGGCAAGCTTGTCATCGGTACATCAGAAAGCGTAATCCCGCTAATTGTTTCTGTTTTGCCCGAGGCGACCTATTGGCGTGACGGCTGGAAAAAGGCGGCGGATGCTCAGCTTGAAGAGACGTACCGGGCCATTGCCATCGGACCGGGCCTTCCGCAAACGGAAAGCGTACAGCAGGCAGTCGATCATGTGCTTGCGGCTGATTGCCCTGTTATTTTGGATGCCGGAGCGCTGGCGAAGCGCACATATCCGAAACGGGAGGCCCCCGTCATCCTCACGCCGCACCCGGGCGAGTTTTCCCGAATGACAGGGATGCCCGTGAACGAATTGCAGAAAAAAAGAGCGGAATATGCAAAGGAATGGGCGGCTCAGCTGCAGACTGTCATTGTGTTAAAAGGAAACCAAACCGTCATCGCGTTTCCTGATGGAGACTGCTGGCTCAATCCAACCGGAAACGGGGCGCTCGCCAAGGGCGGAACCGGTGACACACTGACGGGCATGATATTGGGGATGCTCTGCTGCCAAGAAGATCCAAAGCACGCCATATTAAACGCGGTCTATTTGCATGGTGCGTGCGCCGAGCTCTGGACGGACGAGCACTCCGCTCATACGTTGCTCGCTCATGAGCTATCTGACATCCTGCCCCGCGTGTGGAAACGATTTGAATGATAAAAAAGCTGTCTTCAGAGAGAAGACAGCTTTTCTTGATACCCCGCCCGTTTTTTCAGACGCGGTTTCATTAATACATAGTAAAGCACAGAAGGCACGGCCAAGCCGATAATCCATGCGATGTCTCCGCCGCCAAACATTTTGGCAAGCGGTCCGATGTAAAAGCTTGTGTTGATAAACGGAATTTCCAGCAAGATAGACAGAACGAACGCAATTGTGGTGATCCAATTGACCTTTCCATAAGGCCCGTTTACGTCGAACATGGCTTTGACTTGATACTTTCCGTGGCGGACGAAGTAGTAATCGACTAAATTGATTGCCGTCCACGGAATTAAGAAATAACTGATGAAAAAGATAAAATTCAAAAACAGCTCCATAAAATTGCTCTGTCCCAGTAGGCTTAAGACTGTGCCGACAAGCGTGACACCCAGGATCATGATGATTCTGACTTTGGGCGTGACTTTTAATTTCAGAAACGGCTCCAGCGTTGTTGTCGTGGACATGAAAGCCCCATACAGGTTAAAAACATTGATTGCCATTTGCCCAAATAACACAATGATCAGCATAATAAACGAGAAGGGACCGAACAATTGGACAATCTGGCTGCCTGAGTTTGCCGTAAAGTCATGAAGTGAGGTTGTCAGCAATGCGCCGAGCAGCATCATCCAGATGGAGCTGACAGATGTACCTGCATAGCTGTACCAAAATGTTTTTGAAGCCGGTGTTTTAACTGGCAGATATCTTGAATAATCGGCAACATACGGCGCGTAGGCAAGCTGCCACGTCGCAACTGCGCTGACTGCCACCAAGAAAATTGGCAGATCAATCGCTCCGGGAATCCAGCTGCCTGCCGGAATCGGCAATTGAAAAATGAGAATCGTTGCAGCAAAAAATACAGCAAAAGAGGTCCAAGAAAGGATTTTTTGCATTTTGTGAATCAAATCATGGCCGAAAATGGTGAGTAAAAAACATACGGCGCTTAAGCCTATAATGCTCCATGATCCCGGGATGGGAACAAAGCTGCTTAAGGTTCCGGCCGCCAGAATCGTGCTGCTTGCGAAGAAACCAAGGTAGATAAACATGACTAAGAAGAGGGGAAGAATCGCTCCGATTACGCCGAATTGGGCACGGCTTTGAATCATTTGCGGGATGCCAAGCTGAGGGCCTTGCGCGGAATGAGACGCCATAAATATGGCACCGATTAAGGTTCCGCAAATAATAGCGGCAACACTCCAAAACAGATTAAGTCCCATTGCAACGGGAATCGTGCCAGTCACTAACGTGGTGATATGCATATTAGCCCCGAACCATACGGGAAATAAATCTTTCGCTTTACCATGTCTTTCTTCATTCGGAATATATTCAATCGTTCGCCTTTCTACTTTCAATGCATCGTCCTCCATATTGGATGTTTTTTTGAAATCGACATAAAGTCATAGCTTAACAGACTATGAGGGGGTTTACAAATAAGGATATGCAGCCAAACGGCCGGGAAGCTTGATCTGTCAATGGCTGAAAAGAATTGTAAAAAAGATGAACGCTTTTGAATCCGGTGTCGTCTCATAAGGCAGAAAAACAAAAAAGGGGGGATCACGGTCATTGGATACACATGAAGAACAGCGGCTGATCCAGCAGGCGAAAGAGGGAAACGACGAGGCGTTTACAGCCCTTTTCCACTATCACTATTCTTTCTTATATAAATACTTGTTAAAGCTTTCCCTTCACCCTGATCTCAGCGAGGAACTTGTTCAGGAAACCTTTCTGAAAGGGTACATCCATTTAAGAAGCTTTCAGGGCCGTTCAAAATTCTCCACATGGCTGATCTCCATTGCATCGCGGCTCTATCTCGATCACCAGAAAAAGAGAAAGAGAGAATGGAAACGGAATCAGACAGTTACGGAGGAAACAATCCGCAAGATCAAGTGGGACGTGTCAGTGAAAGGGGCAGAATGGAGCGAGACGCTTGATCTGTTTTCAAAGCTGGACCCTAAATTGCGCACGCCAGTTTTATTAAGGCATTACTACGGCTATACCTACGCCGAAATCGGGCTGATGCTGCAGATCAAGGAAGGCACGGTGAAGTCCAGAGTTCATAAAGGACTCCAGCAAATCAGAAAGGAGTGGGACGATGAATAAAGAAAAGCTTTCTGATCATTTAAAGTCAGAATGGGAAAAAATTGATCAAACAGCCAATCCCTCTATACCGAATCAAAAAGAACTGCTTCACCAGCTGTCACAAATGAAAGCTGAATACAGAAAAAAACTTCTTCAAGAGATCATTTTATTTGTATTCTGCGCACTGATGGTTGTGAGTGCGGCAATCCTGGCATTCACTCAAGCTCCTGCTGTGTTTATTGTGCTTCAAGTTTGTGTGCTTGCGGTGCTGCCGATTTTGATTGCGGCTGAGAAAAAAAGGCATCTCGGCGAATGTGAGGTGAAACGCAGATGACACAAACAGAAATTGTCATAACGGTTGCGGCTTGTCTCGTCGTATTGTCACAGGGAATCTTTTTATTTATTGATGCGAAAAAACGTAATCGCATGGCATGGGTTTGGGGGATTGTCGGATTGATTCAAGCACCGATGCCTCTGATTTGTTATTACTTTTTTGTCATTAGGCCGGATCGGAAGAAAAGGGGGATCAAGCAATGAATATTTCTTGGGAAATGATTTTGCCGCTGATTGTATTACAGCTGGCTTTGGCGGTGTTTGCCCTCATCAGCTGTATAAAAGAAGAGCGGACGAACGGACCAAAGTGGATGTGGGCTGCAATCATCGTATGTATCAATATTATCGGGCCGATTTTATTTTTCACCGTCGGCAGAAAGCAAAGGTGAGCTGGCATGCTGTCTATTGAGTCATTATGCAAAACATATCGGCATCATGAAGCTGTAAAGAATGTCAGTTTTCACGTGAATGAAAACGAGTGTGTCGCACTATTAGGTCCCAATGGAGCCGGTAAAACCACAACACTGCAAATGCTTGCCGGGCTGCTTTCGCCATCCTATGGAACCATAAAGCTGTTAGGGGAGAAAAAGCCGGATCGGCGTTTGATTGGGTACCTCCCGCAGTATCCAGCTTTTTATTCGTGGATGACCGCAAATGAATTTTTAACATTTGCGGGGAGACTGTCCGGTCTTTCGAAGAGAAAATGCCAAGAGAAAATCGGCGAGATGCTGGAATTTGTCGGTTTGCACGAAGTGGCGAACAAAAGGATCGGGGGCTATTCAGGAGGCATGAAACAAAGACTCGGTCTGGCACAGGCACTGCTCCATAAACCGAAGTTTTTGATATTGGATGAACCGGTGTCTGCTCTTGATCCGACAGGGCGATTCGAGGTGCTGGACATGATGCGGGAGCTGAAAAAGCATATGGCTGTTCTGTTCTCTACACACGTTTTGCACGATGCGGAGCAGGTGTGTGATCAGGTGGTGATCATGAAAAACGGAGAAGTTTCATGGAAAGGGGCGTTACAGCAGCTGAAAAAACAGCATCAAACGAACGTTTTCACTCTTACTGTAAAAGAGAAACTGAAGGGCTGGCTTGAAGAGAAGCCTTACGTATCAGCTATTGTCTATATGAATCCGTCCCAAGCTGTTTTCGAACTGCCAGATATACAAGCTGGCCGGACATTGTTGAGTGATTGTATCCGAACGGGATTGACGGTCACCCGTTTTGAACAGAAAACGGAGTCTCTAGAAGACGTCTATCTCAAGGTGGTGCACGCATGAAGGTGATGATGGCGTTATTGCAGAAAGAATGGCTGGAAGGGTGGAAAAGCGGCAAGCTGATCTGGCTGCCGATTGCGATGATGATCGTGGGGCTCACACAGCCGCTGACCATTTATTATATGCCGGAAATCATTGAACACGGAGGAAGCCTTCCTGACGGCATGAAAATCAGTTTTACGATGCCTTCCGGGTCTGAAGTGATGGTCAGCACGCTTTCTCAATTCAACACGCTTGGCATGGCTCTGGTCATCTTCAGCGTGATGGGCAGTGTAGCCAATGAAAGAAATCAAGGGGTAACAGCGCTGATTATGTCGCGGCCTGTGACGGCAGCCCATTATATCGTGAGTAAATGGCTCATCCAAAGCGTGATCGGCATTATGTCGTTTGCAGCTGGATACGGGCTTGCTTATTATTACGTTCGGCTGCTGTTTGAGGACGCATCATTCAGCCGCTTTGCCGCAAGCCTAGGCCTTTACGCGCTTTGGGTGATATTTATTGTGACCGCCGGCCTTGCCGGAAGTACGATATTCCGGTCTGTCGGAGCAGCTGCGGCTTGCGGGATCGGGCTCACAGCAGCCGTTTCCTTTGCTGTTTCACTATTTCCCGATGGTGCGAAGTGGCTTCCGGCTGAGATTTGCAAGCAGGCGGAGCATATCCTTCTTCATGGAGAGCGGGCAGATTTTTTCGGATGGTCACTCACTTTCTCCATTCTGTGCATCATGCTTCTGGCCTTGTTTTCTGTGTGGCGCTTCAGGCGGTATGAAAGCTATTAATTGATCATGTTACGTTTTTGCGCGAGCATCACAAAAAAGGCGGCAAATGCCAGAGACCCGGCTCCATAAAAAACTCCCGCAAGCCCGATAAGCTGTGCGATTTTTCCGGCAAGAAGGGGCCCGAGGAAGATGCCTAGCGCATAAAATGATTGATAAAACCCCATCACTGACATTTTTAAACGGGCAGAACTGATTTCGACGACATGGCTTAGCAGCAGAGGAAAAACGAAGCCGAGCGCCAGCCCAATACAGGCGTGTGTGATGCAAACCGTGAACAATGCAGCTGAATAAGGAACGTATAGCAAACAGACCCCGGTGACAGCGAAACTAATGAGCATCACGGAGTAAGCGATACGGCTTGTGAACCGCAGAAAAACAAAGCTTAATGTGGCGGCTGCGTGTGGGAGGAAAAAGGCGCTCATCACCCAAAGCAGCTCCGCGTCACCCATTCCGAGCTGATTCATGTAAAGCGGTGTGAAACCAAACACGGTCATAAATAACACCGCATGGGCCGTCATAGACAGGATGGTGAAAAGCTTCAGCTTTGGCAGCCGCAATGTATCTTTGATGTACTGATTGACACGAATGGTGTCACGGTTTGCGGGAGGAGCAGACGGATCCTTAATAAAGCAGCAGATCACCAGACCTGCAGCAGAAGCTGCCAGCGCCAACCAAAAAGGAACCTGCCTCCCTAAATGGGCTGCGGCGAGCCCGCAGAACACAATGCTGGCAAACTGAGGCATGACGGTAAAAAATTGCATGATGCCCATTGCTTTTGATGCATTGCCATTGTTGAAATAATGTGCGTATAAAATGGTCGCCATCACCCACATAGAAGCAGTGATTCCCGCGAACAGCCGGGCGGCCAGCACGAAGAAGAAAGAATCAAACATCAGAAAAAGCAGGCTGCTGAGGACGGAAAAGCCGAACCCGGCAATTAACAATTGCTTGCGCAAGGAAAACAGGATATCTGACAAAAGGCCGAGCGGGAATCGCAGAAGGATTTGCGTGACCCCGTAGCTGCCGAGAATGATGCCGATTGCGCCATACGAAAAGTGCAGATCCTCCAAATACAGACTGAATACAGGAACGTAAATATAGCCTGAAAACCAGAAACAAAATACCATGCATAAAAAAACGGCGTGATCTAAAGCGCCGATTGTTTTTTTCTGAGGAATCAAGTCCTGCTGTAATTCCATCGTATCTCTCCACCCCTTTCCTTCCAGTACAACACAATTGTTGAAAGCGTTTCAATAGAAAAATAAAAAAACAGGGCTTCAAAAAAAGCCCTGTTCGCTGTTGTTAATACGGATCAGATGGGTGGCTCTCCTGTTCAGCCTGCTTTGCAGCCTGTTCCGTTTCAGTTGTGCCGATCGGCCCGTTGCTGTTGTTCTCGGAAACCTTTTTTAGCCCTTCTGCTATGCGTTTTCCGTAGTCAGGATCAGCTTTTGTGAAATTCTCAATCATTTGATCCTGAATTTCTTTTCGGCACGTAGAAAGCGTATTCACCAAATTCGTAATCAATTCGTTCCGCTCAAATTCAGTAAATCTCCGGTACGTTTCTCCAGCCTGTCCGAAGTTGTTTGTTCTGTCAATCGCTTCACGCTTTACATCACCTTCGACATGCGGCGTGTGGTCTTTTCCGTCTTGCTTCGCTTCCTTCAGCCCGCCCATAATGGATGGCTCATAGTTGACGTGCGGGTTTTGTCCTTCTGCTCTATCGACCCGATATTGCATCTGCCCGCCTTCCTGGTTGGTGGCGACATGCTTTTTCGGCGAGTTGATCGGAAGCTGCAGGTAATTTGCGCCTACACGGTAGCGCTGCGTATCAGAGTAGGCAAACGTACGCCCCTGGAGCAATTTGTCGTCTGAAAAATCAAGCCCGTCGACAAGCACTCCCGTTCCAAATGAAGCTTGCTCCACTTCCGCATGGTAGTTTTCCGGATTTTTGTTCAGAACCAATTTGCCGATCGGTTTCCATGGGAAATCGTCTTTATACCACAGTTTTGTCGGATCAAGAGGATCAAAGTCAAGTTCAGGATGCTCATCATCGCTCATGATTTGAGCATACACTTCCCACTCTGGATAATCGCCATTTTCAATCGCGTCATATAAATCCTGTGTGGCATGGTTAAAGTTTTTCCCTTGAATCTCTTCTGCTTCCTTCTGTGTCAGGTTGCGGATGCCCTGCTTCGGTTCAAAATGGTATTTCACGAGAACGGCCCTGCCCTCCTCATTCACCCATTTATAGGCATGTACGCCTGAACCCTGCATTTGCCGGTAGTTGGCCGGAATGCCCCAAGGCGAAAACAAGAAGGTAATCATGTGTGTCGCTTCTGGAGATTGAGAAATGAAATCGAAAATACGTTCACCATCCTGGATGTTGGTCACTGGATCAGGCTGAAATGCATGTACAAGATCTGGAAACTTCAGCGGGTCGCGGATAAAAAAGATTTTCAGGTTGTTCCCGACCAAATCCCAGTTTCCGTCTTCTGTATATAGCTTTACAGCAAAACCGCGCGGGTCTCTCAATGTTTCAGGCGAGTGTTTTCCATGATTCACAGTTGAAAAACGGACAAATGCCGGTGTTTTCTTGCCTTTTTCCTGAAAGAGTTTGGCCCGTGTGTATGTTGAAATCGGTTCGTCTCCGAAGCTTCCGTACGCTTCAAAATACCCGTGTGCACCTGCTCCCCTGGCATGAACAACCCGCTCTGGGATGCGTTCCCGGTCGAAGTGGCTAATCTTTTCGAGAAAATCATAGTTCTCAAGTGTTGTAGGCCCTCTATTCCCGACGGTTCTCACATTCTGGTTGTCAGTAACAGGATGCCCCTGCCTATTCGTTAAGGTATCCTCTGACTCGTTTTTCCCGGATGTCTTATGAGAAAGCGTTTCCTCGCTCCCTTGGGCATTTGATCGGTGCTGCTTGTTTTGATGATCATCTTTCAATGGTTGGCCCTCCTTTTTTGAACGGTAACAATATTCCCTGAATGGAAAGATTTTAAAACAGCCGTTTTTTTTGATCTGCTTCGGGAATGGTACAATGTACAAAAATCGGTAAAAGGAGAGGTCGATTCGTGACGAGAGAAAAAAATCCGCTGCCCATCACGTTTTATCAAAAAACCGCTCTTGAGCTTGCCCCATCGCTTCTGGGCTGCCTTCTTGTAAAAGAAACAGACGAAGGCACAGCGTCAGGCTATATTGTGGAAACAGAGGCCTATATGGGGGCTGGAGACAGAGCGGCCCACAGCTTTAACAACCGCCGGACGAAGCGGACTGAGATCATGTTTGCAGAAGCTGGGCGGGTATATACATATGTGATGCACACCCATACATTGCTGAATGTCGTTGCCGCGGAAGAGGATGTCCCGCAAGCGGTATTAATCAGGGCGATTGAGCCACATGAAGGCCAGCTGTTAATGGAGGAGAGAAGGCCGGGCAGGAGTCCGAGGGAATGGACAAACGGACCCGGAAAGCTGACGAAAGCGCTTGGCGTCACGATGAATGACTACGGACGCTGGATCACGGAACAGCCGCTTTACATCGAAAGCGGATACACACCGGAAGCAATTTCAACCGGCCCGCGCATCGGCATTGACAACAGCGGGGAGGCACGCGATTATCCATGGCGTTTCTGGGTGACGGGAAACAGGTACGTGTCGCGTTAGCATGTTTAAGGAAGAGGCAATCAGGGGAATGGTTGAGAAAAAAGAAGGGAGAATCGGAGCTTTGAAAAAGATGATCAAAACCGTTATCAAATGGGCGCCGGTCATTTACCCGATTGTTCGAAAAATCATGAAGGATCGCAAGGCGTCTAAACAAAAGAATATGTCCGCATCTAGAACAGCCGGCTGACCCCGGCTGTTTTTTTATAGGTCAGTTTTCCCTCTCGTCCTCCGGATGTTCATTGACTTGCCATTCTCTCCATTATAGAATTTATATACATTTCGCATCCCTTCATCATCCTTTCTGCCTATTCACTGAATCCCTGCATCTACTAGATAGGAGGTTTTTCTCATGCTTCATGGGCGACTTCGTGATATTCTGCGCTTGCTGATGGCGGCTGAAGCCCCGGTGACAAGTTCGTTTTTTGCCGCGCAATTAAACGTAACGACGCGGACAGTCCGCAATGATATAAAGGAACTGCAAGGTGTGCTAAGCGGCCACGGTGCCTTTGTACAACCTGTAAGGGGCTCCGGCTACAAGCTCCGCATTGATGACGAGCAAGTATTCAGAACACTGCTGCAAGATGTATTTCAGCAAAAAAAGGGCCTGCCGGTATTGCCGGAGGAGAGAATGGCCTATCTTATGAAACGTCTGCTGCTGGCGGACCATTATCTCAAGCTCGATGAACTGGCTGAAGAACTATTTATCTCAAAATCTACACTCCAAACGGATTTAAAGGAAGTAAAGAAACGTCTGCTGCCTTACCGCATTGTCATGGAAACACGCCCGAATTACGGCTTCAAGCTGCGCGGGGACGAGGTGCAGATGAGGTACTGCATGGCGGAGTACATTGTTGATGAAAGAGAAACGGAGATAGATGTTTTAAATGAAAAGGCTGATATTTTGCCAAAAGAAGAAATTGAGATCATCCGTTCCGCCATCTTGAAAAAAATGAAAAACGACCGCATCCCTCTGTCCAACATGGGACTGAATAACCTCATTATCCATATTGCTATCGCCTGTAAACGGATCAGAACGGAAAACTATGTATCTCTTTTCCCGAAAGATATGGATCATATCCTGCATCAAAAGGAGTACCAGGCTGCAGAAGCCATCGTAAAAGAGCTGGAATCAGCGCTTGCCGTTACGTTTCCGAAAGACGAGACGGCCTACATCGCCATGCATCTCCTTGGCACAAAACGAATGACACAATGCGGAGAGGACACATTCTCAATAGAAGAAGAAACCGATCAGCTGACACTTGCCATGATCGAAGCTGTTGATCGTGAACTGAAGCTTGGCATCCTGCATGACAAAGAGCTGAAAATCGGCTTGGCCCTGCATATGAAGCCGGCGATCAGCCGCAACCGATACGGCATGAATCTTCGAAATCCGATGCTGGCAGCGATCAAGGAACATTATCCACTCGCTTTTGAAGCCGGGATCATTGCCGGAATCGTGATAAAGGAACAAACGGGCATTGAGATTCATGAAAACGAAATTGGATATTTGGCCCTCCACTTTGGCGCCGCGATTGAACGAAAAAAAACAAAAAGTCCGCCGAAACGCTGTATCATTGTATGCGCATCAGGTGCTGGAAGCGCCCAGCTTCTGCGCGAAAAACTGCGTTCCCATTTCGGCAAGCGGCTCGATATTCTTGGAACGGCTGAGTATTATAGTCTTGATCAAATGTCCTACGAATCAATTGATTTTGTCATCAGCACCATTCCGATTAAAAAAGAGCTCCCTGTACCCGTACTGAAGGTTAACACAATCTTAGGCGGAACTGACTTTACAAAAATAGAATCTATTCTGAGTGATGAAAAGGAAAAAGCCAATCGCTACCTAAAAAAAGAACTCGTTTTTTTTCAGGAGGATCTGCGCTCAAAAGAAGAAGTGATTCAATTTTTAGGGCAGAAAGCGGTCGAATGCGGCTTTGCCGATGAAGAAATCATAGATTCCATTTTTGAAAGAGAAGACATGTCGCCAACGTGTTTTGGCAATCTTGTTGCCATCCCGCACCCGCTTGTTCCGCAGACGAAAACAACGTTTTGGGCCGTTTGTACGCTCAAAAAACCGATCGATTGGGAGAGTCAGCGAGTTCAATTTGTCTGTCTGCTTTGTGTCGAAAAGGAGAACAAAGCGGATTTGCAAAGTATGTATAAACTGCTTGGCAGCATTTTGGATGACCCGGCGGCGGTGAACCAGCTGGTCAAATGCCGTTCGTATCAAGAGCTTTCGGATGTGTTTGACCAAAAAATGCTGAGCTGACAGCCTGTATATACCTTTTTTCCGTTGCCTGCGGAAAAACCCTGAGTGTTTATGAAAGCGATTTCATAATATGATGATAGCAACAGCAGGACATTACAAAATTGATCAAACTCTAGGGGGTCTTTTACATGAATATATTACTCGTTTGTGCAGCAGGCATGTCTACTAGCTTACTGGTGAGCAAGATGGAAAAAAGTGCGCAGGAACAGGGAAAAGACTATACTATTTGGGCCGTTTCAGGCGATTCTGTACAAAATCATATCGATAAAGCGGATGTATTGCTTCTCGGTCCGCAAGTCCGTTACATGCTTCCACAGCTCAAAAAATTAGGAGAGTCAAAGGGGGTTCCGGTAGACGTCATTAATACCGTCCATTATGGCACGTGCAACGGGGCGGAAGTGCTGAAATCAGCTGAACAGCTTGGACATGTGTCATAGAGAGGGGCGGGCTATGTGAATAAAGTCAATCAGATCTTAGAAGAAAAGGTCATGCCTATAGCGGGAAGAATTGCGGGACAGCGTCATTTGCAGGCGCTGCGTGATGGTATCATCCTCACGATGCCCCTGATTATCATCGGTTCCTTTTTCCTCATCATTGGCAACCTCCCGATCCCGGGATACGCTGAGTTTATGGCAAAAACGTTTGGCAGCTCCTGGTCTGAAAAACTGGCCTACCCAGTCGACGCGACCTTTGAAATTATGGGTCTTGTCGCCGCGTTCGGCATTGCCTACCGGCTCGCCGAGAAATACGGTGTTGATGCCTTGTCGGCCGGAGCCATTTCCCTTGCGGCATTTTTATTAGCAACACCTTATCAAGTGCCGTTTATGCCGGATGGCGCGACGAAAGAAATCATGGTTGGCGGCGGGATTCCGCTTTCGCTCATGGGAAGCAAAGGCCTATTTGTCGCCATGATTATCGCAATGGTGTCCACAGAGATTTACCGCCTTATTATCCAGCGCAATTTAGTCTTCAAAATGCCGGACGGTGTCCCGCCGGCGGTAAGCAAGTCATTTGTCGCGTTAATCCCCGGCTTTGCCGTCATCTTCCTAATTTGGGCAGCCCGGCTGATTGTTGAAGCGACACCGTTTGAAAGCCTTCATAATATTGTAAGCGTTTTATTAGGGACTCCGCTTTCCATTCTGGGAGGAAGCCTTGGAGGAAGCCTTGTCGCCGAAGCCGTCAAAATGCTTTTATGGGCCTGCGGCCTTCACGGTGCAAACATTGTCGGAGGCGTCATGGCACCAATTTGGTACGGCGCAATGGATGCCAACCGGATCGCATTCCAAGCCGGTGAGGAGCTGCCTAAGATTTTCACCCAGCAATTTTTCGATATCTGGGTCAATATCGGCGGAAGCGGCGCCACATTGGCACTGGTTGTCACGATGTTCCTGCGCGCTCGAAGCAAACAAATGAAGCAGCTCGGGAAGCTTGCGGTCGGCCCGGCCATCTTCAATATTAACGAACCGATTATATTCGGAATGCCGATCGTCATGAACCCAATGCTCTTACTTCCGTTTATCATCACACCGCTTGTCACAGTGACACTTACGTACATCGGAATGAGCACCGGCCTTGTCGCAAAACCGGCGGGTATCGCAGTGCCGTGGACCATGCCGCCGATCTTTTCAGGCTACTTGGCGACAGGAGGAAAAGTCTCCGGCGCGGTCATGCAAGCCATTAATATTGTCGTATCCTTTGTTGTCTACTACCCGTTCTTCAGAATGTGGGATAAGCAGAAGCTGAAAGAAGAAAACGATCTGGAGCTGGTCCAAACGCCTGCAGCATCAGATGACAAAGAAGCGGCTCTGTAGAGAAAGGAAGTGAATCGCGTGAATGAGGAAATGGAACAAATCATTTTTCAAATCATCCTTCACGGAGGAAACGGTAGGAGCTCCGCAATGGAGGCCATTGCCGCTGCGAAAAGCGGTGACGCAGAAGAAGCGCGGAAAAAGCTTCAAGACGCTGCTGAAGAATTGTCAAAAGCCCATCACTATCAGACCGAGCTGATCCAAAATGAAGCGAGCGGAGAAAAGACGGAAATGACGCTTCTGATGGTTCATGCACAGGATCATTTAATGAATGCAATGACAGTGAAGGATATGGCTGCAGAGATCATTGAGTTATATGAAAAAATCACCGAGCAAAGGGGAGCAAGCATATGACAAAAGGATTGAAGATTGTAACGATTGGCGGAGGTTCAAGCTACACGCCCGAGCTAGTGGAGGGGTTCATTAAACGGTATGATGAGCTGCCTGTCCGTGAATTATGGCTTGTCGATATCCCCGAGGGCGAAGAAAAGCTGAATATTGTCGGCACACTCGCCAAACGGATGGTTGAAAAAGCTGGCGTTCCGATTGACATTCATCTTACGCTCGACCGGAGAAAAGCGCTGAAAGACGCAGACTTTGTCACGACTCAATTCCGCGTCGGACTTTTGCAGGCAAGAGCAAAGGATGAGCGCATTCCGCTAAAATACGGAGTGATTGGCCAGGAAACAAACGGCCCGGGAGGCCTGTTTAAAGGATTGCGCACAATTCCGGTCATCCTTGAGATCGCAAAGGACATAGAAGAGCTTTGCCCGAACGCTTGGCTTGTTAACTTCACAAACCCTGCCGGCATGGTAACAGAAGCCTTGCTTCGCTACTCCAACCTGAAGAAAGTCGTCGGTCTCTGTAATGTTCCAATCGGCATCAAAATGGGCGTAGCCAAAGCGCTTGATGTAGATGTGGACCGCGTAGAAGTCCAATTCGCCGGACTGAACCATATGGTATTCGGGCTTGATGTTTTCTTGGATGGCGTAAGTGTGAAGGAGCAAGTCATCGAGGCGATGGGCGACCCGAAAAACGCGATGACGATGAAAAATATTTCAGGCGCCGAATGGGAACCGGATTTCTTAAAAGCGCTCAATGTTATCCCTTGTGGCTATCACCGTTACTATTTTAAAACAAAAGAGATGCTGGAGCACGAACTGGAAGCATCACAAACGGAGGGCACCCGCGCTGAAGTCGTACAGAAGGTCGAAAAAGAGCTGTTCGAGCTTTATAAAGATCCAAACCTTGCGATTAAACCGCCGCAGCTGGAAAAACGGGGCGGAGCTTACTACAGTGATGCAGCATGTAACTTAATTAGCTCCATTTATAATGATAAACATGACATTCAGCCGGTGAACACGATCAATAATGGTGCAATAGCGAGTATTCCAGACGATTCCGCAGTTGAAGTGAACTGTGTGATGACGAAAACCGGCCCTAAGCCAATTGCTGTCGGCGACCTGCCGGTGTCTGTCCGCGGCCTCGTCCAGCAAATCAAATCCTTTGAACGTGTCGCGGCAGAAGCGGCAGTTACAGGTGACTATCAAACTGCACTCCTTGCCATGACGATTAACCCGCTTGTCCCGTCCGATACTGTGGCCAAACAGATTTTAGACGAAATGCTGGAGGCGCACAAAGCGTATCTGCCGCAGTTTTTCAACAAAATTGAAGCGTAAAAAAAGCCGGCCTGTAATGGGCCGGCTTTTTTCTTATTTGCTTTCAGTCAGCGCTGCGACTTCGGTCGTCCATCCGAATTCGTCTGCGACAGCGCCTTTTTGAATGCCTGTAATCGTGTCATATAGTTTTTTTGCGATTTCTCCTGTTTCACCGTTGTTGATCGAAAGTGTTTCATCCTGCCAGATCAGCTCGCCGACTGGGGAAATAACAGCTGCTGTACCAGTTCCGAAGGCTTCTTCCAGGATGCCGTCTTTATGGGCTTGGATGACCTCATCGATCGCAATTTTTCGTTCTGATACTTGAAGGCCCCAATGCTTAAGCAAGGCGATGACTGAATTGCGCGTAATGCCTTCCAGGATGCTTCCGTTCAGCATCGGCGTTACGATTTCACCGTTGATTTTGAAGAAGATGTTCATGCTTCCGACTTCTTCGATGTATTTCTTCTCAATGCCGTCCAGCCAGAGCACTTGGGAAAATCCTTTCTCTTCGGCGACCTGCTGCGCTTTTAAGCTCGAAGCGTAGTTCCCTGCGGTTTTGGCATTTCCTGTTCCGCCTTTTACCGCACGGACAAATTCACTTTCAACAGCGATTTTGACCGGCTTAATGCCTTCTTTGTAATAAGAGCCGACCGGAGAAAGAATGATCAAGAGCTTATACGTATGAGATGCCGCAACACCAAGGAAAGGCTCGGTTGCGATGATGAACGGACGGATGTAAAGGGACGTGCCCTCCGCATTTGGAATCCAGTCTTTATCAATTGCGACAAGCTGCTTTAAGCCTTCAAGAACCTGTTCTTTATCAATTTGCGGGATGCAGAGGCGGTCGTTTGATTGATTCAGGCGTTCCATATTTTTTTCCGGTCTGAAAAGCAGAACATGGTCATCCTCTGACACGTAAGCCTTTAACCCTTCAAACACGGTTTGGCCGTAGTGATAGACCATTGCGGCCGGATCCATTGATAAGGGTTGATAAGGAATGATTCTTGGATCGTACCAACCTTTATCTGCCGCATAGTCCATTACAAACATGTGGTCTGTAAACACTCTTCCGAACGAAAGCTGATTTGGGTCTGGTTTCGGTTTTCTTGTTGATGTCAATTCAACGCGAATCGTTTGTTTAGTCATGGTCAATCTCCCTGCTGTTAAATTGTTTATATTATCAAACTTATTTGAAAATAATTATATTCTATTGTATACCTTCAACAAATAATCGCAATAGGTTTGCTCAAATTTGTAAGAAATTCATATGAAAAAAGCAGGAGAAATTAATTCTCCTGCGTGTTCATTTGCTCGAATAACCTGTCATAATCGGCGCGAGTGGCATCCCGAAGACCTTCAACACGTTCATTTGTAATCTCCTGTTTGCCTTCCTTCAAGCCGTCCAAGAAATATTGAACATATTCTTCAGATGAAATGCCCCGGTACGTCAGGCCTTGTTTATCGCGTGATTTTTGGTTTAAGCCCGTGTCTACCATAGGCGGTGCCATTTCAATCACTTCCACGCTCGTGTCGCGGAGCTGGTGTCTGAGCGTAAGCGAGAACGAGTGAAGTGCTGCTTTTGTTGCGCAGTACACCGGATAAACAGCTAACGGGTTAAACGCAAGCCCGGATGTGACCTGAACGATTGCCGCCTCGGGCTGCTTCATCAAATGAGGTGTGAAAAGGGCGGATAAATGGACAGGCGCTTGGAAATTAAGTTCAATTTCATCACCGTCCACTAAAAGTTCCTCTGTCCCTTTTTTAAAGTCAATTTCCTTTTGAATGCCGGCGTTGTTGACGAGAACATTCAAGTTCGGATATTCCTTTAAAGCCCATTCATACAATGCTTCCCGCTGCGAACGGTCTGCAACATTACATTGCTTTGTATGGATGTTTGGGAGCTGCTGCTTCGCTTCTGCAAGACGTGCTTCGCTGCGTCCGCAAATGATAACTTCATTGCCGAGCTCCAGCAGACGCTTGGCAAGTTCAAGCCCGATGCCAGCAGAACCCCCTGTGATTAAAACCGTATTGCCTGTCATCTTCATTGGATGTAACACCTCTTATTAAGTTAGCTGTGATTCCTTTACTATTTCAAATCTTAGCAGGAAATATGCAGCCGCGTCCTATGAGATGCTCAGGATGAAGTGACTTTTCCGGTTTTATAAAATTCGTCAATTGCTTTATCGACATACACCCAGCCTTTCCAGCCGATGTGGATGGTGTCTTTCATGAAATACGGGTCATATTCATGCCCTGAGAAATCAGCAACCTGGAAGCCCTTCGCTCTGATTTGTTTATTTACCTTTTTGTAATAGTCAGTGCGTCCTTTTTTCGGGAAGCCCGTGTAATCGTACCATTTCCCGTTAACCGGAATGGTGACAAACATAGGCTCTGCGCCCGCATCCTTCAGGATATCGAGCATCATTTCAAAGTCGCCATATTCCGGTGACACCGCATACGATCTTCCTTTGTTTTTCCCTTTCAGCTTAGGCACTTTCGGCTTCAGCTTTTTATAGACAGGGTTGTCGATGTGAAAATCGTTAGAACCGGAGTGGCGTTTGCCTGATTGATCCGCCAGTTTATTCAATTCAGACCATGACTTATCCTTTACTGACTGCGAGATATAGCGCTTTGGCCCGGATGATTCTGTCGTTGAATAATACAGATCTTTCTTTTCCAGCATGCTGTAATACACTTTCGCCGCCGGCTTCAGCGCGTTCACTTTCCACGTCTGGCCGTTTACCATTGCTTTGTACAACTCAGAAAGAATGGCATCGTTTTGCACAGCCTTGAAGCGCAGCATGCGTTTCATCATTTTCTTTTTAATTTCAGGGTCGATCTGATCGTTAAATGCCAAATCAAGCCCTTGCAGCGCAGAATAGTTCGGCGCGAAATGCTGTTCATCAGACCCGCGCTTAATAAACCATTGCGGAGACACGATGAATACGATTTTTTTGCCCTTCAGCTGATCCATATGGGCAGCGAAGTTTAAAGAATGAATCAATGACTGGGATCCGCCTTTGCCGACAAGGTATGGCGTGAATCCCTCATTGTTTACCTGAAAATAATTAGATGGGTGGAACTCGTCCAGCCGAGAAAGCTCAGAAGACCCGTAAATCGGAAGATATGTCGGATCTTTGAGCATCTGATCTTGTAAATATAGCCCTTGAAACATACTCGGATTCAAGGCTGTTGCTGACTCTTTCACACGCTTATCGGTGATGAAGCCTGTCAGCCATGAAGATGGAATTGCGATGGCGCTTGCGAATAGAATAAACGCCAAAATAATTGGACCGAAGAAACGCTTTTTCATTATTTCAACTCAGACAGCTGATTTACAATGTTGTTAGGTGTGTTCCAAACGTCCCGGTCAAATTCAGTGATCGGCACTAAAATATCAAAACGGTTTTCAATCGCAAGCAGCAATTCTACTGTTCCAAAAGAATCAAGCAAACCTTCTTCAAAAATTTCAATATCAGGATTTTCCTTTACGATGTCATCCTGGCAAACCTCTGCTAAAACGTCTAATACCTCTTGTTTAAAATCCATAGCTTTCTAATCTCCTTTAATGGTGGTGATGAAATGGTTTTCCTGAGAAAATATAAAACCCGAAGCAAACGAAATGGAATGTGATCACAATCGCGAGAATGGTTGTCCAGCGGTTGGACGGCAGCCATTTATATTTCTTATTCCACTTCTCGAAAAAGTTGTAACACGTCATCAGAACGGCGTGATAGAGGCCGTAAATGATATATTGCGGCGCGAGCCCGTGCCAAACCCCCATCAGCATAAACAGCAGGAAATACCCGATGTTTGAGACGGCCATACGGTTTTTGATCCACTTTTTCTTAGTCATCCAAAATACGAATCTCATAAACACATAATCTCTGAACCAAAATGACAGAGACATATGCCAGCGATTCCAGAAATCTTTAATATTTTTACTGATAAATGGTTTATTAAAGTTTTCTGGTGATTTAATGCCCATAATGTAGCTGACCCCGACGGCAAACATCGTGTAGCCGGCGAAATCAAAGAATAAATACATGCTGTAGCCGTACATGTACAGCAGGTTCCCAAGAATCTTATTGTGCGTGATTGCGGGAAGATTCATGATGAAGTACGTATTGATCGCGTAGCCGATAATAAATTTATACAGGAAACCGATAAAGATTTTATGGATTCCCGTATACAGCAGGTCGGCGTATTCTTCTTTCGTCCAAGCCTTCTGTTCATCCTTGACGAACCGGCGGTATCTGTCGATCGGACCGGAGGAAATCGTCGGGAAAAACAGGATGAAATACAGCAGGCGGTGCAATGGCAGCTGTTCTTTCAGCAGTCCGTCTCTTGCTTCCATAATCAGCTGAACGCCTTTAAAGGTTAAATATGAAATCCCTAAAAAGCTGATCAGGTTATGCGGCGTATGATGCGGCTGCGGGTGCGAAAGAAACGGCCATATTTTTGACAGAAATAAAGGCAGAATCGACGCGATAACAGCTCCGCAAAAGACAAAGCCGCTGTTCGCTTTCTGCCGGTATGCCAGATAGCCGCTGATCAGGAGCACCTGCCATATTGTAAACAGGCACAGCGCGATGACCCCGTGTAAGTCGTGCGAAAAAATTAAAGCCAATATAATGATAGATATGAACATGTTGTATGCTTGAAATCTTTTTCCATTTAAGCCGAGAATGATCGTCGGCAGAAGAAGAATGCCAAGCAGTATAAAGAATAAAAACGAGCTGTAAGGCGTCATACAAGAACCTCTTCGCCAATGCGTTTTCGGTCAATTTTGCCGTTAGCCGTCATTTGAATGTGATCCTGATAGATAAATTTTCTCGGGATCATATATGCCGGAAGAGAAGCGGCAAGCTCTTTTTTAATAGCGCTTGTCAGCTGGAATTCCTTCTCGAACTCATGCTCCTCAGGCACAATAGCAGCGATCAGGTACTCAACTGTTCCGTTTGGCTGATAAGGAATCACGACAGCAGAGCGAACGTACTGTGACTGTCTGACATGGAACTCGATTTCCTCCAGCTCCATTCGATAGCCGTGAAGTTTAATCTGAAAATCCAAACGTCCTTGGCAGAAAATCTGACCGTCTTGAATAAAGCCGGCATCGCCAGTTCGGTATGCCCACTGGCCTTCATGAGAGAAAAACGCTTTTTCCGTCAGCTCTGGCTCACCAAGGTAGCCTCGGCTTACACTCGGCCCTGCAATGACGATTTCTCCTTTTTCTCCATCAGGAAGCGGCTGTCCCTCTTCATCCATAATGAAAATGTTCATATCTGGTTTGGCGAAGCCCACTGGAAGCGATTCGCTGCGGCTGATGACGTCATCCGTAATTTCAACCGATGTGACAGCCACTGTCGCTTCAGTCGGGCCGTACGTATTAAAAATCTTCGCTTTCGGAAAACGCTCAAGCAGCGCTTTTGCCACAGAAACCGGAAGAACCTCTCCGCAAAACATAAATGTGTCCGCATGAGGCAGCAGATCCTGTGAAAAACCCGGATCCATCAGGCACATTTGCACAAAGGAAGGTGTTGATGTCCACACATTCAGCCCGGACTTCTTCAGCTCTTCAAATAAGACTTTCGGTTTGTTCACAGCATCCTTTGTCACGCAATGTAAAGTCCCGCCTGATTGAAGGCACGGATATAGGTCCATGACAGACAAATCAAATGAGAACGGCGCTTGGTTTAAAAATATTTTTCCTCCGCTGACTGGAAAGTCTGCACAAATCCAGTCTGTGAAGCTTTGAAGGTTCGCAGCGGAAATCTGCACGCCTTTCGGATTTCCTGTGCTTCCGGAAGTGTAAATAATATAAAACGTCTCGTGTTCTTTAACCCATTGATCTTGGCTGACAGAGCCGCCTTCGTTTTCCAGCAGTTCTTCCGCAGAAACTGTCTGAATCTGCTGGCCGACTGCATCAATTGAGAGTCCTGCTGCATGGATCAGTAATTCTGCTCCAGAGCTTTCGATAATTTTCGCAATCCGTTCGGACGGAATGGACAGGTCAACCGGAATATAAGGGTGTCCCGCTTTGACACTTCCCAAGAAGGAAACGATCATGTGCGGCTCCATGTGGCCGTACACAAGGATAGGAGATTTCTTTTCCCCAGAAATGCGTTTTTGGATCGCGGCAGCCGCGCGGTCAGACTGCTCCCATAACTCCTGATACGTGAGCGACTGGCCTTGAGAGCGGAAGGCATCGGTTTGCGGATACGTTTCCGCATGTGTTTGAATAGCATGTAAAAGTTTCATAGTTATTCTCTCTCCAATTAGAAATCGTTATAAATATATGAACCGGTATTCGCGGTGTGAAAACCATACATAAAAAACAAAACAAGCAGTATCATCAAATAAAAGCCTGTATGACATGTCCACTTGACAGCGGGTTTTTCATACAGCTGTTTCATTAATTGCAGCATATCAAAAATTCCCTTCCCGTTTTTTCGACAATCACATGATTATTTGACGATCAGATGCTCAAAAAGTTTCATTTTTTCCCTAATCTCCCTCAAATTAATATATCGGCGTATGTTTTTGAAAATGAATCTTTATACCTGCAAGGGCAAGAATGGAATGTTTCGAGCTGATTCATAATAAAGGAAAAGATACCTGGAGTCAAAAGATCTTTTTAACTTTTAAAAAGTGTAATGTACTTAAAAAAATTTTTCTGTACCTGTTCGTTCAAGTGAAAGCAGAAACCTAATGAAATCAGGGCGAGAAGCGTATAATAAGAAAGAAAACGCCTTCTTGCGGTATCTTGTGAAATAAGGGAGAAGTCATTATGATAGATAAGGAAGCAAAAGGAGTTTTTTATTAAGCTGCCGGCTGAAAAAAAGTAAGCCTTTTAATAGAAAGGAAGAGGAAGATGAACCAAACAAATAAGGGTGAGGGTCAGACAGCGCCGCAAAAAGAAAGCATGGGGCAGATCCTTTGGCAGTTAACCCGTCCTCATACGTTAACCGCATCGTTTGTGCCTGTGCTGCTCGGAACCGTTTTGGCGATGTTTTATGTGAAGGTTGATCTGCTGCTGTTTTTGGCTATGCTGTTTTCTTGCCTATGGATCCAGATCGCGACGAACTTATTTAATGAATATTATGATTTTAAACGCGGGTTAGATACAGCAGAATCAGTCGGAATCGGAGGGGCCATTGTACGCCACGGAATGAAGCCTAAAACGATTCTGCAATTAGCTCTTGCCTCATACGGGATTGCCATTTTGCTCGGTGTCTATATTTGTGCAAGCAGCAGCTGGTGGCTTGCGCTGATCGGCCTTGTCGGCATGGCGATCGGCTACCTGTATACAGGCGGGCCGCTGCCGATTGCGTACACGCCGTTCGGTGAATTATTCTCAGGCATTTGCATGGGTTCGGTGTTTGTGCTGATTTCGTTTTTCATTCAGACAGATAAGATCAATATGCAAAGCATTTTGATTTCCATCCCGATTGCGATTCTTGTCGGCGCGATTAACCTGTCGAACAACATTCGTGATATTGAAGAGGACAAAAAAGGCGGACGCAAAACATTGGCGATTTTAATGGGGCATAAGGGAGCTGTTACTCTGTTAGCTGCGTCGTTTGCCGTCGCTTATATCTGGGTTGTCGGCTTGGTGATTACCGGTGCCGCAAGCCCATGGCT
Source organism: Bacillus sp. FSL R5-0603 (assembly GCF_038050295.1). Lineage (NCBI taxonomy): Bacteria > Bacillati > Bacillota > Bacilli > Caryophanales > Bacillaceae > Bacillus > Bacillus sp. FSL R5-0603. Next base: position 3,797,922 of record NZ_JBBOYP010000001.1, on the reverse strand, counting down.
GTTTGTCGTCTTTTTAAGCGTGCCTAAGCCGGTTCAGGCAGTGAAGGGCTTCGTCCAAAAAGAAATGCCGATGAATATGATTGTCGCAATGAAATCAACAGCCCAAACAAATACATTTTTCGGATTCCTGCTCTCGATCGGATTATTGATCAGCTATTTCCGATAATAAAAAAGACCGCTCGTTTCGTGCGGTCTTTTTTTGTTACAATCGACCGCATTTTGTAAAAAAATTCATAGAACCTTGCAGCAGACAGGGACGTCTAGTACATGGACAGCGGATAAAGTTCCGTTAAAGGAGATGACGAACATGGATTTATCTGTAACACATATGGACGATTTAAAAACAGTAATGGAAGATTGGAAAAATGAATTATTAGTTTATAAATTTGCGCTAGATGCGCTCGATACAAAGTTTTCAATTATCAGCCAGGAATATAACCTCATTCACGGACACAACCCGATTGAACATACAAAATCCCGTGTCAAAAGCTTTGAAAGCATCGTGAATAAGTTAATGAGAAAGGGCTGTGAGATTACGACGAAGGAAATGAAGGAGCATATTCACGACATTGCCGGCGTGCGCATCATCTGTTCCTTTATTTCTGACATTTATAATGTCGTGAATGTGTTGAAGCAGCATGAAGATTTGAGAATCGTAAAGGTAAAGGATTATATCCAGACACCCAAACCGAATGGCTATCGAAGCCTGCATTTAATCATTGAGATGCCTGTGAATTTAACGAACCGTGTGGAATACGTCAAAGCAGAAATTCAAATCCGGACAATCGCGATGGATTTCTGGGCGAGCCTTGAACATAAAATTTACTATAAATTGAACAATGACGTTCCTAAGCAATTAACAGATGAGCTGAAGGAAGCCGCGGAGATTGCCCATTACCTAGATGAGAAAATGCTGGGGATTAAGAAAGAAGTGGATTAAAAAAGACGGCACCCAAGTGCCGTCTTTTTTTATTTGATATCTTCAAAAATGTCAGATGCTTTCGCCTTCATTTGTTTCTTAATGGTTTTCGGTTTCTTCTCTTTTTTCACAGCCTCATAGACAGCGGCTGTCACAAGATCGCCTGCTTGCTGGAGGCGTTCTTTGCTGATATGTTCGATCGAGTCTTCAGGGGTATGATACCATGGCTCAACTTCTTCTGTTTCCGGGTCTCCCCAAATAAAGTTCGCGGAATCAATGCCGGCTTCGTGGAATGGCACATGATCAGATGATCCTCCCTGTGTCAGAGACAGGCTGTCAAACCCAATTTTTTCAGCAGCCGTACGGCTGGATTCCCAAACATAGTTAGATTGGCCATCCAATGTGTTGACATACAGCTCAGACGCTTTTTCCCAGCTTGTGCCTACCATATCTAAGTTGAAGTTCACTTCGCTTCGTTTCAGCTCTTTTTCTGATAGATGATCTACATAGTGAGAGGAGCCGAGCAGGCCGAGCTCTTCGGCGCCGAAAGCGATAAAGCGGATTTCTTTATCAGATGGAACGCTTTTTAAGACACGTGCCATCTCCAGCATAACAGAGGTTCCTGAGCCGTTGTCATTTGCTCCGGGTGAAAAAGGAACACTGTCGTAATGGGCCGTCACGTACACAATGTCTGGATGTTTGATGTTCTTTGGTTTTTTGATTCCGATGATATTCTGGGAGGTTTGGTTTGTGAATGCTTTTAGTTTTAAGGTGGCTTCTTTTTGCTGGGTAAGTGCTTCGCCGTCTTCTTTCTTAATGCCGACGACCGGAATGCCGACTTTATTTCCCGACAGGTTTGGCGTCATAGGCACGAGGCTTTCTTTGTTGTTATAAATGATGACAGCTTTTGCTCCGGCGGCTTCGGCATTTTTGGCTTTCTCGTAATAAGTCAGGTCTCCTCTGGAAATTAAGGCGATTTTGCCCTTGGCGTCAGCGGTAAAGTCCTTTTGATAGCCCAATCCCGCATTGTAAAGCGGGGCCGTCAGCCCTTGTTCCTCAGTCGGAGCTGAACCGGACGCCGCTTGGAGAAGAATATCGTGTCCTGCTGTAGACAGCGTTCCCTCAAGCCGGTCAGGAATGTTGAATCGTTGAACCTTCACATCAAGCTTTAATTTTCTCATTGATGAGGCGATCAATAGGGCACTCTTTTTTTCAGCTGCAGTTCCGGCTATTCTGGGGCCGATTGTTTCACTTAGCTGAGAAATGGTAGAGTACGCATGCTTTGCTTTGAATGGAAGCTCGCGCTCGCTATTTGATATTTGTACAGCGTGTGCGGCAGGGGTGACACTCTGTGCCGGCAAGAGCAGTGTGCCGGCAGTTAAAACAGCCATCGTCATGACAGTCAAAAGCTTTTTCATCAAAAATAAACCTCCCCTAAATGTATGGTTGGGGAATATTTCGGGATGCTAAAGGAGTTTCCTGCAAGATGGAGAGCGTTTTTGAAAAGACAGTGCTTTATACCTGCAAAAAAACGCTTATGAATGAAAGGTCATAAGCGTTTCGGAATATCAGACTATTGGAGCTTTAAAAACTTGCGTTTGCCGACTTGGATGATCATGTTCTCTCTTATCTCTGCTTTGGCGTGAACATCTGTTATTTTCTCTCCGTCGATGCGTACACCGCCGTTTTGAATCATGCGGCGCGCCTCGCTCTTCGAAGAGAGGAGCTCCAGCTTGACGAGCAGATCAATCATCGCTATCGTTTTCTCGCCTTTCCAGTTTACGGCCGGTATATCTTCTGGCAGGCTGTTTTCCTGAAAGACTGTTTTAAACGAGTGTTCGGCAGCTTCTGCTGCTTTCTCTCCGTGATACATTCGGACGATTGTTTTGGCTAAAAGCATTTTAGCATCACGCGGATGAACGGCGCCGGTTTCTAAGTCTTTTACGAGCTGTTTTTTCTCTTCAAGCTCTAAGTCTGTCGCCAAGTGGATGTATTTTTTCATGAGGCTGTCGGGCAGTGACATCGTTTTTCCGTACATGTCGTTTGGATGTTCGTTAATGCCAATGTAGTTGTGTTTCGACTTCGACATTTTCTCGACGCCATCCAAGCCTTCCAAGAGCGGCATCAGGATGACGACTTGTTTTTCTTTGTTGTATCGTTCTTGAAAATGCCGCCCCATGAGGACATTGAAATGCTGATCCGTTCCGCCTAATTCAATATCACTTTCGAGAACGACAGAATCATAGCCCTGCATCAATGGGTAAAAGAATTCATGCAGTGAGATTGGTTTTTGCATGGCGATGCGTTCTTCAAAGTCGTCGCGCTCCATCAGGCGGGCTACCGTTATTTTCCCTGCTAATTCAATGACATCTTCCAGATTCAATGTTTTCAGCCATTTTGAGTTATAGTGAAGCTCGACTTTTTCTGGATCAAGCACTTTTCCGAATTGCTCAAAGTAGGTTTTGGCGTTGTGCTGAACTTCTTCATCAGTCAGCTGCTTTCTGGCTGCTGATTTTCCGGTCGGATCCCCGATTTTTCCTGTGAAATCCCCAATTAACAGCTGGACAATGTGGCCGTTTTCTTGAAATTGGCGAAGCTTATTTAACACAACCGTATGGCCCAAATGTACATCCGGTGCAGACGGATCTAATCCAAGTTTAATTTTGAGCGGTGTGCCTGTCGAAATTGATTTCACGAGCTTTGCCTTTAATTCCTCCGGCGGTATGACTTCGTGGGCGCCTGTCATGTATAGCTGAAGCTGTCTTTCTACCTCTTTTTGCTGTGACGCTGTGAGCTGCTCAAATGTTCTCATCATTTTTCCTCCTTTTTTACAAACACAAAAAAGAGCCCATCCCGATAAGGGACGTGGCTCAATGCACGCGGTACCACCCTGGTTGAAGACATCGTCTTCCGCTCATTCGAATAACGGTTTCCCGTTCTTTTGCTACTTTTAAGGTTCACAAAGAAAGCTCGGGGAGGTAATTCACAATTTGCTGTGTGCCGGCTCGCACCTTCCGCCGGCTCTCTGAAACAGGGAGACAAACCGCTACTGGATTCCCGTCAAAGCTTATGTTGTATGAAGATTGTCAGCTACCTTTCTAAGCAGCCCTGTCAATATTTTCTGTTCGTCCTTCGTCATTCCCGCAATGAGCTCTGTTTCCCCTTTGTGAAACTCCGGGTAGAGTTCTTCGATCGCTTGTTTGCCGGAATCGGTGATTGAGACAAACACGAGTCGCCGATCTCTTGTGTCGATGCTTTTACGGCAAAAACTCTTTTTTTCGAGCGTTTTGATCACGTTGCTTGCTGTAGCTGTAGATATCCCTGACAGCTCAGCGATTTTTCTCGTTTCGAGCGCTCCCCATACCCATAGATCATAAAGAATGGAGAAAGCGGTCCAAGAAAGGTTATAGGAAGAAAGAACCTCAGTCTCCATTTTGACACGGAGCCTTTGTGCAGACCGATACAGATTCGTAGCGATCGAAATGGCTTCCAGGTTAAGTGACTCGACGGGCATTTGTTTGAGCTTAGAAAGTGTATCGTGTTCTTCCTTCCGAAGCTGCTGATGTTGATGTGAACGTTCCATTTTTTAGGCCTGCCTTAAATTATCAGAATCATTAGCTATGAAACGAATTGTAACAGAGTCTGGTGTGAACTTCAAGCCCATATATCGGTTGAATAAAAAAAGCCCAAACAACGCCAAAATAAACAAAAACCCGAAAACGGGGGTGCAGTTTTGCAAAAATATGTTCAATCCGTCTATAAGCATGATCCGTTTCATCTGTTTTCGACAGAGCATGCAGTGACGTTAGCGATTATCGCCCTTTTGGCCATTCTGTTGTTTTTGTTCCAAGAGAGGGTCAAGCAGCCGAGGGCCAGCCGGTTTTTGCGTTCTCTGTTTGTGTTTCTTTTGCTTGGTTCGCAAATCGGCTATCAAATATGGATGGTCGCCACGGGCAGGTGGTCGGTGCGCACTTCATTGCCTCTCCAGCTTAGTGACCTGTCGGTGTATTTGTCAGCTATTATGTTAGTGACAAAAAGCAGAAAGCTGTTTGTATTTTTGTTTTTTGTCGGCATCGGCAGTTCGATTCAGGCTCTTGCCACTCCTGACCTCGGTATGTTTTCATTTCCGCATATCCGATATATCCTCTTTTTTATTTCTCACGGGTCTGTGTTTTTATCCTGTCTGCTGATGGCTGTGATTGGCACCTACAGAATGGGCCAGCGCTCGTTATGGGTGACAGTCCTGCTTGTTAATGTGTACGGCGTCTGTATTTTCCTGATTGATCGCTGGCTTGGCGCGAATTATATGTATTTGACGAAAAAACCGGGCGGATCCTCTCTCTTAGATGTTCTCGGGCCATGGCCGTGGTATATCGTCTCGGCTGAAGCCATCACAATCGCAAGCTTTTTCATTCTTTATTGGCTTTATCGCATCTTCAAAAAATGACACCTTTTTTGTTGTATCACACATTCTGTTTAAAAAAATGTCGGAGAACGTGTTTATTTTTTTGAAAAAGGGTATGTAACTTGTACAACAAAAAGGGAGATGAATACCATTGAGGAAAGATGAAATCATGCATATCGTATCATGCGCAGATGATAATTATGCTCGTCATTTAGGTGGGATGTTCGTTTCTTTATTGACTAACATGGATCAGGAGAGAGAGGTAAAATTATACGTCATTGATGGCGGAATTAAGCCTGATAACAAAAAAAGACTGGAAGAAACCACTTTGAAATTCGGAGTGCCGATTGAGTTTTTAGAAGTGGATACCAACATGTATGAACATGCGGTAGAGAGCAGCCATATTACAAAAGCCGCGTATTACCGCATTTCGATTCCCGACTTAATTAAGGATGAAAGCATCAAACGAATGATTTACATCGATTGTGACGCGCTTGTCCTAGAGGATATTTCTAAGCTATGGGACTTAGACATTGCGCCATACACCGTAGCCGCTGTTGAGGATGCGGGGCAACATGAACGCCTGAAAGAAATGAACGTCACTGATACAGGGAAGTATTTTAACTCAGGCATCATGATTATTGATTTTGACTCCTGGAGAAAGCAAAACATCACAGAAAAAGTCATCAACTTTATCAATGAACACCCAGACGAAGACTTTCTTGTGCTGCATGACCAAGATGCACTGAATGCGATCTTGTATGATCAGTGGTATGAACTTCATCCGCGCTGGAACGCTCAAACCTATATCATGTTAAAGCTGAAAACCCCACCGACTCTGTTAGGGCGGAAGCAATATAATGAAACGAGAGAAAACCCGGCAATCGTGCACTTCTGCGGCGGAGAAAAGCCTTGGAACTCCAATACGAAACATCCGTATCGCGATGAGTATTTTCATTACATGTCCTATACGAAGTGGAATACGATTGGGAATCCGGCGATCAACCAATAAATCAGATAAAAAAAACGCTTTTGAGATGATCAAAAGCGTTTTTTGTTTGTCTCAGCGTGCGACTGACCGTTGGTAGAACCGCTGAATATGCATGGCGATGTAGCACAATTCTTTTTCAGGAAACTCAAAGCCGTATTCCTTCTTCACAAAGGTGCCAATGCTTAGGGCACACAGGAAGGCATCCTTAAACTTCTCTTTAATGATGTCGATCATTTCTGCGTCCAGCTCGTAAATGGATTCGCCTGCTTTGATATGCTGAATGGCAAAGCGGAGATGGGTCACAAGCCGTTCATAAGAGATGGTATCTTCAACGATATTAATAGACAGTTGAATTTCGATAATCTCGATAATATCACGGATCATTGTTGTAATATCAAGCGTTTGTGTCATATCGCCGGCATTGTTTCTTGCTGTGTGGATATGCATGGCGATATTGCCGATTTCATCATCAGGAATGTGAATCCCCAGTTTATCTTTAATCAGTGCTCTGGCCCATAAGCCGATCTGGAACTCCTTTGGATAAAGGACTTTGATTTCATTCAGCAGCGGATTTTTGATAACCATCCCATTGCTCAGGCGTTCAATCGCAAAAGAAAGATGGTCTGAAAAAGCGACATGAATGCGCTCGTTGATTTTGATGTTCAGCTCTTTTTCGGCATGAGAGATAATTTGCTCAGAAATCTGAATGTGGTCTTCAGGCAATGTTTCTAAAATCTCTTCGAACTGCTTATAGTCAGGTGTATCTTTTCTGATAAAGGTTTTTTCTATTTTTGACGGATCGACAATATCATTCTTCTTTTTGTTAAACGCAATTCCTGCACCCAAGAGAATCTTCTCTTCATTTTGATCCTTTACGACGATAGCATTATGATTTAAGATTCTTTTAATTTTCATAGCTTTTTTGTCCTTTCATCCCCCGTTTTATGAATGAAAACGAATAAATCCAGTTATTCTGTCTCTTCTTTAAACCCGAGAAACAATGTAGCTATAAAAGCAGAGACGGCTGCGATCAAGAAACCGATCATATAATGAACAAAATTCGCGGCGCCAAACGGCAGCACGATTGAAATCATCGGAATGCCTGTCAGTCCGTAGGAATTTGCCACAACTTGTACCGCAACCACGTATGCTCCGCCAATAGCACCGCCGATGGCTGCTCCGATAAAGGGACGGATCAATTTGAGATTTACCCCGAATACAATCGGCTCAACAATGCCTAAAAACGCGGTCAGAGAAGCGGGGAGCGCAATTTTTTTCAGGCTTGATTGTTTCGTTTTGAGGAATACCGCAAGCCCCGCTCCGCCTTGGGCCACATTCGCCATCGACCATATCGGCACTAAAAAGTTGACACCGACATGCGGATTAGCAAGCAGCGTTGCCTCAATTGCATAAAAGCTATGATGCAATCCAGATAGGACGATGGTGGAGTAGATGCCGCCGAAAAGAGCTCCGGCGGCAATGCCGGCGTGATCATAAATATAGACTATAGATTGTGTCATGATCTGGCCGATGATGGACGCGGCGGGATTCATCACAATCAGTGCGAGGCATCCTGTCACCATGACCGTAATAAAGGGAATGATCACGACATCAAGCGACTTCGGCACAATCGATTTTAATAGCTTCTCAATTTTGCTCATGACAAAAACGGAAAGAAGAATCGGTATCATGGAACCCTGATAGCCCATCATTGGGATATGAAGCCCCCATATGTCTAAAGAAGACGGGGTTTTGCTGCCGAGCATAGACGGGTCCAGCAGATCAGGATGCGTCAAAAGCCCTGCAATCACTGCCCCTAGGTATGGGTTGCTGCCAAATTGCCGTGCAGCACTGAAGCCGACTAAAATCGGCAGTAAAATAAAGGCTGTGCTGGACACGAGGTCGAGCATTTTAATCCATGGGCTGCCGGCAGCGAACCAATGAAACACCTTAATCATGCCGATCAGCCCCATGAGCAGGCCGCTTGCTGTTATTGCCGGAATAATCGGCACAAAAATATCGGACAGTGTTTTCGCAAAAGCTGCGGCAGGGTTCAGCTTCCGGCTGGCTTTTTTCTGGTGGACAGGCTCTTCAGAAGGCGCGGTCTCCCATACATGAACGACTTCTTTATATATTTTGTTGACGACGCCTGCTCCGAAGATAATCTGGAAAAGCCCATAGCGGAAAAAGGTGCCCTGCACACCTTGCAGGTTCTCAATGGCATGTATATCAATTTTCGTCTCGTCCTTTACATCAAAACGAAGACGAGTCGTACAATGGCTGATGCTAATAATATTGTTTTTTCCTCCTGCGAGCAACAATAATTCTTTTGCAATCTCTTTCTGCAAGCAATCAAAACCTCCTTTGCTGAAGAAAAGTCGGCTTGTTCATCGTATCAAATGAAAAGTTGACAATCAAAATGAAAAAAGTGAGAAATACCGGCTGAAAATGACAAAAATGCCCGCGTCGACGACGGAGCATGAGAATAGGGGGTTGTCCAAGGCGCCGTTATGAGCCCAACACGAAAAGAAGAGTTAAAATGCCCTGCTTTTTAGGCACTAATACTCCCTTTGCATCATTGGGTCTTGCCTGCCTGCCCAGTCACAATCCCGCCATATGTGGTGATAACTGTAATAACGTTCATTTTATGCTGTTCATGGTTGTATAGCAATAGTATGAAAAGCCTGTACAATAGATGGGAAAAAGGTTGTGTTCGATGTTCTTAGAATGTAAAAAACCTTTAAGACCTGGAATGCAAGTCTTAAAGGTTTTTGGTTACTTTTTCGGTTTGACGGCGTTCAGCCGTTTTTGCAGCTTTGTTTTTTCATTGGATGCTTTTAATTGATTCACTGCAGACTGAGCGGATGTCTTTGATTTCTTTGTTTTGTCTTTTTCCGCTTTCTTCACTTTTGCCTTTGCAGTTTCCACTTTTTTTGCTTCAGCCGCCGCCACCTTTTTCTTCACTTTGTCTAACCGTTTTTGCAATGCCGTTTTGTCCTTGCCTGATTGAAGCTGATTGACGGCTGATTGTGCTTTTGCCGCATTTGCATCAGTTGATTTCTTTTCAGCCGCAGATACGGATTGCTGTGCCGTCTTCAAATTGGTGCTCTTCACTTTGTTAAGGCGTTTCTGCAGGGACGTTTTTTCTGAACTTGCAGGCAGCTTGCCAATTGCTGATTGTGCGCTGTCCACATCTGTTTTCTTTTTGCTTTTTTCCGCTTTCGCAACTTTGTCTTTCGCTTGCTTTGACGCGATGTATCGTTTTACTTGGTCTAAGCGTTTTTGAAGGTTCTTTTTGTCTGTTCCGTTTGGCAGCTTGTTGATGGCAGTTTCTGCTGTATCAACGGTTTGCTGTGTTTTATATTTTTCTGCCTTTGCGACTTTGTCTTTCGCATCTTTTACATTTCTGTATGACTGTACTTTATCCAGTCTTTTGTGCAGGGCAGTTTTGGCGTCGGAGCCCGGCAGCTGGCTGATGAGTTCTCGCGCTTTGTTGATATCGGTTTGTGCTTTTGTTTGTTCCGCTTTTTTCACCGCTTGCTCTGCTGCCGCGTACGCTGAATCTGTTGCCTGTGCTTTATACTGGATTAAGCCGTAGCCAAATTGCTGATCGCGGCCTGCGGTACCAAGATCAACGATGTTTTTCCGCATTTCCTCGCGAAGCTGGACGTTTGTCTCGGCAGGATCACGCTGTTTTAACAAAGCAAACATGGCAGCGGCGTGCGGTGTCGCTTGGGATGTTCCGCTTCCCGTTGCATAGTACTGGTTTAAGTAAGTGCTTGTGATGTTTGTCCCCGGCGCTGAAAATTCAACTTCATCTCCAGTTGTTGAGAAGGAGGCAAGCTGATTCTTTTCGTTTGTTGCTGAAACCGCAACGACACTGCTGTATGCCGCCGGATAATTCACTGGGTTGCCGTTTCCGTCGTTACCGCTTGCGGCAACAAGCAGAACGCCTTGCTCATATGCTTTGTTCACGGCGTCATGAAGGATTTTGCTGTCTGACGTCGTGCCAAGGCTCATATTGACGATGTCCATCCCGTTTGCGATCGACCAGTCAATTCCTTGGAGAAGACTTTGAAGATCCCCCGAGCCGTTCTGATCAAGCGCTTTAACCGCGTATATTTGTGCTTCCGGTGCGATGCCGTCAATTCCGTAGCCGTTATGCTTGGCTCCGATAATCCCTGCGACATGTGTTCCGTGGCCGTTATCATCTTTGGAAGAGGAGGTATAACTGACAGCTGAATACCCGCCGGCAATCGACAGGTCATCGTGGGGGGAGATTCCGCTGTCAATGACGGCAATTTTGATATTTTTTCCTGTCAGTCCTGCCTTCCAAGCCTGTTTCACCTGAATGGGCTCAAGGTTCCATTGCTCAAAGTTGTCAGAGGTGTCAGTGCCGTCTGACAGCACTTTGAAATCCATGCTGTCTGCTGCGGTAAATGATACGTTGTTTTCTACATACAAAATATCAGGATCCTGCTTTAATTCTTTTACTGTCTCCTGGTCTGCTGTGACCGCTACCGCGGGAAGATGCTTATACTGCTGTTCAACATCAGCATCACTGTCCAGGATGGTTTCCTTACCGGCCTTGTTTTTATAAACCACAATAACCTCTTTCTCACTGTTGTTTTGCGCATGAGCGAGAGGGCCTATGGTGAGAAAACTGAAAAACAGAGTGACTGATACAACAAGTTTGCAAGACATGTTTTTCATGGTTCATCTCCTTTTTCTATGATGTTTGATATATATATCGGAGAAAAAAAGAGAGATTAATAGTAAGAAGGAAAAAATTTTTCATGGGCAGGGTTGTTTAGCAAAATGCAGATTTTTTCCGCATGAAGAGGAAATTTTCCAAATGAATTTGTAAGCGTTTTCAAAATAAGATAAAGAAAACATTGCGAAGGTTGTTCACAAAGCAATGAGAAAAGGGGGCTTTTAAGATGAGCACATTCACTCGGGTGATGGAGGAAAAAATAATGCCTGTCGCCGGGAAAATTGCCGGGCAGCGGCATCTCAGCGCCTTGCGTGACGGAATTATCCTGACCATGCCGCTGATTATTATCGGGTCTGTCTTCTTGATTTTAACGAGCCTGCCGATTCCGGGGTATGCTGATTTCATGGCGAGTGTGTTTGGGAAAGAGTGGGCTGATAAGCTCGGATATCCTGTTAACGCTTCGTTTGATATTATGGCGATGATTGCCGCTTTTGGGATCGCCTATCGGCTGGCAGAAAGCTATGGTGTCGATGCCCTTTCTGCCGGAGCGATTTCAATTGCCGCATTTCTGCTGGCAACGCCGTTTGAGGTGCCGTTTACACCGGGTGGCTCAACGGAACCCATCATGGTAGGGGGCGGAATCCCGATCACGCTGCTCGGCAGCAAGGGCCTATTTGTCGCCATGCTGATCGCCTTGTTTTCAACCGAAATCTATCGGTACATTATTCAAAAAAATATCGTCTTCAAAATGCCAGACGGTGTGCCGCCTGCGGTAAGCAAATCGTTTGTCGCGCTGATTCCCGGCTTTATCATTGTGTTTCTTGTGTGGCTGGCGCGCCTTCTGATTGAAATGACACCTTTTCAGAGTCTGCACAATGTCGTAGGAGACCTGCTTGGCACACCGCTTTCCATCCTTGGCGGCAGTCTCGGCGGAAGCCTGATCGCTGAATTTGTGCAGATGCTGCTTTGGTCGTGCGGGATTCACGGGGCTTCCATCATTGGCGGAATCATGGCGCCGATTTGGTACGGCGCGATGGATGCCAACCGTCTTGCCTTCCAAGCGGGCGAGGCGCTGCCGAGTATTTTTACGACTCAGTTCTTTCAAATTTGGATCAATGTCGGCGGGAGCGGGGCGACGCTGGCGCTTGTCCTGACGATGCTTGTGCGCTCCCGGAGCAAACAAATGAAGCAGCTTGGACGATTAGGAATCGGCCCTGCGCTATTTAATATCAACGAGCCGATCATTTTCGGCATGCCGATTGTCATGAATCCGCTCCTTATTGTCCCATTTATCATCGCACCGCTCCTCACGATTACCGCGACTTATATCGGCATGAGCACCGGGCTGGTGGCAAGACCGGCCGGAATCGCGGTGCCGTGGACGATGCCGCCACTCATATCAGGTTACCTGGCGACAGGCGGAAAGGTGTCGGGAGCCGTTATGCAACTGGTGAATCTGCTGATCACCTGTGCCATCTACTATCCGTTTTTCAGAATATGGGATCATCAAAAATGGCGGGAAGAGAGTGCGGTTGAATCTGGGGGATAAAAATGTGATGTGATGTAAGTGTTTAAATAATAAAAAAGCAGCGTTATGCTGCTTTTTTATTACCGCTGAAAGAACTCAATCCACTCACCGTCAGGGCCTTCGATATAGAAATAACGGTATCCGTTAGGAAGTGTTGTGATCTCCTCGTCGATAAATTTTGCGTTCATTTTTTCCGCTTTTGTATATTCAGCCGCGATGTCATCAGTCAGCAGGGCAATGTGGTGCACTTTTCCTTCAGCGGGAAGCTCGCTGCTGTAGCCTTGAATCAGTTCAATTTCTGTTTCCGGGCCGTCTTCAAAGCCAAGAAATGCAAGCTCGATTACACCGTTCGTGTGTGTGATGCGATCCTTCAATTTCATGCCGAGTACCTCTTCATAAAATGTGATGGACGCGTTAATATCTCTTACCATGATGCCTGTATGGTCAATTCGTTTTGGCATGCTGCTCCTCCTCGAAACTCTTTTTGTCTATCGTAGAAAAACCTTTCCTTTCTGTCAATGCAGACATCTTGGCGTTTTGTGGTACGATAAGAGAAAGCAAACAGAAAGAGGACGACATATATGAAGCTACTCACCCTAAAGAAAGCACACGCTGCCAAAATCAAAAAAGGCTATCCCCTTATCGAAAAAGAAGCTCTCGCAGGGAGTGCGGGGCACATGAAAGAAGGAGACCTCGTTGATATCGTGTCTGAGAGCGGCGAGTTTCTCGCGCGGGGCTATTATGGCCTGCAAAACAAAGGGGTCGGCTGGACGCTTACCCGCAATAAACATGAACAGGTTGACCAGGCATTTTTTCTCACCAAATTAACAAAAGCGGCCCAAGCGCGCGCCAAACTATTTGAGGCTCAAGATACAACAGCTTTCCGCCTGTTCAACGGTGAGGGTGACGGTGTCGGCGGCGTCACCATCGACTATTATGACGGCTACCTGCTGATTCAATGGTACAGCAAGGGAATTTACACCTTTAAAGACATGCTGATTTCCGCATTGGATGAGATGGATCTTGATTATAAAGCGATTTACGAGAAGAAACGCTTCGACACAGCTGGACAATACGTTGAAGATGATGACTTCGTGAAAGGGAGAAGAGGCGAGTTCCCGATCATCATCCAGGAGAATGGCATTCAATACGCGGTGGATCTGAATGAAGGCGCCATGACGGGCATCTTTTTGGATCAGAGACATGTGCGCAAGGCGATCAGAGACCGCTATGCAAAAGGGAAAACCGTTTTAAATACGTTTTCTTATACGGGTGCATTCTCCGTGGCAGCGGCGCTTGGCGGAGCGGAGAAAACAACAAGCGTCGACGTGGCAAACCGAAGTCTGGCCAAAACGATCGAGCAATTCAGCGTGAACAAGCTGGATTACGAAGCGCACGACATTAAAGTGATGGACGTTTTTAACTATTTTTCATATGCTGCAAAAAAGGATTTGCGCTTTGATCTGATTATTCTCGATCCGCCTTCCTTTGCGCGCACAAAAAAACGCACCTTCAGCGCGGCCAAGGATTATAAAAACCTGCTGAAGGAAACGATCGCCATCACTGCTGACAAGGGTGTCATTGTTGCCTCTACAAACAGCAGCGCCTTTGGCATGAAGAAATTCAAAGGCTTTATCGATGCCGCATTTAAAGAAAAAAACGAACGCTACACCATCATTGAGGAATTTACGCTGCCGGAGGATTTCAAAACGATTTCGGCATTTCCTGAAGGCAACTACCTGAAAGTGGTCCTTCTGCAGAAAAAATAATGAAAAAGCTGCCCTGTTCAGGGGCAGCTTTTTTTTATGTAGAAATGATCTGCTGGACGCGGCCGATGCGGCCATCTTCAAGACGGACCTTAATGCCATGCGGATGAAAGTTTGATTTCGTCAAAATATCCTTCACTGTCCCTCTCGTCAGTTTTCCTGTTTTTTGATCTGCTTTCAATACAATATCAACCTGCAACCCTTTCGAAATGCTGTTTCGCTCTTGCCCGTTCATAACGCACATCCTTTCTTTTGTTCATTATAGTCATTATGGTTTAAAAGTAACAGCCGGCTGATGAAGTGTATTTTTGTTTTTTTCAGCCTTCATTAAATATAATGTCAGGCCAAAGCCTGCTATGCTCAGAATGCCGAAAAGCAAATAGACTGCGAAGATCGACACGTAGTCAAAAATGTACCCGCCTGCAAATGTGCAGAACCAGTTGCCGAACCCGTTGCCGATGGCGGCGTACATGGTCAGCGCCGTCGCTTCAACGTGTCTAGGGGTAATCTTTTTCACATATTGAAGCGCTGCCGGGATAAATAAACCGATGGCCACTCCCTGAAGAAAGACCGTCGCATAAATGATCCATAGTGAAGGCGCCGTGAAATAGAGTGCCCACCTGAATAATGAGACTCCGCCTGACAGCATAATGACGTTGAGCAGCCCCATTTTATCTATAAATGTTTGGGCGAATCTCATAAATGGAATTTCTGAAATGACACCGATGAAAAATAAAATGCCGATAGCGGAAAGTGACGCGCCGCTTTTGTCCAGAAAAAGACTGAAATACGTATTGTTCGCTAAGTTTGGAGCAAATGTCGTAAAGGTGATGATCATAAAGATGAGGAAAGTTTTGTTGCTGATAAGCTCCCGGAATCCTTTGCGGATATTGACCTTTGTTGTTGTTTTCTGCTGGCCGGGCATTTGTGAAGCCAATATGGCAGCAATGCACAGAAAGGCACAGCCAAAGATAAAGATCACGTGAATGGGGTACAGCCGGTTCGTCACCTGTCCCATGGCAAACACCGCGATACCGAAGCCGAGAGAACCAAACAGGCGGATTCCGCCGTAGTTGCCGTTTGTTTCTTGTGTGTACCTTAGTGAAATGCTGTCCGAAAGTGGAATAATCGTGCTTTGAAAGGCTGCAAAACAGGCCGCAATCAAAATAAACAGAGGGAAACTGTCAAATGCTATATAGGCTAATCCAATGATGCCTGTGATTGATGTGCAAACCGCCAGCAGGCCTTTCGTTTTTTGCGTATAGTCGCTCAGCATGCCCCAAAACGGCTGAAAGAAAATCATCACAATCGGGCCCAGCGACATGATCAAGCCGACCTGTGATCCGCTTAAATGCTGTTCCTTCGTTAAATACATACTGAGTAAGGGAATTATGCTGCCCGTACCGAGAAAAGCAAACAAATAAAATCCTTTTAACGCGGCGTAATGCCGCCTCACCTGCAAGTTGTGCATCAGGGTGCCTCCTTTGGTATCCACAAATACATTATATTGGAATTCGCCAGCTTTTCAATAAGGGGAAGCACATAAAAAAAACTGTCCTCGAGAGGACAGTTTTTTACATAAATGAAAGTAAAAACGGCGCCGCGCAAAGCGTCATAATCGCAGCTAAGATCATCGACACACTGGAAATCGTGCCGGACACAGAGCTGAGCTCAAATGCTTTAGACGTTCCCGCTCCGTGTGCGCTTGTGCCGAGCAGCACGCCCCGCGCAATTTCGTTATCAATGCGGAAATAACGGATGACCATCGGGCCAATCACTGTGCCGAGCAAAGCGGTTAAAATCACAAACACGGCTGTGACGGCAGGCATACCGCCGATCATTTCAGATACGTTCATCGCGATCGGCGTTGTCACTGATCTTGGGACGAGGCTGTCAATTAAGCCGGTGCCGAGGTGAAGCCATTTCGCAATAAGAGCGGTAGAAATAATCGCGATACATGAACCGACGGCCACATTCAAAATAATTTCCACTGCGTATTTCTTTAAAACAGGGAAATATTTATATAGCGGGATCGCGAATGCCACGGTGGCCGGCTGTAGCATATCGGTCAGCAATCCGCCGCCGAGATTATAGGACTCGTACGGGACATTCACCAGCAGCAGCAGACCGACTAACACAGCGGGCGTCACCAATAGCGGCGACGTATAAACACGCGGAAAGCGTTGATATACCTTTTTTGCTCCTAAATACACCAAAACCGTTAAAAACAAACTTACAATTCCGATGAACACGTATGTTTTTTCTCCTTTCTCTTTGCAATGAGTTGTGTAAGCGTTCCTGTAGACACCATCACGACAAACGTGCTGATGATGACAACAAGCAGAATGCTGACACCAAATTTCGACATAATGTCTCCGTATTCAATCACTCCGACGGCAGACGGGATAAAAAATAAAAGCAGCTCCCCGAGAAGCCACGCTGCACCAAGCTCGATCCATTCAAGCTTGATAATGTTAAAGTGCAATAATGTGAAAAGAATCACAATCCCTATTATACTGCCGGGAATATTTATATGAAGAAGGGCTGTCGCCCAATTAATCAGCCGAGCAAATATAAATAACAGAGCGATTTGAATAACGGTTAGCAACAGTTTTTTCATATTGATGCCTCCCTTATATACTTATTGTACATAAGGTCTCGCTATAGGTAAAATATATATTAAGAATAAGAAGTATTCCTTTTGTCTATAGAAAGGGTGAAGCACATGGATATCCGCCATTTAACATATTTCTTGGAAGTCGCCCGTTTAAAAAGTTTTACGAAGGCTTCCCAATCCCTTTATGTTTCTCAGCCGACGATATCAAAAATGATCAAAAATTTAGAAGAAGAGCTCGGAATTGAACTGTTTTACCGAAACGGCAGGCAGGTGGAACTGACTGATGCCGGTCATAGCATGTATGTGCAGGCGCAGGAAATCATTAAATCATTTCAAAACCTGACGTCAGAATTAAATGATATTATGGAAGTCAAGAAAGGGCACGTACGGATTGGACTGCCGCCGATGATCGGATCGGGGTTTTTCCCGAGAGTGCTCGGCGATTTCCGTGAAAACTATCCGAATGTCACCTTTCAGCTAGTCGAAGACGGTTCTATAAAAGTCCAAGAAGGTGTCGGGGACGGCTCTCTTGATATCGGCGTTGTGGTCCTTCCCGCAAACGAAGATATCTTTCATTCGTTTACAATCGTAAAAGAAACCTTAATGCTTGTCGTTCACCCTTCCCACCGGCTGGCTGATGAGAAAGAATGTCAGCTGCGTGAGTTGAAGGACGAGCCTTTTATTTTCTTCAGGGAGGATTTTGTCCTGCACAACCGAATTATGACGGAATGTATCAAGGCTGGGTTCCGGCCCCATATCATTTATGAAACATCACAATGGGATTTTATTAGTGAGATGGTATCAGCCAACCTTGGGATCGGGCTTTTGCCGGAACGGATCTGCCGCGGCCTTGACCCGGAAAAAGTGAAAGTCATTCCGCTTGTCGATCCGGTCATCCCTTGGCACCTCGCCATTATTTGGAGAAAGGACCGGTACTTGTCGTTTGCGGCCAGAGCTTGGCTCGAACATACGAAATCGTATTTATGGGCCCCGAAAAAAGATAGTAAAGGATGATGCAAACATGGATGCACAATCAGCAGCAAAATGTCTTACTGCTGTCCGCCGGCATAGCCCACTGGTGCATAGCATAACCAACAATGTCGTAACGAATTTCACAGCAAACGGCCTGCTCGCGCTCGGCGCATCGCCCGTTATGGCATACGCGAAAGAAGAGGTCGCCGATATGGCGAAGATTGCGGGTGCACTCGTTTTAAATATCGGAACGCTGAGCAAGGAGTCAGTCGAAGCGATGATCATCGCGGGAAAATCAGCTAATGAACATGGCGTTCCCGTCATTCTTGATCCTGTCGGTGCCGGAGCAACACCGTTCCGCACTGAATCGGCACGTGACATCATTCGTGAGGTACGCCTTGCTGCAATCAGAGGAAATGCGGCGGA
The DNA here is from genome assembly GCF_038050295.1 of Bacillus sp. FSL R5-0603. Lineage (NCBI taxonomy): Bacteria > Bacillati > Bacillota > Bacilli > Caryophanales > Bacillaceae > Bacillus > Bacillus sp. FSL R5-0603. The sequence goes on along the minus strand of NZ_JBBOYP010000001.1, from coordinate 3,779,584 downwards.
AATTGCCCATACCGTCGGCGTGACCGATTGGCTGATCAAAGGTGTTGATGCGGGTGAAGGTGGAGGCGACATCATCCGGCTGGCTCAGCAGGCGGCACAAAAGCTAAACACGGTCATTGCGATAACTGGTGAAGTTGATGTCATAGCCGACACGTCACATGTATACACCCTTCATAACGGCCACAAGCTGCTGACAAAAGTGACAGGCGCCGGTTGCCTGCTGACTTCCATCGTCGGTGCGTTTTGCGCTGTGGAAGAAAATCCATTGTTTGCTGCTATTGCGGCCATTTCTTCGTATGGGGTCGCCGCTCAGCTTGCCGCACAGCAGACGGCTGGCCAAGGCCCTGGAAGCTTTCAGGTTGAATTGCTGAACAAGCTTTCAACTGTTACTGAACAAGACGTCCAAGATTGGGCGACTATAGAAAGGGTGACTGTCTCATGACTCGTATTTCTCGGGAAATGATGAAAGAGTTATTATCTGTTTACTTCATTATGGGGTCAAACAATACGAAAGCCGACCCTGTTACAGTTGTACAAAAAGCGTTAAAAGGCGGTGCCACCCTGTATCAGTTCCGTGAAAAAGACGGGGATGCGCTGACAGGAGAGGCTCGGATTGAATTTGCTGAAAAAGCGCAGGCAGCCTGCCGTGAAGCTGGTGTTCCGTTCATTGTCAATGATGATGTGGAATTGGCTCTGAAGCTGAGAGCTGACGGTATCCACATCGGCCAGGAAGACGCAAACGCGAAAGAGGTAAGAGCTGCCATAGGTGATATGATTCTCGGCGTTTCCGCCCATACGATGTCTGAGGTGAAGCAAGCCGAAGAAGACGGAGCGGATTATGTCGGGCTTGGGCCGATCTATCCGACTGAAACGAAAAAAGATACGAGAGCGGTACAAGGGGTATCTCTTATTGAAGCAGTCCGCCGCCAAGGCATCAGCATTCCAATTGTCGGCATCGGCGGCATCACAATAGATAATGCCGCACCTGTTATCCAAGCGGGGGCCGATGGCGTCAGTATGATCAGCGCCATCAGTCAGGCGGAGGATCCTGAGAGTGCTGCACGCAAGTTTCGGGAGGAAATTCAAACGTATAAAACAGGAAGATAATCGTTCATCTTTCTTCAAAAAGCTGTTCTGTAAAAGGACAGCTTTTTTTGCTTTACATCAAGGTTTTCAGACCTTCAAATTTTAATTGACAAAGGACAGGAACTGGCTATGATTATGTTATACAATGATAATCATTTTCAGTTATAGGAGGAACATGATGGCTCGGGGGCTGGCACTTATTTTATTCAGCTTGTTGATGGTTTTCGGTTCTGCGGCACAAGCGGAAGATGATCCGATCGCTGCATTAATTCAATTAAACAAGCAAATGATCAAATCCGTACAAGACGGAGATATAGACTTGGCACAGCAAACGTTTGAAACCTTTAAGACGAAGTGGAAAAAAGAAGAACCTTCTATTAAAAAGGAAAACCTTTCTTCTCACAGTGAAATGGACGCGAATATCGCGATGATTTCTCTTTCTTTTATCAATCAAGACGCAGGTAAGCTCAAAACACAGCTTAAAGAGCTTTCGTCTCATTTAGAAACCTATCAGCAGGCTGTCGTGCTGAAAAAGACATCCTCAGGTCAATCAAGGGCGTCCTTAACAGCCTATATACACAGCTTGAAAGACACAAAACAGTTAATAGAAAAAAAACAATTGGATGAAGCGTCATCCTCAATCGACAATTTAGTTACATCCTGGCTCGCCGTTGAGGGAGACGTCGTGTCCCAATCGAAAGAAGCCTATACGACATCAGAGGAAAATCTGGCGCTGATGAAAGCTGAGATCGGCAGCCATCCCGAAAAGGTATCAAAGCAAATTGACGAAATGATTCAATTGCTCGAGCCGATCGCTTCAAGCAGCTACAGCTGGTGGGATGCGGCGCTGATCCCCATTCGTGAAGGAATGGAGGCCCTCCTTGTCATCGGAGCGCTATTAACCATGACAAAAAAAGCACGGGTCACGCGCTCCTCGGCATGGATCTGGGGCGGGGCGTCCGCCGGCATGTCTGTTTCCTTAGCAGCCGGCATCGGTGTCACGGTTCTGTTCTCCTCCAGTGTATTCGGAGAAAACAATTTCTTGCTTGGCGGCGTTACCGGCGTACTGTCTGCTGTCATGCTTTTGTATGTCGGGGTGTGGCTGCACAGAAACGCCTCAATGGATAAATGGAGAGAAAAAATCAATATCCAGAAGTCACAGGCACTAAAAAAACGAAGCCTGCTTTCCTTTGCGCTCATTGCATTTCTGGCAGTTGTAAGAGAAGGTCTCGAAACGGTCATCTTTTTCATCGGGCTTGTCGGGAAGCTCCCGCTCACTGAACTGATCGGCGGAACTGCCGCAGGACTTATCGTTCTCGTCATCGTCGGTGTTCTGATGATCAAGCTCGGAATGCGCATTCCATTGAAGCCGTTTTTTCTTCTATCAATGGCGGTTGTCCTGTATATGTGCGTGAAATTTCTCGGAACCGGCGTTCACAGCCTTCAACTGGCGAGCATTCTTCCGTCTGATGCAGAAAGCTGGCTGCCGTCTGTATCGGTGCTAGGAATTTATCCGTCTGTGTACAGCACGATTCCGCAAATGTTGATTTTACTCTTTTTACTGATTGCGCTTGTTTCAGAAGCGGCAAAACATTTTACAAACAGAAAGGAACTGACAAAATGAATTTCACAAAAATCGCTGTATCAGCCGGATGCATCCTTGCGCTGTGCGCAGGCTGCGGAGCCAACGACACATCTTCAACCAAAGAAAAAGCTTCATCTGAAAAAAGCGGGGTCACTAAAGAAATCACCGCATCCGTAAATAAAATGGAAACCATCATTTCCAAGCTGAATGACTCAGCGGAAAAAGGAGACCAAAAAGAGATTGAAAAGAAGGGGAAAGAGTTAAACAGCTACTGGCTTTCCTTTGAAAACGACATTCGCAGCGACTATCCATTCGAATATACAGAAATCGAAAAACATCTTCAGCCAATCTACACAGAAGCGCAAAAAGACAAACCGGATACAGCAAAAATCAAGACAGAATCCGAGTCACTGAAAGCGTCCTTAGAAGACCTGACAGAAGCGAAGAAGAGCGGCAAAAAGGCTAGCGATCAGCTGGCAAAAGCAGCGGATGAGTATAAAGGCTATGTCAAAAAGCAGAGTGACCAGCTTGTCAAAGCGACTGAAGCATTTACGAGTGCTGTGAAATCCGGCGATATCGAAAAATCCAAAACGTTATATGCGAAAGCGCGTGTTTATTACGAGCGTATCGAACCGATCGCTGAAAGCCTTGGAGATCTTGACCCGAAAATTGATGCTCGAGAAAACGATGTTGAAGAAGGAGACAAATGGACAGGCTTCCATAAGCTTGAGAAGGCCATTTGGAAGGATCAAGATATTTCCGGGGAAAAGGCAACAGCTGACCAGCTTCTCAAGGATGTAAAAGAGCTCGACGGTTCAATTCAATCACTGAAATTAACACCTGAACAAATTGTAGCAGGCGCGATGGAGCTTCTGAACGAAGCCGGGATTTCGAAAATCACGGGAGAAGAAGAGCGCTACTCACGAATCGATTTAGTCGACCTTATGGCAAATGTGGAAGGCTCCGAAGCCGTTTATCAAACAGTGAAAAGCGCGCTTGTAAAAGATCACTCCGACTTGACGGAAAAACTGGATACGGAGTTCAGCGAATTTGAAGTTTTAATGGCAAAATACAAAACAAATGATCAGTCCTATACGTCTTATGATAAATTAAGTGAAAAGCAAATCAGAGAGCTGAGCACTAAGCTGACGACTCTTTCTGAAACCATGTCGAAGATTGCGAATGTGCTATAAAAGGAGTTTTGTAACATCATGAGCGATGAACAAAAAAAGCCAGAACAAATTCACAGACGGGACATTTTAAAATGGGGAGCAATGGCGGGGGCAGCCGTTGCGATCGGTGCCAGCGGACTCGGCGGACTCGCTCCGCTTGTTCAGACCGCGGCTAAGCCATCGAAAAAGGATGAAAAAGAGGATGATCAGGTTGTTCCGTTTTACGGAAAGCATCAGGCCGGAATCACAACTGCCCATCAAACGTATGTCTATTTTGCTGCATTGGATGTAACAGCAAAAGAGAAAAGCGACATCATTACGTTATTTAGAAACTGGACAAGTCTCACACAGATGCTGACATCTGGCAAGAAAATGTCAGCGGAGCAGAGAAATCAATATCTGCCGCCGCAGGATACAGGTGAGTCTGCTGATTTATCCCCTTCCAACTTAACGGTCACATTCGGATTCGGGCCTGGCTTTTTTGAAAAAGACGGAAAGGACCGCTTCGGGCTGAAAAACAAAAAACCGAAGCACCTAGCCGCTCTTCCAGCGATGCCCAATGACAACCTGGATGAAAAGCAGGGAGGCGGGGACATCTGCATTCAAGTGTGTGCAGACGACGAGCAAGTGGCGTTTCACGCGCTGCGTAACCTGCTAAATCAAGCGGTCGGCACTTGTGAGGTCCGCTTTGTGAACAAAGGCTTTTTAAGCGGAGGAAAAAATGGCGAAACACCGCGCAACCTCTTCGGGTTCAAAGATGGAACAGGCAACCAGAGCACGGAGGATGACAGCTTGATGAACTCGATCGTGTGGGTTCAGTCCGGTGAGCCTGACTGGATGACGGGCGGCACCTATATGGCTTTTCGGAAAATCAAAATGTTCCTTGAGATATGGGACCGCTCTTCCCTTAAGGACCAAGAGGATACCTTCGGCCGCAGAAAAAGCTCGGGGGCGCCTTTTGGGAAGAAAAAGGAAACAGATCCCGTGAAGCTGAATCAAATTCCGTCTAATTCACACGTCAGTCTAGCGAAATCTACGGGAAAACAAATTTTGCGAAGAGCTTTCTCTTACACAGAAGGACTTGATCCGAAAACCGGCTATATGGATGCAGGTCTTCTGTTTATCAGTTTTCAAAAAAATCCCGACAATCAGTTTATCCCGATGCTGAAGGCTCTTTCAGCAAAGGATGCGTTAAACGAATATACACAAACAATCGGTTCTGCTTTATATGCATGCCCAGGCGGCTGCAAAAAAGGAGAATATATTGCCCAGCGTTTGCTGGAATCATAAAAGAAGCCTTAATCGGCTTCTTTATTTAAAAAACAGTTGTAACTTTAATTGTTACAGTTTAAAATCAATTTATACGAAAGGAGATTATCATGACAGTACACATTAAAGTTTATTCAGATTACGTTTGCCCATTTTGTTTCGTTGGAAAAGCCGCTTTTGAAGAAGCGATAAAAGGAAAGGATGTTGAAGTCGAGTGGATGCCGTTTGAACTGCGCCCAAGCCCATCTCCTCAGCTTGATCCGGTCAATGATCCTTCCAAACAGTACATGTGGCAGACATCTATTCAGCCAATGGCGGAGAAATTAGGAGTCGAGATCAATTTTCCAAACGTCTCGCCCCATCCGTATACAGACCTCGCGTTTGAAGGCTTCCATTTTGCGAAGGAATACAATAAAGGACATGAATACAACACCCGTGTCTTTCAGGCGTTTTTCCAAGAGGGCCAAAATATCGGCGATATTGACATCTTGACGAAGCTCGCCGAGGAAGTGGGATTAGACGGTGCATCATTCAAATCAGCACTGGAAACAAGAACATATCAGGACGTGCAGCGCCAAGCTTTGAAGCACGCCTATGAAGAGGCTGACATCACAGCCGTTCCAACCTTTATTATCGGCGACACTGTAATTCCAGGTGCTGCCGGCAAGGATGTATTTGAAAAAGCGATTTCTGACGAGCAGAAGAAAAAGTAAGGAAAAAGCTCTCTATAAAGAGAGCTTTTTTTATTCCTGTTCCATATGGACGCCAGTATGCGCCTTCACCTGTATTTCTGCAAACGTATCTTCATCAATTGTTTTATCAGACGACAGCACCGTTCCGAGCCACGCGCCGAGAAAGCCGAGCGGGATGGAAATAATCCCTGGATTAGACAGCGGAATGAGCGGATCACCGGTAAAAATAGCACCTCCGGCCGGGTCCCACACACTAGGGCTCATCGACACCAGCACAAGCGCGCTGATCAGGCCTGTCAGGCTGCCCCATAAAGCGCCTGAGGCATTGAATCGTTTCCAGAAGACTGTAAACACAATCAGCGGAAGGTTTGCGCTGGCGGCTACCGCAAACGCGAGTGCAACAAGGAACGCCACATTTAAGGATTGTGCAAAAATCGCAAGGAGAATCGAGAGTACTGACACGGCGACAGAAGCCCATCTGGCCGCTTTCATCTGTTCTTTTTCAGTTGCTTCTCCCTTTCTGATGATCTGGCTGTAAATATCATGGGCAAATGCTGAGGCGGCAGACAGCACCAACCCTGTCACGACAGCCAAAATGGTGGCAAAGGCGATGGCTGATACAAACGCGAACAGAAAGTCTCCTCCGAGCGCTTTTGCTAAAAGCGGAGCCGCCATATTTCCCGCTTGATCAGCCGCCGTAATCGCGTCAAAACCGACAAATGCCGCGGCACCAAAGCCGAGAAACACCGTCATAATATAAAACACACCGATAATCCATGTCGCTGACACAACGGATGTACGGGCCGTCTTGGCATCCTTAACGGTATAAAACCGGATCAATATATGCGGAAGCCCGGCGGTTCCCAGCACGAGTGCCAAGTTTAACGACAAGGTCTCAAGCGGCACCTTGTATTTATTTCCGGGGTTCAAAAAATCAGCGCCCAGCGGAGTAGCCGTTTTCATCTGTTCAAACATGGTATTAAGGCTAAAGCCGAATTTCGAAAACACGATAATCGAAATCACGAGTGTGCCGGCCATCAGCAAAACGGCTTTAATAATTTGAACCCAGCTTGTCGCGATCATGCCGCCAAACACGACATAAATGGTCATCAGCACTCCGACGATGAGGACAGCCGCGGTATAATCCAGCCCTAGAAGCAGTTTGATCAGCGCGCCCGCCCCCACGAGCTGGGCGATCATATAAAAAGTAGAGATGGCAATGGTATTGAGAGCCGCGACACCGCGGATTTTCTTTTCTTTAAAGCGAGCGGCAATCATGTCTGCCATCGTGTACTTTCCAAGATTCCGAAGCGGCTCCGCCACGATGTACAAGACAACGAGATAAGCCACCAGAAAACCGATGCTGTAAAAGAAGCCATCAAATCCATATAACGCAATCATTCCGGCAATCCCGAGAAACGAGGCGGCAGACATGTAGTCACCGGCAATTGCCAGTCCATTCTGAACGCCGGTGAGCCCGCCGCCCGCCGTATAAAACTCACTCGTCGTTTTCGTCCGCTTCGCGGCAAAATACGTGATAATAAGCGTCAGGCCAACAATCGCCAAAAATAATAAAAAAGCAGTCATATTCATGTCTGTTCACCCTTCAGATCCCCTTTTAAAGCGCTTACATACTGATCGAAATGAGCGGCTCTCCGGGAATACACAGTACTCAGTATCCAGGTCATAGCGAATTGGGCGATGGCGAACAGCCAAGCCCATGAAACAGCTCCAATGGCCGGTGCATTCAAAAAGGTGAAATAAGATGTCAAAACAGGGAGTGAAAAATAAAAGACAAAAAAGAAAATCGCAGAAGGAACAATAAAAGCGCGTTTCTGCTTTAAAAAAGCTTGAAAAGACGGCGTTGCAGCAATCTGTTTATAATCAGCTTTGTACATGGCTTTCCTCCTTTTATTCGCTAAACGTAAGCAAAAAGGTACACCAATAGGTATGTACTGAAAGTCCGATTTATGCGTTGAACAATATCTGGAGGATGAAAAAAGAAGGAAGTCGTGAAGAGGTGAACACAGTGGTCTAAAGACAGGCGAAGGTTTTCAAGCTCGGCCGTGTATAAACGAGTTTGCTTTCAAAACCTCACCGAATGCAGCTTGTTCTCAGCTCAAAGCTGCTGTTTACCAGAGCACGGTTATCATGTTCGCATCACCTCTTTATGACAATGCATGTGCCAAGAGGTGATCGCATCACCGGCTGTCTGTCGTAGTTAGCTGACACACCGTTTGTCCTCAAGCTCAGCGCAGCGATTTGCTTTTGAATAGAGGATATGGTGAAAACTCAGATCAGGTGATAGAAAAGCCAGAGGTAAATAGATCCGCCTGTTCGGACTAGTCTTGCCGGACGGTTTTTTTGTGGTTTTTCTTTCTCGATGCTGTCTCAGATTCTAAAAACTGCCTCACATCATGAATGCCTAATCCAATGGATCTAGCTTCTTGAATTAACATATGCCAACCTTTGTCCAAATCTTTTTTAACATGAGTTTTCATAGTAACCTCCAATTGTATAAAATGTTTTCCTGCAACATGCGGGCAATAAAAGACAAGCCAGCGCGATGATGAGGCGAGTACAACAAATTTCACACATAGTTGCTCGGTGTTCACAAACTGAAGGAAAAACCACCTACCTATTCCCTAAAAAAATGACTAATATAACCAATGGACCTTATTTATAATAATAAACAATTAAATACTGACTGGATAGTATGTAAATGAAAATAAATCATTTAGCCTATTAAAAATGACCCCTGGGAAACCGAATAGCATAACCGTTCAAAGAAATAAATACCGCTAAAGATTGATCCGGTGTAAGATAAGGGTAATCATTACCGCCAGGAGAAAAATATGAAAAAAAACAAATTTCAAATTAAAAGAGAAGCAACATTTGAAAGTTTTATAGACGCTGGCGTGAATTTGTTGATTGACCGAGCGTATGATCCGGTTTCTGTAGAAGATATCAGCAGGGCCGCCGGGTACAGCAAAGGAGCATTTTATGTTCATTTTGTCAGCAAGGACGATTTTCTGCTGTATCTTCTAGAAAAACGTCAGATGAAAAAAAAGATCATTATAGGGTATCTTGATCAAATGGAGCGGGAGTCAGTGAAATCGCTGACATTGGACGAGGCTGCAAAACACGCTGCAGAACTGCTTTATTCCTATTACATAAATAAGCCGTCGTGGGACATCACCTCGTTTGCCATGAACATGCCGACGTATAAAGTCTTAAAGAAATGCAAGGCCTATGTCCGGCTGTACGAATTGTGGGTGGAAGAAAATGTGTTATATATTAAGTGGCTGAAGGAGAGAAAGCTGATTGACACCTGTATTGATCCTGAATATACGGCTAAAATAATATGTGCAGTCCTCGACGGAATCATCAAACAATCATATGTATTGGGCCAGCCGGCCACCTTCCGCAGCTTTTTAGACGCACTCTCGGTATTTTTTACTTTAGACAGAGAGCACGAGAGGCCAAGAATTTTGAAAAGTTTTTCAGAAAGCGAGGAACATCAGTGAAGTATAGAGAAATAATTATGTATATCATTATGGGGGTTTTCACAACCATTGTGAATATCGCCAGCTTTTATATATTGGTAGAGATCATAAATGTGGATTACAAAGCTGCCACTGTCGCCGCTTGGATTTTGTCCGTGCTGTTTGCTTACATAACAAATAAATTATATGTGTTTCAGCAAAAAACACATGATCTGCAGAGCCTGCTGAAAGAGCTCACTGCTTTTTTCAGCGTTCGGGTCCTGTCTCTCGGCATAGATTTAGGCATGATGATCATTCTTGTCGGCCAGTTCAATACAAATGAAACCTTGGCCAAAATACTCGACAACGCGGTCATTGTTGTCGTCAACTATGTTGCGAGCAAATGGCTCGTCTTTAAAAAAACAAAAGAAGAAGGGGTATGACAGAGGACAGCAGCATATGATCTGCCGTTTTCTATGGAGAAATAAGGGGAATAAAAAATGAAAACCAGAAAGGTGATTGCACATGCGGGAAGAGCTAAAGGGGATATTTGCAAGTGTATTCGGAGAAAAAGAGGGATTACGGTTTTTTTTCGCACCTGGAAGAGTGAATCTGATTGGAGAACATACAGACTATAACGGCGGGCATGTCTTTCCGTGCGCGCTGACAATGGGTACATATGCTGCTGTTGCAGAAAGAAAAGACGGGGTTGTCCGGATGTATTCAGACAACTTTAAAGACGCGGGGATCAAGGAATGCAGCCTTGACGACATTCGCTATCAAAAAGAAGACGACTGGGCGAACTACCCAAAAGGCGTTATTTATGAATTTCAACAGAGGGGATATGCAGTTCCCCATGGCTTTGACATTGTATTTTCAGGGAATATTCCAAACGGGGCGGGGCTGTCGTCTTCCGCTTCTATTGAACTGCTGATGGGGGTCGTGCTCCAAAGCTATTTTTATCCTGAAGTAGATGCGCTTGAGCTTGTGAAAATGGCGCAGCATGCGGAAAACCATTTTATCGGCGTCAATTGCGGGATTATGGACCAATTCGCAATTGGAATGGGGAAAAAACATCATGCGATGCTGCTGAACTGCGAAACGCTTGACTATGAATATAGCAAACTCAATGTCTCAGGCCTCGCGCTGGTCATCGCGAACACGAACAAAAAAAGAACATTGGCTGACTCAAGCTATAATACGAGACGCCAAGAATGCAATGATGCATTGCTTGATCTGAAAAAAGGCCTCGATATTACAGCACTGGGCGACATCAAGCCTTCTGATTTCGATGCGCATTCCAGCCTGATCCAAAATGAAACGAACAGACGCCGGGCAAAGCACGCTGTATACGAAAATCATCGTGCTATTAAGACGGCCCATATGTTCAAAGAGAACAATATAGATGAAATCGGGCAGTTAATGAAGGAATCCCACCTTTCATTGAAGGATGACTATGAAGTAACATGCCCTGAACTTGATGAGCTTGTGTTTGCGGCATGGGATCACGAAGGTGTAATTGGATCAAGAATGACGGGAGCAGGCTTTGGCGGCTGCACCATCAGCATTGTAAAAGATGAGTTCGTTGATGATTTTATTCAGAAGGTTGGAGACAGATATCAAGAAAAAACAGGGCTCCGAGCGGACTTTTATGTCGCGGATATCGGAGAGGGAGCGAGAGAACTAAAGGGGGAGTGACATATGAGTATTATTGAACATCTGGAACAGCTGCTTGAGTATGGCCTGGAACGAAAATTGATTTCGATCTGGGATCGGGATTATACGAGAAACCGTCTTTATGAAGCGCTGGGCATCACACATCCCGAGCCGAACTCCAGCACCAGCATCAAGCAGTCACAAAGCCTGCCGGACTTGCTAGCTCCCATCTATAAATGGGCTGCCGAAACCGGCCGAATGGAAGCGGATACAGATACGTACCGTGACCTGCTCAGCGCAAAGCTGATGGGCTGTTTTGTGCCTGCCCCGTCCGAGGTCATTCGCAAATTTGAAGAGACAAAAGCATTATACGGCCCAAAACAGGCGACAAAGGAATTCTATCAATATTCAGAGGATGTCTATTATATACGGACTGACAGAATCGCCAAAAATGTTCATTGGACGGTGCCGACCGAATATGGCGAGCTGGAAATGACCATTAACCTATCAAAGCCTGAAAAGGACCCGAAAGCGATTGCGGCTGCAAAAGAGCAGGAACAGACAAATTATCCGATGTGTTTGCTGTGTAAAGAAAATGTCGGCTTCGAGGGAAGCGTGAATCATCCAGCCCGGCAAAATCACAGAATCATTCCGGTCATCCTTGAGGACGAACAATGGTTCCTGCAATTCTCGCCATATGTCTATTATCCGGAGCACTGCATTGTCTTAAAAGGTGAACATGAACCGATGGAGATCAGCAAAAAAACATTTGAAAGGCTGCTGTCATTTCTTGGCCAATATCCGCATTATTTTATCGGTTCAAACGCGGATCTGCCGATTGTCGGCGGCAGCATCCTAAGCCATGATCATTTCCAAGGCGGCGCGCATGATTTTCCAATGGCACGTGCAGAAGCGGAAGACATTTATGAATTAAATGATTATCCCGGCGTGTCGCTAGGCTTAGTGAAGTGGCCGATGTCTGTACTCAGGCTCCAAGGAGACGAACCGGGTCATGTCGCCGAAGCTGCTGACCATATCTTCCGCACGTGGCAGACGTATTCCGATGAAAAAGCCGGCATTGCCGCCTATACAGGCGATACGCCCCATAATACGGTCACACCGATTGCGCGGCGCAGGGGAGACTTGTACGAACTCGATATCGTACTGAGGAACAACCGGACGGATGAGGAGCATCCATTAGGAATATTTCATCCTCATCAAGAAGTCCACCATATTAAAAAAGAAAATATCGGCCTGATTGAGGTCATGGGATTGGCGATATTGCCGGGCCGCTTACAGGAGGAAATGAAAGAAACGGCAGCGGCGCTATGTTCTGCTGATCCGAAAACAGCTTTAGAACAAAATCCGCTCACGGCAAAGCATAGTGAATGGGCTCTTCGAATGATGGAAAAAAGAACCATAACAAAAGAGGACGTAGATCTAGTCATAAAAGAAGAGCTGGGACATGTATTCGCGCGCATCCTTGAACACGCCGGTGTATTTAAGCAGACAGCAGAGGGAAAACAGGCCTTCAGAAGGTTCATCGACCAGTTGGGCGCCAAACCTGTCAAAAGCCTCAACCGCTAGGGTTGAGGCTTTTTCGATTTTTATGGCAAAACAAACACCCAAAGCGCTGACGCTTCGGGTGCTGCTGCTTTTATCCTCTTTTTCTGGTTAACAGGCTTACTAGAAAGACAACAATGGCTGCGCCGATTACCGCTGGAATAATGGCAAATCCGGCTAGGTGCGGCCCCCATGTTCCAAGCAGCCCGTGTCCGATCCAGGCGCCAATAAGACCTGCGATCATAGACCCGATAATTCCTCCGGGCATATCTCCTTTTACAAACAGGCTTCCAAGCCATCCGATAATAATAGCGACGATAAGTGAAATAAGAAAACTCATCATGCAACACATCCTATTTTTTATTTATTTGCTTATATCATTCCTCTTTTTTGTATAAGATAAACAACTGGATGCTCTCATAAAAAAATACGGACAATTCAGAGCATATTGGCTCTTCATTGCGCCTTTTCTTTCAATATTTGATGCGTTAAAATGGTAACCGTGTGAAAAGATGCTAGACGAGGAAAAAATAATTCCTATCTAGAAAGTTTAACAAAATGAAATTTTTGATTGACCTAAGTTTTTTATTGTGGTAAACCTTAATTTGTCAGAATTAGTTCTTCATCATCTTTCTTTACTTTATATGCGGAAATAACTAGAAACTTTTCATCTTAAGCGATAGATGTGAATAAAGTTGGAGCAATTTTTGTCGATTTTATGACATTTAAGCGAAAATGGGATGAAGTTTATAAAAAAATAAAGCTAATAAGTGAAGTTTTTGATAGCATAACAAAGTAGAGAAAAGATTTTGAGGAAGTATGCACTTCAGATTTATTACATCAATAGGAAGGATGGTGATCTTCTTGTTCAGAGCATTAAAACCGTTGCTTGTATTAGCGCTGTTAACTGTGGTTTTCGTCCTTGGGGGATGCAGCAATGCTTCAGTACTAGATCCGAAAGGACCTGTAGCTGAACAGCAAAGTGATTTAATCCTGTTATCTATCGGATTTATGCTGTTTATCGTCGGGGTCGTCTTTGTTCTATTTACCATTATTTTAGTAAAATACCGCGACCGTAAAGGCAAAGATAATGGATCTTATAACCCAGAAATTCACGGTAACACGTTTTTAGAAGTAGTCTGGACAGTGATCCCAATTTTAATCGTCATTGCACTTTCTGTGCCAACAGTACAGACGATATATTCGTTAGAAAAAGCTCCTGAAGCAACAAAAGACAAAGAGCCTCTTGTTGTTTATGCTACTTCGGTAGACTGGAAATGGGTATTTAGCTACCCTGAACAGGATATTGAAACGGTCAACTACTTAAACATTCCTGTCGACCGCCCGATCTTGTTCAAAATCTCATCTGCAGATTCAATGGCTTCGCTATGGATTCCTCAGCTTGGAGGGCAAAAATATGCGATGGCAGGAATGCTGATGGATCAATACTTACAGGCTGACAAAGTGGGTACTTACGAAGGCCGCAACGCGAACTTCACAGGTGAACATTTTGCAGACCAAGAGTTTGATGTGAATGCAGTCACAGAAAAAGACTTTAACAGCTGGGTGAAAAAGACTCAGAACGAGGCTCCTAAGCTGACAAAAGAGAAGTATGATGAATTGATGCTTCCTGAAAATGTGGACGAATTAACGTTCTCTTCTACTCACTTGAAATACGTTGATCACGGACAAGACGCTGAGTACGCGATGGAGGCGCGCAAACGCCTTGGCTATCAAGCCGTTTCACCGCACTCTAAAACAGATCCGTTTGAAAACGTAAAGAAAAACGAATTTAAGAAGTCTGATGATACAGAAGAATGATATTGATCAGGAAAGGAGGAAGCCTGCATGAAATTCAAATGGGACGAATTTTTCGTAACTGGTGACCCATTAATTCTGGGCGCACAAGTTTCCATTGCGCTTTCAACCATTGCCATTATTTTTGTACTGACTTACTTCAAAAAGTGGAAATGGCTGTGGTCTGAATGGATAACTACTGTTGACCATAAAAAACTCGGAATCATGTACATTATATCTGCTGTAATTATGTTATTCCGCGGCGGTGTCGACGGTCTGATGATGCGTGCCCAGCTAGCGCTTCCGAATAACAGTTTTTTAGACTCAAACCACTATAATGAAATTTTTACAACTCACGGTACAATCATGATCATCTTCATGGCGATGCCGTTCTTAATCGGTCTTATCAACGTTGTTGTGCCTCTTCAAATCGGTGCCCGCGACGTTGCGTTCCCTTACTTGAACAACCTGAGCTTCTGGACGTTCTTTGTAGGGGCGATGCTTTTCAATATTTCTTTCGTTATCGGAGGTTCTCCGAACGCAGGCTGGACGAGTTATATGCCGCTTGCAAGTAACGACATGAGCCCTGGGCCGGGTGAGAACTACTACCTCCTCGGACTTCAGATTGCCGGTATCGGTACCCTGATGACAGGGATCAACTTTATGGTAACAATCTTAAAAATGAGAACAAAAGGCATGACATTAATGCGTATGCCGATGTTCACATGGACAACACTGATCACAATGGTTATTATCGTGTTTGCGTTCCCTGTACTTACAGTAGCATTAGCACTTTTATCATTTGATCGTTTGTTCGGCGCTCACTTTTTCACATTGGAAGCAGGCGGTATGCCGATGCTTTGGGCTAACTTGTTCTGGATTTGGGGACATCCTGAAGTATATATCGTTATTCTTCCGGCGTTTGGTATTTTCTCAGAAATCATCTCAAGCTTTGCAAGAAAACAATTGTTTGGTTACAAAGCGATGGTTGGTTCTATTATCGCCATCTCTGTATTGAGTTTCTTAGTTTGGACTCACCACTTCTTCACAATGGGGAACAGTGCGTCCGTTAACTCATTCTTCTCAATTACGACAATGGCAATCTCAATCCCAACCGGGGTTAAAATCTTTAACTGGCTCTTTACAATGTATAAAGGCCGAATCAGCTTTACAACACCTATGCTGTGGGCGCTTGCGTTCATTCCTAACTTCGTTATCGGCGGGGTTACAGGGGTTATGCTTGCGATGGCAGCAGCGGATTATCAATACCATAATACGTACTTCCTTGTATCTCACTTCCACTATGTGCTGATCGCGGGTACTGTATTTGCTTGTTTCGCCGGATTTATTTTCTGGTATCCAAAAATGTTCGGCCACAAGCTGAACGAAAGAATCGGAAAATGGTTCTTCTGGATCTTTATGATCGGGTTCAATATTTGTTTCTTCCCGCAATATTTCTTGGGGCTTCAAGGCATGCCTCGCCGTATTTACACATACGGACCGAATGACGGCTGGACAACATTGAACTTTATCTCAACAGTCGGAGCTTTCATGATGGGTGTAGGATTCTTAATCCTTTGCTATAACATCTACTACAGCTTCCGTTACTCTACTCGTGAAATCAGCGGAGATTCATGGGGTGTGGGACGTACGCTTGATTGGGCGACTTCTTCTGCGATTCCGCCGCATTACAACTTTGCGGTGCTTCCTGAAGTCAAATCTCAAGATGCATTCCTGCATATGAAAGAAGAAAAAACTGAATTATACCCTGAAAGCAAATTCAAGAAAATCCATATGCCAAGCAACTCAGGCAGACCGTTCTTTATGTCTGTTGCCTTCGGTCTTGCAGGCTTTGGACTTGTCTTTGAATGGTACTGGATGGGCGTAGTCGGATTGATCGGAGTCCTGCTCTGCATGGTTCTGCGTTCATTCGAATACGACAACGGCTACTACATTAGTGTTGATGAAATAAAAGAGACGGAAAGAAAGATTTCCGAATAAGGAGGCGTGAGTTATGGAACATGCAGAACACGGCAATTCTAACGCGCCTATGGAATATCAATCTGAAACCGGCAGACTTAATATTCTCGGGTTTTGGATCTTTTTAGGGGCAGAAATTGTGTTGTTCTCAACACTATTTGCAACCTTCTTCGTTCTTAAAAACAGAACAGCTGGAGGTGTCTTGCCAGACGAACTATTTGAAGTCAATCTGGTAATGATTATGACGTTCTTGCTGCTGATCAGCAGCTTTACCTGCGGGATCGCTGTTCATGAAATGCGCCGCGGAAGTTTAAAAGGCGTAGTCATTTGGACAATTATCACTCTTCTTCTCGGTGCCGGCTTCGTCGGATGCGAGATCAACGAATTTGTTCACTATGTACATGAAGGAGCGGCTCTCAGTACAAGTGCGTTCTGGTCTGGATTCTTTGTTTTACTTGGAACTCACGGAACTCACGTAACAATCGGGATTTTCTGGATTACAGGAATTCTGATTCAGTTGAAGAAACGCGGCTTAACTCCGCAAACTTCATCTAAAATCTTTATCTCAAGCTTGTACTGGCACTTCTTAGATGTTGTATGGATTTTCATCTTTACAGGTGTCTATCTCATGGGATTGGGGGGTCTGTAAAATGGCAAACAAATCTGCTGAACACAGTCACTTTCCATGGAAACACATTGTAGGTTTTATCCTGTCTATCGTTTTGACCCTGCTGGCTCTATGGGTTGCAGTGTATACTGACCTGAGCTCATCAGCAAAACTTTGGATAATCTTCGGCTTCGCCTTCATTCAGGCGGCGTTGCAGCTTCTCATGTTCATGCATATGACAGAGAGCGAAAACGGCACGATCCAAGTCGGAAACACGCTGTTCGGATTCTTTGGCGCGATCGTTATCGTACTTGGATCCATCTGGATTTTCGCGGCTCACTATCACCATGGTGACCATATGGACGGAAATCCTCCTGGAGGCGCTGAACACTCAGAGCATTCAGGCCATAACGAATAATACAAAAACCCTCTTCATTGGAAGAGGGTTTTTTGCTGTCTTCAGCTGCTTCGTTTTCTGCGAAGATACGGAAGGCCGTAAATGATAAATGCAGCGATATGAGCGACAATGACGTTGACGGCAAACAAGATAATCATGAGAGTGTGTCCAATTGGAGAAAGGCTTTCTGTTGCGTAAAAGAAGAAGAATACCCACATTAAAATGATTGGCGGAATAGCTGAGAGTGCGACTTTTTTGTTATCAAGCCAAATAAAGAGAGGCGTTGCGCTGGCAACCAATAAGTAAGCAAAAAACATGTCCATCATACCCGTCTCCTTTCATTTTGTGATAACGTTTACAAAAATGAAATAGAGGAACTGAGTTGTGTCTGTTTTGTGATTGTTTTTTGAACATTCTGTTACAATTATTATACCATGTTTTCCAGAAATTGATACGTGTTTTTGCAGAAATGGACTGGATCTATCGTCTTATTTTTTTCGTTTAATGTGCTAGGAGAATGTATGGGCATGGGGCTCTGAATTTTTAGCTGTTTCTATATGAGGTATCACATTATTTGGGAACATAACACATTATCACATTCGTTTTTTACAAATTCTTTTGGTATGGCGTTTATTTCATTTGAAAAGTTTTGTGTCAATCGAAACATTTCGGTTTATGATACGTCATATTTCGTGTAGCTGAAAAAGCGCCGCAAGTGCTGAAAAAACATAAAAGGAAGCGAGCTTCACGTGTCATCTTGAACGTGGTTCATGTATAATAAACATTAGTGATTTTCCGATGAAAATGTAAGGCGGGATAGAATGAGTCGATATAAGAAACAGCAAAGCCCCTTTTACCAGGGGGATTTGATTTTTATATTTGGTGTGTTTTTTATTATAAGCGTAGTATCAATTTATGCTGCCGGTCAGTTTGGGCAGTATGGGAACACGGATTGGATTCAGCAAATTGTGTTTTATCTTTTGGGGGCTGTTGCCATTACAGTTCTTTTGTATTTTGATTTAGAACAGCTTGAAAAGTTAAGTTTATATATTTTTATCATTGGTATTTTATCTTTGATTATTCTTAAAATCAGTCCCGAGTCTATTGCACCTGTTATTAAAGGGGCAAAAAGTTGGTTTAGAATCGGTAGAATAACAATACAGCCGTCAGAGTTTATGAAGGTTGGTTTGATTATGATGCTTGCTTCAGTTATTGGAAAAGCAAATCCTAAAGGAGTTCGGACGCTTAGGGATGATATCCACTTGTTATTAAAGATTGCGGGTGTCGCAGTTATTCCTGTAGGTCTTATCTTGATGCAGGATGCTGGGACTGCGGGAATATGTATGTTTATCGTTCTTGTAATGGTTTTTATGTCAGGGATAAATTGGAAATTGATTGCGATCATAGCTGGTTCAGGTATCTTACTCATTTCATTAATTTTATTAGTAATGATAAACTTTCCTGACGTTGCTAAATCAGTTGGAATACAGGACTATCAAATTAAGCGGGTCACTTCTTGGGTGTCTGCTTCAAATGAGACACAGGAAGATTCAAATGACAGCTGGCAAGTTGACCAGGCCATCATGGCAATAGGATCTGGTGGTATTTTAGGTAATGGTATTTCTAATTTGAAGGTTTATGTTCCAGAGAGTACGACTGACTTTATCTTTTCTATAATAGGTGAGTCATTTGGCTTTATAGGCTGTGCAATTGTTGTCATCATGTTCTTCTTTTTAATCTACAGGCTTGTCGTTCTGATAGACAAAATACATCCGTTTAACCGTTTCGCTTCTTTCTTTTGCGTTGGCTATACGGCGTTAATTGTGATCCACACATTCCAGAATATCGGAATGAACATCGGCATTATGCCTGTTACCGGGATTCCGCTGCTGTTTGTCAGCTATGGGGGAAGCTCGACACTTTCCACGTTAATCGGATTTGGAATTGTATATAATGCAAGTGTGCAGCTGACGAAATACAGAAGTTATCTTTTTAATTCTTAATGTGCAGACAGCCTTTACAGAGGCTGTCTTTTTTTGTGCAGAGCATTTCACTTTTGAGATCACTTTTTTTCGGATATGATAAAAAGTGATAAGGAGGTTCTTGTGATGAATAACACAATCGAAACCATTTTGAATCATCGGTCAATCCGGTCTTTTACTGATCAGCTTTTGACAGCTGAAGAAATTGATACATTAGTGAAAAGTGCGCAGGCTGCGTCTACATCCAGCTATGTGCAGGCATATTCGATTATCGGGGTTTCTGATCCTGAGAAAAAACGCGAGCTGTCCGTGCTTGCTGGGAATCAGCCTTACGTTGAGAAGAACGGACACTTTTTTGTATTTTGTGCGGATTTGTACCGCCATCAAAAACTGGCTGAGGAAAAAGGTGAACATATTTCTGAGCTGCTCGAGAATACAGAAATGTTTATGGTTAGCTTGATTGATGCGGCGCTGGCAGCGCAAAATATGAGCATTGCCGCTGAATCCATGGGGCTTGGCATTTGCTATATCGGCGGCATTCGGAATGAACTGGACAAGGTGACAGAGGTGCTGCAAACGCCTGACCATGTGCTCCCGCTTTTCGGACTGGCAGTAGGCCATCCTGCGAACCTTTCCGGCAAAAAACCGAGATTGCCAAAGCAGGCCGTTTATCATGAGAATACGTATAATGTGAACACAGACGATTTCCGTCATACTATGAATACGTATGACAAAACCATTTCTGATTACTATAGAGAAAGAACAAACGGGCAGCGGGAAGAAACGTGGTCCGATCAAATACTGAACTTTATGAAGCAAAAGCCGCGTACGTATTTAAATGACTACGTGAAAGAAAAGGGCTTTAATAAAAACTAAAGCAAACCTCTCCGTCTGGAGGGGTTTTTATGTTTCACGTGTAACATATTCCGACAAATAGGGACATGCTTTCACAAATAAATGGCGAATGATAGGGGACACTGATAAGCAGTGTGAGCGGCTTTGGAGAAAAAATAGGGGATCAGTGATACGATGAGGATGAGGTGGTAGGGATGGTTTCATTAAGTATATTAGATCAATCTCCAGTATCAGAGGGCAGCAATGCAGAAACGGCCTTACAGCAAACCGTTGCGCTTGCCCAAGCTGCTGAGGACCTTGGATATAAGAGATTTTGGGTTTCTGAGCATCACTTTTCAAAACGGCTGGCAGGGTCCAGTCCTGAGGTGCTAATCAGTCATATAGCGGCGAAAACAAAGCGAATCCGTGTTGGATCAGGAGGAGTCATGCTGCCGCATTACAGTGCTTATAAAGTAGCTGAAAACTTTCGTGTTCTGGAGGGGCTGACACCAGGAAGAATTGACCTGGGGCTTGGCAGAGCACCGGGGGGAATGCCGATTGCATCATGGGCGCTGAATGACGGCGGTAAGCGCAATGCTGATCAGTATCCGCAGCAAATTAAGGAGCTGACCATGTATTTGCATGATTTGGCGGATGACAAACACCGTTTTCCGAATCTGACCGCTGCGCCGCATATTTCAACGGCTCCGGATGTGTGGCTGCTCGGCTCATCTGGAGAAAGCGCGCTTCTCGCAGCTGAATCTGGCGCTGGCTATATGTTTGCCCATTTTATCAATGGAGAGGGCGGAGAGGGTACTGTCAGACAGTATAAGAGGCGATTCAAACCGTCTGTGTTAGGAGATACGCCTCGAGCGGCAGTTGCTGTTTTTGTTCTTTGTGCTGACACGGAGGAGAAGGCAGAGGAGCTTGGGGCTGTGCTTGATTTTACACTTTTGGCGGGAGAGCAGGGTATTCCTTTAGAGGGAGTTCCTTCGTATGAAGCTGTTCGGAAAAATACGTATTCTCCTTATGAACAGAGACGAATTGCTGATAATCGAAATCGAATGATTGTCGGTACGAAAGAACAGGTTAAGGAGCGGCTGTTAGCTTTGAGTAAAGCGTATGAAACAGAGGAAATCATGGTGGTGACCATCACGCATCATTTTGAAGATAAGCTCCGATCGTATCGATTATTGCACGAGGCGTTTGCTGACTGATCTTTAAAAAGCCCTGCCGAATCGGCAGGGCTTTTTCTTATTCAACAGTGAAAGGTTCTTCGGTCAAAACCTGGCTTGACTTGCCTTTGTTCGCGGCATATGCGAGCAAGTAATACTCTCCGGCCGGAAGTTTGGTTCCGCCATTAATCGTGCCGTCCCAGTCAAAGTACTGGTAACCTTTATCTTGGTTTTTATAAATGCCGGCTTGGCCTGCGAAATCAAGGTTGCTGTCATAGACGAGGAACGCCAGCTCTTCCGCTCCCGCAGGAAGGTAGGTTTCAATTTGATAGGTACCTTGTACAGACCCTTCGCTGACGGAGACAGATGTGACTCTCGGATAATCGGGCTCTTTCACAATCAGCAATGTAGGTACCTTAGCGACCGTTTTTCCGCCTTCTCTGATGATAACCGTTCCTTCATAGGTGCCAGCTTTTGTTTTCTTCGTATTGACCTTTACTTTTGCAGTGGCTTTTCCGGTTTGATGTGCCGGAATCACAACACGGCTTGTGCCGGATGTGGAGATGCCGCTGCCATTAAATGAGTATTCAAGTGTGTATGATTTTCTAATGGAAGATTGATTTTCAATCGTAAACGTTTCATTTTTTGTTTCGTTTCCGTTTTCCTTCAAGAACGTGCCGTATGAATAGCTTCCAGGTGAGACGAGCGAATCGGCTTTGATTGCGTTCATGATTCTTGTGCTGCCTGCGCCTTGAGCGTTATGCGGATATACTTCCCCATCGCTATCCTTTAAAGTGACAGCGGTATTCATGATGGCGGCTTTAATCTGTTCAACGCTCCACTTTGGTTTGGCTTGTTTAATAACGGCAACCGCTCCGGCAATATGAGGCGATGCCATGCTTGTTCCTTGTTTTGATCCGTAGCCGTATGGATGGTCAGGATCGTGTGTTGGGATCGTGCTCACGATATTAACCCCTGGCGCCGAAATATCAGGCTTAATCATCCACGTATCCATAACAGGGCCGCGTGATGAGAAATCAGCGACTTGTTCACCGAGCGCTTTTGAGACCGTCAACTTGAATGTTGTTTTTGTCTCACCAGCTTTCAGGGCGCTGACGAGTTTTTCGCCGTCTTCTAATGAAAGCTTAATCGTTGGGACAGACATGCCTGGCACATTGGCTTCAATTTCTCCAGAGAGGTTGTTATACACAACCATGCCGATTGCACCGGCTTTTTTAGCGTTATCCGCTTTATCCACAAATGCAATGCTGCCTCGTTTGACAACGGCGACTTTGCCTGTCAGGTCTTTCCCTTCAAAATCCTTTTCTTCACCGATTCCCGCTTCGACAAGCTCAACTTCTTTGTTATTGAGCGCTTTGACGTCGTCCTCTTTGTTATAGCCCATCACTTTTGCTGAAGAATAGGAGCCGAAAGTGACTGCGTATTCATTGAGCGGCAGCTGAGTCGCACCGACAGAAATCGCTTCTCTTGATGTGCCCGGCGATCCGACTGTCCAGCCGTTCGGTCCGCTGTTGCCGTTTGAGGTAACAGCGACAACGCCTTCTGACATGGCCCAGTCAAGCGCTGTGCTTGTCGCCCAGTCCGGGTTGTTTAAAGAGTTTCCGAGAGACAGGTTCATCACATCTGCCCCGTCCTGCACTGCACGTTCCACACCGGCGATGACGTTTTCCGTTGTGCCGCTTCCGCCAGGCCCTAACACACGATAAGCAAGAAGTGTGGCATCAGGAGCTACGCCTTTAATTGTTCCGTTTGCAGCCACAGTTCCGGCTACGTGTGTGCCGTGGTCAGTCGCTCCGCCCCTCGGATCGCCTGTTGGTGTTTCTTTTGGATCGTAATCATTGTCCACAAAATCGTATCCTTTATATTGTCCAAAGTTTTTCTTCAGATCTGGGTGATTGTATGCAACCCCAGTGTCAATAATCGCCACCTTGATGCCTTTTCCTGTGTAGCCTAAATCCCATGCATCGTTTGCTCCGATATAAGGCGCACTGTCATCCATTTGCGGAGATACGGCGTCTTCGGAGATTGTGACGTCTTTATCCTTCATATTATCTGTTTTATATGTGACGTTCGGGTACACCGCCTTCACGTCTTTTACCGCGAGAAGTTTTGGAATCTCATTAGCTGGAAGCTTCATAGAGAAGCCTGAGAATACCTGCTCATATTCCCGGTTTACTTTTCCGTTTTTCACCGCTTTGATTGCTTTATTTTTTGCTTTGGTGCGAGCGGTTTTCAGCTTGCTTTTCGATTGGCTTTCTCCCGCTTCCTTCGCTTCTGCCAAGGATTTTTCTTTTAATTCCACTATAACGGTTGTTTTTTTGCTTGTCGTCATGTCGATATCACCGAATACCTCGGCTTTTTCCAGATCAGCCGACGTTTTTGAAGAAGCCGGAGCTGCCTGGACGCCCGTAATACCTGTGGATAAGGCAAAAAATAAGACGAAACTGACAAGCAGAAAGCGAATGATCCCCTTTTTCAATGTGTTTCCCCCTTTGTATTTAGAAAAAATGTGAAAGATCTAGTATATATTTCTTGAAAATTCAAAAAAATCCTTGTGTCATTTGGACCATTTATTGGATTTTGTTTGTGTATAACGAAGGAGTTATACACAGAACCCTGTGTATAAGTGAATAAACCTGTGTATATATATAGTTAGGAATATACGTTCGTATACAAAATATAGATAGAGTTTGTGGACATGTGGATATCTCTTGTGATTAAGTTGTTCTTATCTTTGGGATAACTTGTGTATAAAGTTTTCAAAGCGGTTCTCCAATTTTCATTTCAATTCTTTCAGCTTTCAACAAAACTTCTAAAAACTAGTTGGTTTTTTCACTCATATTGTGACAAAGAATTCTCTTTCCACGGTCTATCATAGAGTCATGAGTTTTGCTAGAGCCGCTAGTTTGCGAGAAAAGAAATCGGCCGTCTTTTCTTGCGGGCTGCGGCTGAGAAAACGGGCTGCTAAAAAGGCTGCCTGCCAAAAAGAAGCGGAGGGATGTTTTTCTATGAAACGTTTGCTTGTATCTTTACGGGTGTGGATGGTCTTTTTGATGAACTGGGTGACGCCAGACAGAAAAACTGCGGCTGCTGCGGTTTATTCGGCTCAGCGTACATACCAAAGAAAGGCGGCGGTGCAGGCCGCAGGACTCGTTTCGTTTTATGAATGGCGGATGGCTGTGAATGAGGAAGAAAAGCAGAAAGCGAAAGCCGCCGCGCTTTATAAAAGAAGGTGTTTGCAAGCCTTCAAGGAATCGCCAAAGCAGGAGAGAGCGGGCCCGCATCTTTACATGGCGGTCAAAAGGAGGTAAAATCCCAGTCAAAAGCAAATTGGCGGGAGAGATAACCTCTTGAAAATCTATAAAGTATTAAACAACAATGCGGCTTTAATAAAAGAGGATGATCAGGAAAAAATCGTGATGGGGCCGGGAATCGCTTTTCAAAAAAAGAAAAATGATCTCATCCCTATGAATAAAGTGGAAAAGATCTTTGTCGTGCGCGACGAGAATGAAAAGTTCAAACAAATCCTGCAAACACTGCCGGAGGAGCATATAGAAATAGCTGAGGATATCATCAGCTATGCGGAAGGAGAGCTCGCGGCGCCGCTGAGCGATCACATTCATATCGCGCTTTCCGACCATTTGTCCTTTGCGATCGAAAGGATTCAAAATGGGCTGCTTGTGCAGAATAAATTGCTGCATGAGATAAAGGCGCTCTATAAAAAAGAATACGAGATCGGCCTGTGGGCGATCGGACATGTAAAAGAGACATTGGGCGTGTCTCTGCCTGAAGATGAAGCGGGTTATATTGCCCTTCACATCCATACGGCGAAGATGGATGCGGAGAGCATGTATTCGGCGCTGAAGCATACGACCATGATCAAAGAAATGATAGAGAAAATAGAACAATACTTTAATCGAAAGGTGGATGAAAACAGCATTTCCTATCAACGCCTTGTCACGCATTTGCGATACGCGGTCAGCCGGTTGGAATCAAATGAAGCGCTCCATCGTATGGACGAGGAGATGCTTTATTTCATCCAAAAAAAGTATTCATTCGCCTATCAATGTGCGCTGGAGCTGGCGGAGTTTTTGAAAAATGAATATCAATTACATTTGCCGGAATCCGAGGCCGGCTATATCACGCTGCATGTCCAGCGTCTTCAAGATCTCTCGGAATAACCGCCTTGACTTGCAGGGAGTGATCTCTGGAAGTTTTTTTATTGATCAGGATTCAGTGTGTAGTACATCCAGCCCATCATAACTATTCCCGCGGTCAGATTGCCGAGCGTAACGGGAATTAAGTTTCTGACTGCTCCCATCAGTGTCACTGTATCAGGGTGCTCGATCAAAAGCGAGATGGCGAATGTGCACATATTGGCAATGCTGTGTTCAAAGCCGGAAATAAAGAAGCAGAAAACGAAAAGCATCATGGTAAAAAGCTTTGCTCCTTCCCCTTTGAGAGACATTGGAATGAAAAAGGCGAGGCAGACAAGCCAATTGCACAGCATTCCTCTGAAAAACAATTCGGAAGCCGGCGGCTCCATTTTGTGCTCTGCCAAATGAATCAAAAAGGAATGAACAGAAGGCTCCTCAAAAAGTCCCGTCGCGCTGATCAGGATGGCAAACAAAATGGCGCCGATTAAATTGCCGGCATAGCTTGACATCCACAAGTATAGGGTGTCGCGCCAGCTGATTTTTTTCCGGAGCGCGGTGTAGGTGAAATAAAAGGTGTTGCCGGTAAATAAATCTCCGCCTCCGTAAGCAATCAGCAGAATAGCGGCCCCGAAAGTGACAGCAGCTGCCGGAAAGGCAAACGGAGAATCAGCCATAAAGAAATAGCTGCCTGTTTTGCTTGCGGCTGTAATGCCAAAACCAATAAACATACTGGCCAAAATGGACCGAAGCACATAACGGATTTTGCTTGAAGCGAATATGTTTTGTTTTTTCAAAGCATACTGTTCAACCTTTTGCAATGCTTGAGTTTCCATTGTCTTTTCCTGCTTTCTTTCATGATTGAGCATAGTATAGCATAATATTGTGAAGTATTTCACAATTAATTTTTACGAATTTTTGTCTAGATGTTTTATCAAACTATTTAACTAAAAAAATAGTTGACGGAAACGCTGTCATGATTTATGATGAAAGCGTATTCTTAATCTGAATAAGCGGGATTGTGACTGGTAAAGCAGGCAAGACCTAAAATTTGCGTAAATGAAAAAGGATCGCTGTGTCCTTTATTCGTTGGCGAATTTTAGGTCTTTTTTGTTTAAATAAAAGGGGGAGAAATAGATGGATTACAAAGAGACTGCAAAACGCCTCATTGAGCTTCTCGGAGGGAAAGAAAATATTATCAGCGCGGCTCATTGTGCAACAAGACTGCGTTTAGTGATGAAAGATGAATCAAAGATAGATCAAGCACAAGTAGAAGAGCTTGATGGCGTCAAAGGGGCTTTCAGCAGCTCTGGCCAGTACCAGATCATTTTCGGAACAGGCCTTGTGAATAAAGTATTCGATGCCTTTTCTAAAGAAGCTGATATTGAGCGTGAAGAACACGTCAATCATCAGGATGCGGCAAAAGAAAAGCTGAATCCCGCCGCGAGATTTGCGAAAACGCTTTCTAATATTTTTGTTCCAATCATCCCGGCTATTGTAGCCAGCGGCCTATTAATGGGATTGCTGGGTATGATCAATGCGTTTCATTGGATGAGCAAGGATTCTGCGCTTTTGCAGCTGCTTGATATGTTTTCAAGTGCAGCATTCATTTTCTTGCCGATTCTAATCGGGGTCAGCGCTTCAAAAGAATTTGGCAGCAACCCGTACTTGGGAGCGGTCATTGGGGGAATCATGATTCATCCAAACCTTTTGAATCCATGGGGTTTGGCTGAAGCGACACCTGATTATATGCATCTTTTCGGATTTGATATCGCGCTTCTCGGCTACCAGGGAACTGTTATCCCTGTCCTGCTTGCGGTATATGTGATGAGCAAGGTAGAGAAATGGACGAGAAAAGTGGTTCCACATGCGGTAGATTTGCTTGTTACACCATTTGTTACTGTGATTGTCACCGGGTTTGTTGCTTTTATCGCGATTGGCCCTCTGGGCAGGGCGCTTGGCTCCGGGATTACGGTTGCTTTAACTTATGTGTATGACCATGCCGGTTTTGTCGCAGGTTTGATTTTCGGGGGCACGTATTCACTCATCGTGCTGACAGGTGTTCATCACAGCTTCCATGCGATTGAGGCGGGGCTAATTGCAGATATAGGCAAAAACTACTTGCTGCCGATCTGGTCAATGGCGAATGTCGCACAGGGCGGGGCAGGCCTTGCCGTCTTCTTTATGGCGAAAAAGGCAAAGACAAAAGAAATCGCGCTTCCAGCAGCATTTTCCGCTTTTCTCGGCATTACTGAGCCCGTCATATTCGGAGTCAATCTTCGCTACCGAAAACCGTTTATCGCCGCGATGATCGGAGGCGCATTGGGTGGGGCATATGTCGTCTTTACACATGTAGCTGCAAACGCTTACGGGTTAACGGGAATTCCGATGATCGCCATTGCGGCTCCGTTTGGCTTCAGCAACTTGATTCACTATCTGATTGGCATGGCGATTGCAGCAGTGTCAGCGTTCATTGCAGCATTTGTCATGAAGATTAATGAGGATGAGGAGAGGAAAAAATGACAGCACATGACCAGGAGCTTCGTCGCCGGGCTTATGAGGAAGTGGAGAAAAAAGAGCCCATCGCTAACAGCGATCCGCACCGCCAGCATTTTCACATCATGCCGCCGGTTGGGCTGCTGAATGACCCGAATGGCGTGATTTATTGGAAGGGCAGCTATCATGTATTCTTTCAGTGGCAGCCTTTTCAGACGGGGCACGGCGCAAAATTTTGGGGGCATTATACGACACAGGATGTTGTGAATTGGAAGCGGGAAGAGATTGCGCTGGCTCCGAGTGATTGGTTTGATAAAAACGGCTGCTACTCGGGCAGTGCTGTCACGAAAGACGATCGGCTCTATCTGTTTTACACAGGAAATGTCAGGGATCAGAATGGAAACCGGGAAACGTATCAATGCCTTGCTGTATCTGACGACGGACTGTCCTTTGAGAAAAAGGGTGTCGTCGCCCGCCTCCCTGAAGGATACACGGCGCATTTTCGCGATCCGAAGGTATGGGGGCATGAAGGCACATGGTATATGGTGATTGGTGCGCAAACAGAGAATTTGAAAGGGCAGGCTGTATTGTTTGCTTCTGATAACCTGAGTGAGTGGAGATTTCTTGGCCCGATAACCGGCGCGGGCTTCAACGGGCTGGACGATTTTGGATACATGTGGGAATGCCCAGATTTGTTTTCCCTTCAAGGATCGGATGTGCTGATTGTTTCGCCTCAAGGGCTTGAGGCTGACGGTTTTCGTTATCAGAACGTATATCAATCAGGTTATTTTGTCGGCCGTCTCGATTATAACAAGCCTGAACTGAAGCATGGTGAATTTACGGAGCTTGATCAAGGTTTTGATTTTTACGCGCCGCAAACACTTGAAGACGATCAGGGAAGGCGGATTTTGTTTGCATGGATGGCGGTGCCTGATCAGGATGAAGGGTCCCATCCGACCATTGACTACCACTGGATTCACTGCATGACGCTGCCGAGACAGCTGACGCTTTCAGGCCAGAAGCTGATTCAGCAGCCGCTGCCTGAGCTAAAAGCCATGCGCAGAAATGAGAAAAAAATACACATCAACATGCATGGATCATCTGGTACGCTTCCAGTGGAAAAACCTGAAAGAGCTGAGATTCTGCTGGAAGACATTCATACGGAGTCTGGCTTTTCAATCAGTATCCGCGGAACGGCTACGTTTTCCTTCCATAAAGACGAAGGGATTGTTACGCTGGAACGAAAGAGCTTTGACGGAAAAAGAACAGAAGCGAGACATTGCCGCATCAAGGATTTGCATACCGTACACATGTTTCTCGACGCGTCATCTGTGGAAATCTTTATGAATAACGGAGAAGAGGTCTTTAGTGCAAGATATTTTCCTTTCCCGGGAAATCATGAAGTAACAGCCAGTTCGACCGGGAAATCTGAAATGAATGTCGGAATTTGGACACTTATGTAGAAAATCCTTCTATTTTCTTATGTGAAATCTGAGCCATCTGTGCTATTCTTCAACGATAACCTACTATTTTTTTCTGTAAAAGGAGTTGTTTTCTTGAATATACATGAACAGAAGATAACACCGGAATGTTTGGAAAAGGCTGCTAACCAAGTTGAAGATAAGCGGGAAGAATATAAGGATGTGCTGCTTCAGCTGAAAAAAATGCTTGGCGGAACAACGCCGCACAGTGAAACGGCGGAAATTCTCACGCGAGCATATGAACAAATGAAGGAATATGCACTTTTTGTTCAGTCGATAGAAACATTTTTGAGGAAATCTGCAAACAATTTAAAAATCAAATAAACAGGCTGCCGATGGGATCGGCAGTTTTTTCTGTGAAAAGTCTTCGGTGATTTAAAAAGGGCTGCCTTTCTGTAAGGCAGCCCCTTTTGTTTATGATTGTTGATTCAGGCGCAGTGCAGAATGCTTCGTAGGACCAACATACTGGTTTAGCGGGAAGGATTCTTTAATGGCCGCTGTGATGAATTCTTTCGCTGCGTAAATGGCTTCTTTGACTTCCGCACCTTTGGCAAGCTCCGCTGTCACGGCTGCTGAGAATGTACAGCCTGCGCCATGTGTATAAGGCGTATCGATCATTTCGCTTTCAAGGACTTCCGCTGTTTCTCCGTCATAGAGAACATCAACGGCTTTCTCATGTTTGAGTTTACCTCCGCCTGTAATGACGACATATTGAGCGCCGAGTGCGTGAATTTTTTTCGCGGCTTCGATCATATCGTCAACTGTTTTTAGTTCATCCATACCGCTGAGCTGGCTGGCTTCAAACAAGTTTGGCGTAATGACAGTGGCTAGCGGAGCCAATTGCTCACGCAGGGCTTGGGCGTGCTCCGGATAGAGGACTTCATTAGCACCTTTGCAAACCATAACCGGGTCAATTACCACATTTTTTAATTGTTTTTCTTTGATCGTTTTTGCCGCAAGCTCGATAATGTCAACGGTTGGCAGCATTCCTGTTTTCATGGCGTCCACACCGATGCCGTCCGTAATTGTTGCAAGCTGGGCGCGGATTGTATCAGTATCGATTGGGAATACCTGATGGTCCCAGCTGTTGTTTGGGTCCATCGCAACGATCACCGTTAAGGCGGTCATCCCGTATACGTTTTTTTCTTGAAATGTTTTTAAATCAGCTTGAATCCCAGCACCGCCGCTGGAATCTGAGCCGGCAATGGTGAGTGCTTTATGCATAGACATGTCTTGAACCTCCATCGTGTTTTGTCTTTCATTATAGTTAGATTTTCTCTGTATCACAATATAGAAGGCTTAGCAATTCATCTAGTATTTTCATTATCACCTTATCCTGTTTCAGTAGGATATTCCCACTGATCTCCCGTCCAATATATGTTTTAATAGTACATGACTATGAAAATGAGAAGGAGAGCATCATGAAGATTTCTATCGTAATTGTGACCTATAATCGGATTCCGGCTTTGTGTGAGCTTTTGGAGTCGATTTCCCGCCAGACCTTGAAGCCGTATGAAATTATTATTGTGAATGATGCCGGGGAATCGGTCGTGCCGGTCAAAGCACTGTATCCGGAGCTGCCGATTGCTGTCATCAATTTAGAAAAGAACTCGGGGCATGTGGCTGCGAGAAATGCCGGTGTAAAAGAGGCGTCTGGCGATTGCATTATGCTGTGTGATGACGATGATTTCTTTACGCCAGGGCATGTGGAAAGAATGGCGAAGGAAATAGAAACGGCAGACTTCGTTCATTCTGATGCGGAAATTGTCTCGTTTGAAGAGAAAAACGGAACAAGATATCCAGTGTCACGGAAATTGTTTGCTTATACCGCTGACTATGAGGATATGAGAGTGTTTTCTACATACGTGCCGTCGGGCAGCATGTACAGACGTTTTCTGCATGATGAAATCGGGTATTTCGATGCTGATGTGCACAATTACTGGGATTGGGATTTTTATTTACGCGTGGCCAAGGATTACCGGGTGAAGCGTGTCCCTTGCGCCAGTGTGATTTATGCCTTCAGTGACGCGGGAGACAATCAGTCTGCGGACCTTGGCGCCAAGCGGAAGCAATATTTGGATCGTTTAAGTGAAAAGCACGGACTCGGGGAGCTGCCGACGAAAAACTTTGCTGTCCTGCTTGAAGAGCCTGAGATGAAGAGGCGGGAAGCAAAAAGTGAAATGGTTTGGGATGGCGAGCCTGTCTATTCCAGACTTCATCGTTCGTAAGGGGGCCTGAATCTTGAAACAGCTTTTACAAGACAGCTGGTGGAATCAGCTAAAGGATGAGTTTGAGAAACCATATTATCAAGAGCTCAGAGAAATGCTGAAGCGGGAATACGCGGAGCAAACGATTTATCCGGACAGCCGGGATATTTTCAATGCACTGCATTATACATCATATGATGATGTCAAGGTCGTCATTCTGGGACAAGATCCGTATCACGGGCCGGGACAGGCTCAAGGTTTAAGCTTCTCTGTCAAGCCCGGTGTAAAGCAGCCGCCTTCGTTAAAAAATATTTTTCTTGAACTGCAGCAGGACATCGGGTGCAGCATCCCGAATCACGGGTCGCTTGTGAGCTGGGCAAAGCAAGGCGTTCTTTTGCTGAATACTGTGCTGACAGTAAGGCGCGGACAGGCGAATTCCCATAAGGGAAAAGGCTGGGAGCGACTGACGGACCGAATTATTGACGTGCTGAATGAAAGGGAGCGGCCGGTTATCTTTATTTTGTGGGGAAGGCATGCCCAAGTGAAAAAAGAACGGATCGACACCTCCAAGCATTTTATCATTGAATCGACGCATCCCAGCCCGTTTTCGGCGAGAAACGGATTTTTCGGGAGCAGACCGTTTTCCCGGGCGAATGCCTATTTGGAGAAAATGGGAGAGGCGCCGATTGATTGGTGTATTAAGGATTTATAAAAAGCGCAGGTGATCTGCGCTTTTTTATTTGAGTATTTTTCGAATCATTCGCAGCCCGTTTTTGGAGGAAGGATAACGAAATGCGAAGTCGAAGCGGTTCGTTTGTTTGACGACGCTTTTTTTGTGCGTGAATGTGTTAAAACTGTCAAACCCGTGATAGCTGCCGATGCCGCTTTCCCCGACGCCGCCGAATGGCAAATACGGCGTCGCCACATGCATTAACGTATCATTGACACAGCCCCCGCCAAACGACAGATTTCCTAAAACAGCGCGCTCAATTTCTTTGTTTGTGGTGAAGAGATACAGGGCGAGCGGCTTAGGGCGCGATTGGACTTTTTCAATGACTTCCCCGATATTGCGGTATGTAAAGAGCGGAAGAATCGGCCCGAAAATCTCCTCCTGCATCACTGGAGAGTCATCTCTCACTTGTTCGAGAATGGTCGGCGCAATTTTGTGATGATTGGGATCAGATTGTCCGCCTGTGAGTGGGATGCCGTCATTCAGAAAGCTGAGCAGCCGCTGATAGTGCCGTTCACTGACGATTTTGCCGTACTGCGGATTCCGTTCCGGCTGAGGGCCGTAAAATTCTCTGATCGCACGCTTCATTTCTTCTGTGAGCTTCGTTTTGATGTCCTCGTGGACAAATAAATAATCCGGTGCGATGCAGGTTTGTCCCGCATTTGTAAATTTCCCGAAGACGATGCGTTTGGCGGCAAGCTGAATGTCAGCATCTTTATGGACGATGCAGGGACTTTTGCCGCCGAGCTCCAAGGTTACGGGAATTAATTGTTTGGCGGCGGCCTCCATGACGATTTTTCCCACGGCTACGCTGCCGGTAAAGAAAATGTAGTCAAAGGGCTGCTGTAATAATGCTGTGCTGACGTCGGGCCCGCCTTCTGCCATAGCGACATAATCGGTCGGAAAAACGCTGCTGATGAGTTTGGAAAGAATAGCAGAAACAGCCGGCGTATATTCTGATGGCTTGAGAACGACCGTGTTCCCCGCCGCAATGGCTCCAATCAACGGAGAAAGCGCCAGCTGTAAGGGATAATTCCAAGGCGCAATCACCAAAACGGTTCCATACGGCTCAGAAATGATGATGCTTTTGGAGCCTAGATGAGTCAGCGGCGTTTTGACTCGTTTCGGCTTGGACCATTTTCTCAGCCGTTTCATGACAAAGCTGATTTCCTCCAAGACGATTCCGATTTCTGTTGAGTATGCTTCTTGCTCGGATTTATGGAGATCCTGGTAGAGAGCGGCTATGAGATCGGCTTCATGAGTTCTGACGGCTTGTTTCAGCTTTCGCAAAATGTTCAGTCTCGATTCAAGCGGTCTCGTATGTCCCGCCGCAAAATAGGCTTTATGCTTGCTGATGATAGAGGGGATGCTGTTCATTCCGTTTCTCCTTTTTGTAAGGTATGGTGATTTATTATGTGAAAAATCTCTTCTGCTTGTCAATCGCGCAAGGTTTGTCAGAAAAAATAACAAACTCATATCTGCGTTTACAGCAGGAATTTGATAAAATGCAGGAAGACAACATTTATTTTTTTGGAGGGTGCTTCATGAACATTCATATATCTGCATTAATTCAAAAGATGGAAGAGGAGCTGAAAAAAGCAAAAACAGCTGAACGGGATGAGGAGCTGAAGCGTTATGTAGCGGTTGTCCGTTCTCTGTGTGATGTCGTGCTTGATCAGCCGGAGAACGTGAGCGCGCCCCGCATACAGCCGAGCGTTACGCCAAGTCCTGCCGCGCCGCCATCGACAGACCAGCTGATGATGGAAAAAATGATGGGGAGCGCGGGATTAAACAAATATCGAAAGCAAGAAAAAGAGAAGCAGGAAGAGGATGGAAACGGAGAGTCTTTATTTGATTTTTAAAGAGAGAGGTTGAGCTTACGTGAAATTGGTTCTTGGCGCGCTGCAATGGACAGCGTTTATCATTGCTGCGGCGATAGTTGTTCCGGTGGCGGTTGCCCAGTCGTTTCATCTGGATCACTCAGATTCTGCAAGATTGATTCAAAGCACTTTTTTTGTACTGGGAATTGCCGCCGTCATTCAGTGTTTGAAAGGCCACAGACTGCCGATCAATGAAAGCCCAGCCGGCTTGTGGTGGGGAGTGTATACGATCTACGCAGGGCTGACGGGAACTGTGTTTGCGACATATGGAGACACACTGCGGGGTTTGCAGGGAGCTCTTCTTGTAAGCGCTGTATGTTTCTTTTTGTTAAGTGTTTTCAAGGTCATTGACAGACTTGCAAAATTGTTTACTCCGGTTGTAACGGGCGTCTATTTATTGCTTCTTGTCATGCAGCTGAGTCAGCCCATTATAAAAGGAATTCTCGGAATCGGTTATCGACAGGACGGGGTGGATGGTCTTGTATTTGGCCTGGCGCTTGTTGTGATCGCTGCCGCCTTTATAATGACAAATTCGAACATCATGTTTTTTAAGCAATATTCTATTTTATTAGCCTTGTTCGGCGGATGGGTGCTGTTTGCGGCTGCCGGAGCGGCAAAGCCGATTGAAATGCCGGACCGGCTGTTTCAGCTGCCTTCCCTGTTTCCTTTTGGGACACCGTTATTTAACAGTGGCCTGATCATCACTTCTATTTTTATTACCATCTTGCTGATCGTGAATATGCTGGCGAGCATGAAGGTCGTGGACATCGCCGTGAAAAAATTCAGCAAACAGCCTGATGGAAAGCATCATGAACGCCATGCCGGTTTTGCCGCTTCATTCAGCCATCTGCTTAGCGGTTTGACGGGAGCTATTGCGCCTGTTCCGATTTCGGGAGCCGCAGGTTTTATTGAAACGACCAAAATGCCTTCTAAAAAACCGTTTATGCTCGGCAGTATTCTGGTTATCGTGATCAGCGTGATCCCGTTTTTTATGAATACGTTTGCGAGCCTGCCGTCACCCGTTGGATTTGCGGTGAATTTTGTTGTGTTCTCCGCAATGGGCGGTCTGGCCTTTGCCGAATTTGATTCATATGACAAAGAAGAATCAAAAAGGGTGAGGTCTATCATCGGCATCTCGCTGCTGACAGGGGTCGGTATCATGTTTGTTCCTGAAACTGCGTTAAAGGGATTGCATCCGGTATTTATTTCTCTATTAAGCAACGGGCTCGTATTAGGGACGCTTGCTGCAATAGCGGCTGACCAGTTCCAGCTTTGGCGCAGGAGAAAATCCGACAATCTCGTGTCAACGGAGAACAAACATTGAATTTTGGAGCAGGTGCGATAAGATAAATGATATGAGTTTAACGAAAAGGCGGGAGAGATAGATGAAAGTTTTTATCATATTAGGGGCCATTAACGCCCTGCTTGCCGTGGGACTCGGAGCATTCGGCGCTCACGGATTAGAAGGGAAAATACCTGATAAATATCTTCAGGTTTGGCACACAGGCGTGCAGTATCATATGTATCACGCCCTTGGGTTATTCGTTGTCGCGTTTCTGGCTGATAAATTATCCGGCATAGGCAGTGTCACGACAGCCGGATGGCTGATGTTTGCGGGAATTGTGCTGTTTTCCGGAAGCTTATATATTCTAAGTGTGACGCAAATCTCCATTCTTGGAGCGATCACCCCGCTCGGCGGTGTGGCGTTTATTATTTCTTGGATTATGATCGTTGTCGCAGCCGTCAAATATCTATAAACAAAAAAGCCAATCCTCATCATATGAGTGATTGGCTTTTTTCTTATCTTGGCGAATAGGACGCCATGGAATATGGATACGTATAAGCAATTTCTTCATCAAATGTAATGTAATCGAGGTAGATTGTCAGGAGCAGGTAGCGTGTTCCTGATTTCGGGTCGCTGATAATAATGTGATCCCGGCCCGCAGCTTCGATGACGCCGCGAAAAATCTTCGAGCCCCATTCCTTGCTGTTTTCAAATGTCATATAAATGGTGGCCGTTTTTCCCCGATTCAGGCGCAAAATATTCTCGATGTAAGATTCCTCAACAGGCAGCATGCCGGGAACGCTTTGGCCCGGTCCTGACGGTGTAGGCCCCGATGGAATTTGAAAACCGCCGCCCTGCTGCTGGCCCGGGAATCCAAATCCCTGCTGTCCTTGTTGTCCTTGCTGTCCCTGCTGCATTGGCATCATTGGCTGCATCCCCATTGTCTGCATTTGTGGGCCTTGGCCTTGCTGCGGGTACGGGTTGGCGCCAAACTGAGGCTGATACCCCTGCATATTATCAAATCCCTGCATTTGCTGATATTGATTTTTTTTCGGTTTCATATCGTTCCTCCTTTTTATGAAAACCATTCAAAACATGTTCTGGATGTATAGGTGAACGCTCCGCGATGACTCACCTCCGATGGAAAACGATCTTAGTCGCTGGTGCGATTTTTATCTCTTTCACCTTATGAGGCTGATGCTTGGATTATGCTGAAAAAGAACAGCGGACCGATCAGATTTCGCTCTGGGCAGCCGCTGTTTTTCATAGACATACACAAACTTTTCGCATATTGGTTTGTATCCCTAGCGCAACTTGAGCATAAGCAACATAAGATAACGATAGTTTCAGGTGTGAAGTTCCAAGAAGGAGGTGTAGGATTTGCCTAAAGTATCAGTCATTATGACGAGCTATAACAAAAGCGATTATGTGGCAAAGTCCATTTCTAGCATACTCTCACAAACGTTTTCAGATTTTGAATTGTTTATTATGGATGACAACTCCAATGAAGAGACGCTGAATGTAATCCGTCCTTTTTTGAATGATAACCGAGTGCGTTTTTATCAAAGCGATATATCTGGAGTGAAGGAAAGAACAGAAAAAACGAGATACGCGGCACTGATCAATCAGGCGATTGAGATGGCGGAGGGTGAATATATCACCTATGCGACGGATGACAACATCTATATGCCGGACCGCCTCCTGAAAATGGTGCGGGAGCTCGATACCCATCCTGAAAAGGCTGTGATTTACTCAGCCTCCAAAACCTATCATTTAAACGAGAATCGCGACATTGTAAAAGAAACTGTCAGGCCTGCCGCTCAAGTGACATGGAACGCACCGTGCGCAATTGATCATTGCTCGGTGATGCACAGGTATTCGGTGCTTGAGAAGGTAAAGGAGAAGTTTGGCTCCTATTGGGATGAAAGCCCGGCGTTTTACCGTATAGGAGATGCCCGGTTCTTTTGGAGAGTCAATCATTTTTATCCGTTTTACCCACTGGATGAGGAGCTGGACCTGAATTATATTACCGACCAATCGATTCACTTTCAGCTGTTTGAATCAGAAAAAAATGAATTTGTCAGGAACCTTCCT
The DNA here is from genome assembly GCF_038050295.1 of Bacillus sp. FSL R5-0603. Lineage (NCBI taxonomy): Bacteria > Bacillati > Bacillota > Bacilli > Caryophanales > Bacillaceae > Bacillus > Bacillus sp. FSL R5-0603. The sequence goes on along the minus strand of NZ_JBBOYP010000001.1, from coordinate 3,741,956 downwards.
CCGCAGCGAAATTGCCGAGAGCTGCGTGAATCATTAAAAAAGCTTGGAATGGGGTGAGAGCTTGTCGGCCTATTTAAGCAATTATTGGGTGCTGTACCGGAAGTACGTGGAGCTTTTTGACAAACTTCGCTACAAAGGGATTCCGCTTGGGCTTATCAGTAATTTTTATCAATACATCAGCCCTGAGCTGAGGGTGATGATGGAAGAAGAACCGGAATTATTCGGATCGGTGGATCAGCATATCGATGAGGGGCAGATTCAGCCGTTTTTTGAAGAAAGAATCCGAAAAATCGTTAAAACAAATGACAAACCTGTTAAAGGGAAAGTCATTTTGCACTTTGATTATCTGCGTTTTTCAAACGAAAATTACTATCAATTTGATCCTGAAAAAACGGCTGTTTTGGCCAGATGGAGTTTGCCGCATTATTGTGATCTGCCTGTCATTAGCAAGCGGGAGATTGCGGATTCATGCCAAAAAGGCGATTCGAAGCATTATCTCGAAACAGCCTGTTCGCTTCTCGCCCCTTATGATGATCACCCGGCATTTGGTGATCAAGCGTTTCGCGACCGGCTTTTCAAAGATATTCCTTTATTTATAGAGGCCATTGATACAGTTGATGCGCTGTTTGAACAGGAAAAGATTTCAGCTGTTATTGTCGGAACGGCAGAAGACATTTACAGCAGGGTGCTCGCTCTCATGTGCCAAAGAAAAGGGGCCGTCAGCATTTGTCTTCAGCATGGCGCATTGATGGGAGATGAAGCCTTCATTCCTGTTTTTACAACCTATCAAGCTGTTTTTGGTGCGTATGAAGCAGAGTGGTTCATACGAAAAGGCTGTAAGCCCGAGCAGATTCTCGTAACGGGACATCCCCGCTTCGATCAGATTTTTAACAGAACACCTATGGATATGTCCATATTCTATCGAAAACTTGCTTTTCAGCCGACTAAAAAAATTGTGCTCATTGCCACTCAGCCCTTTTCAGAAGATTTTTATTCGGGTGTGCTGCAGGGGCTTTCTGATCAGAAGCAGCTGCAAATCATTATTAAACCCCACCCGTGGGAAATCGGAAAAAACAAGCTTGATCTGTATCACGAGGCGGCGAAAAAACATAAAGCATGCAGAGTCATCAAAAAGGAGCTGGAGCTTTATGATTTGCTGCCGTATGTTGATGCCGCAGTGACGCAGACCTCGACAGTCGGTCTTGAAGCCATGCTGTTTCAAAAGCCTGTGCTGATCGGAAAATCGTCCGGAAATCGCTCGTATCCGTATTATGAGTCTCTTGGCGATTTTATGTTTGACCAGCCGGATGAACTGGCGCACACCTTGGTTGAGGTTCTTCGAAGTCCCGACGTGCATCAAAAAGCAGAAGAGGCGCGCCTGGCATTCATAGCGGCTAATTATCCGGTGGCAGAATCAACAAATGCTTTATTTGTGGAACTGAAAGCCAAAACAGGGGTTGATTACAGGCGGGAAGATACTGAATAAAATGATAGGAGCGCAAAGAAATGGTGCAAAAAAGAAATCATTTTCTCCCTTACTCATTGCCGTTAATCGGTAAGGAAGAAATTCAGGAGGTTACAGAAACGCTTGAATCGGGATGGCTCTCTAAAGGCCCGAAGGTTCAGCAGTTTGAAAAAGAGTTTGCCGCGTTTGTCGGGGTGAAGCACGCCGTGGCGGTGAATTCATGTACCGCAGCTTTATTTTTGGCTTTGAAAGCAAAAGGGATCGGACCCGGGGACGAGGTCATTACCTCTCCGCTTACGTTCAGCTCGACTGCCAATACGATTATTCATACGGGAGCGACGCCTGTGTTTGCGGATATTGACGAAAACACGCTCAATATTGACCCTGTAAAGCTTGAGGCGGCCGTCACACCGCGAACCAAAGCAGTTGTGCCCGTCCACTTTGGCGGGCAGTCCTGCGATATGGATGCAATATTGGCTATTGCCCAGAATCATGGTTTATTCGTGCTGGAGGATGCGGCACATGCGGTATATACGACTTATAAGCAAAGAATGATCGGTTCTATCGGGGATGCAACGGCATTCAGCTTTTACGCCACCAAAAACCTCGCGACAGGGGAAGGCGGCATGCTGACGACTGATGATGAGGGGCTTGCCGATAAGATCCGGGTGCTAAGCCTTCACGGCATGAGTAAAGCCGCATGGAACCGTTATTCTTCAAATGGCAGCTGGTACTATGAAGTCGAATCGCCCGGCTATAAGATGAATATGTTTGATTTGCAGGCGGCCCTCGGACTTCATCAGCTGAAACGGCTGGATGATATGCAGAAACGGAGAGAAGAGATTGCCGGCCGTTATCAAACCGCTTTTCAGCAGATTCCTGGGCTGATCACGCCGTTTGTCCATGATGACGGCAGGCACGCCTGGCATCTATATGTTCTGCAAGTTGATGAAAAAAAGGCCGGGGTTACGCGCAGCGAAATGATTACGGCTTTAAAGGATGAATACAATATCGGCACTAGCGTTCATTTTATTCCAGTACACATTCATCCGTATTATCAAAAGCAATTTGGATATAAGGAAGCGGACTTTCCGAATGCCATGAATTACTATAAACGAACCCTTTCTCTCCCGCTCTATCCATCAATGTCTGACGACGATGTAGATGATGTCATTGAAGCTGTGCGGGATATCGTAAAAGGGGCTGATTAAGTGTATACGGTAAAAGAAAATGTCTCCAAAGAGTTGATTGAGGAATTTCTCCAAAGCAGAAAGCTTACACTGGATGTTCCGTATCAATTTTCCCTCGGCCTTTATGAAAACAGCAGGCTCCAAGGTGTATTGCTTTACGAAGATTCTTTGTGGGAAAGCAAGGTGCTTCAGAAGAAAGTCATGAACGTCAAACTTCTTGCAGCAAATAGTACCGGGCAGCTAAAGAGGCTGTTTGAAGCTTTTTATACTGTACGCCAAATGGATGAAACGGATTTTATCTTTGTCCGTGTTCCGGCTGAAGATATCGGAGCTGCGCATGTGATACAACAGCAGCCATCCTCTTACTTTGTCGGGAGTTTGCTGAAGCTGGCGATGCCTCCGTCTTTTTATGACAAAACACCGCCATTTTTTGAACTGGGCCCGCCTGAGCCCGGGGACACAGAAGCGATATGTGAGCTGGCCCGAGACTCGTTTACAAAAAGCAGATATTTTCAGGATCCTCATCTCAGCCGCGATGCAGCAAACGAAATATTTCAGGAGTGGACACGAAACAATCTGAATGGAAGGGCGGCGGTCAATATTGTCGCTAAACACAATGGCGAGGTCATCGGCTATCTTCAGGGCTTATCAAGAGATGATGAGTGCATTCTCGATTTGATGGCTGTAAAACCGGGATTTGAAGGAAAACGTATTGCGTTTCATTTATTGGCGAATCTCATAGAACAACCGGAGATCCAGAAGCATAGAACGGTAACAGCGGGGACGCAGCTTCACAATGTAAGGGCGATCCGCCTTTATGAACGAATGGGCTTCACCACTGAACAATCGTATTACTATTATCATATTTGGCCGGGCAAGGAGGCGAAATAATGGCAGCGTTTCAGATCGCGAATAAAACTGTAGGCAAAGACGCTCCTGTTTTTATTATTGCTGAGGCGGGGATTAATCATGACGGGAAGCTTGATCAGGCTTTTGCGCTGATTGACGCGGCGGCGGAAGCGGGAGCGGATGCCGTGAAGTTTCAAATGTTCCAAGCTGATAGGATGTACCAGAAAGATCCTGGTTTGTACAAGACGGCAGCGGGCAAGGACGTCTCTATTTTTTCTTTGGTTCAATCTATGGAAATGCCTGCTGAGTGGATTTTACCGCTATTGGATTACTGCCGCGAAAAGCAGGTGATCTTTTTAAGTACGGTATGTGACGAGGGGGCAGCTGATCTGCTTCAGTCTACCTCGCCGAGCGCTTTTAAAATCGCATCCTATGAAATTAACCATCTCCCGTTGCTCAAATATGTCGCCCGACTGAACAGGCCGATGATTTTCTCGACAGCCGGAGCTGAAATCTCTGATGTTCACGAAGCTTGGCGCACCATCAGGGCAGAGGGAAACAATCAAATTGCCATAATGCATTGTGTGGCGAAATACCCAGCACCGCCGGAGTACAGCAACCTCAGCGTCATTCCGATGCTTGCCGCCGCTTTTCCTGAGGCGGTCATCGGCTTCTCCGATCATAGCGAGCATCCGACAGAAGCACCGTGTGCCGCGGTTCGGCTCGGAGCAAAACTGATAGAAAAGCATTTTACGATCGATAAAAATCTGCCGGGTGCCGACCACTCGTTTGCATTAAATCCGGATGAATTGAAAGAAATGGTCGATGGCATCAGGAAAACAGAAGCTGAGCTGAAACAGGGGATCACAAAGCCAGTCTCTGAAAAACTGCTTGGCAGTTCCTACAAAACAACAACCTCCATCGAAGGAGAAATCAGAAATTTTGCATACAGAGGCATTTTTACAACAGCTCCGATTCAAAAAGGTGAAGCCTTTAGTGAAGACAATATCGCAGTGCTTCGGCCCGGACAAAAGCCGCAGGGGCTGCACCCGAGATTTTTTGAACTGCTGACCAGCGGTGTTCGGGCTGTAAGAAACATTCCGGCCGACACAGGCATTGTCTGGGATGACATTTTACTGAAGGACAGCCCGTTTCATGAATGATATTCTCTTTATCATTCAGGCAAGAATGGGTTCAACAAGGCTTCCGGGAAAAGTGCTTCGGCCGCTCGGATCGAGTCGTTTACTTGATATTCTCGTTCACCGCGTCCGGAAAAGCGCGTTTTACCAAAAGGATCGGGATAATCTTGTCATCGCCACGTCTGACAAAGAAACTGACGACATATTAGAGGCGCACTGTATCAAACAAGGCTTTCGTGTTTTCCGCGGGAGCGAAGAACGTGTCCTCGATAGGTTTGTGAAGGTCATAGAAGCTGTTAAACCGTCAGTCATCATCCGGTTAACGGGTGATAATCCGTTTGTCGATCCGGAGCTGCTCGATGTAATGATTAAGGCGCATTTTGATCAAGGATCGGATTATACGTATATTCTGAATGCCCCATTAGGGATTTGCGGCGAAGTGGTCAACGCCAACCTGTTAATTGACATCAGCCGTATTCAGAATATGGAGGATCAATATCAGGAGCATGTCACGTTATATATAAGGAATCATCCAGCTCTTTATCGTGTTCAGTTTTTAGAGGCGCCGGAACGATTTCGCGCCCCTCAATATCGGCTGACCATTGATACAAAGGAAGACTATGAATCGATAAAGGCCCTCTATCAAAAAGCAGGCGAGCGCCCCGATGTATCCGCCTCAGAGCTTATCACCCTTCTGAACCGGAACCCCGATGCGGCAATCGAACGAGAGGCTGACTAGCCATGCATGTTGGAATCTTCGCAGACGGCGGCTATGAAAAGGGAATGGGCCATGTTGTCCGGATGAAGAGACTTGCGGAGGGGCTCAAACAGCGATGCTTGATTACGTTTTATACGAATCAGGAGTCTGAAGCGTTTCTTCATGAAGAGCATTGGCGTGTCATCGTAAAGCCGGAGCTGCAGCAGCACGAATTTATTCTCCGGGAAATAAAAAGCAAGAAGCTTGATTTGCTTTTGTTTGATATTCTAGGCGCGCCTGCAGAGCTGTTAAAGAAAATAAAGACGGAGACAGATGCGAAAATTGTTCTTTTTGAAGAGAAAAACGGTAAATCAATTCAATATAGTGACGCAGTCATTAACGGAATTTACGGTGACATCAGAAGCAGGGTGTACGTTCAGGGAAACACACGCATCTATGAAGGTCCGGACTATCTTATTCTTCACCCCGCCTTTCAGGCCGCAAGAGAGGATTACACACTTAAGAAAGACTGTCGCAATATCCTTGTTGCATTAGGAGGAAGTGATCCGAAGCAGCTTATTTTTAAAGTGCTGGCTGCCGCTGATCAAGTCCCCGACATAAAAGACAAAAACATAATGTTTGTGATGGGGAGCGCTTCACCGCATCAAGAGGCAGTCCGAAAGCGGATCGAAAAGAAGCCGCAGTACAAGATGATCGAACAGACAAATGATATGGCAGGTTTGATGAAACAAGCGGACGCAGCCATTGTCGCCGGCGGCATCTCTCTATATGAAGCCATTTGCATCGGCGTGCCGTGCCTTGTTCTTTCTCAGGTTGAGCATCAAACGGCTACAGCCAAAACATTTGCTGACCAAGGCGCCGCTCTTGATCTTGGCTTAGGTGAGCTTGTACCGGATGAAACACTCATCTATCAGATGTCGCGCATTATGAGCAGCTATCCTCTTCGCCTTTCTTTGCACAAGGGAGGAAGGCCGCTCGTGGATGGCAAAGGCATTATGCGGGTAACAGCTATTCTTCAAGATTTATATGAACAAGAGATATAAAAATGCATGTAAGGAAGTGTTAATGTGAAAGGTGTTATTTTAGCCGGAGGAAACGGCTCACGCCTTATGCCCTTAACGAAAGCCGTCAACAAGCATTTGCTTCCTGTAGGCCCGTATCCGATGATATACTGGTCGATTATGAAGCTGGAGGAAGCCGGAATAAAAGACATTTTACTCATCAGCCAAAAGGAGCATATGCCGCAATTTTACAAACTGCTTGGGAACGGGGAAGAGCTTGGCGTTACTATCACTTATCAAGTACAGCCGGCAGCATCGGGCATTTCGGATGGGCTGTCTTATGCAAAGCGCTTTACGAAAAAAGAGTCTTTCATTTTATTATTAGGTGATAATATATTTGAAGATTCATTAAAGCCTTATACAGAACGCTTTGAACAGCAGGGGAAAGGAGCAAAAGTGCTTCTGAAAGAAGTTGATGACCCGGAACGTTTCGGGATTGCTGAGATTGATGAGAAAAACAAGCGGATTCGTTCCATTATCGAAAAGCCCGAACAGCCACCGACCAACCTTTGTGTTACCGGCATTTATATGTATGATGCAGAGGTGTTTTCATATATTGAACAAATATCACCATCAAAGCGCGGCGAGCTGGAAATCACCGATGTGAATAATCTATACATCGAAAACAGCCAGCTTACGTATGATGTGTTATCAGGCTGGTGGGTAGATGCCGGAACTCACGAATCGCTTTATCTCGCTTCCCAGCTTGTACACCAGGCTCTACGGAAAGGACAGGACGAAAAGTGATGGCAAAATCATATTTAATTACAGGCGGGGCCGGCTTCATCGGGCTCACGTTTACAAAGCTCATGCTGAGGGAAACGGATGCGCGCATTACCGTTTTAGATAAACTGACGTACGCCAGCCACCCGGAGGAAATGGAAAAATTACAGCAAAACAGCCGTTTTCGCTTTGTAAAAGGGGACATCAGCGTTCAGGAGGATATCGACCGGGCGTTTGACGAGACCTACGACGGCGTCATTCACTTCGCAGCAGAATCGCATGTGGACAGAAGCATTTCCCAAGCGGAGCCGTTTATCACCACAAATGTCATGGGGACATACCGATTGGCGGAAGCGGTCTTGAAAGGAAAAGCCAAGAAGCTGATTCATATTTCAACAGATGAGGTGTACGGGGATTTAAAAGCGGATGATCCCGCGTTTACAGAAACGACGCCGCTTTCTCCTAATAACCCATACTCAGCCAGCAAAGCAAGCTCAGATTTGCTCGTGTTGTCTTATGTGAAAACCCACAAGCTTCCGGCCATCATTACACGATGCAGCAACAATTACGGACCTTATCAGCACAGCGAAAAAATGATTCCGACGATTATCCGTCATGCGAAGCAGGGCCTACCTGTTCCGCTGTATGGCGATGGACTCCAGATCCGAGACTGGCTGTTTGCGGAGGATCATTGCCGCGCAATCAAACTGATTTTAGAAAAAGGAAACGACGGCGAGGTGTATAACATCGGCGGCGGAAATGAACGCACGAATAAAGAGCTGGCGAGTGTCATTTTGAAACATCTGGGCTGTGAGGAATTGTTCGCCCACGTGGAAGACCGAAAAGGGCATGACCGGCGCTATGCGATCAATGCATCAAAGCTGAAAAATGAACTGGGCTGGCGGCAGGAAGTGACGTTTGAAGAAGGCATTGCGCGTACGATTCAGTGGTATACAGACAATGACCGATGAGAAGGTGATCTGATTGACAAAGGTATTGGTAACTGGGGCGGGAGGACAGCTTGGCTTGGAACTATGCCGCCAGCTGAAGCAAGCCGGATATGAGGTCATTGCGTTAACAAAGAAGATGATGAACATTGCTGACCAGCGCTCAGTACGGCATTCGTTTGGCCATTATCAGCCGGATATCGTGGTCAATAGCGCCGCGTTTACGTCGGTTGATCAATGCGAGAAAGAGCTTGATAAAGCGTACTTGATTAACGGAATCGGCGCTTATTATACAGCGCTTGAGTCAACCCGCATCGGAGCTCAATATGTTCATATCAGCACGGACTATGTATTCAATGGGAAAGGAACCCAGCCATATAGGGAAGACGATCCCCTCGATCCGAAAACCATTTATGGCAAAAGCAAAAGGCTCGGAGAAGAACTGATACGATTAACGACAAAAGACAGCACGATCATCAGAACATCGTGGGTGTACGGACATGGCGGCAGTAATTTCGTTGAAACCATGCTGAAGCTTGCTGAAACGAAACAAGAGCTTCGGGTTGTCAGCGATCAAATTGGTTCGCCGACTTATACGAAGGATTTAGCAGAAGCGGTCATCAAGCTGTTCAGCCATCCGCCGGGCATCTATCATGTCAGCAATTCAGGCATATGCAGCTGGTATGAGTTTGCGACGGCAATTATGGAAGAAAGCGGGCTGGAAACAGCCATTTTGCCTGTAACGACAGAGGAATACGGGAACAAAACGCCCCGTCCGGCATACTCTGTGCTGAGCCATCGGGCCATTGAAGAAGCCGGCATCCGCCCCCGCCACTGGCGGGAAGCGTTACATGAGTATTTGCAGGAAAGGAGCAGTGCGTGTGATTGATGGAGTCAAGGTGAAAAAATTGATGAAGCATAGCGATGACAGAGGCTTTTTTGCTGAGCTGGTCCGGGACGATGAGAATCTCCTTGAGCATTTTGGGCAGGCCTCTTGGTCGAAAAGCTATCCGGGTGTGATTAAGGCATTTCATTATCATGAGAAGCAGGATGATCTCTGGTTCTTCCCAACCGGCCACGCTCAGGTTGTCCTATACGATCTTCGAGAGGATTCAAAGACAAAAGGAGAAACAGACGTCTATTATATGGGCGAAGACAACCCGATGCTGTTATTAATCCCAAAAGGGGTGGCTCACGGATATAGAGTGCTGGGAGAGACGCCGCTGACAATTATCTATTTTACCACCATGTCGTATAACCCGGATCAGCCTGATGAAAAAAGAATTCCGTGGAATGATGAGACGATCGGTTTTAACTGGAACACTGAATTCAGATAAAAATAGGAACGTGATCAATCGAAGAGCAGAGGCATCTTCGACTTTTTTTGCCCTTTTTTAAAATAGGATAAAAGATAGAAAATGTCGGGCAGATGTTACTAGAAAAAGAGAGAGAAATCGTCCATTTGAACCTTGTATAAACAGGAAGGAATTCTCATTGAATTCCAAGTGTTAATATTCCTTAAAAAACATTTACTTCCATGGAAAATGATGATAGATTAATTTTTATGAAAAAGAACTGGTAATTCGCGAATTATGAAAAAACGCTTTTTCTGCAGAGGACGCTCTGGCCAAATTTCAACAATCAATTAGGGGGAAATGTCATGCTAAAAAGAACTTCATTCGTATCTTCATTATTCATCAGTTCAGCTGTTTTACTATCAATCTTACTTCCTTCGGGCCAAGCTCATGCACAGTCTGCATCAATCGAGGCAAAAACAATTAACAGCACGAAAGAGTGGACCACTTCTGATATTGAAGTGACATATAAACCAAATGCGGTGCTTTCTCTCGGAGCGGTAGAATTTCAATTTCCTGACGGGTTTCATGCTACGACAAGAGATTCAGTTAATGGAAGAACACTGAAAGAAACACAGATTTTAAACGATGGAAAAACAGTCAGACTCCCGCTTACGCTTGATTTGTTAGGCGCATCCGAATTTGACCTCGTCATGGTGCGCAAAACCCTTCCGCGCGCAGGCACTTACACGATTAAAGGCGATGTAGTAAACGGTTTGGGAATCGGCAGTTTTTATGCTGAAACGCAGCTGGTGATTGATCCCCGTTAATCGATAGATTTGTAGTCAGAGACTGAGATGTTTTCAGTCTCTTTTTTTGTGGATTTAAAAGCTGGTACGGATCTTGCATGATGATAAGGGTGAATCCAATGTAGAAAGGAATTGGCGGGCTGATTTTTTAAAGCGCTTACATTACAGCCGGCCAAAAAAACAATGAGGTGAAAAAAGATGTCAGCAAAGCAAGTCTCGAAAGATGAAGAAAAAGAAGCTCTTAACTTATTTCTGTCTACCCAAACAATCATTAAGGAAGCCCTTCGGAAGCTGGGTTATCCGGGAGATATGTATGAACTCATGAAAGAGCCGCAGAGAATGCTCACTGTCCGCATTCCGGTCAAAATGGACAATGGGAGCGTCAAAGTGTTCACAGGCTACCGGTCACAGCACAATGATGCTGTCGGTCCGACAAAGGGGGGCGTTCGCTTCCATCCAGAAGTTAATGAAGAGGAAGTAAAGGCATTATCCATTTGGATGACGCTCAAATGCGGGATTGCCAATCTTCCTTACGGCGGCGGGAAGGGCGGTATTATTTGTGATCCGCGGACAATGTCATTTGGAGAACTGGAAAGGCTGAGCAGGGGGTATGTCCGTGCCATCAGCCAGATCGTCGGTCCGACAAAGGATATTCCAGCTCCAGATGTATACACAAATTCGCAGATTATGGCGTGGATGATGGATGAGTACAGCCGGCTGCGGGAATTCGATTCTCCGGGCTTTATTACAGGTAAACCGCTTGTTTTGGGAGGATCGCAAGGACGGGAAACGGCGACGGCACAGGGCGTCACGATTTGTATTGAAGAGGCGGTGAAGAAAAAAGGGATCAAGCTCCAAAACGCGCGCATCATCATACAGGGCTTTGGAAACGCGGGTAGCTTCCTAGCCAAATTCATGCACGATGCGGGCGCGAAGGTGATTGGGATTTCTGATGCCAATGGCGGGCTCTACAACCCGGACGGCCTTGATATTCCTTATTTGCTCGATAAACGGGACAGCTTCGGTATGGTCACCAACTTATTTACTGACGTCATCACAAATGAGGAGCTGCTTGAAAAGGATTGCGATATTTTAGTGCCTGCTGCGATCTCCAATCAAATCACAGCCAAAAACGCACATAACATTCAGGCGTCAATTGTTGTCGAAGCGGCGAACGGCCCAACAACCATTGATGCCACTAAGATCCTGAATGAAAGAGGCGTGCTGCTTGTGCCGGATATCCTGGCGAGTGCCGGCGGCGTCACGGTTTCTTATTTTGAATGGGTGCAAAACAACCAAGGATATTATTGGTCGGAAGAAGAGGTTGCAGAAAAATTGAGAAGCGTCATGGTCAGCTCGTTCGAAACAATTTATCAGACAGCGGCAACACATAAAGTGGATATGCGTTTGGCGGCTTACATGACGGGCATCAGAAAATCGGCAGAAGCATCGCGATTCCGCGGATGGGTCTAATTTAAGAAGCCTCCGCAAAATAATTTTGCGTTTGTTTTTTGCCTAAAGAGCAAAAATCGCAAAATAAATTTGCGTTCAAGATCGGAAATAGAGAAAGATGATCACCTGTTAGACAAATTTCTGTTCGATTCAACAAGTTTTTTCAGCAAAAGACAAGAAAATGGCATGATTCTTGCATTTTTATTCATATGCGAAGATATATTTCATAACACGAGGGGGACTACATATGACAGTCACATACGCGCACGAACCATTTACCGATTTTACGGAAGCAAAGAATAAAACTGCATTTGGGGAGTCATTGGCCTTTGTAAACACTCAGCTCGGCAAGCATTATCCGCTTGTCATAAATGGAGAAAAAATTGAAACGGACCGCAAAATCATTTCTATTAACCCGGCAAATAAAGAAGAGATCATTGGGTACGCGTCTACAGCGGATCAAGAGCTTGCTGAAAAAGCGATGCAAGCCGCATTGCAGGCATTTGATTCCTGGAAAAAACAAAGACCGGAGCACCGCGCGAATATTCTCTTTAAGGCAGCGGCTATTTTGCGCAGAAGAAAGCATGAATTTTCAAGCTATCTTGTGAAGGAAGCGGGAAAACCGTGGAAGGAAGCAGATGCGGACACGGCTGAAGCGATAGACTTTTTAGAGTTCTATGCGCGACAAATGTTAAAGCTCAAGGAAGGGGCTCCGGTGAAGAGCCGTGCTGGCGAGTTCAATCAATATCATTACGAAGCGCTTGGCGTCGGCATCGTCATTTCTCCATTTAACTTCCCGCTCGCGATTATGGCGGGAACAGCGGCGGCAGCCATTGTGACAGGAAATACGATTCTCTTAAAACCGGCTGACGCAGCCCCGGTAGTGGCAGCAAAATTTGTCGAGGTCATGGAGGAAGCGGGTCTGCCAAACGGCGTTCTGAATTACATTCCGGGAGATGGAGCGGAGATCGGTGACTTCTTAGTTGAGCATCCGAAGACACGGTTTGTCTCATTTACAGGTTCCCGTGCAGTCGGCTGCCGGATTTATGAGCGAGCCGCCAAAGTGCAGCCGGGCCAAAAATGGCTCAAACGGGTAATTGCAGAAATGGGCGGAAAAGACACAGTGCTTGTCGACAAGGACGCTGATCTTGACCTTGCTGCATCCTCTATCGTGTATTCAGCATTTGGATATTCAGGACAGAAGTGTTCTGCGGGCTCCCGCGCGGTCATCCATCAGGATGTTTATGATGATGTGGTGGAAAAAGCTGTGGCGCTGACCAAAACGCTGACTGTCGGCAATCCAGAAGATCCTGATACGTATATGGGTCCCGTGATTCATGAAGCATCCTACAACAAAGTGATGAAATACATTGAAATCGGCAAATCTGAAGGCAAGCTATTGGCCGGCGGAGAAGGCGATGATTCAAAAGGCTACTTTATTCAGCCGACGATCTTTGCAGATGTTGATGAAAACGCCCGCTTGATGCAGGAAGAAATTTTCGGCCCGGTTGTTGCGATTTGCAAAGCGCGTGATTTCGATCATATGCTGGAGATTGCCAATAACACGGAATACGGATTAACAGGTGCGCTTCTGACGAAAAACCGTGCGCACATTGAACGGGCGCGCGAGGATTTCCATGTCGGAAACCTATATTTTAACAGAGGATGTACCGGAGCAATTGTCGGCTATCAGCCGTTCGGCGGTTTTAATATGTCAGGAACAGACTCAAAAGCAGGCGGTCCCGATTACTTAATTCTTCATATGCAAGCCAAAACAACGTCCGAAGCTTTTTGATTTGAGAGAAATAAAATCGTGCGATTCTTTAGCGGATCGCACGATTTCAACTTTTTGATCAGGAGGACAATTTATGCAGTATACAAAAATCAGTCACATGAATCCGGCTGAAAGAGTGGAGGCGCTGACAGCATCTCTGGTCAGCCTCAGCAGCGTGAACGGCACCGTTGGAGAAGGGACAAAAGCAGATTTCATCAAAGAAGTGATCACGAGCTATCCATATTTTCAGGAAAACCCCAGTCATGTGTGGGAACAGGCCATTCCCAATGACCCATACAATCGCAAAAATATTTTTGCGTTTATTAAAGGACATGGAGAAAGCCGAAATACAGTCATTTACCATGCCCATCTGGATACAGTCGGAATTGAAGATTTCGGCCCTTTAAAGGATATCGCTTTTGATTGTGAGAAATTGGCCGAGTATTTCAGCCGCTATGAGTTCGATCAGGAGGTTCAGCGGGATGCCAAATCAGGCGATTGGATGTTCGGAAGAGGATCTGTCGATATGCAAAGCGGCATCGCCGTGCATTTAGCCAATCTTCTGCATTTTTCGGAGAACCTTGAGACGTTGCCGGGAAATGTATTGTTTATGGCCAATCCCGATGAGGAGAGCCAGCATTCGGGCATTCTCGCCAGCATTTCAGAGCTGAACCGGCTAAAAAAAGAAAAACAGCTTCACTATTTGGCTGCTATTAATACGGATTTTATTACCCCGCTTTACGATGGTGATCAGACAAGATATATCTATACCGGAGCCGCGGGAAAACTGCTGCCTTGCTTTTACATTTACGGGCGTGAAGTCCATGTTGGCGATACACTGGCAGGGATTGACCCAAATTTCATTTCATCTGAAATCACAAGCCGTCTCCACAATAACATCCATCTGGCAGAAAAGGTTGAAGGGGAGTTGGTTCTGCCACCATCCTGTTTGTATCAGCGTGATAACAAGGAATCCTATAATGTGCAAACGGCTGTCAGCACCAGCTTGTATTTCAATTGTTTTATTTATGAAAGAACAGCAAAAGAAATGATGGATTTGCTTATTGCAGTCACTGAGGAAGCATGCCGAGAGACAGAACAAAAATTATCAGATTATTATGAAGAATATGTAAAAAGAGCCAACCTGCCAAAGAAACATTTATCATGGGACATTCAAGTGTATAGCCTGGAGCAATACTTAGAAAAGCTGAGAAACCGGGGGATAGATCCCGAGCAGTGTATCGAGCAGACATTCAAAGCCAACGAGCACCTTGAACTTCGCATGAGATGCTTTCAGGCAATCGAAGAGCTTCAAAAGCTTGACCCCGATCAAGGCGCAAAAGTCATTCTATTTTACGCACCTCCTTACCTGCCGCATAACTATTTGAAAGAAGATAGCGCAAGAGATCAGCTTTTGCAGCATGTGATTAAAGAAGCGGCTGACAAAACCGCTGAATCGACAGGCGAAACATTTGTCTTCAAAAAGTTTTTCCCCTACTTGGCAGACGGCAGTTTTTTATCACTGCACGAAACCGATGGCGAAATTGATTCTTTTATCAGGAACTTCCCTGGGTGGAATATGATTGGGACCATTCCGTTCAAAGACATACGCAAACTGAATATTCCATCCATTAATATGGGCGTGTACGGAAAAGACGGCCATAAATGGACAGAACGAGTCTATAAACCGTACACATTTCATGTATTGCCTCTCCTCATACAGCAAACCACCGTTCATCTTTTGCAAAGCTACCGGATGACCATCACGGCAAAAGAACCAAAGGGGGAAGGATGATGCAGAATCATAAAAATGAATTGCAGCGCAGCATGAAAAGCAGGCATTTGTTTATGATTGCTTTGGGAGGGGTGATTGGCACTGGGCTGTTTCTAGGCTCTGGCTTTACCATTAGCCTTGCGGGACCGCTCGGCGCCATTGCGGCTTATATCATCGGCGGATTTTTAATGTATCTCGTCATGCTTTGTTTAGGAGAATTGGCTGTTGCCATGCCGGTGGCCGGATCGTTTCAGGCTTACGCCACTAAATTTCTGGGACCGTCGACAGGCTTTATGATTGGCTGGCTGTATTGGTTCAGCTGGGCGAATACAGTGGGGTTAGAGCTGACGTCAGCAGGCATTTTGATGCAAAGGTGGCTGCCCTCCGTTCCGATCTGGATATGGTGCCTCGTGTTCGGCATCGTCATCTTTTTGATTAATGCGCTCTCTGTCAGAAGCTTTGCAGAAATGGAATTTTGGTTTTCAAGCATCAAAGTGGCGGCGATCATATTATTTATTGTGATTGGCGGTGCCGCTGTGTTTGGCTTGATTGACTTTAAAGGCACACAGGAGACACCCTTTTTGTCTAACTTTATGACTGATAGAGGGCTTTTCCCTAATGGGGTGCTGGCCGTTATGTTTACGCTGGTCATGGTGAACTTCTCGTTCCAGGGAACGGAGCTTGTCGGCATTGCGGCAGGGGAAAGTGAAAGCCCGGAAAAAACACTGCCAAAGTCCATTCGAAATGTCATTTGGCGCACGCTGTTTTTCTTTGTGCTCGCTATGTTCGTCTTGGTTGCCATCCTTCCGTACAAAACGGCGGGGGTGATTGAAAGCCCGTTTGTAGCGGTACTCGATCAAATCGGCATCCCATTTTCGGCAGATATCATGAACTTTGTCATCTTAACGGCCATTTTATCTGTTGCTAATTCGGGATTGTATGCGGCGTCGCGCATGATGTGGTCACTTTCATCAAATCAAATGGGTCCATCCTTTCTCACCAGACTGACAAAAAAAGGCGTGCCGATGAATGCCCTGCTGATTACGCTAGGCATTTCAGGCTGTTCGCTGCTGACAAGTGTCATGGCCGCAGAAACAGTGTATTTATGGTGTATCTCAATCTCAGGCATGGTGACAGTTGTCGCGTGGATGTCCATTTGTGCGTCGCAATTTTTCTTTCGCAGACGTTTCCTTGCTGAAGGCGGAAATGTGAATGATCTGGAGTTCAGAACGCCGCTTTATCCGCTAGTCCCGATTCTCGGATTTTGTTTATATGGCTGCGTGTTGATCAGCCTTATTTTCATTCCGGATCAAAGAATCGGCTTATACTGCGGTGTGCCTATCATTATTTTCTGCTATGCATACTATCATCTAAGCATCAAAAAGCGTATAAATCATGAACCGATTGAAAAAAAGCAGACAGAGGCGCAATAGAAAAAGCTCTCCGGGAGGCCGGAGAGCTTTTTTTACGCGTTACATCCTCATGTATTTTTAGAATGGAATACAGAAATATATAATGGGATTTAAATGAAAATAATAAAACTTATAAATATTTCGTTCGAATTGTAAATAGTGAAAAAACAATGCTAAACTATAATACAACTTTATGATAAGAAGATTATGGAAGAGGTGTTTGAGAAAGAATGAACAGCAATCAAAACAATGACATCAAAACAAAACATCATTTTCCGTTATTGTTGGCACTGGCTTTAACGATGGGGGTATTTGCAGCCGGATCTGAAGAGCTTGTGATCTCACCGCTGCTGCCGGATTTAGCAAAAGCCTTCAGTTCAGATGTCAGCGTCCTTGCGTTATCTATCAGTATTTACGGCATTATGATTTTTATCGGTGCGCCGCTTTTGGTTCCATTAGGCGATAAATACTCCAGAGAACTGAGCTTATTGGCCGGGCTTATGATCTTTATCATAGGAACGGTGATATGCGCTTTGGCTCAAAATATTTTTTTCTTCTTTTTAGGCCGGGCGCTTTCGGGATTGGCTGCGGGAGCGTTTGTTCCGACCGCTTACGCAGTTGTCGGTGATCGTGTTCCTTATACATACCGGGGCAAGGTGATGGGACTGATCGTTTCAAGCTGGTCGCTGGCGCTGATTTTCGGAGTGCCGCTCGGATCATTTATCGGCGGCGTCCTGCATTGGAGATGGACGTTTTGGATTTTCGCCCTGATGGGTGTTTTAGTTGTCCTGCTGATTCTCCTTGAAATGCGCCGCCATGCCCAACATAAAAACAGCGGCAAGGAAGAAATAGAAGAGCCGGCAGGAACATTCCGGGATGCGCTGAAAGTTCCTCGTGTACCTGTTTATATCACGATAACCTTTTGTAATATGATTGGTTTTTACGGTATGTATTCCTTTTTAGGCACCTATCTTCAGGACGTTTTTACCGGAGGAAACACGGCTGCGGGCTTATTTATCATGATTTATGGAATCGGGTTTTCCATGAGTGTGATTACAGGAAAGATAGCCGACCGCATCGGAAAAATGCGCTCCCTTTTGATTGCGTTGGGGGTCATCAGCGTACTGCTGGCGTGTTTACCATATGCGCCGGCGTCAATGTTTCTGTTAATCGCCAGCCTATTTATTTGGGGATTAATGCAAAGTTTGACGGTGACGCTGCTCAGCACCATTTTGAGTGACTGCTCAGAGCGTCATCGCGGAAAAGTCATGGTGTTTTACAGCCTCGCCTCGAATCTGGCCGTGACATTAGGTTCTGCTTTAATGGGACCCGTATATGTAGCATACGGCTATGCAGCTGTCGGATTGATTTGCGCCGCCATCACAGTCCTCGGATTTGTGCTCAGTGTATTCGCATATAAAAAGTACGGCAAACTTGAGCAGAAGGCCGATCAGTCCTTATCTCAATAAACAAAGTTTCTAAATTCCTATAATTAAAAACCCTTTTTAAAGGGTTTTTTTGTTTGTATGGGAATAATTATCAATATTTTCAAAAAACATTGACAGTTCAATTTCCGCTGGATAAAATTTACTTAAAATTTTAAAAGATTGGTTGGTGCTCATGATTATATTGGATAATAGCATTCAGACAAAAAAAAGAACTGATTCACTATCCAAACTTATTACAGTCAACACGCTCGGCCCTGAGGGGACAAGCAGTGAGTACGCAGCAAAGCATTTCATTTCCAATTTTACTCTTCTACAAGGGCTGAACAGTAAATTGTCCTTGCATGATACTTTTGAATCATGCATCGAAAGGACGCTCCAAAGCCCACTGGAATATACCATCGTCCCACATGCTTACGATGGCATTAAGCATTTCTACATGAGGCCGGATTTGCAGCTATTGCAGATCTTCAGGTGCGACACACCGATGTACGGCCTGGCTGTTCGTCCTGATTTTGAATTCAGAGACGATATGCTTGATACATCTGTTATTGTTTCACATCCTTCACCTATTAATTTAATAAAATATTTTACCCGCAAAGATGTTCGTTTCAAACTAGTCAATTCAACCAGTCAAGCCGCAAGAAAAGTAAAAGAAGGTTTGTATGACATTGCCTTAACCAATGAGCTTGCACGGCAAAAGTACGGGCTAACCTTTGTAAAAACATTCAAAAGCATTCCAATGAGCTGGTCATTATTTGGAAAAGGAGACGTTGATGATGAAAACTAAAGAAGATATGCAGGAGCTTTATTTCCCGACACCGAAATTAATTGAATGGGAAAACGGAGTGAGGCAGTATTCAACCGTACGAGGGGATACTGAAGTATTAATGTCTTACGTCCCGCCGCATACCAATGTTGAACCCCATCAGCATAAGGAGGTCCAAATCGGCATGGTCGTTTCTGGCGAGCTGATGATGACTGTCGGAGATGTGACAAGAAAAATGACAGCCTTGGAATCTGCCTATATCGCGCCGCCGCATGTGCCTCACGGGGCAAGAAACGACACAGACCAAGAAGTGATTGCTATTGATATCAAGCGGCTGAAAGCTGATGAAACATATACAAGTCCTGAGGACTACTTTTTGGATATTTTCAAAACAAGAGACCTGCTGCCAGGCATGGAAGTCACGTTCTTTGTTGAGGATTGGGTAGAAATTATGCTTGCCAAAATCCCTGGAAATGGCGGAGAAATGCCTTTCCATAAACATCGGAATGAACAAATCGGCATCTGCATCGGCGGCGGCTATGACATGACGGTCGAAGGCTGCACAGTCGAGATGAAATTCGGCACAGCCTATTTCTGTGAGCCTCGTGAAGAGCACGGTGCCATCAACCGTTCGGAAAAAGAATCAAAATCGATTAATATCTTCTTCCCGCCGCGCTACAACAGAGCAAAAGCAAAAAAAATGAAGGCGGATGAATGATCATGAACCTCACCGATAAAACCGTCCTCATAACAGGAGGCGCATCAGGCATTGGTTATGCTGCGGTTCAGGCTTTTTTGGCCCAGCAGGCCAATGTGGTTGTGGCGGATATTGACGAAGCGCAGGGAGAAGCAATGGTACGAAAAGAAAATAATGACAGGCTGCACTTTGTGCAAACGGACATCACAGACGAAGCTGCCTGCCAGCACGCAGTTGAATTGGCGGTTCATACATTTGGCGGACTCGATGTCTTGATTAATAATGCAGGCATCGAAATCGTGGCGCCCATTCACGAGATGGAGCTCAGCGATTGGAACAAGGTGCTGCAAGTCAATTTGACTGGCATGTTTTTAATGAGCAAACATGCACTCAAGCATATGCTGGCCGCCGGCAAGGGCAACATCATTAATACGTGCTCTGTCGGCGGACTCGTGGCATGGCCTGATATTCCTGCCTATAACGCCAGCAAAGGCGGGGTTTTGCAGCTGACTAAATCAATGGCCGTTGATTATGCGAAGCATCACATTCGCGTGAACTGCGTATGCCCGGGGATCATCGACACACCGCTGAATGAAAAATCATTCCTTGAAAATAACGAAGGCACACTTGAAGAGATCAAAAAAGAAAAAGCGAAGGTAAATCCGCTGCTGAGGCTTGGGAAACCTGAAGAAATCGCAAACGTAATGCTGTTTTTAGCCTCGGATTTATCAAGCTATATGACCGGAAGCGCCATCACCGCAGACGGAGGATACACCGCACAATAGAGAAGGAGTGTTTTACATATGGAGAGAAAAACAGTATTGGTCATCGCTGATCTTGGAGGCTGCCCGCCGCACATGTTTTATAAAAGCGCTGCTGAAAAATATAACCTGGTCAGCTTTATTCCAAGACCTTTTGCAATTACAGCCTCCCATGCAGCATTGATTGAAAAATACTCGGTCGCGGTCATAAAAGATAAAGACTATTTTAAGAGTTTAGCTGATTTTGAGCATCCTGATTCCATTTATTGGGCGCATGAGGATCATAACAAGCCTGAGGAAGAGGTCGTCGAGCAAATCGTCAAGGTTGCCGAAATGTTTGGGGCGGATGCCATCACAACAAACAATGAATTATTCATTGCTCCGATGGCGAAAGCCTGTGAACGTCTGGGCTTGAGAGGTGCCGGCGTGCAGGCAGCCGAAAATGCCAGAGATAAAAATAAAATGAGGGACGCTTTTAATAAGGCCGGAGTCAAATCGATCAAAAACAAACGAGTCACAACTCTCGAAGATTTCCGTGCTGCTCTTGAAGAGATCGGCACACCTCTTATCTTAAAGCCTACATACTTAGCGAGTTCAATCGGTGTAACGCTGATTACGGACACTGAGACGGCAGAAGATGAATTTAACAGAGTCAATGACTATCTGAAATCAATTAACGTGCCAAAGGCGGTTACGTTTGAAGCGCCGTTTATCGCTGAAGAATTTTTACAGGGTGAGTACGGAGACTGGTATCAAACAGAAGGGTACTCCGACTATATCAGTATAGAAGGCATCATGGCTGACGGTGAGTATTTCCCGATCGCCATTCATGATAAAACGCCGCAAATCGGGTTTACAGAGACATCCCACATTACGCCGTCCATTCTGGATGAAGAGGCAAAAAAGAAAATTGTCGAAGCTGCCAAAAAGGCAAATGAAGGGCTTGGCCTGCAAAATTGCGCAACACATACAGAGATCAAGCTAATGAAAAACAGAGAACCGGGTTTAATTGAATCGGCAGCCAGATTTGCCGGCTGGAATATGATCCCTAACATTAAAAAGGTTTTCGGCCTTGATATGGCGCAATTATTATTAGATGTCCTCTGTTTCGGAAAAGACGCCGATCTGCCGGACGGATTATTGGATCAAGAGCCTTATTATGTTGCCGACTGCCATTTGTACCCGCAGCATTTCAAACAAAATGGCCAGATTCCTGAAACTGCTGAGGATTTGGTCATTGAAGCGATCGATATTCCGGACGGGCTTTTAAAAGGGGATACTGAAATCGTTTCTTTTTCGGCCGCAGCACCAGGCACTTCAGTTGATTTGACATTGTTTGAAGCTTTCAATTCCATTGCTGCATTTGAACTGAAAGGCAGTAATTCACAGGATGTGGCTGAATCAATCAGACAAATTCAGCAGCATGCAAAGCTGACGGCAAAGTATGTGCTGCCAGTATGAAACAGCTGAAACCCAACTCTAAATACTTGCTTTACGGGCAGGCGCTATCGTTCATGGGAGACTATTGTGTTCTCCCTGCCCTGCTCATTTTGTCTACATATTATCACGATTATTGGGTGACGTCCGGGGTCATCGTGGTCAGAAGCATTCCGATGGTGTTTCAGCCGTTTTTGGGGGTTCTGGTCGACCGGTTAGACAGAATTAAGATCATGCTGTGGACGGATATCATCAGAGGCATCATCTTTTTGGGGCTCACATTTCTTCCAAAAGGCGAGTATCCGCTGATTTTTCTGGCCCTGCTGTTTATTTCTTATGGAAGCGGCGTGTTTTTTAATCCCGCCCGTCTCGCTGTCATGTCGTCCTTGGAATCAGATATTAAAAGCATCAACACGTTATTTGCAAAAGCGACAACCATCTCCATTATCGTCGGGGCGGCTGCCGGAGGGCTCTTTCTGTTAGGGGGATCTGTAGAGCTGGCTGTTGCCTTTAACGGTGTGACATACCTGGTTTCGGCATTTTTTATCAGCCGTATCAAGCTGCAATTTGTGCCGATTCAATCTGAAAACATTAAAGAGGCCTTTCAGTCTTTTAAGGAAGGACTCAAGGAAATCAAAACCAATGCATTGGTATTAAACGCCATGTTTACGATGATTACAATGGCTTTGCTGTGGGGAGTTGTGTACAGCTATTTTCCGATTGTCAGCCGCTTTTTGGGTGACGGGGAAATCGGCAACTTTATTCTCACATTCTGCATCGGTTTCGGCGGCTTTATCGGAGCGGCGCTTGTCGGCAAATGGGGATTTAACAATAATAGAGGCCTGACGTACTTTACCGTTTTATCCATTGTCTCGCTGGCGCTGTTTTTATTCACGCCGATTTTCGCTGTTTCTGTCATCGCGGCGATCCTCTTTTTCATCGCGATGGAATACGGGGAAGTGCTTGCAAAAGTGAAGGTTCAGGAAAATGCGGCAAACCAGATTCAAGGGCGCATTTTTTCAGTGGCTGAAGCGTCTATCGGATTATGCATTTCTATTGGTTCAATGTTCATTAACATCCTAAGCGCTCCGGTCATTATGGGGCTGATTGTCGTGATCGTATGCGGTTTGTTTCTGCATACGAAGCTCGTCAACAAATCGTTTTTGGAACGGGATAACAAAACGGAGCAAAAAGGAGTCTTTTAGATGGAAATAACACCGTCCGATGTCATCAAGACACTTCCAAGGCAGGAGTTTTCTCTCGTTTTTCAAAAGGTAAAGGAATTGGAAAAAACGGGGGCCCATATCATTAATCTCGGACAGGGGAACCCTGACCTTCCCACTCCGCCGCATATTGTGGAGGCTTTGCGGGAGGCGTCCTTGAATCCTTCGTTTCATGGATACGGCCCTTTCAGGGGCTATCCTTTTTTAAAGGAAGCGATCGCTGCTTTCTATAAAAGAGAATACGGCGTGACAATCAATCCTGAAACGGAGGTCGCGCTTTTCGGAGGCGGGAAAGCCGGTTTGTATGTGCTGACACAATGCCTGCTCAATCCCGGAGACATCGCTTTAGTCCCGAATCCAGGCTACCCTGAATATTTATCAGGGATTACGATGGCGCGAGCTGAGCTTTACGAAATGCCGCTGTATGAAGAAAATGGCTATCTGCCGGATTTTGAAAAGATTGATCCAGCCGTGCTGGAAAAAGCGAAGCTTATGTTTTTAAACTATCCGAACAACCCCACTGGAGCTGTGGCTGATGCGGCTTTTTATGCAAGAGCTGCTGCTTTTGCAAAAGAGCATAACATCCATTTGATTCATGATTTTGCATACGGAGCGTTTGAATTCGATCAAAAACCGGCCAGCTTTCTTGAGGCAGAGGATGCCAAAACTGTCGGAGCAGAGCTTTATTCATTTTCAAAAACATTTAACATGGCCGGCTGGAGAATGGCGTTTGCGGTTGGGAACGAAAAGATCATTCAGGCCGTCAATGAATTTCAGGATCATGTATTTGTCGGCATGTTCGGCGGGCTGCAGCAGGCAGCGAGTGCGGCGCTTTCTGGAGATCCGGAGCATACGGAATCGTTGAAACGAATTTATAAGGAACGAATTGACTTTTTTACGGCGCTTTGTGAAAAGGAACTGGGCTGGAAGATGGAAAAGCCAAAAGGAACCTTTTACGTATGGGCTGAAATTCCGAATACGTTTGAGACATCTCACCAATTTTCCGATTACTTGCTGGAGCATGCCCATGTCGTCGTCACACCGGGCGAAATTTTCGGAAGCAACGGAAAAAGACATGTCAGAATATCAATGGTGTCGAAGCAGGAGGATCTGATGGAATTTGTCATGCGGATTCAAAAGCTGAACCTGTCGTTCGGGTCATTACAAGAAACATCCCGCTAAAAAGCGGGATGTTTTTTATATGCTTTTCATGCTGCCGCCATCAGCGGAAATTTGCTGTCCCGTGATGTAGGAGGCTCCCTCAGAGGCAAGAAACGCGGCGAGCGCTGCGGTTTCTTCGGCTGATCCGACCCGTTTCATCGGAATCCCGGAAGCAATCTGTTCCTCTGCTTTCTGTTTGGATATGCTGTTCTTTTTCATCACATTTTCCACAAATTGATGATAACGGTCTGTAGCGATAAAACCAGGATTCAGACAGTTGACAGTAATGTTGTGAGGAGCAAGCTGGATGGAAATATTTTTACTGGCGTTAATTAAAGCGGCATTCATCATACTGTTTGTGAACATGTTGGCGCCGGGTTCTTTCCACAGATTTCCGACAATGTTGATGATTCTGCCAAACTCGTTTTGTTTCATCAGTGAGGAAGCACGCTTGATAGCGTCAATATAGGCAACGGTCTTTTGAGTGAACGTGGCCGTCATATCGTCTATATTGCAGTTATCAAATGTATCAGGCGCGCCGCCCGGGATATTATTAATCAGAACATCAAGCCGTCCGCATTGAGATTCGATTTCCTGAAAAATGGCCGCTCTCGTTTGCTGGTCAGACATATCGCCCGCAAGGACAATGACGCTCGCCTCAGGATGCTTGGCCAAAATGTCTTCTTTGACAGATTCAATATTATCCAAACTTCGCGAATTAATGACGAGGGAAAAATGCTGGTCTGCTAATTTCAAAGCGATTGCTTTCCCGATCCCTTGACTGGCTCCCATAACAAATGCGGTTCGTTTTGACAAATAACTGCACCCCTTTGAAAAAATTGGATTATTATCTACATCGTAAGAAAAAACGAAGAAAATAGCAAATTTTATTTAAATTCTGATAAAGGAGGATTGAAAAACTCCCGCCGGATAGGACGGGAGGGGATATTATACATATAGGAATTGAGGAAGTGTATCAAGCGAAAGGTGATTGCCGACAAAGAATGAACCAAATTCGCCATAGCGAGCGCTGACTTCGTCAAAACGCATTTCGTACACTAGCTTCTTGAATTGAAGGACATCATCGCTGAATAATGTAACGCCCCACTCGTAATCGTCAAAGCCGACAGAGCCGGTGATGATCTGTTTGACTTTGCCCGCATAGCTGCGGCCGATTAAACCGTGGCTTCTCATCAAGTTTCTGCGTTCCTCCATTGAAAGCATATACCAGTTGTCGTTGCCGGATCTTCTTTTATCCATTGGATAGAAGCATACATATTTTGATTCCGGCAGTTCAGGGTAAAGGCGAGCGCGCACATGCGGATTTTCATAAGGATCGCCGTCACCGCTTGCCAAGTAGTTGCTCAGCTCTACCACTGATACGTAGGAGTATGCCGGAATGGTGAACTCAGCAAGTCTTGATTTGTTGAATTCAAGCTCAATTTGATTTAATTCTTCCATTGTAGGACGAAGGATCATCAGCATAAAATCAGCTTTTTGGCCGACGATGCTGTAAAGAGTTTGCGATCCTTTTCCTTCTTTTTGGGCTACGCCCCATTTTTCAAGCAACCCGGTGAATTCATGTATGATAGATTGGCGCTCATCACTGGACAGAAGCTTCCAGGAAGCCCAATCCATTGTGCGGAAATCATGAAGCGCATACCAGCCGTCAAGCGTTTTTGCCGCTTCATTCGTCATTTGCTGTTCACTCATTTATCTTCACTCCCATTATCTTTTCATGATTGCCTTCACTATACCATAGTTTATCCGATTCTACTGTGGAGAAACCTTGAACATCCCTTCCGTATAACTCCATCAAAAATAGAAGAACCTATAAGGGAAGATTGAGTCACTTAAATTAGTTAGAAAAATAAGATTTTTTTATGAAAGCGCTATAATGAAAGTTGGCTGTTTGAATTTGATTGGAAGAAGAGTATGCTAGTAAAAGAAAGCGTTTTTGTAACTTTTTGAGGAGGTTTTATTGTGGCAGATTTATTTTCAACAGTGCAAGAAAAAGTAGCTGGAAAAGACGTTAAAATTGTATTTCCTGAAGGCTTAGACGAGCGTATTTTAGAAGCGGTCAGCAAGCTTGCAGGAAACAAAGTGCTGAATCCGATTGTGATCGGCAATGAAAATGAGATCCAAGCAAAAGCAAAAGAATTGAACCTTACGCTGGACGGCGTTAAGATTTATGATCCTCATACATATGAAGGCATGGAAGACCTTGTACAAGCATTCGTAGAACGCCGTAAAGGCAAAGCGACAGAAGAACAGGCTCGTAAAGCGTTATTAGACGAGAACTACTTCGGTACAATGCTGGTGTATAAAGGCCTTGCAGACGGACTCGTAAGCGGAGCTGCTCACTCGACAGCTGACACTGTCCGCCCGGCTCTTCAAATCATCAAAACAAAAGAAGGCGTGAAAAAGACTTCAGGCGTGTTCATCATGGCTCGCGGAGAAGAGCAATACGTATTCGCAGATTGCGCGATTAACATTGCGCCTGACAGCCAAGACCTTGCCGAGATTGCGATCGAAAGTGCCAATACGGCAAAAATGTTCGACATTGAGCCTCGCGTGGCAATGCTCAGCTTCTCTACAAAAGGCTCAGCAAAATCTGATGAAACAGAAAAAGTAGCGGATGCAGTGAAAATCGCAAAAGAAAAAGCGCCTGAACTGACACTTGACGGCGAATTCCAATTTGATGCTGCATTTGTTCCATCTGTAGCTGAGAAAAAAGCGCCGGATTCCGAGATCAAAGGGGACGCTAACGTATTCGTATTCCCAAGCCTTGAAGCAGGAAACATCGGCTATAAAATCGCTCAGCGTTTGGGCAACTTTGAAGCGGTAGGACCAATCCTGCAAGGTTTAAATATGCCTGTAAACGACCTTTCAAGAGGATGTAACGCTGAAGATGTTTACAATCTCGCATTAATTACAGCGGCGCAAGCACTGTAATAAAATTGAAGACGATGGCAGCTCTCGACCGAGGGCTGCCTTTTTTGCGCTTCCGTATAGCCTTCTTTACCAAGACGGATGATATGAGTACAATAAAGAAAACTAATCATAACCATATATTTCATTAATGACAGGGGTGGGGTTTTTGTATTACGACGTGCTGAAAACGTTTATAGCGGTGGTAGAAGAAAAAAACTTCACAAAAGCGGCGGAAAAGCTGATGATCTCCCAGCCCAGCGTCAGTCTGCATATCAAAAATCTTGAGAAAGAATTTCAAACAGCTCTTCTGAACAGGTCGCCAAAACACTTTACGACAACGCCGACAGGAGACATTTTATATCAAAGAGCAAAGCAAATGGTGTTTCTCTACGAACAAGCCAAGGCTGAAATCTATGCGCATCATCACTATGTGAAGGGTGAATTGAAAATAGCTGCAAGCTTTACAATCGGTGAGTATATTCTTCCGCCGCTATTGGCCCAGCTGCAAAAGCTGTATCCAGAGCTGAATCTAGATGTCATGATTGGCAATACAGAGGAGGTCAGCGAGCGTGTGCGGATGCTTCAGGCTGATATCGGGCTGATTGAAGGACATACAAACGAGAATGAGCTGGAAATTGAACCGTTCATGGAGGATGAAATGTGCATTGCCGCTCCAAATCAGCATCCGCTCGCCGGGCGGAAAGAGATTTCGATCAGCGATTTGCAGAACGAAGCGTGGGTGACAAGAGAGAAAGGCTCCGGGACGAGAGAATATCTCGATCATGTACTCAGTTCAAATGGACTTCGGCCGAAATCAATGTTCACCATCAGCAGCAATCAAGGTGTAAAGGAAGCGGTGATTAACGGCATGGGACTTTCGGTTCTATCCAGAAGCGTACTGCATAAGGATTTGATCCACCGTGAAATCTCAATTCTGCATATTAAAGATTTCTCGTTAAAGCGCAAGCTGTCTTACATTCATTCTCCTCTCATGGAGAATACAAAAAATAAAGAAATTTTTATTACGATGCTGAAAAGCAATTATCAATCACAGCTGCTGAAATGATATAATAGTTTTCGTTCAATAAGCCTAACATGAAAGGGTTTTACATAGATGGCAAACCAACCGATTGATTTACTGATGCAGCCGAAATGGAGAGTCATTGACCAATCCAGTCTCGGCCCTTTATTTGATGCGAAGCAATCCTTCGCAATGGATGATACGCTGTGCATGTCCGTCGGAAAAGGCGTGTCGCCGGCGACAGCGCGCTCATGGGTGCACCACGATACAATTGTCCTTGGAATACAGGATACACGCCTCCCGTTTTTGCAGGATGGCATCTCCTTGCTGGAGAGTGAAGGATACCGTGTGATCGTACGCAATTCCGGCGGTCTTGCCGTCGTATTGGATGACGGTGTTTTAAATATCTCTCTCATATTCGAGGACGAAAAGAAAGGCATCGATATAGACAAAGGATATGAAGCGATGGTTGAGCTGATGAGACGAATGCTGAGACCGTACAATGCAAAGATCGAAGCCTATGAAATTGAAGGGTCTTATTGTCCCGGCAGCTATGACCTCAGTATAAATGGCAAAAAGTTCGCCGGCATCTCTCAGAGACGCGTTCGCGGCGGAGTCGCTGTTCAAATTTATCTCTGTGCGGATAAAAGCGGCAGTGAAAGGGCCGACTTGATCAGACGATTCTATCAAGCGGCGCTGAAAGACAAACAAAACGATAAAAAAGGCGTCTATCCGGAAATACGTCCGGAAACGATGGCGTCCTTAAGTGAGCTTCTGCAAAAAGACATCTCCGTACAAGACTTAATGTTCGCTTTATTGACGGAATTAAAAGCGTTAAGCACCCATCTTTATTCAGCTGGACTGTCCATTGATGAGGAAATGGAATTTGAGAAAAACCTCGCCCGGATGGCTGAGCGGAATGCAAAGGTATTTGGGTGAACGTTCTTCGCATGCCGGCTGTATATGCCGGCATGCATTTTTTATCTCAAGCGGCATTTTACCCCAATAATCTTATTTTCAGATAAATCCTTCTTACATACAGATAACCGTGACAAAAAGAAAAACGATAAAATGACATCAGCATCCATATTAAAGGGGAGAGGCAGATGAAAGGGAATATTTACAGCCTTTTTGTATTGATTGCGGCTTTTTTCTGGGGGACCACGGGAACCGTTCAGGCATTGGCTCCAGAAAGCGCCACACCGCTGGCATTTGGAGCGTTCAGGTTATTAATAGGAGGAAGCGCCATGCTACTTGCGGTTTGGATCAGCCGGGAGCTTCACGTGAAAAATTGGTCATGGCCGCTCGTATTTTTAGCCGCTGTTTGTATGGCG
Organism: Bacillus sp. FSL R5-0603; assembly: GCF_038050295.1. Lineage (NCBI taxonomy): Bacteria > Bacillati > Bacillota > Bacilli > Caryophanales > Bacillaceae > Bacillus > Bacillus sp. FSL R5-0603. The sequence continues at coordinate 3,712,566 of NZ_JBBOYP010000001.1, read as the reverse complement.
TGTTACCAGCCGCTGTTTTTCACAGCGGTTAAAGAAACGGGAATTGCAGTGGGAACTGTGATTGCCATCGGCAGTGCGCCTATCATTGCCGGGACCCTCGAATGGGCTGTATTGAAGAAACGCCCGCGAAACTCCTGGTGGATTGCGACTGTGCTGGCTTTAACGGGTTGCTGGCTTCTGTTTTCCGACAGTTCCAATGTTCGGATTGATGTGGCTGGTGTTCTTATGGCGCTTGGAGCGGGTGCTTCTTTTGCGGGCTATACGCTCATCAGTAAAGCGATGATGAAAACCCAGCCTCCTCGAGCGACCTCCGCCGTTGTATTCATGATCAGCGCCATCTTGCTGACGCCGCTATTATGGCAGTCAGATATCTCGTGGATATGGACCCCTAGAGGACTGGGAACAAGCCTTTACATCGGGTTAATTGCAACATGTGCCGCATACTTTTTGTTTGCGAAAGGGCTTACCGGGGTTCCGGCCTCGGCGGCGGTCACGATGTCTTTAGCTGAACCGCTGACGGCTTCATTGCTTGGCGTGTTTTTCATAGGGGAAATGCTTTCGCCTTCCTCGTGGCTGGGCATTGCGCTTATGATGCTGGGGCTTTTGGTCATTTCTGCTGCGCCTCGAAAACAAAAAACGGCCGAGGCAGCTCACATGTCTTAATAGATTCACATAAGCTTGGCCTCATTTTACAAGAATAGCTGGTCCGGCTGCAAAATGAGGAAATTCTCTTTTCTCAATAGAAAAGGGGATTTTGCACATGGCGAAAATCCCAAAACAGCTGCCCGTTTTGGGATTTTTCTATGTCATTCCGCTAATTTTTCTAAATTGCCGTTCCGGTCCATTTTGAAGGACGGAGAGGCATGTTCATCTTCTTCAAATAAAACTAGCTTTCTGGCTCTGTTCATAATTTTCACCAAGGTTTCATAATCTTCTTGGATCGTTTTTTGGTCTTTTTCAAGCTTTCGAACTTCTGCCTCTAGCTGCTCTGTTTTGTTTTGCAATTCCTGATTTTCTTTCTTTAAACGCTCGTTTTCCATTTTTAATGCTGATGATTGCTCGTTATTGCCTTCGTAATTCTGCAGGAAGCGGATCACATCATTCATCGTCATCTCAGGCGCAGCTGCAGGCGTTTGAGGAGACAATAAGTGTGATAGACTAGCTAACTCTTCCTTAAAGCTTTCATCAACAAAAGGCATATGTTCGCCAGACATTAAAGGTTGCTCATTTTCGACAGATGGTGTTTCCGTTTTAACCGGCTCTTCTGCAGCGGTTTCTTGAATGATTTCAGGATCAACGGCAGGAGGCTGATATAATAATCTTTTTTTCGCAGGCTGCCCGTTTCCGAGCGCTCTCATCCGCTGTTTTCGTTGTTTCTTCGCAAGCTGAAGCGCTTTTTCATATTGATGGCGGACCACTGCGTTCCATCTGAATCCGCAGGCTGCGGATGTCCGGTTTAATTTATCGCCGACTTCTTCAAAGGCGTTCAGCTGAGTGCTGCCCTCCCTCACATGCCGAAGCACTGTTTCGGCTAAAAGCAGATCGTTTTCCTCTGACCAAGCGTCTTGTCGCTGTTTTGTCATTTATCTCAACTCCCATTTTTCTTTTCATGGTATTAGAATGTCCAGGTTGGAAAATATTTATACAAATTGGCTGAAAGAATAGGAGATACGAAGGATGGAGCGGCTTGCAGGAACAGTCGAATCCTTGTAAAATGAAGAGTGATGTGATTTTTTTTGAAACGTGATTTTAGGTTATTCACATAGATGAACATAGAAATGAAGGGAAGCGTACGTCATGGCTAATGAATTTCGAGTGTGTGATGATTGCCAAGCCACTAATATCAAAACATTGCTGCCGCGTTTGAAAGAAGTGGACCCGGACGCAAAGGTTGAGGTAGGATGCCAATCTTATTGCGGGCCCGGACGGAAAAAATCATTTGCTTTTGTGAACAATCGCCCGCTGTCAGCTCCGACAGAGGATGAGCTGATTGACAAAGTAAAAAAGAAAATAAAAAAGTAAAAACATATTTTTTCTTAGCCTCGGCCCTCAGGTCAGGCTTTTTTGCTTCACAAGATGTGTTTTTCATGAAGATGGAACAAATCGCCGGGCAAATTCAAGGATGTTTTCAAAGAATAGAGTCGATATAATAGAAACACGGCTAAAAAAAAGAGGGAATGACGATGGCGTATCCAAATGGAAAATTATCAGAAGAAAAAGTGTTTAAAGATCCGGTGCACCGCTATGTTCATGTTCGGGACAAGCTGATATGGGATTTAATCGGAACCCGTGAATTTCAGCGTCTCCGCAGAATTAAGCAGCTCGGCACGACCTATTTGACGTTCCATGGGGCTGAGCACAGCCGGTTCAACCATTCTCTCGGTGTCTATGAAATTGTCAGAAGAATGGTTGATGACGTCTTTAAAGGCCGCCCTGAATGGGATGACAGTGAGCGCGAACTCTGTTTGGCCGCGGCGCTGCTTCATGACCTCGGGCACGGGCCGTTCTCGCATTCATTTGAAAAGGTCTTTCACCTTGACCACGAGGATTTTACAAGAGGTATCATTTTGGGAGACACGGAGGTTAATCAGGTGCTCAGAAAGGTGAGCCCGGGTTTCCCTCAGGATGTTGCTGAAGTCATTGCCAAAACATATAAAAACAAGCAAGTGGTCAGCCTGATTTCGAGTCAGATTGACGCAGACCGCATGGATTACCTCCAGCGCGACGCATATTATACGGGCGTCAGCTACGGCCATTTTGATATGGAGCGGATTCTTCGGGTGATGCGGCCGCGCGAGGATCAGATCGTCATTAAAGAAAGCGGAATGCACGCTGTCGAAGACTATATCATGAGCCGTTACCAAATGTACTGGCAGGTCTACTTCCATCCTGTGACCAGAAGTGCAGAGGTCATTTTAACGAAGATTCTTCACAGGGCGAAGCAGCTGCACGATGAAGGCTATGTCTTCACTCACGCTCCGGTTCATTTCTATTCTATTTTTGAAGGGAAATTGACACTGGAGGATTATGTAAAGCTGGATGAATCTATTATTTTGTATTACTTCCAGGCCTGGGAGGATGAAGAAGACGCGATTTTATCCGACTTGTGCCGCAGATTCATTAACCGCCAGCTTTTCCAATACGTTGAATTCAATCCGAATGAAGAAATGTCGGCTTATTTTGAGCTGACTTCATTGTTCAAAGAGGCGGGGATCGATCCGAGCTATTATTTGGTCGTTGATTCTTCATCAGATCTGCCATACGATTTTTACCGACCGGGAGAGGAAGAGGAGCGTCTGCCGATCCATCTCTTGACGCAAAACGGCCAAATTAAAGAGCTGTCCAGGCAGTCGGCTATTGTGGAATCCATCTCAGGTAAACGGCGGACGGACCACAAGCTGTACTATCCAAAGGACTTGATTTGTGACGGCACTAAACATCCGGAAGCGAAAATGAAAATCCGGCAGCTGCTGGGACTGACATAGAAATTGGAAAGAAGGAAAAAGGAGATGTCGGGAATTTGTTGAAAGAACATGCAAAACTGATGAAGGTGTTCTCGGATTCTGGAGAAATCATCGGGCGAAAGAAGCTGCAGAAAATGATTTATATCGCTAAGAAAATGCAGTTTCCTTTCTATGAGAAATATGATTTTCACTTTTACGGACCATATTCAGAGGAACTGACGCTCCAGATTGAAGAGCTGTGCAACCTTGGATTTCTGCATGAGGTGAAGGAAAAAAAAGGCGGCTACTTTCAATACCGGTATTCGCTGACTGAGACAGGCTCCGCATTTTTAGACCATGCTGATCTGGACATGCCGGATATGAAAGGCTATATCGACAGTGTAAACAGCCGTTCATCACGGTTTTTAGAGCTGGTTTCCACGATCCTTTACTTTGACGGGCTTGAGGATGAGGAAAAGAAAGAAAAAGTCTTTACCATCAAAAGCAAGCAAAAATATACAAATGAAGAATATGACGAAGCGCTTCAATACATAGAGGAACTGAAGCAGATTTGTTAACCATACCAAGCAAAAGAAATGAATCGTTTCTTTTGCTTTTTTTATTGACAAAAGCTGCTAAGAGATTCATTATGGATAATAGTTATCCATAATGAATCAGGAGTGAATAGGATGAAAATGAAATCAGGAATGGAGCAGGCGGTTTCTGTGCTGCTGTTACTGTCACGGCTGCCGGTACAGGCTTCTTTGACGTCAGAGGCTATAAGCCAGCGATTGCGTGTGTCTCCGTCTTACTTGAAGAAGCTGATGAGAACATTAGTTCAAGCCGGTTTGGCAGAATCCTTACCAGGGACGAAGGGCGGTTTTACCCTGACGAAGCCTTTGGCTGACATTACGCTTTATGATGTTTATCAAGCGGTCGAAGGCAGAGGTTCGATGTATCAGGGGAAAGGCCTGCTGCAATCTGTATTCGAGGGTGAAAGTCAATGTGTGCTGGAGACAGTCATGGCGGAAATCGAGGATAAATGGGCTAATCTCATGAGAGAAGAGTCCTTGCAGCATGTCATGGACAGGGTCGGGGAATTGTATGATCTTGAAAAAATAGATGATTGGGTAATCAAGCAAGTGAAAGGGCAATTGTAATGAAAATTAGCGGGTCTATACAAGAATCAACATCATCAACAGGCATATCCGTGCTGATCGTGCTCGCACTTGGTTTCCTCATGGCAACTCTTGATGTGACCGTTGTGAATGTGGCGATGGCTGATATGAAAAGCACTCTTTCAATGTCACTTTCAGGTGTAACGTGGGTTGTGGACGGGTACATTCTTACTTTTGCGTCGCTTCTGCTGGCGGGCGGAGCCTTGGCTGACCGTTTCGGCTCGAAGACGATCTATATCTTGGGTCTAGCCGTTTTTGTTCTGGCCTCCTGTCTATGCGCTGCATCTATAAATGGTCAGATGCTGATTGCCGGACGTCTCATACAGGGAATTGGGGCAGCATTGTTTATGCCAAGCTCACTCAGCCTTTTGGCTGCCTCTTACCCTGATGAGCGGGTGCGGGCGAGAATGTTTGGGCTGTGGGCCGCGCTTGTTTCCGCCGCTTCAGGCCTCGGGCCCTTTATCGGGGGAGTGCTGGTACAGTTGGCGGGCTGGCAGAGTATTTTTCTGATCAATGTGCCAATAGGGGCTGCTGCGCTCATTTCTGCTTACCGAATCCTCAGCCGCGTTCCGGGAAAAAGCAGCCGCGTGAACATCATCGGGCATCTGCTTGGCATGATGGCTCTCGGGTTTCTTTCCTATGCTTTGATACAGGGGCCTTCAGCGGGCTGGCGCTCGCCAGTGATTCTTGTAGCATTTACTGCAGCGATTTTGGCATTTGTGCTGTTTTTGCTGCGGGAAATTTCTGCAAAAGCACCCATCCTGCCGGCGTCCTTATACAAAAACGGCCGCTTCTCAGCTGCCCAATTTATCGGGTTTTTGCTGAATTTCGCCCTTTTTGGCGGCATGTTTATGCTCAGCCTTTTTTTGCAGGAAGCAGGAGGTGCAAGTTCCTTTATGGCTGGAGTTGAGCTGCTGCCGATGATGGCGGTCTTCGTGATCGGCAATCTGCTGTTTGCCCGTCTGGCGAATCGGTTTGAAGCCGGGCAGCTTATGTTTGTATCAATGGCGGTCAGCTGTATCATTGCATTGCTGTTGTTTGTGCTGATTTCTCCGGATTTTCCTTATTGGCAGCTGGCGGTGTTGATGTCTGTTATGAACCTCTGTACCGGTATTACAGTTCCTGCCATGACAACTGTGATCATGCAGGCTGCCGGGCAAAGACATGCGAATATCGCCGGTGCGGCGTTAAATGCAAATCGGCAAATCGGAGCCTTGGTCGGCGTAGCGATAACCGGGGTGATCATTCATCTGTCCGCCACTTGGTATGCCGGTGCCGGGTTTACGTTTTTGATGATGGGAGCGGCATACAGCCTCGCTGCATTGCTTGTATGGCTGTTTCTGGCTGCCCATAACGGGACTGCCGCGTCAGAAAAAAATGTAAATCACTGATTGCGCTTTGTGGGAATATATAGTAAGATATAAAAAATTATTGAAACAACAGGCGCTGATAAGGACACGAGATGCTTTTTACGGTTTCCAGAGAGGGAAGGACAGCTGAGATCTTCCTAACGCAGGGAAAGCAGCTTACCGCCTTTGAGCCGTATCGGGGAAATCAAGTATCCGATACCGTCATGCTGCGTTACAGCACCGAGCCGGCAACATAGCGTTTGTCGGGAATTTGGGTGGAACCACGGATGATCAACACATTCGTCCCTTTTAGAGGGATGGGTGTGTTTTTTTATATGAACTACATAAATGCGTTGAAAAGGACACGAATGATAGTTACGGTTTTCAGAGAGGGAAGGAAAGGTGAGAGCTTCCCAGCTTAGGAGTATCATTTACCGCCTTGGAGCAGCATTGGGGAACTGAAGTATCCAATGCCGTCTATGCTGCGTTACAGCACCGAGCCGACAACATCGCGTTTGTCGGGAACTTGGGTGGAACCACGGGTTAATCACACACTCGTCCCTATCTGCGGGACGGGTGTGTTTTTTTATGAATAGAATATATGCGATGAAAAGGACATGAATGATAGTTACGGTTTTCAGAGAGGGAAGGAAAGGTGAGAGCTTCCCAGCTTAGGAATATCATTTACCGCCTTGGAGCAGCATTGGGGAACTGAAGTAACCAATGCCGTCTATGCTGCGTTACAGCACCGAGCCGACAATATCGTATTTGTCGGGAACTTGGGTGGAACCACGGGTTAATCACACACTCGTCCCTATCTGCGGGACGGGTGTGTTTTTTTATATACAACAATGAATAAGGAGTGTTTTAAAATGAGTAAACATGTACACATTCAGCTTCCGGACGGACAGATCAAGGAATATCCGAAAGGCATCACAATCAAAGAAGCGGCTGGTTCTATCAGTTCCAGTCTGCAAAAGAGGGCGGCTGCAGGTCAGGTCAACGGCAAGCTTGTTGATCTCAGTTTCAAGCTGGAGGAGGATGCTGAGCTTTCGATTGTCACACTCGATTCACAAGAAGGCTTGCAGGTGCTTCGCCACACAACAGCGCACGTGCTGGCCCAAGCAGTAAAACGGCTGTACGGCGAAGTGTCATTGGGGGTAGGGCCTGTGATTCTAGACGGCTTCTACTATGACATGAAGCTGGGGAAAAGCTTGGCATCAGGAGACTTAGAGGCCATCGAAAAAGAAATGAAAAACATAATAAATGAGAACCTTGAAATCAAACGTATAGAGGTTTCTTACGAAGAAGCTGAAGAGCTGTTTGCACAAAAAGACGAGCGGCTCAAGCTTGAGATTTTAAAGGATATTCCGCGCGGGGAGGATATCACACTGTACCAGCAAGGGGAATTCGTTGACCTGTGCCGCGGGCCGCATCTTCCTTCTACAGGGATGATCAAGGCGTTCAAACTGACAAGAGTATCAGGCGCTTATTGGCGCGGAGACAGCAAAAATGAAGTCCTGCAGCGGGTGTACGGGGTTGCGTTTCAAAAGAAAAAAGATTTGGATGCGCACCTGCATATGCTGGAAGAAGCGGCAAAACGAGACCATCGCAAGCTCGGCAAACAGTTAGGGCTGTTTATGTTTTCTGAAGAAGCGCCGGGGATGCCGTTTTATTTGCCGAAAGGGCAGATTGTCCGCAATGAGCTGGAGCGCTTCTCGCGTGAGCTGCAAACAAATGCCGGCTACGATGAGGTGCGTACGCCGTTTATGATGAATCAGCGGTTATGGGAGCAGTCAGGCCATTGGGACCATTATCGCGACAATATGTACTTTTCAGAAGTGGATGATACAAGATTCGCAATGAAGCCGATGAATTGCCCCGGCCACATGCTCATCTTTAAAAACAGCCTGTATTCTTATCGGGATCTGCCGATTCGCATGGCGGAATTCGGACAGGTGCACCGCCATGAATACAGCGGCGCTTTAAACGGAATGCTTCGCGTTCGGACGTTCTGTCAGGATGACGCCCATATTTTCGTTCGGGAGGATCAGATTGAGAGTGAGATCAAAGAAGCGATTCGGTTGATTGATGAGGTATATCGGACATTTGGTTTCGAGTATTCAGTTGAGCTTTCGACTCGCCCGGAGGATTCATTAGGCGATGACAGCCTTTGGGAAGCGTCGGAATGTGCCTTAGCACGCGTCCTTGAGGAGCTTGGCCTCTCTTATGAGATCAATGAAGGTGATGGGGCGTTTTACGGGCCGAAAATTGATTTCCACATAAAAGATGCCCTGAAACGGAGCCACCAATGCGCGACAATTCAGCTTGATTTTCAAATGCCGGAAAAATTTGATTTAACATATATCAACGAACTCAATGAGAAGGTTCGTCCCGTTGTCATCCACAGAGCGGTTTTCGGCTCAATCGACCGTTTCTTCGGCATTTTGATCGAGCATTACGGCGGGGCTTTTCCAGTCTGGCTCGCACCGATCCAGGTTCAAATCATACCGGTTTCGCACGTTCACTTAGACTATTGCAGAAAAGTGCAGGCGGAGCTGAAGCAGGTGGGGATAAGAGCCGGCATTGATGAGCGCAATGAGAAGCTGGGCTATAAAATCAGAGAATCGCAGGTGCAAAAAATTCCGTACGTGCTGGTGCTTGGAGATCATGAGGAGCAGGAGAATGCGGTAAACGTCCGCCGATTCGGACATCAGCAGAATGAACACGTTTCTTTTCAGACATTCAAAGATAAGCTTGTGAAACAGGTGGAAAATCGAGGCATGTAGGATAAAAGCTGTGAATTCACATTTTGCTTTTTTGACTTTCCCTATTCGGAATCAGTAAAATAATAAGTAAATCATATCGTTCGTATGTTATGAATGCATCTCGAAATGGGGAAATTGACATGGACCATGACAAACTGGAAGCAAATTTGCTGGATCACGCACTTACAAAATATTTGAAAAGCACGAAGCAATTAGATGAAGCCACCGTTCCGAAACACGTGAATAATGTAAGAGGGTTTATTCTGCGGATCATATACAGACATGGGAGCTGCACCATAAAGGATATTTTGAAGGAGGTCACACTGTCTCCCTCAGCCACGACCACAGCTCTGAATCATTTAGAGCAGGAAGGGTTTATTGAGAGATCCAGAAATAATAATGACCGCCGCACTGTATGGATTACGCTTTCTGAATCGGGCCGGGGAGCGGCTGAACAAATGATCGAAAACCGCCAGCAGCTGATTGACGGCATGTTTGAACGTTTAACAGCCGAAGAGAAAGAGACGTTCTTGGCGATTATTGCGAAGCTGGCTCAATAGGGATAATAAAAGCCGGTGCGCGAAGCGCCGGCTTTATAGGGATTATTCCATATCGCTCAGGCGTTTGCCTGCGACGGCATAATGGTCTTTTCTCATTTCTTCTATAAAGACAACAATTTTTTCTTCAGAAGCACCGGTTGTTTCCTTTACGGCTTCTGTTACTTTCTCGACAAGATTGCGTTTTTGCTCGTCTGTACGGCCTTCGAGCATTTTGACAGTTACGTATGGCATGGGTGCTGAATCCTCCTTTATCTCGTTTCCTCTCTTTAGAAAAAGAGGCTTCTTATAGTATACTGAATAAAGTAAATTCTTGCATTTTGAGAAAGAGGGATATCTCACTTGGACCGTTTTTTATATTATCCGTTATCTTTAATGCCATACCTCGTCATCACGCTAATTGTGTCGTTTACGATGCACGAGCTTGCCCACGCTTATGTCGCATACAAATTCGGTGACGATACGGCGAAAAAACAAGGAAGACTGACGCTGAATCCCATTAAACACCTTGATCCGTTCGGAACCATTTTGATTTTGGTGGCCGGCTTCGGGTGGGCGCGCCCCATTCCCGTGAATCGCCGCTTCTTTAAGAAACCCCGGCTTGCCGGTGTGCTCGTATCTATAGCCGGGCCCGTCAGTAACCTGATTCTTGCGTTTATTGGTTTCTTTTTGTTAGTGTTGATGCATGCGTACGGAATGGAAATGCTTGCGGCGTTCAGCACGGGGCTGGATCAGTTTTTTTCTATTTGGATACAGCTGAATCTTGTCTTGTTTTTATTTAATCTGCTGCCGCTTCCTCCGCTCGATGGCTATCGAATTATAGAAGATCTCGTTCCGTCAGGCGTGCGTGCCAAAATGACGCAGGCGGAGAGCTACGGCTTTATCGTATTTTTGGTGCTGTTTGTGACACCGCTAGGATCTTACGTGCTGTGGCCGATGCTCAATGCAGGAAGAGATTCGATTTTAAAGCTGTTTTCAGCGATATTTCAACCGCTTTTGTAGGAGGTAGAACTTCATGGAAGAAAAAAAGAAAAAATCAATCGGGTTTAATATTATCAAAAGTGATCCGACAGACGGACACGGCGGTTTTGGCGTAGGGGCACTCAGCCTTGATAACATTTCTCCCGTATTCGTTGATGTAGAGGAAAAAGAAGCGTTCGTAGACATCGGCGCCATGCATGCCCGCAGCACCGTCGAAAAAGGAATTAAATTTCTCCCGAATAAAGAAGAAGTTCCGAACGGAAAACCATACTGGCTTGTGTGGGTAACGATTGACAGAAAAGAAGAGGGGCCTTATTACGCTGGTGTGACAGCCTGTGAAATGACGGTCGACAGAAGCATCAGAAGAGGCTACAAGTCGCTGCCTGAGCATGTGAATTTGATGGATAAATCCATGAAACGGAAAATCATCGTTGATAAAATGGACGACAGCTCGAAGCGTGTACTAGGCGAATTTCTGAAAAAGCATGATCAGGGCCTATGGGACCGTTCCTCAGATGAGTTAAAAACGAGCCTGCTTCCGGAAGGCAATTAATTTGTGAATTTTCTGTGAACTTTTAAAGTATTTGAGATATTTTTCGTAAACATTGAGTAAACTGGTGATACAGAAATAGGACATGGAAAATCCCGAGCCGAAACAAGACTCGGGGTTTTTCATTTTTAGGGGGATATGAGTCGGCGACTGGAAGATGAAAGCCGGCGTCGAAGAAATGAGAAATTCACCACTTTATCCCAAAACTGATTGTTCAGCTCGATTGTCTAACATTCTTCCATCGATTATGAAGGAACCATACGAATAACCCGGCCTCCGAGGAGCCGGGTTATTTTCAATGATGTCGCCCCAGCCATTTGTCCCACCACTTTTTCTCGGAAGCGGGCTTTTCTTTGGATGGAAGCCGGTCTTTTGTTTGTTTTGCGGGTTCTGCCCCGTAGCACACGTTTGCTGGTTCTGTGCCTTTCACAAAATATGTGTAATGCTTAGTGGCGCAGCCGGGACCTGATGAGTAGCCTGTTTCCGGATCAATGTACACACCGGTTACGCCTTTTGGCGGCTTGAACGCGGTTTCTGGTTCGCCTTTGAGCGCGTCCTCCATGAAGTCCGCCCAAATGGTTTTAGCATAGCTTTTTTCTTCGACCGAGTCGATGGTGCTGTTTTTGTCATAGCCGGTCCAAACACCTGCGGCCAGCTTCGGATTGAAGCCGATCATCCAGCTGTCTGCGCTTGTGGTTCCTGATTTTCCGGCATACGTTCTTGTCAGGCGGTTGGCTATCGTTCGCCCCGTAACCGACGTATATCCATTTAAATCGGTATCAAACATGCCTGTCATCATACTCGCTGTGACAAAAGCGGCTTTTTCATCAAGCACCTGTTTATGCTGATTCGGGTTTTCGTACAGCACGTGGCCGGCTGCGTCCGTTACCCTTGAAATAAAAGTCGGTTCGATTTTCTTTCCGCCATTTGCGAGCATGGCATAGGCGTTGACCATCTCAATCGGGCGTACGGGTTCGGTGCCGAGTGCCAGGGACGGCAGTGCTTGAAGATGGGCGGTAATGCCAAATTCCTTTGCCGTCTTTACAAGTTTGTTCGTGCCGAGAAAAAGATGCGTTTTCACAGCGTAAATGTTGTCGGAAAGCGCCAGCGCCTGCAGAAGCGTAATCGGCTTGTTGGCGTAGTATCCGTTATAATTGCTTGGAGAATAGGTTTCTCCCTTTGCATCAATTTGAAACTCGGTTTCTTCGCTTTTCATCAAAGTGACTGGCGTAAATCCGCTCTGAATCGCTTTATAGTACAGCAACGGCTTAATCGTCGAAGCAGGCTGGCGCTTCGCCTGTGTCGTCCGGTCAAACGGGCTTTTTTGATAATCCCTGCCGCCGACAAGGGCGAGAACGTTTCCGGTGCGGGGATCAATGGCTGAAAACCCGACTTGAATGTCAGATCCCGCGTTAACCGTCTCGGTAATGGTCTCCTCGGCGATGCGCTGCATCCGTTTATCCACCGTTGTATAGACGTTTAACCCGCTCGTTTCAATTTGCTCCCGTGTCATGCCGAGCTTTTTCTCCAGTTCTCTCATCGCATTGTCATAGAAATAAGGAGCTTTTCTCTTGGAAACTTGCTTATTCAAAGGCTGATAGGAAAGAGGTTCCTTGATCAGTTCATCCGCTTTCTTCTGGCTGATCATCTCCTGCTTTTCCATCATCCGCACAATCGTTTTCTGGCGTTCCTTGGCCTTCGTCTCATTGACATACGGTGAATAGCCGGAAGGGCCTTTCGGGATACCTGCCAAAAGCGCCGCCTCCGCATCCGTCAGGTTTTTGGCATGCTTGCCGAAATACAGGCGGGAAGCTGCTTCAATGCCGTAGGCGCCGTGTCCGTAGTAAATCGTATTTAAATAGCCTTCTAATATCTCGTCCTTAGAATAGTTTTGTTCCAGACGGATCGTGTAGAACGCCTCATTCCATTTCCGTTTCCACGTTTTGTCGTGTTCAAGGTATAAGTTTCTCGCATATTGCTGGGTGATGGTGCTTGCACCCTGAACCTTGGCAAATGCTTTGAGGTCAGCAAGCGCCGCGCCGGCCATGCGTTTATAATCAAAGCCGTGATGATCGTAGAAATTCTGGTCTTCAATCGCCACTGTCGCTTTTACGATCGTCGGATTCATGTCCTTTAAGGGGACCCAATAGCGCTTTTCGCCGTAGTTCGTTTCCCCGAGCTTTGAGCCGTCACTCGCATACAAAATCGTGGATTGCGGCACTTGCACCGAGGGAGCGCCCTGGTATTTGGCTATCAAAATGACAGTCATAAACACGGCAGCTGCCGCCAAGGCCGCAAAAGCCCCTAAAAAGATAAAGGCGCGAACGGTTTTCAGCGTCAGTCTCAGCCGTTTATTTGTCATTGCATCCACAACGGGTTCCCCCTTTTTTTATGTTTCTACTATTATGAGAAAAAAAGATCGTTTTTAAACATCGCAGAACAGGACGCATCTTTACTTTTTCCCCGCCATCCTCTATACTTTTTCCTTAGGTGAAAATGAGATTTCAACCGAGAATAAAAGCTGATAAGACGCTTACAATAAATGAATACAGCCTCGAAAGGGAGATGACAATTGAGCGAACTTTGGTACACAGAGAAGCAGACGAAAAACTTTGGCATTACGATGAAGGTTAACAAGACGTTACATACAGAACAAACGGAGTTTCAGCATTTAGAAATGGTGGAAACAGAAGAGTTCGGCAACATGCTTTTTTTGGACGGCATGGTGATGACATCTGAAAAAGACGAATTCGTTTATCACGAAATGGTGGCGCATGTCCCATTATTCACGCACCCAAATCCGGAGCACGTTCTCGTAGTCGGCGGCGGTGACGGCGGCGTTATCAGAGAAATCCTGAAGCACCCAAGCGTGAAAAAAGCGACACTTGTAGATATTGACGGCAAGGTGATCGAATACTCTAAAAAGTTCCTTCCTTCTATCGCAGGCAAACTGGATGATCCGCGCGTTGACGTGCAGGTAGATGACGGATTTATGCACATTGCAAAATCTGAAAATCAATATGACGTCATCATGGTAGATTCGACTGAACCAGTCGGACCGGCTGTAAACCTGTTTACAAAAGGATTCTACGCAGGAATCGCTAAAGCGCTGAAAGAAGACGGCATTTTTGTCGCACAGACGGACAACCCATGGTTTACACCGGAATTAATCACAAATGTACAGCGCGACGTGAAGGAAATCTTCCCGATTACGAAGCTGTATACGGCGAACATTCCGACATATCCAAGCGGTTTGTGGACATTTACAATTGGCTCGAAAAAATATGATCCGCTTGCAGTGGAAGACAGCCGTTTCTTCGATATTGAGACGAAATATTACACAAAAGATATTCATAAAGCGGCGTTTGTTCTGCCGAAATTTGTGAGTGACCTGATTAAATAATGAAGGTATGGCGCAGGAGCGAATCTTGCGCTTTTTTACAGGAAAGCGAGGGTATTATAGATGAGATTTGATGAAGCTTATTCAGGAAAAGTATTTATCGCGAGCCGTCCCGAGTGGGAAGAGGCGGACGCCATTCTTTACGGCATGCCGATGGACTGGACAGTCAGCTATCGCCCGGGCTCACGCTTTGGTCCAAGCAGAATCCGTGAGGTGTCAATCGGCCTTGAGGAATACAGCCCATATTTAGACCGCGATCTGGCTGACTTGAACTTCTTTGACGCCGGCGACATTCCGCTGCCGTTCGGAAATCCGCAGCGAAGCCTGGATATGATTGAAGAGTACGTGGACAGCATTTTAGAAAAAGGGAAGTTCCCAATGGGTATGGGCGGGGAGCACCTCGTGTCATGGCCTGTCATTAAAGCGATGTACAAGAAATACCCAGACCTTGCGATTATCCATTTTGACGCACATACAGATCTTCGTGTTGATTATGAGGGAGAACCGCTTTCTCACTCCACGCCGATCCGTAAGGCGGCAGAATTGATCGGACCGCACAATGTGTATTCATTCGGAATCCGTTCCGGCATGAAAGAAGAGTTTGAATGGGCGAAGGAAAACGGCATGCACATCTCAAAATTTGAAGTGCTTGAACCGCTGAAAGAGGTGCTTCCGAAGCTGGCGGGCCGTCCGGTTTATGTCACAATTGACATTGACGTATTAGACCCTGCACACGCACCGGGTACAGGAACGGTTGACGCCGGCGGCATCACGTCTAAAGAACTGCTTGCATCCGTCCATGCAATTGCGCGTTCAGAGGTAAACGTAAAGGGCGCTGATTTAGTGGAAGTCGCACCTGTGTATGACCACTCAGAGCAAACGGCAAACACAGCCAGCAAAATCATCCGTGAAATGCTGCTTGGGTTTGTGAAATAAGTAAACATCCAGACGATGTCTGGATGTTTTTTTATTCCCAGTCTTTGCAAACATCAATCCACACTTTCGAGAAAGAAAATTCAGACAATTCTTCCGGTGTTAATTCAATAGCGGAGTTTCTGCTGCCGCATGCGGGGAAAACAGTCTCAAACCGTTTCAGCGATACATCAAGATAAACCTCAGGATCATGAGCCAATCCAAATGGGCAAACTCCTCCAATTTCATGGCCTGTCTGCTCCAGTACCTCATTAGGAGAGAGCATTCTTGCTTTAAAGCCAAATGTTTGCCTGGACTTTTTGTTGTCGATCTTGGCATCGCCGGCTGCCACAATCAGAATCGCCTGATCTCCCCCTCTGAAGGACAGGGACTTGGCGATTCTAGCCGGGCTTACGCCGATTGTCTCAGCTGCCTGTTCAACTGTCGCACTCGACGTTTTGAACTCCGTCACATCATTTTCTCCATTCCACTGTGTAAAGTGGGTTTTCACACTTTCCAGAGACATGCTGCATTTCCACTCTCTTCAAGATTATTGAAAAAATCATAGCATGGATTGGGAGACTGGGTAAGAGGGGACAAAAAAACCGCCGATGGACGGCGGTTTAGATCATTCCTCGTTGTGCAACTTCAATTTGGTGTGTAGGTGCATTTGCAATAGTTGTTGCCACGAACACAGTGCTTAGAGCCAGACAAGAGAGTAATAGTTTAGACTTCAATTTCATACAAACTCACTCCTCCTTGAATAAGTTGCCTTACTTGTTCCACCTTCAAAAAATAAGCAGAAGCTTTTTGAAAATTTTTACGTTCATGATAATATTTTGCCACATCAATAGCGAAATCTTCAAGATCAGCATACAACATTTTACTTTCGAGAAAATTAAAAAATCCTTGAATTGCTTCTTCATCAGGGCCTGATAAGTATAAAGATTTCAAAAATTCAAACTCTGATAAATATATTACATCTCCGGCCTTTTGTGAATAAGCCATTCCCTTACTATGATATTCATGAGCTTTATCCATTTTTCCTAATTTATAATGGATCTGTGTAATTAAAAAATACGCTTGAGGTAAGGAAGGAAGAATATTTGATTCTTCAAAAACAGCTATTGCTCTTTTGAAATAAGGTATGGCATCCTCATATTGGCTTTGGCTGTTTTTACAAAGCCCGATATTGTACAAAGTTCTCCCCATTAATTGGGGCTGCTTTTCAGCTTCTGCCATAGAATAAGCTTTTTGAAAATGTGAGATGGCATCCTCATACTGTTTTAAATCTAAAAAATTGGTGGCAAATAAAGAATGACACTGCAGCAATCTTATATTATAAGCTTCATGTTCTTTGTATATTTCATATGCTTGCCGTGCATAGTCCATTGAAAAATACGTTTGTTTCATATAGTAATAAGATTCAGACATCTTAAAGAAAAACTCAGCTTTCTCTATCCGATCCTTAACGAATATCAGCTTGCTTTCGGCCTTTTTGAAAAATTTAATAGCCGACAGATATTCCCGCTGGTCCAGCTCATACATGCCTCTGAAGAAATTAAAATAGTACTCAAGCAGACCAGTTAAACGAGCCTGTTTTTTATCAATCTCAAGCAGCAGATCAGACAGTCTCGGCTGTTCCTCAATCCTCATTTTTTCTAACGGTTCAAGGTACTCAAGCATTAGGTTGTGCCGAAACTCCATCAGTGAATAGTACAAATGAAGGTCTTGATCTTCTTCCATTTGATCCAGCTCTTGCTTGATTTCTCGTCGCAAATATTCTGCATCGGGTATGCTGAATCGGCGTATGTACATATACCATTCGTTAATCTTTTCTCCGATGGAAGAAGAAGATATGACACCTGTCACGTTTGCAAATCCCTCCCTTCATAATTCTATATATGTCATATTTTATCATCAACATTCTTGTGAGAAGCGCAAAAAAACCGCAATTTTTTCTTTCGTTACACCGCATGTTTGGAGATATATTTTCAAAAAGAAGCGTTTACCCTCAGTAATTTGTACAAGCAAACACGTTACTCTTCCATATTCTGTTATATCTGCGTGAGCAGTGTATGTCTGAAAAGGAAGTGAAGAAATGAGAAAAAATAAGCTTTCCTTTAAAGAAAAAGCAGGAGCAGAACAAGAAGAGTGCTTATGTTTTTGTGAGGGAGAAGCAAGCCGAGAAGCCATGTTTCAAGCGCCGATTGAATTACCTGAAGGATTTGTCGTTGATCCGGCTGAAGCTGTTGCAAACGTGACGTGGAATGCAGACAGCCTTTCTTGTGTCAGTGACCGTTGCTTAATTCAAACGGGGCCAGAGCCTGATGAGGTCGGTGTTCAATTTGCAGTGCGCCTGCAGGGAACCGTTACGCTGCTCGTCAGTGTCTCACCTGTGCGAAATCAATATGGACAAGGGGACGGGGCTGTTTCCGTCATTCACAATGCAGAAATCGATCAAGTCGTCTATTATTCCGATGAACCGGATGATTGCCCGGATATCAGTGACATCACGATTGAGAACCTTGTTGTTGTTCCGCCGTTTTACGGCAGTCCTTTATCGGTGACGGGGACGATTGTGCTTGTACCGGAGCCGGAACCCGTCTACGCGTTTACAGCGAATCCAAATGATCAATCAGTTTCTGTGATTGATACAAACACCCATACTGTTGTGACAACGATTGCTCTTCCGTACAATCCGGCAGGTATTGAAATTACGCCAGATAAAAGCGCTGTGTTTGTCTTACATCCCAACAATAATGTGATTTCTGTCATCGATTATGACACATTAACAGTGACAGCAACTATATTGCTGGATCAGCCGCCTCGATTGATTAGATTTATCCCTAATCATGAGTTTGCTTATGTTTTCACCGGTACTGCCATTTATGTGATTGGAATTGATACGTTGACTGTTGAGAGGTCTATTCCTGTAGAAGGTTTTGATATTGCAATTGACCCCAATGGGTTGTTCGCCTATGTTCTTAATTTTGGGTTAGTGCAAAAAGTGGACTTATCTACCGGTGAAGTCTTAGGAACGATTGAACGAGAGCTTATCGTATCATCCATAGAAACAGATTCTACGGAGCGGTATGCGTATGTATTAGAACAAGAATTCTTATTCAATTATTTGACGGTTATTGATTTAAATACGTTTACGATCAGGGATACCCAAGAGCTGGAGCCTGACGGGCTATATGTAATGTTTACGAGTGGATCAGAGGTGTATTTACATGACAGCTTCACTGGCAATTTATATTCTGTCAGTCCGAATGGAGCAGGTGTAATTGGAAATCTTCCGCAATCAGCAACAGACTATGCGTTTACCCCGAATGGCGATTTTCTGTATGCAACTCGTTTTATAGAGCAGAGCATCATTGTTTACAACACAGATGATTATTCTGAGGAAACTGTGATATCTCTTGGGGTTTCACCGGGTGCCATTACGATTTAACCGCTGCATGTTGTGCATTTCTAAAAGGACGTGAAATCATGAAAAAGAATGATCTTTCTGCTTTACAGGAAAATTGTTTCTGTTTTTGTGATGAGGAAATTAGCCGGGAAGCGCCGTTTCAAGTGCCGATAGATATCCCTGAGGGCTTCAAGGTTGATTCGGCAGAAGCGTCAGCGGCTGTTACATGGAGTACAGACAATTTGTCCTGTATCAGTGAGCCTTGCTTAATCCAGACTGGGCCGGAACCAGAAGATATCGGTGTTCGATATGCCGTGAGAGTACAAGGGACCATTACGCTTCTTGTCAGTGTGTCGCCTGTACGAAATCAATATGGACAAGGAGACGGGGCTGTTTCGGTGATTCATACCGAAGAGATTGATCAAGTTGTTTATTATGCAGCACAGTCTGACCGCTGTCCTGATTTTAGTCAAATGACAGTGGAAGATCTTCTCATTGTACCGCCTTTCTACGGCAGTCCGCTTACGGTGGCCGGGACACTTGTTTTACCGCCATCGCCAGACCCTCAATCATATGTGTTTACTGCCAATACTGGAGACAGCACGGTTTCGGTCATTGATGCAGATTTAAACACTGTTGTAAAAACAATCCCGTTTTCTGCTGTGCCAACTAATCTAGGCGTTACTTTCGATAAAGCATTCACGTATATCCTCCATGGAAATACCAACCTTGTCTCAGTGATTGATAATAAAACATTAACTATCATAAATACCATTACTGTTGGAGGAGGGCCGAGAAAAATCGAATTTGATCCAACAGATGAGTTCGCATACGTGATGGCCGCCGGATCTATATATGTGATTAACACGGCCTCTCAATCGGTCATTGATGTCATTCCGATACCCGGCGCTTTAGACTTTGCTCTTGATCCGAATGGACAGTATGTCTATACCGCTAATGGAAGCAGTTGGTCGGTTGATAAATATGATGTAAATACTGGGCAGTTGGTAGAAAGTATCATAGATTCATTTGAATTTCCCAGTTTAATTGCAACTCCTTACGCTGGAAATTTTGCGTACGTGTTGAATGGTGAGTTGTGGCCGAAAGGTGTAACGGAGATTAGTTTGTCTCCATTAAGCAGGGGAGGGGACTTCAGCCGTTTATTTGAAACGCTGATGACGATTGTATTTTCTCTCGATAGTACTAGAGCTTATTTTCTAGAGCCATATAGTGAACCGTTTCTCATTAATAACTTATATGTAGTTAATACGGCCAGACAGAGGATCATTGCAAACGTGTCTCTCCCCGGCGCTTTTGACCTCGCCGTAACGCCGGACAAACAGTATATTTATGCGGCACAGCCCAACGACAATGCTGTGACCGTGTACCGCACAAGTGATTATACAGCCGTGACGGTGATCCCGGTTGGCGCGGGTCCGTCTGCGATTGCGATGTAGCTATTTTATAGATCAAGAGAAGCGGTGCTGCGATAAGAGAATCGTTTATAAATAAATGATCCGATTTGCTGGATGGCACCCAGGATAATCAGAAACAGAAGTTCACTTATAGAGAAACTGAGCATCCACCAAATCCCGGCTGCTGCCAGCGCTCCCGCAAACACTTTTCTGAACAGGCTGCCGTGCCGGAAAAGCTGCCGCAAATACGTTCGCATGCAAAACAATAAATACAGGATCAGTAGCATCGCAAGTCCCATTGAAAGGGCAGGAGGCGTGTGAAGGCGGAAAGGGACGGCTTTAACGATTTCGAACATGCAGCCGAATATGATGACTTGGCACAACACGGCAGCCATCACGTATGTTTGGCGGACGTTTTTATAGCTGTCACGCAGCAATTTGACGTCTTCTGCATATCGGCTGCACAAGTTGTGTTGCTGAAAGTCACAGCAGCTTTGATGAGACTGTGTGAGTTTCTGAAAAGCTGCTGTCATGTTTTTCACGGATTGGGTGACATAGTGAAGATAGAGAAAAGCAGGCAGCATCAGGAGGGCAGCGGTACAAGCCAGCAGTCCGAGCCGCACAGCATCATTGTTGATCATCTGTACATATTGGGCGGCGGCTTCGGCAACGGCCTGAACCCAGCCGAAGGAATAAGCCGCCATACCTATAAGCAGCAATAATAGGGTAAAGACAGTGCTTTTTTTCATTGTCTGATCGCCTCTTTCTGAGAAACGTGAATGATCGCTTTGTTAGAAGATGCCAATGCATCAATGAGAGACAAGAAAACCTGCGTATCCATATCTTGTATGATGTGGTACATGTCAAGAAACGAGCAATCGCACCTGTCACACTCGGCTGCCCACTCGAAGCATTTACGCACATAATCGCTGTCATAAATGATCGCGTCTGTCAAAGAGTCCTTGCCGTATTGAAGCCAGGCGGCAACCTGTTCTTTCTTCTGTGTGACATAGTATGAAGCCACATCGATATAAGCTGAAGAATGGGTCCCTTGACTGTGAAGGATCAAGAAACCGCCATCCTCATATATATAAGTCTCGGCTGACAAGCGATCGATTTCCAGACGGTACGTTTGCTGAATCTCTTGAAAAAACGGTGAATCTAATTGAAATAGAATACGAGCCGCGATATCCCAATAAAGCTTTATCGACAACAGATCGTTTTGCCCGGGAAGTGCGCCGATCTGCAGTCCGGTCCATGTATCTTCCATCCGCTCCTCATCACCCAGTACCATTTTTTGTGAGAGGGCTGGAGGGCATGACGGAATGATTTTTCTTTCAGCATGATAATCCGGGCGCTTTTCCAGCTGGAGGTGAGGAGGCAAAAGCGTTTCTGTATTTTCTGAGCCCCCAATCAAAAACAGTGTCATCCGTTGGGCTTGGTAGGCAGCCTTATAGGCTTTTTGTAAATCACTGATGTCCAGCGCCTCAATATCTTCGATTCTGCCTGCGGGGAAAACGGCAGCTGGTGAGGAGGGCGAAAGCATGCTGATCAGCTGATAATGATATGAGAGCTGATGGTTAAGGTGTGCTGTTTGAATTTCGCTTGTAATCACAGCTTTTTCCTGAGCGACAATCTTCTTGTCAAATGAGTGGTTCCATAAAGCATCAAGCAGGATGGGGATCGTTTGTCTGAGCCGATCCGGTAATGAGGTAAACATGAAATTGGTATCTGTGTAGGTAGTGAATGCGTTTAAAAGCGCGCCATGCGCAAAAAAATCACTGTACAGATTGCGGCCGTTATGCCAGAAGAGAAGATGCTCTAAAAAATGCGCTGTGCCATACGGAAGCAGTGTATCACCGGATTCTGCCCGTATACATACATCCCGGCTTCCAAAATCGATTTTTACATTGCACAGCCGCAGGTGGGCGCGGGGGAATTTCAATCTGAATATTTTTAGTCCGCTGTCTGTGTATCTGATATCGGTTCGTTCATCCAGCTGTTGAAAAAAGGCTTTCTTTTCCATCTCTTCATCCCCTTACTACATGAGCTCCGATATAATTGATGGTCGCTATGAATTGCAATACATCGCGGCATGTAACCGCTGAGATGCCATCCAGCAAGGCTTCTTTCGTGCAGGAGAAGCGGCGCAGGATCCCCATATAGGCCAATAGACCTTCGGGAGAATCGAATTGCAGCAGCAATTCATTGCGTAAAAACTGCTTTGCCTGTTCTAGTTCCCGCTCATCTGTATGAAAAGCTGAGACAGCTTCCAAAACGCGCGGGGGAATGTCTTTCTCATGAAGCTGATCTGTACATATTGAAACAAGCAGCAAATTGTTCATGACATCGTAACGGGTGATAACGTGATAGACTGCCAGATCCTTCTCTCTGAAGTGCTTGAATAAAGCGGAATGGCCGTACTTTCCCAGTAATCCGTCTATTAGCTGTATTTTGATATAATCGCTGGCATCTTTCATCTCTCCGCAGTCAAATCCGAGTGTCAAGACGGAAGGACCTGCAGCGCTGCGTGTCTCTGTTTCAAAAACATGCCGGTTTACGGGTATTCTTCCGGACGTTACAGCGGACGTTTGCGGGGCATGTCCCCGAACATCACATGCTTGTACTTGTCCCAATATGTTCAGCTGTTTTTGCTGGGACACTAAATCAACGATAAAGTCCGTTGCGTCGAGAAACCGTTTAGGATGAATCGCCTTTATCCTGTCTTTCTGGCCAAACATGCCTGTGCCGTACATCGGGTTTCCGAAGACCTCCTCAGCTAAGCGCGCCGCCGAGTAGGAGAAGGGATCAGTGAATTTCTTTTCGATTCTCAGCAGCAGCTCATTCCTGGCCTTTTCAACTGCCTCGAATGAAAGAGAAGAAGGGAAAGACAAGTCTGCAAAAGTTTTCATCAGGGCATCAACATGAAGATTCCCGTTATATAATGGGTGAATCAAACGGGCCCCGCAGGTTTTCAGCTGCTGATCAAAAAAGAGATTCGCTGAGTACATGAAACGGCTGCCGGCAGCATAACCAAAAGCGTCAATGATTTGCTCCTTCAGGTATGCGGCGGCGCCGTAAAAATAAATTGTTTCTTCCTCAGGTTCCACCGCGCTTTCGATCGGTTTCAGAAAGCTCGCGGCGATTGAAATAGTTGAAAATTGATGAGTCTTCAGCAGGTTAACTTCCAAGCCGTTCTCTTTTGCTTGTATCAAAGAAACCACCATCCTGTTTTTGCAGGTAATAGACTATGACCAGACCGGCTATCGGAATGACCGCCAAGGATACAGCGGTGCCGGCTAATGTGGCTAAGAATAGGGGAAGACAAAACAGATAAGACCGATATTTTGAGAAACCGCTCCATAGCTGCTGCTCCGTCTGCCAGCTGAAGGAGGGCCTTTTTTCATCCGCAGTTAACCTGATAAAAGCTCCCGCCAGCAGCAACTCAATGCACTGCAAAAAAGTGAGAACTGAAATCGGACGGCCGCTGATGAAACCCACAATCATCACGACAAGGAGAAATCCGCCTGCCAATAGGCCTGAATAAAAGCGATATTTCGCCCAAAACATCGTATTCCGCTTGATCGGAAGCGTGATGAGCAGCATCCGGTCATTTTTTTCAATCGAGTACAAAAGGGCGATCGGCGAGCAGATGAGCAAAAGCGCGGAAATCACGATATAAATCACTTGCTGATTGAAGATGCCGGTGTTCATCATCTGGAACGAAAAGAAGCCGCTGAACGCCGCCATCACCGCGTAATTTAACAGCATCGCTTTAGAAGAGATAAATCGGTTCCATTCTCTTTTGTAAAACGAAAATTCAGATCGCCGCATAAATGAATGCATCTTGCTCTGCTGCGGGGTCGCCTGCAGAAAGACAGGAAAGTCAATGACCACCGCCCACAGCATATGCACCGCGCAAAGCGGGAGCGTGGCGGCCGGCATCAAAGCGGCACTGAGGCATACACAGGCGAATATCGCTGCATGCAGCAGAAACATCCAGTTCTTCTTTTTGACGAAGTGGTTGCTTAGCACAACTCCGAAAATAATGGAGTAAACGGTAAAAAACGAAAACCTGCCGAGCCAAAACAATGTTTGCGCCCCTGACAGCGTTCCGTTTCCAAATAAGAACAGCGGTAAAATAAAAAAGAATAAAGTTCTTCTCAAACAGGTATCGACAAACAAAACGACACTCTGGGCGAGCCAAAAGCTCCGTGAAGAAATCGGCAGCAGGCAGCTCAGTTTCATATAAGATTCCTTCCATTGAGATGTCACAGAAAGAAACACCATATATGCGTTCATTAAGAGAAGCGCGAGTATGACATACGTTTTGCGCAACACCGATTCATCAATGCCGGCCTGGCGGATCAGCCCGATTTCAAACACGGCCAGAATGACAAGGCCTGCGGCAATGCGGATGGCGTCCTTTTTTCCTTGCCGGCTGTAAAGCTGTTTGAACAGCAAAGACATGATGGGGATTATGTTATTCATGGCCGATCACCTCAAAAAATTCCCGCCGCAGATCGGTCTCCTCTCCAATCGGAATGACCCTTTGGATCTGTTTGTTGTGAAGAATAGCCGCATAATCACAAAATCTTTGCACGACATCGAGCAGATGAGAAGAAAACAAAATGGTCCCGCCTGCTTCACAGTACTCGCGCATTTTCTGATAAAAGACCTCTATCGATTCCACATCCAAACCGACGAGCGGCTCATCCAAAATAAACAGGGGAGCGCGCAGCAATAAGCCTGTCATTAATACAACCTTTTGCCTGTTCCCCAAGGACAGCTCTGAAATTCTCCTGTTGATGTATTTCGAAAAATGAAAGGCCTCGGCCAAACTGGCAAACTGCTGCTCTGAAAAATCCTTTTGATAAAGCGAATGGACGAAAGACACATAGTCCTTCGCCGTAATTTCTGTAAATAGCAGCGGATAATCGGCGGCGAAGTAACGGTGAGTCTTCAGCTGATCTGATGTTTTCTGCGGCATGCCAGCCTCCGCTTCAATTCCGCACAGTGTAAAGCGCCCGCTGAAATTGCGGTTCACGCCTGTCAGCGTATTAATCAGTGTCGTTTTTCCGGCGCCGTTTACCCCTAGCAGCCCGTAAACGGCGCCTTTTTCTAAATGTAAATCCACTTGTTCTAAGATGACGTTGTCCCGTTCATACCAAACGGATACATCGTGTATATCCAAAATGCTCATCGCGAGTCAGCCTTCCGCGCGCGCATCCCGAACAGAATGGCAATGGCAATGAAAATCAGCGTAAACAGATAATCGCTTTTGACAAAATAGACGACTGCGCCGATGACAAAGATAAATGAAAGGATATACAGTAAAATTCTTCTTTGTGCTGGTGACAAATCGTTTCCCTCCTAAATAAGCTGGACCACGTCTTCTAATTGTTCATTTTTCGCCCAAGAGCAAATGTTTTTTCGGTGATATTTGTTAGAGTTCAGCCCTTTTAAGTAACAGCCTCCACAATAGCCGCTGAACGGGCATTTGTCTTTCATGCAATGTTCGCTGAACCGCGGCGCTTGCGCTTGCCACAGTTTATGGACGAGAGGGGAGTTAAAGATGCTTTCATAGGAATCATGAAAAATATTTCCCAATGAAAATTCCTTTGGAAAGAGGGCGCAAGGACGTACTTCGCCGAACGGGCTGATCACAATGGACTTCCAGCCAGCGCCGCAATTTGCCGCACGTTTTCTCTCATAGGGAATAATCGGAATCAGATCTTTAAACTCATCAATCACATTTTGCTCGTATTCCATAAACTTGCGGTGCTGCTCGGCGTCTTTCGTTGGATGGACAATATCCCTGCCTCTTCCGAAATCGTCAACCCAATTGTAAGAGAACGCCTTCGCCCCGAGATCCCGAACCTTTTGGGCCATATCGTGGATTTCCCACATGTTTTTTTCGAAGACAGACATGGCGACTCTGACAAATATACCGTGGTCACTCAACAATTTTATCGTTTTACAAGTTTGGGCAAAAGAGCCTTTTCTCCCTCTAAAGGAGTCATGGACCTCGGAATTGACACTATCAAGAGAAATGCCGACGATGATTTTTTGCTTGTAAGTCTTCAAAAGCTCCAAACTCTCTTTTCGCATGAGTGTTCCGTTTGTTAAGACAGCGACTTTTTTGAACTTTTTACACACATAGTCAAGAATCTCATTGGCGTTTGGATGGACAAAAATTTCTCCGCCTGTGATTTCGCATGTCAATACACCGTTATCAAACAGCATATCAGCCGTTTTTTTGAATTGCTCAATCGACACGGTGCCGAGCGCTTCAGGTGAGCTTTCCAAATAACAGTGGGCGCATTTCAAATTACAGCGGTGCGTCAGTTCAAAGGTGGCGTGCAGGGGCATCGGAAATTCATTGCTTCCGCTCGTGGTGATTGTATGGCGGCTGGCCCGGTTTCCAAGCTGAATAACCTGCTTGTTCTGGAGCATGTTGAGCATGTCGTAATACCAATCTTTATGGTCTTCCGGTGATTCATCATACACTGCACATTGCTCAGCTAAAATCTGCTCAGCTGTTTTTTGGCCATCCATGCGCATGCAGAGCTCGTAAGCCGTTTTGTTGAGATCCAAATACTCAAAGTCAGAAATGGAGACATTATCGCGCAAGTAGTCGATTTCTAACACGCCGCCCTCAGGAAGCTGGTGAACTCTTACACTTTCATTAATAAATGGAAACATCTGCTCTATAAACAAAATACCATCCCCTATACATATGATTCAAATGAAAAGCGATTGTGTATGTATATCCAAGAGGTAGATTTTAGTTAAAAATTGTAATTTACTTAAAAAGGGCATAGTAGAATGACTATGCCCTTTGGGAGATCTTACCCCCATAGACCGAATAGACCTGTTGCACCGGCAATTTCAAAATCAGGGATAGGACCGTCCACTAGACAAGCGGCTCCGATCGAGCATGTTGCACAACCTTTGTTTTCTACAATGACAGCTTTTTTCATAATTGAATCCTCCCTTTTTTTGTTTTTCTAGCAGATCTATGTTGTACTTTTATCTTAAAACTATCAAATTACTAATTCAATACATATAATTTGAAAAAAATGTGAAAAGGAAATGATAGATTTCGGAAAAATGTAACATTTCCTAAAGGTAATTAGTGATATGATTTTCTCTTCTATATAAGGAAATGCTTTTTATGAGGTTTATCTTCAAATCTGATGAGCAATGATGGTAAGATAGAAGCAGTTGAAGTTTACAAACCGAATGATTATACTATTCAAGTCAAAGTGGAATGATGAAAAGGACGTGTCAGAATGAAGCAAGAGACACCGATAACACTCCATGTGAAGTCTGTGATCGAGGATGACGGAAACCAAGAAGTCATCGAATTCCGCACCACCGGATTTTACTATGTAAAACAAAATAAAGTGTATCTATCTTATTATGAAGAACACGACTTAGGCAAAGTCAAAACGATTGTGAAAGTAAGCGAAGGCGAAGTCCTGGTCATGAGGTCAGGCGCTGTCAAAATGAATCAGCGTTTCGTAACGGGAGCTTCCACAATTGCTAAATATAAAATGTCATTTGGTGAGCTTGAGCTGAAAACAAGCACAAAATCGATTCAATCTGATCTCGATGAAGAAAAAGGCCGTATCAGCATCGCATATGACATGCATGTCGGAGACGAGCAGGAGCATTTACATAATATGACGATCACGTATGAGGGAGGAACTCACGCATGAACATTGCGGAACAAATGAAGGACGTGCTGAAAGAAGAAATCAAAGCGGCCGTTCTGAAAGCGGGACTGGCTGAAGAAAGCCAGATTCCCAATGTTGTTTTAGAAACACCGAAAGATAAAACACACGGCGACTACTCAACGAATATGGCGATGCAGCTGGCAAGAGTCGCAAAAAAAGCGCCGCGCCAAATCGCTGAAGAGATTGTCGCTCATTTTGATAAAGGAAAGGCTTCGATTGAAAAACTGGATATCGCCGGCCCGGGTTTTATCAATTTCTATATGAACAATCAATATCTAACAAAGCTGATTCCGTCTGTACTGGAAGCAGGGGAAGCATATGGGGAAACGAACATCGGAAACGGTGAACGAGTTCAGGTAGAATTCGTATCAGCGAATCCGACGGGAGACCTTCACCTCGGGCATGCGCGCGGGGCGGCTGTCGGCGATTCCTTGTGCAACGTGCTTTCAAAAGCGGGTTACGATGTGAGCCGTGAATACTACATTAACGATGCGGGAAACCAAATCAACAATCTGGCGCTTTCTGTTGAAGTCCGTTACTTTGAAGCACTCGGATTGGAAAAACCGATGCCGGAGGATGGCTACCGCGGCGAGGATATCATTGCGATCGGAAAGCGTCTCGCTGAGGAATACGGTGACCGTTTCGTTAACGAAGAGGAAAGTGAACGCCTCGCGTTTTTCCGTGAATACGGCCTGAAATACGAGCTGGAAAAGCTTCGTAAGGACTTGGAAAACTTCCGTGTGCCGTTTGATGTGTGGTATTCAGAAACTTCACTGTACCAAAATGGAAAAATCGACAAGGCGCTTGAAGCGCTCCGTGAAAAAGGCCACGTCTATGAAGAAGACGGCGCGACTTGGTTCCGTTCCACGACGTTCGGCGATGATAAAGACCGCGTATTGATCAAGAAGGACGGCACGTACACGTACCTGCTTCCTGATATCGCGTATCATAAGGACAAGCTTGACCGCGGCTTTGATAAGCTGATCAACGTTTGGGGTGCCGATCACCACGGCTACATCCCTCGTATGAAAGCGGCAATCGAAGCGCTGGGCTATGAAAAAGGAACGCTTGAAGTAGAAATCATTCAGCTCGTTCACCTTTACAAAAACGGCGAGAAAATGAAAATGAGCAAACGGACCGGTAAAGCCGTAACGATGCGTGACCTGATTGAAGAAGTCGGCTTGGATGCCGTTCGTTACTTCTTTGCAATGCGAAGTGCGGACACCCATATGGATTTTGACTTAGATCTTGCTGTATCAACATCTAACGAAAACCCTGTGTATTATGCACAATACGCGCATGCCCGTATTTGCAGCATGCTTCGCCAAGGGGAAGAGCTGGGACTTAAACCGGCGGCAGATCTTGATTTCAGCCATATTCAATCAGAAAAAGAATACGATCTGCTGAAAACGATCGGCGGCTTCCCAGAGGCAGTGGCGGAAGCAGCGGAAAAACGAATTCCGCACCGTGTCACAAACTATATTTATGATCTGGCTTCTGCTCTGCACAGCTTCTACAACGCAGAGAAAGTCATCGACCCTGAAAATGAAGAGAAGAGCCGCGCGCGCCTGGCTTTAATGAAGGCAACGCAAATTACGCTGAACAATGCGCTTCAGCTGATCGGCGTATCGGCTCCGGAAAAAATGTAATCACGATCAAAAGGACAAAGTCTTCGGGCTTTGTCCTTTTTTTATGAGAAAAACGTGTGATGTAATTCACAATCCTGTTTGCCGAGTTTTTGTATGATAAGACTGATTATTGAATCATTGAAAGGGGCAAGCCAAATGATCAACCGTCAACACATTCAATTATCGTTACAGTCATTAAGCTTGGTGGCAGGGTTTATGGTTTGGGTGCTGATTTCATCACTCATTTCCCAAATCACATTAGATATTCATTTAAGCAAGGGTGAGATTTCTTTGGTGACGGCGATTCCTGTGATCCTCGGATCGCTTCTCCGCATTCCTTTAGGGTATTTAACGAACAGGTTTGGCGCGCGGCTCATGTTTATGGTCAGCTTCATCCTGCTTTTATTTCCTGTATTTTGGATCAGTATCGCGGATTCTCTGTTTGATTTAATCGCAGGCGGCTTTTTCTTAGGGATCGGGGGAGCGGTGTTTTCCATTGGAGTGACCTCCCTCCCGAAATATTATCCGAAAGAAAAGCACGGTGTCGTCAATGGGATTTACGGTGCAGGAAATATCGGGACAGCCGTTACGACATTTGCAGCGCCGGTTATCGCTCAAGCCGTCGGGTGGAAATCAACTGTGCAGATGTATCTGGTTTTGCTGGCTGTCTTTGCCTTACTGCACGTTTTGTTCGGTGACAGGCATGAGAAGAAGGTCAAAGTTTCTGTTAAGACTCAAATCAAAGCCGTTTACCGAAATCATGTGCTATGGTTTCTGAGCCTGTTTTATTTTATTACGTTCGGCGCCTTTGTCGCCTTCACTATCTATCTGCCGAACTTTCTGGTGGAGCATTTTGGGCTGAATCCTGCAGATGCCGGCTTGCGGACGGCTGGCTTTATTGCGGTTTCTACGCTGCTCAGGCCTGCAGGCGGATTCCTGGCTGATAAAATGAGCCCGCTCCGCATCTTGATGTTTGTTTTTGCCGGGCTTACATTATCAGGCATTATCCTATCGTTCTCGCCGACAATCGGCCTTTATACGTTTGGATCATTAACCGTGGCCGTCTGCTCAGGCATAGGAAACGGAACTGTTTTTAAACTGGTGCCTTTCTATTTTTCGAAGCAAGCGGGGATTGCCAATGGGATTGTGTCTGCCATGGGCGGTTTAGGCGGCTTTTTTCCTCCGCTCATATTGGCGAGTGTATTTCAGGCAACAGGCCAGTACGCGATCGGGTTTATGGCGCTTTCAGAGGTGGCGTTAGCCAGCTTTGTCCTTGTCATATGGATGTATTGGCAGGAAAGAATGAAAACACACACGGAGAGAAACAGCCAGAGCATCAACTAACACTGGGGCATTCACAAGATTGTTAGTTTTTTCTCGATGGGTACAAATCAATTCACGTTACAATAAACACACAACGTGACTTTCTTCGAGGTGAGCTCATGAATTTTCTCTCTGTTCGACCATCTGATAGTGATCTTATTTCCAGCGATCTGCATGAATTGCTGGAATCGATCAGCACGAAAAGAAAAATGGAAAAACACACGTATTTGTTTCGAGAAGGAATGGATGCAGAAGAGCTTTATCTGATTCAATCAGGACTCATTGAAATCGGCAAGCTGACATCTGACGGAAAAGACCTGACGCTTAGAATCTGCCAAAAGCATGATATCGTCGGAGAATTAACACTTTTCACTGAAGAACCGAGGTATATGCTCAGTGCAAAAGTGCTAGAGGATGGCGAGGTGCTCGTCATTAATAAAAATAAGCTGGAAAAAGAATTAATCCAAAACGGCGCTTTGACATTTGAGTTCATGAAATGGATGAGCACGCACCTCCGGAAGATTCAGTCCAAAATCAGGGATCTGCTTCTTCATGGCAAAAAGGGGGCGCTCTATTCCACCCTTATCCGTTTATCAAACAGCTACGGAGTGGAGCGAAGCGACGGCATTCTGATTAACATTGTCCTGACAAATCAGGATTTGGCAAAGTTTTGCGCGGCTGCACGGGAAAGCATCAACCGTATGCTGGGAGATCTCCGCAAAAAAGGGGTTATTTCGATAGACGAATCCGGAAAAATTATTTTGCACAAGCGGGACTATTTACGATGTGAGATTGAGTGTGAAAATTGCCCGCTGGAGATTTGCAATATTGACTGAAAAAACAAGGACAGCGGTGTCCTTGTTTTTTTACCTTGTGATAAACAGGCACATGACGGCAAGAAAGAAGCAGGCATTCACGATTTCCAGAATGCCAATCGTTTTTACGGGCCAATCCCTTCCATGAAAAAACCATGCCCGCAAGCTGCTCGGGATAAAAGCGAGAAACGCCCATCCTGCTCCGAAAAGAGCGGATAAAAAGGGGAGCAGCAGGTGATATCCCCATGACCAGTATGCAAATGTCCTGTTTTTTCTTTCACGAATCACCGATTTCACATAAAAGGAACTCCCGATAAAAAATAAAGCAGACTGCAAGAAAATAAACCAAGCCCAGCCGTCGAGGGTTCCCATCCCCAGCCAGCAGCTCGCAAACCCGCCCGAACAAAAGAACAAGACACCTGCAACATCATTCAATAGGGCCCGTTCGTTTTTTCGGCGGGCAAAATACATATGTATGAAAAACAGCGGCAGTAAAGAAACGCCCACCCAGATGAGAGGCGGTTTATGAAAGACCGAGATCATCAAAAAGCAGCAGGCGGGAAAACCGTAATAACACATCCACTTTTGATATGGTTTGCTTTGTTTCTTTTTTAAGGCAAGCGTAACGGGATAAACCGCTAAGTATAGGAAAAGCCAGCCTAGGAAGAGCGGAATATGCCAAATAACGGGGCCTCCCTTGGCCATGCCGAGTAAAAATGGGATCAGCAGCATCGCCCACGCGCCGTGCTGCTTCGGAATCAGCGCCTTCATCGAAATCCTCCTTTTTTCTATCATTATAAATGCAGTCACCCTCCTGATAAGTGACATTCATCATACAGGCTGTGAAATACATCACTGCTGTACAGGCTCAGTCGAGCTACACTAAAGCTATCCTTAGCACAGGAGGTTTTCCTATGAATCAGTGTGACTATTTATTATTTCTGAAACAACTTCCTATGTTTAATGAAGTGCCTCTATCCATTGTCGAAACCTTGCTGAAAAACGGCACGTTTATCCGCGGCTCATGTGATCAGTCTCCATCTTTTCTTCATTCTCAATCTGTTTATATTGTATTAAAAGGCAGTGTCCGTTTCATGGACAGCAGGCTCCCTGAAGGGTCGAAAACCGTTGCGCTGTGGGAAAAAGGCGATGTGTTTCCGATTGATGAAAAAGGCGGGCTTTATTTATCGCCCTTTATCTCAGTCAATGCCACTTCAGACATTCTGATTCTCAACATCCCATATTACATATTTAAGAAAATGATGTCTTATCATCCGCAGCTGCAAATGAACTTTTTGGCTATGCTTCAGCAAAATGTTTTTTGTTCCTATCAATTATTTTTGCGGTATCTGCATACATCACAGGATGAAAACGCTGAGCCCGGTTCTTAAATAGAGCCGGTTTTTTTTGATCTTTGAATGAAAGGCAGCTAATGACCCAAGCGTCCTGCCTGAACTCAGCCTTCCTTCTCCTTTGTGTGAACATTTTGTGAAAAAAGCAGAGTGTGTGACATAGTTCACAAGGAAACACGCTGTCTCTGTTTATAGTGAACTTAGCATCACCTGACTCGGAAGGAGTGAACTCTCATGAAGAAAAAGAAAAGGAGTCCGTTGTTTAGGAGATTGAATTATTTCTCTCCTATCGAACACCATTCAAATAAACATAGCCAAACCACCCGCGAAGATCGCGATTGGGAGAATGTATACAGAAACAGATGGCAGTACGACAAAGTCGTTCGCTCCACCCACGGCGTTAACTGTACAGGGTCTTGCAGCTGGAATATTTATGTCAAAAACGGAATTGTCACGTGGGAAGGGCAAAATTTGAATTATCCATCAACAGGCCCGGATATGCCTGATTTTGAACCGAGAGGCTGCCCGCGGGGGGCCAGTTTTTCATGGTATATCTACAGCCCGCTGCGTGTGAAATATCCATACGTGCGCGGTGTGCTGATCAATTTATGGCGGGAGGCACTGCAGGCGCATCAAAATCCATTGGAAGCCTGGAAATCGATCGTCGAAAACCCTGAAAAAGCGAAGTCCTATAAACAGGCGAGAGGGAAAGGCGGTTTTGTACGCGCTGAATGGCCGGAGGTGCTGAAGCTGATTTCAGCCTCTCTGCTGTATACAGTGATGAAATACGGGCCTGACCGAAACGTCGGTTTTTCTCCGATTCCGGCCATGTCCATGATCAGCCATGCATCAGGCTCCCGGTTTATGTCGTTAATCGGAGGCCCTATGCTCAGTTTTTATGACTGGTATGCGGATCTTCCTCCGGCATCCCCGCAAATTTGGGGTGACCAGACGGACGTTCCGGAAAGCAGTGATTGGTACAATTCCGGCTATATCATCACATGGGGCTCCAACGTTCCGTTAACGAGAACGCCTGACGCACATTTTTTGGCGGAGGCCCGCTATAAAGGCGCTAAGGTCATTTCGATCAGTCCGGATTTTGCGGAATCCTCAAAGTTCGCGGATGACTGGCTGAGTATTCGCCAAGGGACTGACGGGGCGCTTGCGATGGCGATGGGTCACGTCATTTTGCAGGAATTTTACGTGAACCAAGAAACTGAACGTTTTATTGAGTACGCGAAGCAATACACTGATTTTCCATTTCTCGTCACCCTGTCAAAAGAAAATAGCGTATACACAGCGGGACGGTTTCTGCATGCGAAGGACATCGGGCGGCAGACAAAGCATGATCAGTGGAAGCCTGCGGTTTGGGATGAACAGACAAGTTCATTTGCCATACCCCAAGGGACAATGGGCTCGCGCTGGGACGGGCAACAGAAATGGAACCTGCACATGATTGATGAAGAAACCGGGGAACCGATTGAACCCCGTCTCTCTGTGCTGGGAATAGAGGACGAAATCGGCACGGTGCGCATCCCGTATTTTTCAAATGACGGAAACAAAGTGCTCGAGCGGGATCTTCCTATTAAAAAAATGAACCTAAACGGTGAAGAAACGTACATCACGACCGTGTTTGACTTGATACTGGCTAACTACGGCGTGAACCGGGGCATCGGTAAACGATCGGCTGTCTCCTATGATGATCCTGAGCCGTTTACGCCTGCCTGGCAGGAACAAATGACAGGAATCAAAAAAGAAGCTGTTGTTAAGATTGCCAGAGAGTTTGCCCAAAATGCGATCGATACAGACGGCCGGTCCATGATTATCGTAGGGGCCGGCATTAACCACTGGTTCAACTCCGACACGATCTACCGAGCGGTGTTAAATCTTGTTTTGCTTGTAGGCGCCCAAGGCGTAAACGGCGGAGGCTGGGCCCATTACGTGGGGCAGGAAAAGCTCAGACCTGCTGAAGGGTGGCAGACGATTGCAACTGCAAAGGACTGGGAAGGCGTGCCCAAGCTGCAAAACGGCACCTCATTTTTCTACTTTGCGACAGATCAGTGGCGTTATGAGGACCAGCCGATCAGTGATTTGGCATCACCGATTGCTGCGTCATCCCGCTACAAGCACCACGCTGATTACAATGTGCTGGCGGCACGGCTGGGGTGGCTTCCGTCTTACCCGACTTTCAATCAAAATGGCATCGATCTGTATAAAGAAGCTGAAAAAGCAGGGGCCGTAACACCCGAAGACGTAGGTGCGTACGTGGCCTCACAGCTCCAAGAGAAAAAACTGAAATTCGCGATTGAAGATCCTGATAATGAAGTGAATTTCCCAAGAAATCTTTTCGTATGGCGCGCAAATCTGATCTCAAGCTCAGGAAAAGGGCATGAATATTTTCTCAAGCATTTGCTGGGGACGACGAACGGTTTAATGAATGACGATAGCGACAGCATCCGCCCTGAAGAAATCAAATGGCGGGAGCAGGCCCCGGAAGGAAAGCTCGACTTGTTAATCAATCTGGACTTCCGAATGGCCGGTACGGCGCTGTATTCCGATATCGTGCTGCCGGCGGCGACATGGTATGAAAAACACGATCTCAGCAGCACAGATATGCATCCGTTCATTCATCCATTTGCTCCTGCGATCTCGGCTCCGTGGGAATCGAAGTCAGACTGGGATATTTTCAAGGCGCTGTCAAAAGCTGTTTCCGATCTGGCAGAAGAAGTCGATATGGAGCCGGTGAAAGAAGTGGTTGCGACGCCGCTCCTCCATGACACCATGCAGGAATTGGCCCAGCCATTCGGCAAAATCAATGACTGGAGCAAAGGCGAATGTGAAGCCATTCCGGGAAAAACGATGCCGAACATCCAAGTCGTTGAACGGGATTACAAACACATTTTTCATAAAATGACTGCACTTGGTCCGAACGTTGCTTTAAAGCCGAGCGGAACAAAAGGGATGAGCTGGTCAATAGCCGATGAATATGAATCACTCAAACAGAGATTGGGAGAAATCACCTCGGACAGTGTGGCAAAGGGATGTCCAAATATAAGTGAAGCAAAGCAGGCAGCAGAAGCGATTTTAACCCTATCATCCACTTCGAATGGAAAGGTCGCAGTAAAAGCATGGGAATCACTTGAAAACATCACGAACCTGAAGCTGAAAGACCTGGCGGAAGAACGCGAGGAAGAATGCTTTACGTTCGAACAAATTACAGCCCAGCCGAAAACGGTGATCACGTCTCCAGCGTTTTCCGGCTCTGAAAAAGGAGGGCGCAGGTATTCGCCGTTTACAACGAATGTTGAAAAATTAATTCCGTGGCGGACGCTGACAGGCAGACAATCCTATTATGTCGATCATGAACTGATGATGGAATTCGGTGAAACGATGGCGACATTCAAACCGATCCTCCAGCATCGCCCGTTTCTGAGCAAACGGCCTGATCAAGAGGGAAAAGAAATCGTCCTCAATTATTTGACGCCGCATAATAAATGGTCTGTCCACAGCATGTATTTTGATTCTCTGCCGATGCTGACGCTGTTCCGCGGCGGGCCGACCGTGTGGATGAATAAAGATGATGCAGAGGACACGGATATCAAAGACAACGATTGGATTGAATGCTTTAACCGAAACGGTGTTGTCGTCGCGAGAGCCGTTTTGTCTCATCGGATTCCTAAAGGAATGGCGTTTATGCACCATGCCCAGGACCGCCACATCAACGTGCCCGGCACAAAGCTGACAAATAACCGCGGAGGCACCCATAACAGCCCTACAAGGATACACGTCAAGCCGACCCAGATGATTGGGGGCTATGCCCAGCTCAGCTACGGCTTTAATTATTATGGGCCAACAGGGAATCAGCGCGACCTGAACGTCGTCATCCGCAAGCTGAAGGAGGTCGATTGGCTTGAAGATTAAAGCGCAAATCGGTATGGTCATGAACTTGGATAAATGCATCGGCTGCCACACGTGCAGCGTCACCTGCAAAAACACGTGGACAAACCGTTCCGGTGCGGAATATATGTACTTCAATAATGTAGAAACAAAGCCGGGCATCGGCTACCCGAAGCAATGGGAGGACCAGGACAAATATAAAGGCGGCTGGACATTGAAAAAAGGAAAGCTCGAGCTGAAATCGGGCTCGAAAACCAATCGGCTTGCAGGCCTTTTCTATAATCCGAATCAGCCGTCGATTGATGATTACTATGAGCCCTGGAACTATGATTATGAAACATTAACGAACAGCCCGCAGAAAAAACACCAGCCGGTAGCACGCCCGAAATCGTCCTTGACGGGGGATTTCATGAATATCGAATGGGGACCGAACTGGGAGGACGATCTCGCGGGCGGCCACATAACGGGACTTGAAGATCCCAACGTACAAAAGATGGAGGAATCGATCAAAACAGAATTCGATGAGGTCTTTATGATGTATTTGCCCCGTATTTGCGAGCACTGCATCAACCCGGCGTGCGTTTCATCCTGTCCATCCGGCGCCATGTACAAACGCGAGGAGGACGGCATTGTGCTTGTGGATCAAAACGCATGCCGTTCATGGAGATATTGCGTCTCATCCTGTCCTTATAAAAAAGTCTATTTTAACTGGCAAACGAACAAAGCGGAAAAATGCACACTCTGCTTTCCGCGTTTGGAGGCGGGACTGCCAACCATCTGCTCTGAGACGTGTGTTGGCAGAATCCGCTACCTCGGCGTCATGCTGTATGACGCGGACAAAGTGGAGGAAGCGGCATCTGTTGAAAATGAAAAGGATCTCTACCATTCACAATTGGACGTTTTTCTTGACCCAAATGATCCTGAGGTTGCCAAACTGGCAAAAGAACAAGGCATTCCGGCTGAATGGATAGAGGCTGCGCAGCAATCGCCGATCTATAAAATGATCATTGACTGGAAGATTGCGCTGCCGCTTCATCCTGAGTACCGCACGCTGCCAATGGTGTGGTACATTCCGCCGCTCAGTCCGATTATGAATCTCTTTGAAGGAAAAGGCAGCCGGCAATCCGCGGAAGATATTTTTCCGGCTATCGACCAAATGAGAATACCGATAGACTATTTGGCGCAGCTGTTAACGGCCGGTGATACGGATCATATTCGGTCAACGTTAAAGAAAATGTCTGTCATGCGCCAGTATATGAGAGCGATCCAGACGAATAAATCAATCGACCCGGAACTGATCTCCAGTGTCGGCTTAACAGAACAGCAAATTGAAGATATGTATCGGCTGCTTGCGATTGCCAAATATGATGACCGCTTTGTGATACCGAGCAGTCATCGAGAAGAAGTTTCAGATTTATATGCTGAACAAGGGAGCTGCGGCTTATCATTTTCAGGCGGCCCCGGCTCCTGTTTCTAACTTTTGATAAATGAGGTGTAACAAGATGAACACCACAGACCGGCAAATTACGTTCTCCGCTCTTTCCTCTCTTCTCTCTTATCCGGATGAAGAGTGGAGAGCCGAGATTCCCGAATGGAAGGCTCTTATCCATGAAATCGGCAACCGGCAAATCCGGGAGAAGCTGCTGCACTTTTTCGAGGCGTCAGCCAGCTTTTCACCGGAAGCGCTGATTGAACACTATGTCTATACGTTCGACTTTGGAAAAAAAACAAATATGTATGTCACCTACTTTAACTCGGGCGAGCAAAGGGAACGCGGCATTGAATTGCTGCATTTAAAAAACACATACGAGCAATCCGGTTTTCTGCCGACAGAGAAAGAGCTGCCTGATTATCTGCCGCTGATGCTGGAATTTGCTGCGGCTGCAGAAATTGAAGCAGCGAGAAGCGTGTTTGAGAAATATCTGTCCAATGTGAGGGAGCTGGCATCCCGTCTCGAAAAAAATGACAGTATATACGCTGAACTGCTGCACGTGCTGCTGGCCGCGCTTGAAACCATCGGCGTACGTGAAAGCGTTGAAGGGGCTGTTCAGGCATGAGCGGGCAGATCCTCTGGGGTATTATGCCATACATTGTATTGACGATCTTTATCGGCGGCCATATTTACCGCTACCAGCATGACCAATTTGGCTGGACGGCGAAATCAAGCGAGCTGTTAGAAAAGAAAAAACTTGCGGCGGGCAGCACACTTTTTCACTGGGGACTGCTGTGCGTTGTCGGCGGGCATGTCATGGGGATTCTGATCCCAGAAGGCGTGTATGCTTCCCTTGGCATTTCAGAGCATATGTATCACAAAATGGCGATTGGCGCTGGCTTGCCGGCGGGCATTGCGGCATGTACCGGACTTGTCATCCTGACGTACAGAAGGCTGTTTGACAAAAGAATCCGCAAAACGAGCTCGCCATCCGATATCCTTACGCTCCTCCTGCTGCTGTTCATGATGCTGTCAGGCGTTGCGGCCACGTTTCTCAACATTGATTCGAAAGGATTTGATTACCGGACCACAGTCGGGCCCTGGTTCAGGGAAATCGTTTTGTTCAGGCCTGACGCCTCTTTGATGGAGAGTGTCCCGCTATGGTTTAAGTTTCATATTGTGA
The DNA here is from genome assembly GCF_038050295.1 of Bacillus sp. FSL R5-0603. NCBI lineage: Bacteria > Bacillati > Bacillota > Bacilli > Caryophanales > Bacillaceae > Bacillus > Bacillus sp. FSL R5-0603. The sequence goes on along the minus strand of NZ_JBBOYP010000001.1, from coordinate 3,673,226 downwards.
TAGGATACGTCGTTTTTATCCTGTGGCCGTTTACGAGATTGGTTCATGTGTTCAGTCTGCCGCTCAAGTATCTGACCCGCAGCTACATTGTATATCGGAAACGCTCGTGAAAATCCCCCTTGCAAGAGGGGGTTTTTTCTGCCAAGGTAATGGCTGGGCGGCCGGGAATCCTGTTGTGTTTGTATTTGGAAATAACATCAAGAATAAAACGGATTTTACTCATTTTAAACCGGCGGAACAGCAGATTATGACTCAGCCTGACTAACTCCTTATATCTTTCTGATCAATATCCCGTTTTATATATTTTCGCTCATCAGAATGGGTATCAAATTCACTCTATCCACCGTATTTGCAGTCACAGCGCCGCCTCTTTTTCGGCGCTTGCCGGAGTGCTGAGCGGGTTCGGCCTGTCGCTCATGTTGTATCATCAGGCTTCACTCGGCGTTGCCAATAGTCTTGCTTTATTTCTGCAGAAACGATGCGGATGAATTCCGTGACAGTTAGTTTTCTCTAAACCTCTCCTCCTTTGGCGGAGAGGTTTTTTACTTACAAGGTTTATCGATTAGAAAAAAGAGGTAATACAGAGGTAATTGAATCAGATTGGAGAGAATCAGGATGCTGAAAAGGAGACTGGAATTTTTCTTTTTATATATGATGCTCATCGGGGCATATGTCATCTGGTTTTTTCCGGTTTCCAGGCTTGAGTTTTACGGAGGATTGCTTTGCTATATAAGCATTATTTTGTTCAGCATCTATTCATTAATTCTTGAAAACCGCACCTCGCAGCACACGCTGCTATGGATCCACATTCTTGTCTTTTTTCCAATCGTCGGCTACGTGTTTTATCTGTTTTCGGGACAGCTTTATGTAAAGGGAAAGCTATTTAAGACAAAACGAATGTACAACAGGGAAAAGCTCAGGAAGCTGTTTGACAAGGAGGAAACGCCCGAAGTGACAGGGCTGAAGGACAATCAAGAGAGGTTCTTTACCTATTCCATCAGGGCTGCCCATATGAATATCAATACGAAAAGCAACATCAAAGTGCTGAAAAACGGCGAAGAAACCTTCCCGGACATTTTCAAAGCAATGAGAAAAGCGGAATCTTACATACATATTGAATACTACATGTTTAAATCAGACATGCTCGGACGCGGCATGATGGACATTATGATGGAAAAAGCACGCCAGGGTGTCGAGGTGAGGTTTTTATACGATGCGGCAGGAAGCATGAAGCTGGCAAGAAGAGATATTATGAGAATGGAACAAGCGGGGGTGGACATCGTCCCGTTTTCTCCGCTGAAATACGGGTTTTTCAACCAGAAGCTGAATTTCAGAAATCACCGGAAAATCGTGATCATCGATGGGAAAACCGGTTTTGTGGGTGGATTAAATGTCGGGAAGGAATATATCAGCAGAGATCCGCACATCGGATTTTGGAGAGATACACACCTGCGGCTTGAGGGGGAAATTGTGCAAACGCTCCACGCTATCTTTATGCTGGATTGGGAATATGTCTCCAATGAAGTGCTAATTGATCAAGAGGAGTACAATACCCCGGTTCCCGTGGAAGGAGGAGGCATTTATCAAATTGTCGCGACAGGCCCTGACATGAAGGAAAGCATGAGCGACCTTTATTATGAAATGATTTCTTCAGCGCAGAAATCAATATGGATCGCCACGCCCTATTTTGTCCCCAATGAATCCATTCGCACGGCGCTAAAAGCAGCGGCGACAAAGGGGGTAGAGGTAAGGGTTATGGTGCCGGAGAAGAACGACAGCTTTTTGACCCAATACGCGTCGAGGTCCTATTTCCCGGAGCTGCTCCTTGAGGGCATTGAAGTGTACTCCTACCAAAAAGGCTTCATGCATCAAAAAGTCATGATCATTGATGGCGATCTCGCCTCCGTCGGTACCGCGAATATGGACATGCGCAGCTTTCAGCTCAACTTTGAAGTGAATGTGTTCTTCACGGATGCCGAAGCGATCCGAACCCTTGAGGCCCATTTTGAAGAGGATATGCAGGAAAGTGAAAAGCTCAGCCCTGTCGGCTTTTATAAAAGAGGCGTGGCTGACCGGACAAAAGAGTCATTTGCCCGCCTGTTTTCAGGTGTTCTGTAAGAAAAAAGAAATCTGATCTTTCAAAACAGCCCGTGTATAGTATAATTGAGAAATATTATCAGTTATTTATACATTGGGGGAAGATAGGGTGCTGCGGCAATTTTTTTCATATTATAAACCATATAAAACGTTGTTCTTTCTCGACTTTTTCTCAGCGATCGCGGGAGGTTTAATGGAGCTGAGTTTTCCTTTGATCGTCAATTATTTTATTGATACCTTGCTGCCGGGCAGGGACTGGGGACTGATCATCGCGACCTCAATCGGGTTATTTGCGGTGTACGCGCTCAGCTCGGCTCTTCAGTATATCGTGACCTACTGGGGACACATGCTTGGTATCAATATTGAGACTGATATGAGAAAGTCGCTTTTTGACCATTTGCAAAAGCTCTCGTTCAAATTTTACGACAACAACAAGACGGGAACGCTGATGTCGAAGCTCACGAACGATTTAATGTATATCGGTGAAGTCGCCCATCACGGTCCGGAAGACTTATTCATTGCGGTCATGACCATTCTCGGGGCGTTCGGAGTGATGCTGTTTATTAACTGGCAGCTTGCTTTATTAACGTTTATCATTATGCCGATCGTCATTTGGCTAGCGCTTTATTTCAACAAAAAAATGACCAAAGCATTTACCACGCTGAACAAGGATATCGGAGACTTCAGCGCGCGTGTAGAAAATAACATCGGCGGCATCCGGCTTGTGCAGGCGTTCGGAAATGAAGCGTTTGAAAAAGAACGCTTCGCCGTCAACAACCAGCGTTTTCGTGTCACAAAGCTTTCTTCCTACAAAATCATGGCGAAAAACGGTTCAATCAGCTATATGCTGACCCGGTTTGTCACGCTGTTTGTCCTTTTGTGCGGGACGTGGTTTGTCATTCGCGGCTCCTTATCGTACGGGGAATTCGTGGCGTTTGTGCTCCTGACAAATGTGCTATTCAGGCCTATTGACAAAATTAATGCCATTATTGAAATGTATCCGAGGGGGATCGCGGGTTTCAAAAGCTATATGGAGCTCATGGAGACAGAGCCGGACATTCAGGATTCACCTGATGCGAGAGATGTTTCCGGCCTGAAGGGCAATATCCGCTATAAACATGTTTCGTTTGGCTATGATGGCCATCACAATGTCCTCAATGACATCAACCTATCCATTCAAGCGGGGGAAACGGTGGCGTTCGTCGGTCCGTCAGGTGCGGGGAAATCAACGCTTTGCAGTCTGCTTCCGCGTTTTTATGAAGCATCGGAGGGCGACATTACGATTGACGGCATCAGTATAAAAGACATGACGCTTTCTTCGTTGCGCGGGCAGATTGGCGTCGTGCAGCAGGACGTTTTCTTATTCTCGGGCACGCTTAGAGAAAATATCGCCTACGGCCGATTAGGCGCATCAGAAGAAGACATTTGGCAAGCTGTGAAGCAGGCGCATCTGGAAGAGCTCGTCCATAACATGCCCGATGGGTTGGATACTATGATTGGCGAACGAGGCGTGAAGCTTTCCGGCGGGCAAAAACAGCGTCTGTCAATTGCAAGGATGTTCTTGAAAAATCCGTCGATCTTGATTCTCGACGAAGCCACCTCAGCCCTTGATACAGAGACGGAAGCTGCGATCCAAAAGGCGCTTCAAGAGTTGTCTGAGGGGCGTACGACGCTTGTCATCGCCCACAGGCTGGCGACGATCAAAGACGCGGACACAATTGTAGTCGTCACAAACAACGGTATTGAAGAACAAGGCCGCCATCAAGACCTGATCGAAGCCGGAGGCCTATACAGCAGGCTGCATCAAGCGCAATTCGGGCAAATGGTGCATCGATAGGAGGAGAACATGGAAAGAAAAACTGTGCTGTACATTGCTGTTTCATTGGACGGGATGATCGCAAAAGAAGATGGAAGCATCGATTGGCTGGATGAATTTGAAGGTGAAGGTGACAACGGCTACAGTGATTTTTATCAGACTGTTGATACAGTCATTTTAGGGCGGAGCACATATGAGCACGTTAAAGTGCTAACACCGGTTTTCCCGTATCAGGATAAAACCTGCTATGTTTTTACAGGATCGCCCGACAGTTATCAAGATGAACATGTGACGTTTATCAATGAGGGAGCCAGAGCTTTCACTGCCCGTTTGAAACAGGAAAAAGGCTCAAACATCTGGATAGCTGGCGGGGCAGAGCTTGTGAATGACTTTATGAAAGAAGATGCCATCGACGAATTCATCATCACTGTTATTCCCGTCGTTTTAGGAAGCGGCATCCCGCTGTTTCACGAACTAACAAATGAAACAAAACTGCGGTTTAAAGGGACAAAACAATTTGGACAAGCGGTTCAGCTCCATTATGTAAGAGCATAAGAAAAAGGATAGACAGATGTCTATCCTTTTTTGTATGTAAGTTAGAGCGCTTCTCTCTCAGCAGGCTCGATGAGATTTTGGAATTTTTCAATGAGCTGTGATGCTTTTGTTCCTTCAACTACGATCAGATATTCCTTTTCATTATGAGCCATGCGGAATGTTTCAAGCTCAATTAAGCTTTTGATTTTGCACATCGTTTTCTTTGAATAAATATAAACCTCGTGGCTTCCGGAATGGCACATTTTATAAAGATGAATCAAATTTCTTAAAGTAAAGGCCTGTGCGGCTACTTTCAGAGACTTGATATTTTTCATGATCTTTCTCCTCCATCGATTGTTGTCTTATATAGCCTAAGTTCCCAAAGCTGACAAGTCGTAAACCTATTTTTGCACATTTATGACTTCCATTGCAGCGCACCGCCCCCGATGCGTTTGACACCGCGGATGGAGCTTAATTCATCCATCAAGCGGAGAAGCGCCTTGTCTTTCTGCTTTGCTTCAATCATGAAATCAATATTCGTTCCCCATTGCCTAAAGCGTTCCAACAGCGGCAGCAAAAAGTTGGCGTCAACATAATCGGCATGGCTGCGTATCGCTTGTTCCGATTTTGGGGAAGACAAGTGAACCTTTGGCTGAAGGCCGATCCGCTCCCACGTTTTGATCATGCGGGGCAGTGCTTCATTCAGGTCGGCGTGATCGTCTGGATTGGCGTAAAAATGATGAAAGTCAAAGACAAACGGAACATCCTCCTGCTCACAGACCTGAAGCGTTTCTTCCGTTGTATATGTTTTATCATCATTTTCAAGTGTCATCCGCTCTTTGATCTCCTGCGGCAGCTGTTTTATATTTTGATGAAATTGTGCAGTGGCGGTGTCTTTATTTCCGTAAGCGCCGCCAATATGAATGTTGATAACGGAGCGATCAGCAATGCCCATGGCTTCAAGCATGCGGTAGTGATACGCCATATCGGTTACCGCATTTTTTGTGAGGGATTCCTTCGGGCTCGTAAACAGAGTGAATTGATTTGGATGAAAGCTTGTTCGCAGTTGATGGGTTTTAACAAGGTCTCCAATCTCCCGAAACTCTTTTTGAAACGGTGTTACAAAATCCCACATCACGTCGGGATGCGTAGCCAGCGGCACAATCGAACTGGAAAAACGGTACAAAGGGATGCCGTGTCCGATGATATAGTGAAGGGTTCTCATCGTATTGCGCAAATTGGCTTTTGTCACAGTCAGAAGCGCTTCTTTTCTTTCAGTCTTTGAAAGCTTTGAATAACGCGCGAATGTCAATGTTTTAGCGGGAGACGCATCCCAAAGGCTCATCGCATTTGAAACGAACCCGAATCTGAAAATCATAGGAACTCTCCTTTATAAGAAATAAGATAATGCCCTGCCGAGCCATTCCGCCGGGCGCTGCCTGAATGTGCGCTTGCTGAAATCCTCCATCGTCAGCCGCTCCGACTTTTTCATATCCTCCTCAATCGTGGCATAGACTTCACTTGTAAACGCTTCGTCATCAATTTCGACATTCACCTCTTCATTTAAAAACAGGCTTCGTTTATCGAAGTTGGCTGTTCCGATAATGCTGAGATGGTCGTCTATGATGAGGGCTTTTACATGATAAAACCCTTGATAATAACGATAAATAAGACAGCCGGCATCCAAGAGCTCCGAATAATACGTAAAAGCCGCTTCTCGTACCAGCGGATGGTCTGATTTCATCGGTACAATGATTCTCACGGATACGCCGTTTTTTCTTGCGTTAATGAGGGCCTCTTGAAGCGGCTTTGATGGAATGTAATAAGGCGTGCAAACCGTAAGGCGATTCTTCGCTTGGGCAATATTGGCCAAGTATATGTTTTCAAGGGAATAACCGTCAGTCGCATATATCTTGTGAGAAATAGTCCCTTGCTGAAGCTTTGGCCAAACATCCGAACCCAGTTCGATTCCGGTATTTCGTTTTAGATCAGAAGCAAAAAGCGTTTGAAGATCATGTACGCCTTCTCCCATCATGCGCAGATGATAATCCTCCCAATTGCCGAACTTCGCCTTCTTTCCAAGATATTCTTCGGCGATGTTAAACCCGCCGATATAACCGATTTTTCCGTCTATCACCGTAATCTTCCGGTGATTTCGTTTTTGCATGTGAAAAAAGAAAAAAGGAAAACGGGGACGATTCATCACATGGACATGGACGCCGGCATTTTTCATCGTCTGCAGCGCCGTTTTTTTAATTGCCCGGCAGCCCGCCCAATCCAGAAGCAAATAAACGGAGACGCCAGCTTGGGCTTTTGTTTTCAGCAAGGTATACATATTGTGGCTGACCTCATCATTTTTCATAATAAAAAACATCATGTGAACAGAAGAGGCGGCCTGGCGAATATCATTCATCATCCGCTCAACGAGATCAGCGCCGCAGTGGATCAATTCGATGTCACTCTTCTTTTTTGAAAAAACAGGCTCGTACGCCTTTTTTCTGTATCCGGCACGGCCCATGAAGATATCAAGCAGAATCAAGGCAAAGAAAATAACGACAATGATCATAATCACGATAAATACCTTCATACCGGCACTCCTTTCCGTAGTAATGGTAGTGTGCCCGAACAGCAGGAATTTAATTATTGACTGAACACTCATTCATTATTTATCATAAAGATAATCTTATACAGATTCGGGGGTAGGGGATCGCGGTCTTTATCAGTAAAAAGGGGGAATTGGAATGAGCGGCTTTCTCATCGCAAATGCATTATTATTTCTGATTGTAACCGCTTACGCTGTCTATTTGTTTGTGTACTTGGTCAAAACGAGACTGGCCTACATCAAGCTCGGCCAGAAAGAACAATTTGATCAACGGTTCAAGGAACGGCTTCACGCCATATGGGTGAATGTATTCGGACAGAAAAAACTGCTCAAGGACAAGAAAAGCGGAATCATTCACGTCATGTTTTTCTACGGATTTATATTGGTTCAGTTCGGAGCAATTGACTTTATCATCAAAGGACTGGCTCCCGGCCGGAATCTGCCGCTTGGCCCGGTCTATCCCGCCTTCACCTTTTTTCAGGAAATTGTTACGTTTCTCATTTTAATTGCTGTAGGATGGGCATTTTACAGACGTTATATCGAAAAGCTCGTGAGGCTGAAACGCGGTTTCAAAGCCGGACTTGTTCTGATTTTCATCGGAGGGTTAATGCTGACTGTTCTGCTTGGGAACGGGATGAATCTGATTTGGCATGAGCATGGGCTTTCTTGGAGCGAGCCAATTGCCTCAGGTATTGCGTTTATGCTTAGCGGTGTCGGGAAAACAGGCGCGGCGGTGATTTTCTATATCGCATGGTGGATCCATCTCCTATTCTTGCTTAGCTTTTTAGTGTACGTGCCTCAGTCGAAGCATGCCCATTTAATCGCCGGCCCGGCAAACGTCTTTTTCAATAGAATGGAATCTGCCGGAAAACTGGAAAAAATTGATTTTACCGACGAAACGAAAGAAAGCTACGGAGCAGGAAAAATTGAGGATTTCAGACAGTCTCAGCTGCTTGATCTGTACGCGTGTGTCGAGTGCGGCCGCTGTACCAATATGTGTCCTGCAACAGGCACCGGAAAAATGCTTTCTCCGATGGACTTGATTTTGCGTCTCAGAGACCATCTCACGGAAAAAGGCGCTGCCGTCACCTCGCGCTCCCCATGGGTGCCCGCAGCAGCGTTTCGGCATACGAGAGGCAATCAGCTGGCTGCGGCGTCAGCGGGCAGCGGATCGCAGGAAGCCGCAGCGGCGCTTGATTACAATCCAAGCTTGATCGGCGACGTCATTACAGAGGAAGAAATTTGGGCGTGCACCACTTGCCGAAACTGTGAGGATCAATGCCCGGTCATGAATGAGCATGTGGATAAAATCATCGATCTCCGCCGCTACCTCGTACTGACAGAAGGAAAAATGGACAGTGACGCCCAGCGCGCAATGACAAGTATTGAGCGGCAGGGGAATCCGTGGGGACTCAACCGCAAGGAACGTGAAAATTGGCGTGACGAGGCGCCGGATGCTGAGATTCCGACTGTAAAAGAAATGAAAAAAGAAGGCAAAGAATTTGAGTACCTTTTCTGGGTAGGTTCCATGGGGTCTTACGACAATAGAAGCCAGAAAATCGCAATTTCCTTTGCTAAGCTGCTCAATCACGCGGGCGTGACCTTCGCGATCCTCGGCAATAAAGAAAAAAATTCAGGAGACACGCCGCGCCGCCTCGGAAATGAATTTTTGTTCCAAGAGCTGGCTGAGAAGAATATTTCTGAATTTGAAAAAAATGATGTCAAAAAAATCGTTACGATCGATCCCCATGCATACAATTTATTTAAAAACGAATATCCGGATTTCGGATTTGAAGGCGAGGTTTATCATCATACAGAAGTGCTGGCCGAGCTTGTGAAAAACGGAAAATTAAAGCCGCAGCACCCGCTTCATGAGACGATTACCTTCCATGATTCGTGCTATTTGGGCCGGTACAATGAAGTCTATGATCCGCCGAGAGAGATTTTGAAAGCTATTCCGGGCGTGCAGCTTGTTGAAATGGAGAGAAACCGGGAAACCGGCATGTGCTGCGGAGCTGGCGGGGGATTAATGTGGATGGAGGAAGAAACAGGCAACAGGATTAACGTCGCCAGGACAGAGCAAGCGCTCGCAGTCAACCCATCGGTGATCAGTTCCGGCTGTCCGTACTGTCTCACAATGCTTGGGGACGGCACAAAGGCGAAGGAAGCCGAAGATCAAGTCAAAACGTACGACGTCGTCGAGCTTCTGGCTCAATCCGTTTTAGGCGCTGATCTGAAAATGGGGGAGAAGCAATGAATTTTTCATTATCAGAAGAACATGAGATGATACGAAAATTGGTGCGCGATTTTGCGAAGCATGAGGTGGCCCCGACAGCGGCAGAACGAGACGAACAAGAACGCTTCGATCGCGAGCTGTTTCGGGAAATGGCAAATCTGGGGCTGACGGGAATTCCGTGGCCTGAAGATTACGGCGGAATCGGAAGTGACTATTTAGCCTATGTCATCGCGGTGGAGGAGCTGTCAAAAGTGTGCGCCTCCACCGGTGTGACGCTTTCCGCCCATATCTCTCTTTGCAGCTGGCCGCTGTTTGCCTTTGGGACGGAGGAGCAGAAGACAGAGTACTTAACACAGCTGGCCCTCGGAGAGAAAATCGGCGCATTCGCTTTGACCGAAGCAGGGTCTGGCTCTGACGCCGGCAGCATGAAAACAACAGCTGAACGAATCGGCGATGACTATGTGTTAAATGGTTCCAAAGTGTTTATCACAAACGGCGGCGTTGCTGATATTTACATTGTTTTTGCCGTCACCGATCCCGAGAAAAAGAAAAAAGGCATTACCGCTTTTATAGTAGAAAAGGATTTTGAAGGATTTTTTACAGGCAAGAAAGAAAAGAAGCTGGGCATCCGTTCTTCACCGACAACGGAAATCATGTTCGAAGATTGTGTGGTGCCCGCATCAAAGCGTCTCGGAGAAGAAGGAGAAGGCTTCAAAATCGCGATGAAGACGCTTGACGGAGGCAGGAACGGCATAGCTGCACAAGCCGTAGGCATCGCCCAAGGAGCGCTTGATACGGCGCTTCAATATGCAAAAGAGCGAAAGCAATTCGGAAAATCGATCGCCGAGCAGCAGGGCATCGCTTTTAAACTCGCGGATATGGCGACAATGATAGAAGCTTCAAGGCTATTGACCTATCAGGCTGCGTGGTTAGAATCATCGGGCCTTCCATATGGAAAAGCTTCCGCCATGTCCAAACTGATGGCTGGGGATACGGCGATGAAGGTGACGACCGAAGCCGTGCAGATCTTCGGCGGCTACGGCTATACAAAAGATTATCCGGTGGAACGCTATATGCGTGATGCAAAAATCACGCAAATCTATGAAGGCACTCAAGAAATTCAAAGACTGGTCATCTCCAGAATGCTCGCGGATTAACGGAAAACATCTCTCAGTCGGATCACTCTTGTAAAATTATTTAAATTAACGCTGTTAAGGGTAGCATATTCTGTTTTATTTTGTTTATAATGAGAGGTATGGTTTGTATAAGAACGATACAAAATCGCTTTCATTATTGATAAAACAGATACATATAAGTAATAGAAAGGGAGTGTCCGACCTTGGGTATCAAACAATATTCACAGGAAGAGCTAAAGGAAATGGCTTTAGTTGAAATCGCTCACGAATTATTTGAAGAACATAAAAAACCAGTTCCTTTTCAGGAGCTTTTAAATGAAATCGCATCTTTGCTCGGCGTGAAAAAAGAAGAGCTTGGAGACCGCATCGCTCAATTTTATACAGATTTAAACATTGACGGCCGCTTCCTGGCGCTTTCTGACCAGACGTGGGGGCTTCGCAGCTGGTATCCGTATGATCAGCTTGATGAAGAAACTCAGCCGACAGTCAAGGCGAAAAAGAAAAAAGCGAAGAAAGCAGTCGAAGAAGATCTTGATCTTGACGAGTTTGAAGAGATCGACGAAGACGACCTTGATTTGGATGAAGTTGAGGAAGAACTCGATCTTGAAGCCGACGATTTTGACGATGAAGATCTTGATGAAGACGACGACGATCTTGAGATCGAAGAAGATATTATTGATGAAGATGATGAAGACTATGACGATGAAGAAGAGGAAATTAAATAGTATCAGATTTCATCTTCAAAACGATCTTGACTTTCATAGTCGAACTATGTAGTATGTATTTTGGGCTCTTCAAAAACGAAGAGAGAACATAGTACGTTATGCTCCCTTTCAAGAAATTGAAAGGGAGCTTTCTTATTTTCACCCCTCATTTTTCTTATAAATCATTTAAAAGGCTAAATGATTTTTTATAAAATAGTACATTTTAAAAATGTAGCTAAGAGCGAAGAGAGGAGCAAACGAAATGACGAAATATATTTTTGTAACCGGGGGAGTTGTATCCTCACTTGGAAAGGGTATTGTAGCAGCTTCATTAGGGCGTTTGCTGAAAAACCGCGGACTGAACGTGACGATTCAGAAATTCGATCCATACATCAACGTTGACCCGGGAACAATGAGCCCGTACCAGCACGGTGAAGTATTCGTAACGGATGACGGCGCTGAAACAGACTTGGACCTTGGTCACTATGAGCGTTTTATCGACATTAACCTGAATAAATTCAGCAACGTGACAACAGGTAAAATCTATTCAACAGTTCTTAAAAAAGAACGCCGCGGAGATTACCTTGGCGGAACCGTACAGGTCATTCCGCACATCACAAACGAATTGAAAGACCGTGTTTACCGCGCAGGGAAAGAGACCAACGCAGATGTTGTTATTACAGAAATCGGCGGTACTGTCGGAGACATCGAATCACTGCCATTCCTTGAAGCGATCCGCCAAATGAAGAGCGATATCGGCCGTGAAAACGTAATGTACATCCACTGTACGCTTGTACCTTACATTAAAGCTGCTGGCGAATTAAAAACAAAACCGACACAGCACAGCGTAAAAGAATTGCGCAGCTTGGGCATTCAGCCAAACATCATCGTCGTTCGTACAGAAATGCCGATTTCTCAAGATATGAAAGATAAAATCGCGCTTTTCTGCGACATCGATACAAAAGCGGTTATTGAATGTGAAGATGCGGACAACCTTTACTCCATTCCGCTGGAGCTTCAAAAACAAGGGCTTGACAAGCTTGTTTGCGAGCACATGAAATTGGCATGCAAAGAAGCGGAAATGTCCGAATGGAAAGAGCTTGTTAACAAAGTCAGCAACCTGTCTCAAACGATTACAATCGGCCTTGTCGGCAAATACGTTGAGCTTCCTGACGCATACATTTCTGTTGTCGAGTCTCTCCGCCATGCGGGCTATGCGTTTGACACAGATGTAAAAGTGAAATGGATCAACGCGGAAGAAGTGACAGAAAACAATATCGCAGAACTCACAAGCGGAACAGACGGCATCATTGTGCCGGGCGGATTCGGAGACCGCGGTGTTGAAGGCAAAATCGTCGCGACAAAATACGCGCGCGAAAACAACATTCCGTTCTTGGGCATTTGCTTGGGCATGCAGGTGGCGTCTATTGAATACGCACGAAACGTATTGGGCTTAAAAGGTGCCCACTCAGCGGAAATTGATCCGTCAACTCAATACCCGATCATTGATCTTCTTCCTGAACAAAAGGATGTGGAGGATCTCGGGGGAACGCTTCGTCTAGGCCTTTACCCTTGTAAGCTTGAAGAAGGCACGAAAGCCTTTGAAGTGTATCAGGATGAAGTGGTGTACGAGCGCCACCGCCACCGCTATGAGTTTAACAATGAATTCAGACAGCAAATGGAAGAGCAAGGCTTCGTATTCTCAGGCACAAGCCCTGATGGACGCCTTGTTGAAATCATCGAGCTGAAAGACCACCCTTGGTTCGTGGCTTCTCAGTTCCACCCAGAGTTCAAGTCAAGACCGACAAGACCTCAGCCTCTATTCAAAGGCTTTATCGGAGCGTCTGTCGAAGCTGCAAATCAGAAGTAATAAAAAAGACTTGCCGTTTGTCAAAAGCGGGCAAGTCTTTTTTATTTGTTTCCGGCAAGTTCCAGCATGTACAATAAGATATTATGCATACTCTTGCAGAATTTCTTTTAGTGTAAACGATAAAGCGTGATAGACATACAGTGCTGTCATTAAAGAGGGAAACCCGTAACGGGTGCCGTCTTCATCCGGAACAAGCGGCATTTTTAATTTAGAATCAATATGCACATCACAATACTGTTCTATTCCCGCACTGTCTTTGGCTGCGGGCGATACGCATACGACTCCCGCACCTTTTTCATAAAGCTCTTTTGCGAGCGCCTGTTCTTCGGCTGTGCCCGTCCCTGAGCAAAACATCAGCACCCTGTCGCTTTCTGTCACTTCCTCAGCGCTTTCTGGAAAGGCTTTGACAGATGGGAAGGGTTCTTTGCTTTCGGTGGCCTCATAAAAGACGCCCTGAAGCTCATTCGCTCCGTATAAATAAATGGAATGCCCGCTGATCACCGCTTGAGCAAGCAGCCGCGCCCCATCTTCAATCGCGTCAGATTCCTTATCCTGAATGCGGGAAAAAATACCTGTTAACTGCGTCGTGAATATTTTCAACATAAGTGAATCCTCCTTTATAACGTACAATATCAGTATACAACAAAAGAGAAAATGCTCAGAAAATGTCGTAAAGTAGACTATTATAATTAAAGGAAATAGGAAAATCAAACAGAATACATACAATACTGCTTACTTTTGACGAAAATCATAATATTGGGGTGTAAAATGATGAATGAAAAAATTTTAATCGTTGATGATCAATACGGCATTCGTATTTTGCTAAATGAAGTGTTCAATAAAGAAGGCTACCAGACGTTTCAGGCTGCGAACGGCCTGCAGGCGCTTGACATTGTGACAAAAGAACGGCCCGACCTTGTGCTTTTGGACATGAAAATTCCCGGCATGGACGGAATCGAAATCTTAAAACGGATGAAGGTCATTGACGAAAACATCCGGGTCATTATCATGACGGCATACGGAGAGCTCGACATGATCCAGGAATCGAAGGAATTGGGCGCTCTGACGCACTTTGCCAAGCCGTTTGACATCGACGAAATCAGAGACGCCGTCAAAAAATATCTGCCCCTGAAGTCTAACTGACAAAAAGAAGAAACAAATGAATCATGTCATTATGTTGCCGATTTGTCGAAAAGTTGGTATCCTAGTTATGGAGAAAAAGCGATCTGAGTATTTACATATGACAGCAATATATGGGTCATGCTAGGGTGGAAAGCTTTTTTCGCTAGAAGACAATCAGGCTACATAAGGAGGACATTCGACATGCCTTTAGTTTCTATGACGGAAATGTTGAATACAGCTAAAGAAAAAGGGTACGCTGTAGGACAATTTAACTTAAACAACCTTGAGTTTACTCAAGCGATTTTACAAGCAGCTGAAGAAGAAAAATCTCCAGTGATCCTTGGTGTTTCCGAAGGTGCGGGACGCTACATGGGCGGCTTCAAAACAGTCGTTGCTATGGTAAAAGCACTTATGGAAGAGTACAAAGTGACAGTTCCTGTTGCGATTCACTTAGACCATGGTTCAAGCTTTGAATCTTGTGCGAAAGCGATTCATGCAGGTTTCACATCTGTAATGATCGACGCTTCTCACCATCCATTTGAAGAAAACGTAGCAACAACTGCTAAAGTTGTTGAGCTTGCTCATTTCCACGGAGTATCTGTAGAAGCTGAGCTTGGAACAGTAGGCGGACAAGAAGATGACGTTATCGCTGAAGGCGTAATCTACGCTGATCCTAAAGAGTGCCAAGAGCTTGTTGAGCGCACTGGCATCGACTGCCTTGCACCTGCATTAGGTTCTGTTCACGGCCCTTACAAAGGTGAGCCAAACCTTGGCTTCAAAGAAATGGAAGAGATCGGAAAATCAACTGGCCTTCCGCTAGTTCTTCATGGCGGTACTGGAATTCCGACTGCTGACATCAAAAAATCAATTTCACTTGGTACAGCTAAAATCAACGTGAATACTGAAAACCAAATTTCTTCTGCAAAAGCTGTTCGCGAAACATTGGCAGCTAAGCCTGACGAGTACGATCCACGTAAATACCTTGGACCAGCTCGTGAAGCGATCAAAGAAACAGTTATCGGTAAAATGCGTGAATTTGGTTCTTCAAACCAAGCTTAATTCAATTGGAACTTTTTATAGCCGCCTGACAGCTTGACAGGCGGTTTTCCGTCTATCTTTAGAAAGCGCAATCATATTCACAGTTCAGAAAATTTCTTAATCAGGGAGGCTTATTGAAAATGTTATTCTTTGTTGATACAGCCAATATCGATGAAATTAGAGAAGCGAATGAATTAGGAATTCTCGCCGGTGTAACGACGAATCCTAGTTTAGTAGCAAAGGAAGCTAACGTATCATTCCACGACCGTCTTCGCGAGATCACAGACGTCGTGAAAGGGTCTGTAAGCGCAGAGGTTATTTCTTTGAAAGCTGAGGAAATGATCGAGGAAGGAAAAGAACTGGCGAAGATCGCTCCGAACATTACGGTGAAAATCCCAATGACGTCTGACGGTTTAAAAGCGGTAAGAGCACTTACTGACTTAGGCATCAAAACAAACGTTACATTGATCTTCAATGCCAACCAGGCGCTTCTTGCTGCCAGAGCGGGGGCAACATATGTATCTCCATTCCTGGGACGTTTAGATGACATCGGCCACAACGGGCTTGACCTGATTTCAGAAGTTAAACAGATTTTTGACATTCACGGCCTTGACACGCAAATCATTGCAGCGTCAATCCGCCATCCGCAGCACGTGACAGAAGCTGCTCTTAGAGGGGCTCATATCGGCACAATGCCGCTGAAAGTCATTCATGCGCTCACTAAACACCCGTTAACAGACAAAGGAATCGAACAATTCCTGGCAGACTGGAACAAATAATGAAAGGGGCGGCAAACAGCTTTATGCCTGTTTGCCGCGGCCTTTGTATTTCACCGACCTGATACAGCGGATCTTCAGATGCTGACGCCGCTTTACAGAGAAGGAATCATTGGGCTGCAGAAGCTGATATCGGAATGAAGGGTATGCGTACTGCTTTTGCCGGATGACGACGATGTCTCTCGAGCCGGCGGGTCTCTGTGCATCTTTTGAAACCTGTACCCCCCAAAGCTTCGCTATTTTCTTCCTGATATTTTACAATGTGTTGTATTCTTTCTCTTCGAATTGGCTAGATTTTGGACATGAGCTTTATTTGCAGAGACAGAATAAAATGACATTTTATTTAGCTCCGCAGCTATCTTCTTATGGAAGGAGACTATCATGGAAAAGTTGAATATTGCCGGCGGTGACTCGTTAAACGGTACAGTACATATCAGCGGCGCTAAAAACAGCGCTGTTGCGTTAATACCTGCAACCATTTTGGCAAATTCCGAGGTGACAATTGAAGGGCTTCCAGAGATTTCAGATATTGAAACGCTGCGTGACCTGTTAAAGGAAATCGGTGGCAACGTGCATTTTGAGAATGGGGAAATGGTTGTTGACCCTACGTCGATGATCAGCATGCCGCTTCCTAACGGGAAAGTAAAAAAGCTTCGCGCGTCATATTATTTAATGGGGGCGATGCTCGGCCGCTTCAAGCAGGCGGTCATTGGATTGCCTGGCGGCTGTCACTTAGGGCCCCGTCCGATTGATCAGCATATCAAAGGCTTTGAAGCACTCGGAGCTGAAGTAACCAATGAACAAGGCGCCATTTATTTGCGAGCTGAAAGGCTGAGAGGCGCACGGATTTATTTAGATGTCGTAAGTGTTGGGGCAACGATTAACATTATGCTCGCCGCTGTTTTGGCAGAAGGGAAAACGATCATCGAAAACGCTGCCAAGGAGCCTGAGATCATTGACGTCGCGACATTGCTTACCAGCATGGGCGCCAAAATCAAAGGTGCGGGCACCAATGTGATTCGAATCGACGGCGTGAAGGAACTGCACGGCTGCAAGCATACGATCATTCCGGACAGAATTGAAGCCGGGACATTTATGATTGCAGGGGCTGCAATGGGCAAGGAAGTCATTATCGATAACGTCATTCCCACTCATCTAGAGTCGTTAACGGCAAAGCTGAGAGAAATGGGCTATCATATCGAAACAAGCGACGACCAGCTTCTCATTGTCGGCGGGCAGAAGAACTTAAAGCCGGTTGACGTCAAAACCCTCGTATACCCGGGGTTTCCGACTGATTTACAGCAGCCGATGACGGCGCTCCTGACAAGGGCGAAAGGGACGAGTGTCGTCACAGACACCATCTACTCGGCAAGATTCAAGCACATTGATGAGCTGAGACGAATGGGTGCCAATATGAAAGTAGAAGGCAGATCTGCCATCATCACAGGTCCTGTCGAGCTTCAAGGCGCAAAAGTGAAGGCGAGCGATCTGCGTGCCGGAGCCTGCTTGGTGGTAGCCGGACTGATGGCTGACGGCGTCACGGAAATTACGGGACTGGAGCATATTGACCGCGGATACAGCAGCCTTGAGAAGAAGCTTGAGGGGCTTGGAGCGACAATTTGGCGTGAAAGAATGACTGACGAAGAAATAGAACAGCTTCAAAATTCATAATGGTTTCTTGTGAGAGGAGATCGTGTTGAAATGGAAAGAAGTTTATCAATGGAATTGGTACGTGTAACCGAAGCTGCGGCATTGGCATCAGCAAGATGGATGGGCCGGGGGAAAAAAGATGAGGCTGATGAAGCGGCAACAAGTGCAATGAGAGACGTTTTTGATACAGTGCCGATGAAAGGGACCGTTGTAATCGGTGAAGGGGAAATGGACGAAGCGCCGATGCTGTATATCGGGGAAAAACTCGGAAACGGGTACGGCCCTCGGGTTGATGTCGCGGTTGACCCTCTTGAAGGCACAAACATCTTAGCAAGCGGCGGCTGGAACGCGCTGACGGTTATCGCGGTCGCAGACCATGGCACGCTTCTGAATGCTCCTGACATGTATATGCAAAAAATCGCAGTCGGTCCGGAAGCGGTGGGCTGCATTGACATCGAAGCACCTGTCATTGACAACCTTAAAGCGGTGGCAAAAGCGAAAAACAAGGACGTTGAGGACGTCGTTGCCACAATTTTAAACCGAGAAAGACACGAAAAAATCATTTCCGAGCTTCGTGAGGCCGGCGCCAGAATCAAATTGATCAATGACGGCGATGTCGCAGGCGCCATCAACACGGCTTTCGACCACACGGGCGTTGATATCCTGTTCGGATCAGGCGGCGCTCCCGAGGGTGTGCTTTCCGCTGTTGCGCTAAAAGCACTCGGCGGAGAAATCATTGGTAAACTTCTTTCGCAAAGCGAAGAAGAAATCACTCGCTGTCACAAAATGGGCCTTGATTTAAGCAAAGTGCTTCGCATGGAAGACCTTGTGAAGGGTGATGACGCGATTTTTGCAGCTACAGGGGTTACTGACGGCGAGCTGTTAAAAGGAGTTCAATTCAAAGGCTCTGTCGGTACAACTGAAAGCTTAGTTATCCGTGCAAAATCGGGCACTGTTCGTTTCGTTGACGGCAGACATAGCTTGAAAAAGAAACCAAATCTTGTAATCCGTCCATAACAAACAGAAAAAGCGGGTGTGAGCCCGCTTTAACTTTTGCAGAAAAGCGTCAACTCTATCAATTCCGTGTCAAAACCTTATTTCAGTTGAATAATTTTTTGAAATAAGGTAAAAATAAAGAGTGCTGCGAATTTTACTGCGTAATACCTTCTTTTAAGCACTAGGAAAGTTTCAATTTCTACCGCATACAGACGATATAAGTATTGATCTTCTCATGTTTTTGTCCTCGCTTCCTTCAAAACTCATTAAGACAATCCTTTTAACAAAAGCGCCGATCATGGGTGGAAGTGTTACCGATAGAAGTTCCTTTATGTTAAAAAAAGAATGTGCTTTGGCGGATGTTGTGCAAAAGCAGCAGATGACATGTTCAGAGTAAGATATTGACTATGAAAAGCGTGGTGTTTTTATGAAAGACGTATCTATTTCCTCTTTGGAAAATATGAAATTGAAAGAGCTTTATGAACTTGCAAGACATTATAAAATCTCCTATTACAGCAAACTGACAAAAAAAGAACTCATTTTCGCCATTCTGAAAGCGAATGCAGAACAGGAAGATCTGCTGTTTATGGAAGGCGTTCTTGAGATCATCCAGTCTGAAGGTTTCGGCTTCCTGAGACCGATCAACTACTCTCCAAGCTCAGAAGACATTTACATCTCAGCTTCACAAATCCGCCGTTTCGATTTGCGGAACGGAGACAAAGTATCAGGCAAGGTTCGCCCGCCAAAAGAAAATGAGCGTTACTATGGACTTTTGCACGTTGAAGCAGTAAATGGGGATGATCCCGAATCTGCAAAAGAGCGTGTGCATTTCCCGGCTCTTACGCCACTTTATCCAGATCGCCAAATGGTGCTTGAAACAAAGCCGAACTTCTTGTCTACAAGAATTATGGACATGATGGCGCCGGTTGGATTTGGACAGCGCGGATTGATTGTTGCGCCGCCGAAAGCCGGAAAAACGATGCTGCTGAAGGAAATTGCCAACAGCATTACAGCGAACCAGCCTGAAGCAGAGCTGATCGTGCTTTTAATTGACGAAAGACCTGAGGAAGTAACCGATATCGAGCGCTCTGTAGCTGGGGATGTCGTCAGCTCAACGTTTGATGAAGTGCCGGAAAACCATATCAAAGTGGCCGAGCTTGTGCTTGAACGTGCGATGCGTCTCGTGGAACACAAAAAAGACGTCATTATCCTGATGGACAGCATCACACGGCTTGCCCGCGCCTACAACTTAGTGATTCCGCCGAGCGGAAGAACGCTTTCCGGGGGGATTGACCCAGCGGCGTTCCACCGTCCGAAACGCTTCTTTGGGGCTGCGAGAAATATCGAAGAGGGCGGCAGCTTAACCATCCTTGCTACGGCTCTGGTTGATACAGGTTCACGTATGGATGATGTCATTTATGAAGAATTCAAGGGAACAGGCAACATGGAACTCCATCTTGACCGCTCTCTTGCCGAGCGCCGCATCTTCCCTGCCATCGATATCCGCCGTTCAGGAACGCGCAAAGAAGAACTGCTTGTGCCTAAAGAGCATCTTGATCGTTTATGGTCTATCCGCAAAACGATGTCTGATTCACCTGATTTCGCAGAAAAGTTCATGAGAAAAATGAAAAAAACCAAAACAAACCAGGAATTTTTCGATATTCTCAATCAAGAATGGAAACAGGCAAATCTATCATCCGCAAGAAGGTAAATTGTATTTGCAAAAGAAGTAAATCACTGATATAATTTTCTCATATGCGTTTCGGACAATGCTCCGAAATAATAACTCTGTTTCCACACGGGATTCAGGGCGGAAGGAGATGGATACAATGAAAGCAGGAATTCATCCTAATTTCAAAAAAGCAACAGTTAAATGCGCTTGCGGAAATGAATTTGAAACAGGCTCAGTAAAAGAAGAGGTACGCGTTGAGATTTGCTCTGAATGCCACCCATTCTACACTGGCCGTCAAAAATTCGCTTCTGCTGATGGTCGTGTTGATCGCTTTAACAAAAAATACGGTCTTAAGTAATAATAGATTTCTCAACAGGCAAGCAGCAGTCTTGCCTGTTTTTTATATTGTCTAAAACACAGCTGGCAGAGAGAGGGGAGCGAAGCCTATGTACATAATGAAACAAAGCGGGTGGCTTGAGCTGATTTGCGGCAGCATGTTCTCGGGGAAATCTGAAGAGCTGATCAGAAGAGTGAAGAGAGCAACTTATGCCAAGCAGGAAGTCAGGGTATTTAAGCCTGTAATTGATAACCGATACAGCGAAGCTGCTGTTGTCTCCCATAATGGAACATCGATGACGAGCTATGCCATTTCGTCTGCTGCGGACATTTGGGATCACATCAGTGAAAGTACAGATGTGATTGCGGTTGATGAAGTGCAGTTTTTTGATCAGGAAATTGTTGAGGTTTTATCATCTCTTGCCGATAAAGGCTACCGTGTGATAGCAGCAGGCCTTGATATGGATTTTAGGGGAGAGCCGTTCGGTGTCGTCCCGAATATCATGGCGATTGCGGAAAGTGTGACAAAGCTGCAAGCCGTCTGTTCTGTTTGCGGATCACCGGCGAGCAGAACACAGCGCCTCATTGACGGCAAACCTGCTTCTTACGATGATCCGGTCATTTTGGTTGGTGCATCTGAATCATATGAAGCAAGATGCAGACATCATCACGAAGTCCCAGGTAAATCTAAAAAATAGTCCAAAACATGGGTATAAAGATAGAATGCACCGGCTAAAAACACCGGTGTTTTTTTTATATTCTGATAATATGCAATTAAAAAATTTAAATAAGTATATTAAAAAATTAAGTAATTTTCTTCCCTTGAATTTTGATTTTGACAGGCATACAATAGCTTACGTAATGTAAATAGTTTTGAGACATTGTTCGAATAATTGTCACAAAGTCGCATAAAGATCATGATCGGTCATATTTTAGATGGGTTATTACTTAACTTGGTTAACTATTTCAAGAAAGAAGGAGATTTGCTTGAATAACATAAAAAAAACGAAAGAAGGCCACTTAGAAACAACTCTTAGAGGAAAAGAAGTTTTATCTATTCCTACTTTAAATAAAGGCGTTGCTTTTTCACTAGAAGAAAGACAAGAACTCGGCTTAGAAGGGCTTCTGCCGCCAACTGTACTTTCTCTTGATCAACAAGCACAACGCGCGTACGAGCAATTCCAAGCGCAGCCTGACCGCCTTCGTCAAAATGTTTACTTAAGTGATCTTGCAAACCGCAATGAAGTTCTTTTCTATAAATTGCTGAAAAACCATCTTCGCGAAATGCTTCCTGTTGTGTACACGCCAACAGTTGGTGAAGCGATTCAGGAATACAGCCATGAATATAGAAGACCTCAAGGAATCTATTTGTCAATCGATAACATTGACGGTATTGAAAAAGCGTTTGAAAACCTTCATGCGACAGCAGGCGATATTGATCTTATCGTTGCTACTGACTCCGAAAGCATTCTCGGTATCGGTGACTGGGGTGTAGGCGGTATTAATATCGCAATCGGTAAATTGGCTGTTTACACTGCTGCAGCTGGTATTGACCCTAGCCGTGTTATCCCGGTTGTGCTTGATGTCGGTACGAACAACGAAAAACTTCTAAACGATCCTTTATATATTGGTAACAAGCATGAACGTGTTCAAGGTGAACGCTACGAAGCTTTCATTGACGCTTATGTAAAAGCTGCATTGAAATTCTTCCCTAAAGCGCTTCTTCACTGGGAAGACCTTGGCAACAAAAATGCACGCAACATCATGAAAAAATACAATCATGAAATCCTGACATTTAATGATGATATTCAAGGTACTGGAGCGATTACACTTGCAGGTGTGCTTGCCGCTATGAAGAAAACCGGCGCTTCTATTAAAGATCAGCGTGTTGTTATCTTCGGTGCTGGTTCTGCTGGTATCGGTATTGCTGACCAAATCCGTGACACAATGGTGCTAGCCGGATTATCTGAAGAAGAAGCTAACAAACGTTTCTACACACTTGATTACAGAGGCTTGCTGACTGAAGACATCGAAGGCATCCTTGATTTCCAAAAACCTTACCTTCGCAATGCGGATGAAGTGAAAGACTGGAAGCGCGATGAAAAAGGTCAAATTCCATTCGATGAAGTGGTTCGTCAAGCGAAACCAACAATCTTGATTGGTACTTCAGGGGTTTCAGGTGCATTCACAGAGGAAATTGTAAAAGAAATGGCATCTCACGTAGACCGTCCGGTTATCATGCCGATGTCTAACCCGACTCACCTTGCTGAAGCTGTTCCTGAAGATCTGTTCAAATGGACTGACGGAAAAGTGCTTATTGCAACAGGAAGCCCATTTGACAATGTAGAATACAACGGTGTTTCTTATGAAATCGGACAATCTAACAACGCATTCGCGTTCCCTGGCCTTGGACTTGGTTCAATTGTAGCTGAAGCGCGTATCATTACACCTGCTATGTTTGCTGCAACTGCTGATGCGATTGCTGAAATGGTTGATCTTGAAACACCTGGAGCAGGATTGCTTCCAAGCATTGATAAGCTTCAAGAGGTTTCTATCCAAGTTGCGATTGCCGTTGCTGAAGCAGCAATTAAAGATGGCGTGGCAAATCGTCAGCCTGAAGATGTGAAACAAGCGGTACTTGATGCAATGTGGACACCTGAATACAAAAAAGTCATCGCGAAATAATTAGCGAGTAAATTTTTTCGTCCGAGGGAAAGCTTTTTTTAAAGCTAAAGTATACGGACATAGGATTTGGAGGAGAATATTTTGAGCATCTTAGATATCTTAATCCTCCTGGCGCCGATTTTCTTTGTTATCGTGCTGGGTTGGTTTGCAGGACATTTTGGAAGTTATGATGCCAAGTCGGCAAAAGGGGTAAGTACGTTAGTAACGAAATACGCACTTCCAGCTCACTTTATCGCTGGTATTTTGACAACTTCCAGAAGTGAATTTTTATCACAAGTACCTTTAATGATTTCTTTAATTATTGGGATTGTTGGTTTCTATATCATCATTCTTTTGGTTTGCAGATTTATATTCAAGTATGATTTAACGAACTCATCTGTATTTTCTTTGAACTCTGCACAGCCGACATTCGCATTTATGGGTATCCCGGTATTGGGAAGCTTATTCGGAGCGAATGAAGTTGCGATTCCGATCGCGGTCACAGGTATCGTGGTTAACGCGATTCTTGATCCGCTCGCGATCATTATCGCTACTGTTGGTGAGTCTTCTAAGAAAAACGAAGAGAGTGGCGACAGCTTCTGGAAGATGACAGGGAAATCAATCCTGCATGGTCTTTGTGAGCCTCTTGCAGCTGCTCCGTTAATCAGTATGATCTTGGTGCTGGTTTTCAATTTCACTCTTCCTGAGCTGGGTGTTAAAATGCTTGATCAGCTTGGAAGCACAACATCTGGTGTTGCTCTTTTTGCTGTCGGTGTTACCGTTGGTATTCGTAAAATTAAACTCAGTATGCCGGCTATCGGTATTGCGTTACTAAAAGTTGCGGTTCAGCCTGCATTAATGTTCCTGATCGCTCTTGCTATCGGACTTCCGGCTGACCAAACAACAAAAGCAATCCTTCTTGTTGCATTCCCTGGTTCTGCCGTTGCAGCCATGATTGCGACTCGTTTCGAGAAACAAGAAGAAGAAACTGCAACTGCGTTTGTGGTCAGTGCGATTCTGTCATTGATTTCACTTCCAATCATTATCGCGCTTACTGCGTAACAAAAAAAGCTCCCTTTACGGGGAGCTTTTTGCTTTAGGTTTGAAATTTGAACAGTGACAGCAGCGGTTTTTTTCTTGTTTTGGTTTTTTCAGAAGCAGCAGCGGTCTCGGGGATCGGCTGAGCGGTGAATTCTTTCATTTGTGAGGTCAGTGATTGCAGATCTGCAAGAATATCATCGATTTCTCTGCGGTGCTGAAGCAGCTGGTAAGATACACCTTCATCAGCTTTTTGTTTCAGCTGGCGTTCCAGTTCCGACAACCTTGCCATCAATTCGCTTTCGTCCTGCTTTTGCTGTAAAAGGGTGTCCAGCTTTTGTTCAAGCTGCTCGATTCTTCGTTCAGTGTCGCTATTTGTTTTTTGGACAAGGAAGCCTGTGCGCTTTTTAGCGCTTTTCGGCAGATGAATATCCTGAATCGCCGTGCCTTCAGAGATTTGTTTTTGAACGGATTTTAGAACCTTCACGTCTTCTGCCGTGAACGAATAGTGTCCGAGCTCATTGCGTTCGGCCGGAAGATTCAGCTGCTTCACCCACCGCTGCACCGTTTTTGCGGAGACGCCGAGTTCACTTGCTACCATATTTGTATTCATGATCCCATACCTCCTTTTAAGCTAGGTATTCGACCATAGAATGAGGTTCCCTTCCCGTTAGACAAAACAAGAAAAGATTCGGCAAAGAAAGTGGGTATCTCCTTTTTTTCTTCAAAAACTGTTATTGTTCATACAGCTCTAATGGAAGTTGGTCAGGATCAAAAAAGAAGGTGAATCGCTTGCCGGTCAGCGGATCTGTTCTGATTGGCTCTGTTTCGATTCCTTTTTCATGAAGCTCCTGGACTGCTTTATCCAAGCTGCCGACTGTAAAGGCGAGGTGGCGCAGGCCTGCGGCTTCAGGCCGGGTTTGTCGTTCGGGCGGATCGGGAAACGAGAACAGCTCAATGACATATGAGCCGTTAAGCGACAAATCAAGCTTATAGGAGCCGCGCTCTTCGCGGTACGTTTCTTGAATCACCTGAAAACCAAGCTTATGTACGTAGAAAGCTTTCGACTTTTCATAATCTGAACATATGATTGCAATATGATGTATGGATTTCAGCAACATCATCCCTCCTCGAATTCCAGTATAGCAGAGGGGGCTTTTACAGCTGGGATTGAAATGCTTTTGACTGGGGTTAATCACTATACTATAATGAGAATGTTACGCACAGGAAAACAGAGGTGAAGACCGTGTTAGACCGTTTAAAATCAATTGAAGAACGATACGAAAAATTAAATGAGCTTTTAAGCGATCCAGAAGTAGTCAACGATCCGAAAAAGCTAAGAGAATATTCAAAAGAGCAATCTGATATACAAGAAACAGTTGACGTATATAGACAATACAGAGATGCGTCAGAACAGCTGGCTGATGCAAAAGCGATGCTTGAAGAGAAGCTGGATGCTGAGATGCGCGACATGGTGAAGGAAGAGATTTCTGAACTTCAGAAGGAAACGGAAACACTGTCCGAACGCCTGAAGGTGCTCCTGATCCCGAAAGATCCTAATGACGATAAAAACGTTATCATGGAGATCCGTGGGGCTGCGGGAGGCGAGGAAGCCGCTTTATTCGCGGGTAACCTGTACAGAATGTATTCCCGTTATGCCGAGCTTCAGGGCTGGAAGACAGAGGTCATGGAAGCGAATGTAACCGGAACGGGCGGCTACAAAGAGATCATCTTTATGATTACGGGAAGCGGCGCGTATTCTAAACTCAAATATGAAAACGGCGCCCACCGCGTACAGCGTGTTCCGGAAACAGAATCAGGCGGACGCATCCATACATCCACTGCAACAGTAGCATGTCTTCCTGAGGCAGAAGAGGTAGAGGTTGACATCCATGAGAAGGATATCCGTGTCGATACGTTTGCTTCAAGCGGACCGGGCGGACAAAGCGTTAACACAACAATGTCTGCGGTTCGTCTGACTCACTTGCCGACAGGTGTTGTTGTATCATGCCAGGATGAAAAATCTCAAATTAAGAACAAAGAAAAAGCAATGAAGGTTCTCCGTGCCAGAATCTATGATAAATTTCAGCAGGAAGCTCAGGCTGAATATGATCAAACACGGAAATCAGCAGTCGGATCTGGTGACCGCTCTGAACGTATCCGCACATACAACTTCCCGCAAAACCGTGTGACGGATCACAGAATCGGTTTGACGATTCAAAAGCTTGATCAGATTCTTGAAGGAAAACTTGACGAAGTGGTTGAAGCGCTGATTGTTGAAGATCAGGCAAGCAAGCTTCAGCAGTCGGAAAGTTAAGATGAAGACGATATTCGAAGCCCTGAAATGGGCTTCTTCTTATTTAACCGAAGCGGGAAGAGAAGAAAATGCTGCCGAGCTCCTATTGCTTTATGATACCGGAATGGAGAGAAGCAAACTGCTCGCAAGCTTACAGGAACCGATTGGTGAAGACGAGCTGTATCGCTTTAAGCGTCACGTTGAGATGCATAAAGAGGGCGTGCCGGTTCAATACATTATAGGAAAAGAGTTTTTTTATGGACGGGAATTTATGGTGAATGATGATGTGCTGATCCCGCGGCCGGAAACTGAAGAAGTTGTCTGTCATTTGCTTGAAAAATATCGGAGTGTCTTTTCTGAAGACGGCAAGCTTGAAGTTGTTGACGTTGGTACAGGGAGCGGCGCAATAGCCGTCACGCTTGCGCTTGAAAACCAAAGCTTTTCTGTGTCGGCGGTCGATATTTCGAAAGAGGCGCTGCAAGTCGCCTCTGCCAATGCAGAACAACTCGGAGCAAATGTGCGCTTTTATCAGGGCGATCTGCTTGAGCCTTTTATTAAGGCGGGAAAAAAAGCGGATATCATTGTCTCAAACCCGCCATATATATCAGAGGAAGAAATGGCTGATCTATCGGAAATTGTCCGTTTTCATGAGCCGCTGCACGCGCTCACCGATGGCGGAGACGGGCTGAAATTTTATAAGCGGTTTATGGAAGACATTCCGCTTGTCATGAAGGATAAAGTATTTGTCGTTTTTGAAATCGGCTGGAAACAGGGAGCGGCGGTCAAAGACCTGATCCTCAAGGCGTTTAAGGGAGCGGAAGTGGAAGTGCTGAAAGATATTAATGGAAAAGACAGAACCATATGCGCTCTGATTCATAAAAATAAATAAGCAGCTTGCTGGCGAGTGAATGGATCAAGCTGTTTAACACCAGCAAAGGGGATGTAAACATGAAAAAGGCCCTGACAGCAGGAATCCTGCTCATTGCGATTGAGAGCATGATTGGCACCATTTTTCCGCAGGCTCTTTCATATGAAGCGATTTTTGGCGTTGCGTCTCTCGTTTTAGTGGGGCTCGCGATCATTACATCGGGTTTGGCTGTAAGCGGAAGCGATCAGCGGGCAAACTACCATTCAGAAACCAAAGAAGGCCGTACATCTCGCATGAAAATGGCGGCCGCTTTCTTTGTTGCGGCGATACCTTCCATTCTATGTTATTTGCTGACGATTTTGTTTTAATAAAAAAGGAAGCCTCTTAGGCTTCCTTTTTTTGCAGTAAAACAGAGTCCCATATCCAATAGATAAGAGCTGTTAATACAGCGAAAAGATAGAAGGCTGTATTTTGAAACAAAGATTGTCCCGAAGGCTGAAGCACGCCGAAAATGATCGCGTTGGCAATAAAAGCAGCGACAAGGTAATACAGCAGATACAAAGGGCTGAACCGTTTCGGCTTTTTATTCATCATGATTTGAAGCGGCAGTGCGAAGATCAAATAAGGAAACAGAAAATAAAATGCCATTGTGATGAGAGCGGCAATGATAAATGAATGAATATAAATTACTGAATAAAGAACGGACATCGTGAATGCTGATAACAGCACTGTATAATTGTATTTCATCTTAAACCTCCTAAAACACTATCGTACCATAAATAAGATTAACAGCTTGCTAGATTTTTTTCACCCTGCACGTTTACCCCCGGCTCTCCTTGTCCATAATAGGGCTAGAAACAAAGCGCGGAGAGGAACGGTGGGGACCGATGAAAAAAACAGTAATCATTTGTATATATATCTTTCTTTTATTATCTGGAGCGCTCGTAGGGCTGGCAAAAGAAGAGACGGCACAAAAATCGGAAAATCAGCCGGTGGTCATACCGGATCAGGCGATTCGTTTGAGAATATTGGCAAACAGCGATAGTGATCAAGACCAGCAATTAAAACGTCATATAAGAGACGCGGTGAATAAAGAAATCACAACTTGGGTAAAGGATATTACTTCTATTGAAGAAGCGCGTCGCGTGATTCGTTCAAAGCTGCCTGAAATCAAAGCAATTGCAAAGGAAGCAATGGAGAAAGAAGGAGCGAATCAGTCGATATCCGTTGATTTTGACAAAATCTCGTTTCCGACAAAGCTTTACGGCAACATGGTATATCCTGCCGGTGAGTATGAAGCGATTTTGATTACGCTTGGAAACGGAGACGGCGCCAACTGGTGGTGTGTGCTGTTCCCGCCCCTCTGCTTTCTCGATTTTTCTAACGGGGAAGCCGTCAAAGAACAAGAAGATAAAGAAGCCTCAAAAAAGCAGACTGAAAAAGTGCTTGAGGACGTAACCGCTAAAGCGGAAAAAGCAAAAAAAGAAGAGAACGAAGAAAAAGAAGACGGCACAGAAGTGAAATTCTTTTTAGTCGAATGGATTTCCGACCTTTTTTCCTAATCATCTGGTCTAAAAATAGATTTGCCTCATAGATTGGAAGAAAGAACGCAAAAACGGGGTGAACGGATGTTTTATCAACTGCGGGTGGCAAGGGAAAAAGACGGAGATGTGCTCGAGGCATTTTTAAAACAGGCAAAAACCAGCTATGAAGGCGTGAAAGAAGGCTTCACTCAATTTCTTATGCTGGAGGACAGTGAGAAAAACATTGCCGGATGCCTCGGTATTGAAAAAATAAGCTGTGACCAGGGGCTGCTGCGATCACTTGTCATATCGGACAAGCTTCACCAAGGCCACATCGTCACGCTTTTTCAAAGCATGGAGGTGCTGTGCGAAAAGCATCAGATCAAAACCGTGTACCTAGTAGCAAATCAGCATTCCTCTGCGGACTTTCTGACGGCCATGGGTTTTGAAAGAGCTGAGAGTGTACCGGAGGAGCTGTTTTCTTCTGATCACTTCTGTGAATCGCGGCAAACAGAAGGAGCCGTTTTGATGAAAAAAGCGTCTGGATAAGTGCAGTTTATACACATACTTATCCACTTCTTTATTAGCGTTGTCCACAATTTGTGGATAACGCTTGTTTTATTACAGGACATCTTTTATACTTTCAAAAGGATTACACGCGTAAAACAATCGTTTTATTGTTGTGAATAAGGAGTTTGGTCAGAAATGAAAACGAAAAGATGGTTTGTGGATGTAACTGACGAGTTATCCACAAATGATCCACAAATTGCACAAGCAGCCGCTTTGCTCCGAGAAAATGAGGTCGTTGCCTTTCCGACAGAAACAGTATATGGCCTAGGCGCAAACGCAAAAAATACGGATGCCGTCAAAAAAATATATGAGGCGAAAGGGCGGCCGAGCGATAATCCCCTGATTGTCCACATTGCGGATATCAGCCAGCTTGAGGATTTAACGGGCCCGGCGCCGGAAAAGGCGAAAACATTGATGAAACGGTTTTGGCCGGGAGCACTTACGCTCATTCTGCCTTGCAAACCTGATGCGCTTTCACCTCGTGTAACGGCAGGTCTTGAAACGGTTGCCATTAGAATGCCGGATCATCCGCTTGCCCTTGCATTGATTCGCGAATCGGGACTGCCGATTGCAGCACCGAGCGCCAATCTATCAGGCAAGCCAAGTCCCACAAAAGCAGAGCATGTGGCTCACGACTTGGATGGCCGCATAGCCGGTATTATGGATGGAGGCCCTACCGGAATCGGGGTCGAATCAACCGTGCTTTCATGTGCGGACGACATCCCTGTTCTCTTGCGTCCTGGCGGCATTACGAAGGAACAAATTGAAGCGGTGATCGGGCCGATCCATGTGGATAAAGGGCTCAGCGACCAAAACGTGAAGCCGATTTCTCCAGGGATGAAATATACACATTATGCGCCGACAGCGCCTCTGGCCATTTGCGAAGGCAGCCCAGAGCGCATTCAGCACCTCATTCAAGAATATCAACAGGGCGGAAGACGGGTCGGCGTCCTGACGACAGAAGAAAACGCGGGCGTTTATTCCGCTGATTATGTGAAGAGCTGCGGAAGACGGGCTCAGCTTGAGACTGTTGCGGCAGGGCTGTATGATGCTTTGCGCAGCTTTGATGAGAATAAGGTGGATTTCATTATAGCGGAATCCTTTCCGGATACAGGTGTCGGTCTTGCTATTATGAACAGGCTGATGAAAGCTGCCGGAGGAAGAGTGATTCGCTGAAAGCAGTCAGATGTTCTAACCCTTTTTGGACACGCATAGGCTAAAAAAGCGGGGCGTGTCCAAGGGGGTTATTTATGTATGTCGGATTTGTTTATAGGCGAACTGATTACATTAAGCATCATGGCGTTTGCTTTAGGGATGGATGCTTTTTCTGTCGGCCTTGGAATGGGCATGGTCAAACTTAGAAAGAAGCAGATATTCTATATTGGTTTCATCATCGGCCTCTTTCACGTCATCATGCCTCTCGCAGGGATGGCGGCCGGTAACATGCTGTCAGGGCTCCTCGGCGTGTTAGCGGTTTATATCGGTGGGGCGCTGCTTTTTGTTCTTGGGGTTCAAATGCTTATGGCCTCTTTTAAACAGTCAGAAGAACGATTCATGTCACCGGCAGGGCCGGGCTTATTGCTGTTTGCCATCGGCGTCAGCCTTGACAGCTTTTCCGTCGGCTTGAGCTTGGGGATATACGGCTCGCATCCGCTCCTCACAATTACCCTGTTCGGGCTGTTCAGCATGATGTTGACATGGCTGGGCCTGCTGGTCGGAAAACAAGTGCAGTCATGGCTTGGCACATACAGCGAAGCGCTCGGGGGCATCATTTTAATCGTGTTTGGACTAAAGCTGCTTTTGCCAATTTAATATACCAATAAAAGAAACGAAGTCGCCGTTTCTTTTTTCTTCATATATAATAGAGAAAAATAAGGGGTGACTGACATGGATATTATTTTTGTCTGTACTGGAAATACGTGCCGCAGCCCAATGGCTGAGGCGCTTTTTAAATCAATTGCAGAAATGGAAGGGCTGAATGTCAATGTCCGCTCGGCAGGCGTGTTTGCTTCGCCTAATGGGAAAGCGACGCCTCATGCAGTCGAAGCGCTGTTTGAAAAACACATTGCCCTTAATCATGTGTCTTCTCCATTAACTGAAGAACATATGGAATCCGCTGATTTGGTTCTGGCTATGACCCATCAGCACAAACAGATCATTGCCAGCCAATTTGGACGTTATCGTGATAAAGTGTTTACGTTGAAAGAATATGTCACAGGCAGCCGTGGTGATGTCATCGATCCGTTCGGCGGCTCAATTGACATCTATAAACAAACGCGAGATGAGCTTGAAGAGCTTCTTCGGCAGCTGGCAAAACAGCTGAAAAAAGACCGTAGATAAGTTGTCAGAAAATCTGCAAACAGGTCATTTGCAAATCCTGCGTGAAGGAGTAGAATATAGTGAAAAGCACATCATATGGTGTGAATCAAAGAGCGGACAGGCTGCGCGGTCAATAAAGCGGGCGGGCCGCATCACACACGCTGGGAGGAAAAGCAGATGAAAGTAGCCATTGCATCGGATCATGGCGGCGTTCACATTCGAAATGAAATCAAAGAGTTAATGGACGAATTGCAAATTGAATATATTGATATGGGCTGTGACTGCGGCAGCGGCTCTGTCGATTATCCGGATTATGCTTTTCCGGTGGCCGAAAAAGTGGTTAGCGGCGAAGTTGACAGAGGCATTTTAATTTGCGGGACAGGCATCGGCATGAGCATTTCCGCTAATAAAGTAAAAGGGATTCGCTGCGCGCTGGCGCACGATACCTTCAGCGCGAAGGCGACGAGGGAGCATAATGACACAAACATCCTTGCGATGGGTGAACGGGTGATCGGACCTGGTTTGGCTCGGGAAATCGCAAAAATCTGGCTGACTACTGAGTTTACCGGGGGAAGACACCAAACGCGTATTGGAAAAATCTCAGATTATGAAGAGAAAAACCTGTAGGGGTGCTGTTTAATGAATGAGTTGAAACAAACGTGGAAGACGATGCTGTCTGAGTTTCAGGACCAAGCGGAATTGAAACAAGATCAGCTCTTCGTCCTTGGATGCAGCACGAGCGAAGTGGCCGGCAGCCGGATCGGCACATCGGGCAGTGTAGATATCGCTGAAAGCATCTACAGCGGACTTGCTGAGCTTCGGGAAAAAACGGGAATCCATCTGGCGTTTCAATGCTGCGAGCATTTAAACAGAGCGCTTGTCGTCGAAGCAGAAACAGCCAAGCTGTTCAGGCTTCCAACCGTTTCTGCCGTGCCCGTTCCAAAAGCGGGCGGCGCGATGGCGTCTTATGCGTTTAAGCAGATGAAGTCTCCTGTCCTTGTTGAAACCATTCAGGCTGACGCCGGAATTGATATAGGCGATACGTTTATTGGCATGCATCTGAAGCCGGTGGCTGTCCCTGTGCGTGTCTCTCAAAACAGCCTCGGTTCAGCTCATGTGACATTGGCGCGTACACGTCCGAAACTAATCGGCGGAGTGCGGGCGGTTTATGAGTGCGAATGAAAGGACTGCATAGCCAGTCTTTTCTTTTATTTTAAGACAGTGGAATAAATTCCGAACTTTAAATTAAATTTAAGTTATTAATATTCGTTTTTACCAATAAAAATTTAGATTTTTTAAAAAAAATCTTTTACATCGGCCTTAAAAACCATGTACAATAGTGATGGTAAAAACAAAGAACAGGATACGGATAGGAGAGGATCTCGCTGATGAAACATTTACCTGCGCAAGACGAACAAGTGTTTAACGCCATTAAAAATGAGCGTGAACGCCAACAGACTAAGATCGAATTGATTGCTTCTGAGAACTTTGTAAGTGAAGCGGTTATGGAAGCACAAGGATCTGTTTTGACAAATAAATACGCAGAAGGATATCCGGGCAAACGCTACTACGGCGGATGCGAGCACGTCGATGTCGTTGAAGATATCGCCCGTGACCGCGCGAAGGAAATCTTTGGAGCGGAGCATGTAAACGTTCAACCTCATTCAGGCGCACAAGCAAACATGGCAGTGTACTTCACGATTTTGGAGCAAGGCGATACTGTACTTGGGATGAACCTCTCCCACGGCGGCCATTTAACACACGGAAGCCCAGTCAACTTCAGCGGTGTTCAATATAACTTTGTTGAGTACGGCGTAGATAAAGAAACTCAATATATTGATTACGATGACGTGCGTGAAAAAGCCCTCGCTCATAAACCGAAGCTTATCGTAGCAGGAGCAAGTGCGTATCCTCGTACAATCGACTTTAAGAAATTCCGTGAAATTGCTGATGAAGTCGGCGCTTACTTCATGGTGGATATGGCACATATCGCAGGACTTGTTGCGGCAGGCCTTCATCCAAACCCGGTTCCTTACGCTGATTTCGTTACAACAACAACACATAAAACACTTCGCGGTCCTCGAGGCGGTATGATCCTTTGCCGTGAAGAGTTTGGCAAGAAAATTGATAAATCGATCTTCCCTGGAATTCAAGGCGGCCCGCTGATGCACGTTATTGCCGCAAAAGCTGTTTCATTCGGTGAAGTATTGCAGGACGATTTCAAAACATATGCGCAAAACGTCATTTCAAACGCGAAACGTCTGGCTGAAGCCTTAACGAAAGAGGGCATCCAGCTCGTTTCAGGCGGAACAGACAACCACCTTATCCTTGTTGACCTTCGTTCGCTCGGACTGACTGGTAAGGTTGCGGAGCATGTACTTGATGAAATCGGTATTACGTCTAACAAAAACGCGATTCCATATGATCCTGAAAAACCTTTCGTAACAAGCGGCATCCGTCTTGGTACAGCTGCTGTAACCAGCCGCGGTTTTGACGGAGACGCATTAGAAGAAGTCGGTGCTATCATTGCGCTTGCATTGAAAAACCACGAAGATGAAGGAAAACTTGAAGAAGCAAGACAGCGTGTAGCTGCTCTGACTGATAAA
Source organism: Bacillus sp. FSL R5-0603 (assembly GCF_038050295.1). Taxonomy (NCBI): domain Bacteria; kingdom Bacillati; phylum Bacillota; class Bacilli; order Caryophanales; family Bacillaceae; genus Bacillus; species Bacillus sp. FSL R5-0603. The sequence continues at coordinate 3,638,757 of NZ_JBBOYP010000001.1, read as the reverse complement.
TTTCCTTTATATAAAGAATTAGATTATTAAGATCCTAAAACCCGCTTGGGCTTATGCCCGGCGGGTTTTTTGACGATGTTCTTGAAACTCAATGTCTTTTTTTGTAGAATCAATAGAAGTGTGTAATTGTTGATGGGACAATAAAAAAGGAGCTGAAACACAGTATGGGAAAGGTTTATGTATTTGATCATCCTTTAATTCAGCACAAGCTGACATATATACGGAATGAAAATACAGGTACGAAGGATTTTAGAGAGTTAGTAGATGAAGTGGCCACACTCATGGCATTTGAAATTACCCGCGATCTTCCTCTGGAAGAAGTGGATATCAATACACCGGTTCAGGCTGCGAAGTCGAAAGTCATCTCAGGGAAAAAACTCGGAGTGGTTCCTATCCTCAGAGCAGGATTGGGAATGGTTGACGGCATTTTAAAGCTGATTCCTGCGGCAAAAGTGGGACATGTCGGCCTTTACCGTGATCCAGAAACCTTAAAACCCGTGGAATACTATGTCAAGCTTCCTTCTGATGTGGAAGAGCGTGAATTCATCGTGGTTGACCCGATGCTCGCTACAGGCGGTTCCGCAGTTGAAGCCATTCACAGCCTTAAAAAACGCGGTGCGAAAAATATCCGTTTCATGTGTCTTGTAGCAGCGCCGGAGGGTGTGGAAGAATTGCAGAAGCATCATTCGGACGTTGATATTTACATTGCGGCGCTAGATGAAAAATTAAATGAAAAAGGTTATATTGTTCCAGGTCTCGGAGATGCGGGTGACCGCATGTTTGGAACAAAATAAAAAATGAAATCCCCAAAAGGGGGTTTCATTTTTTTATCCATTTTTTTGCTATTCGGTGAATCTGTATACAATTATAGGTGAAAATGTGAACATTCTGTGGAGACGTAAAGTATAAAAAGTTTTTTAACTTTAAACAGATTGACACATGTTAGGGGCTATTGTATGCTAAACGAGGGTATTATGAGAAGGTTTTCATAGCTTTCATTATAGTCCTCATCCTCAATGTAAATCCTCTCAGCAAACCCGTATTATGAGGATTTATTTAAGCGAATGAAACAGCATCCCTGCAAGGCTTGCGGATGAATGATTTTTTCGAACAGGCCCGTTTTGCCGGTCAAAAAAGGTCTTCTACTAAGGGTTAACCGCTGATTTTTGCCGTATCCAAGCTATACATTATTTTTTCATCAGGAGACAGATAATTGATGGACGATCCCAAGCTTACATTTAGCAGACAACGCAAATATTTATTGTTCATTTTGGCAGTGTATGTACTGGGTTATGGTTTAACAGCGTATAAAACCGTTTTTTTAGGCCTTATTCTGGGAACTGTTTTCAGTTTGTTTAATTTTTTACTGCTCGTCAGAAGAATGAATGCTTTTGACAGAGCTGTTGTGAAAGGAAAGTCCATACGATCTCTCGGGAGCGCAGCGCGGTGGTGCAATGCGATTCTTGCTGTGGCTGTTGCCTATAAAAATCCCGAATACTTTCATATGGCAAGTACAGTTATTGGATTAATGACAATATACCCTGTCATTATGATAGATTCCTTTATCCAGCTTAAACGTTCATCAATGGAAGAGAGGTGAAAACCCTTTGAATCATGGTTACAGAACTATAGAATTTCTAGGTCTTACTTTTAATCTGACAAACATTCTGATGATTACTGTGGCGAGTGTGATTGTTTTATTGATTGCTATATTGACGACAAGAACGCTTTCGATCCGTCCCGGAAAAGCCCAGAACTTTATGGAATGGATTGTTGATTTCGTCCGCAATATTATTGGCAGTACAATGGATTTAAAAACAGGGGCTAACTTCTTGGCACTTGGTGTCACATTGCTGATGTACATATTTGTGTCGAATATGCTGGGGCTGCCGTTCTCTATTACAATCGGACATGAGCTCTGGTGGAAGTCTCCGACAGCCGATCCTGCCATTACATTAACGCTAGCCGTGATGGTTGTTGCTTTAACCCACTACTATGGTGTGAAGATGAAAGGGCTCAAGGAATATTCCAAAGACTATTTAAGACCTGTTCCATTCATGCTCCCGATGAAAATCATCGAAGAGTTTGCGAATACGCTGACTCTAGGTTTGCGGCTGTATGGTAACATCTTCGCTGGTGAGATTCTTCTCGGCCTGCTTGCGGGATTAGCAACAAGCCATTATTCGCAAAGCGTGGCTCTCGGTCTTGTCGGTACAATCGGTGCCATTCTGCCGATGCTGGCATGGCAAGCATTCAGTTTATTTATTGGTGCTATCCAGGCATTTATCTTTACAATGCTGACGATGGTGTACATGTCTCATAAAATCAGTCATGATCATTAAAACATTATATCCAAACGGATAACATTTTAAAGGAGGAACTTTTTCATGAATTTAATAGCAGCTGCGATTGCAATTGGTTTAGGCGCACTTGGTGCAGGTATTGGTAACGGTTTGATTGTTTCACGTACGGTAGAGGGGATTGCCCGTCAGCCGGAAGCAGGTAAAGAACTGAGAACTCTTATGTTCATGGGTATCGCATTAGTTGAAGCCCTTCCTATTATCGCTGTCGTTATCGCATTCTTAGCGTTCTTTGGCTAAGCATAAAAGCCTTATATGAACTAAAAATGGCGAAGATCATTCCAAGAGAACCTTCGCCATTGCTTTATGTCTGATAAGCATCCCGCCTTGCCGGCTGAAAAGAGACAAGTGCGGCTGCTGGATCAGCAAAGAAAAACCTGCAGAAGGGAGTTGCCGTAGTAGATGTCTCAATTACCACTTGAACTAGGATTGTCGTTTAACGGCGGAGATATCCTGTTCCAACTGTTAGCTATGTTAATCTTATTAGCGCTTCTGAAGAAATACGCTTTAGGGCCGCTATTAAACATAATGAAACAGCGTGAAGACCACATCGCTGGAGAAATTACGTCTGCTGAAGAAAAAAATAAAGAAGCGCAGCAGCTTATTGAAGAGCAGCGCGTTCTTTTAAAAGAAGCAAGACAGGAATCCCAAACTCTTATCGAAAACGCAAAGAAACTGGGAGAGAAGCAAAAAGAAGAGATTATTCAGGCTGCACGTGCAGAATCTGAACGTCTGAAAGAAGCAGCAAGAACTGAAATCGTGAAGGAAAAAGAACAGGCGGTTTCTGCTCTCCGTGAGCAAGTAGCGTCTCTTTCTGTCATGATTGCGTCGAAAGTGATCGAAAAAGAACTGGATGAACAAGCGCAAGAGAAATTGATTCAGGACTATCTTAAAGAGGTAGGAGAAAGCCGATGAGTGGATCAGCTGTCTCTAAACGATATGCATCAGCTCTTTTTGATATAGCCAATGAGTCCGCTCAGCTGAATCAAGTAGAAGAAGAGCTAACTGTTGTAAAACAAGTATTTCAAAATGAAAAAGCGCTTAATGATGTGTTGAACCATCCGAAGGTGCCGGCTGCGAAGAAAAAAGAGCTGATCCAAAATGCATTTGGCTCTTTGTCACAGTCCGTGCTTAATACGATTTTTCTTTTGATTGACCGCCATCGTGCCGCGATTGTGCCTGAGCTCACAGATGAGTTTATCAAACTCGCAAATGAGGCCCGTCAAACAGAAGACGCAATCGTATATTCAGTGAAACCGCTGACGGATGCTGAAATTTTACCATTATCACAAGTGTTTGCAAAAAAAGCCGGAGTCGCTTCACTGAGAATCAGAAATGAAGTGCAGACGGATTTAATAGGCGGCATTAAAGTCCGCATTGGAAACCGGATTTATGACGGCAGCGTAAGCGGGAAGCTTCAGCGCATTGAACGTCAATTAGCCGGGGAAAATCGATAGAAGGGGTGAAACCTAAGTGAGCATCAAAGCTGAAGAGATTAGCACGCTGATAAAACAGCAAATACAAAATTATCAATCTGATATTGAAGTTCAAGACGTAGGTACAGTCATCCAAGTCGGTGACGGTATTGCACGTGTGCACGGCCTTGACAACTGTATGGCCGGTGAACTTGTTGAATTTTCAAACGGTGTTTTGGGTATGGCTCAAAACCTTGAGGAATCAAACGTAGGTATCGTCATCTTAGGACCTTTCAGTGAGATCCGTGAGGGAGACGAAGTAAAAAGAACAGGCCGCATCATGGAGGTTCCTGTTGGTGAAGAGTTAATCGGCCGTATTGTAAATCCGTTAGGCCAGCCGGTAGACGGACTTGGCCCGATCCTTACAAGCAAAACTCGTCCGATTGAGAGCCCTGCACCAGGCGTTATGGACCGTAAATCCGTTCATGAACCGCTTCAAACCGGTATCAAAGCGATCGATGCACTGATTCCAATCGGCCGTGGCCAGCGTGAGCTGATCATCGGTGACCGTCAAACAGGTAAAACATCTGTTGCGATCGATGCGATCCTGAACCAAAAAGACCAAGACATGATCTGCGTATATGTTGCGATCGGTCAAAAAGAATCAACAGTCCGCGGCGTAGTAGAAACATTGCGTAAACACGGCGCGCTTGATTATACAATTGTTGTAACGGCGTCTGCGTCACAGCCGGCACCGCTTCTGTACCTGGCACCGTATGCTGGGGTTACAATGGCAGAAGAATTTATGTACAGCGGCAAGCACGTTCTTGTTGTATACGATGATCTTTCTAAACAAGCGGCTGCTTACCGTGAGCTGTCCTTGCTTCTTCGCCGTCCGCCAGGCCGTGAAGCGTTCCCTGGGGATGTATTCTATCTTCATTCCCGTCTGCTTGAGCGTGCAGCAAAGCTTAGCGACGCGAAAGGCGCAGGATCAATTACAGCTCTGCCGTTCGTAGAAACACAAGCCGGAGATATCTCTGCTTATATTCCGACGAACGTCATTTCCATCACCGACGGACAGATCTTCCTGCAATCTGATTTGTTCTTCTCGGGCGTACGTCCAGCGATCAACGCCGGATTGTCTGTATCCCGTGTCGGCGGCTCAGCGCAAATCAAAGCGATGAAAAAAGTATCAGGTACTTTGCGTCTTGACCTTGCGTCATACCGTGAGCTGGAAGCATTCGCTCAATTCGGTTCTGACCTCGACCAAGCGACTCAGGCAAAACTGAACCGCGGTGCGCGTACAGTTGAAGTGCTGAAGCAGGATCTGAACAAGCCGCTTCCGGTTGAAAAGCAAGTAGCCATTCTTTATGCGCTGACAAAAGGATATCTCGATGATATTCCTGTGGCGGATATCAGACGTTTTGAAGAAGAGTACTACATGTACCTTGACCAAAACCATAAAGACCTGCTTGACGGAATTGCGAAAACAGGAAACCTTCCTGCTGATGAAGACTTCAAAGCTGCAATCGAAGGCTTCAAACGCACATTTGCACCAAGCAACTAACTCGAATGCTGATGAGAGAAAAAGGTTCTCTTTTTCTCTCTTTTTACGCAGATGAAGAGAAAAGGTGGTGAAATCTTTGGCCTCATTACGCGATATTAAGTCAAGGATCACGTCAACGAAAAAAACAAGTCAGATTACAAAAGCCATGCAGATGGTATCTGCGGCTAAGCTGAATCGTGCTGAAAACAATGCAAAATCATTTGTGCCATATATGGATAAAATCCAAGAGGTTGTGTCAAACGTCGGAAGAGTTTCCGGCAACGTGAAGCACCCGATGCTTCTCAGCAGAGAAGTGAAAAAAACGGCATACCTTGTCATTACGTCTGACCGCGGTCTTGCCGGCGCTTTTAACAGTTCGGTTTTACGGAGTGCTTATCAGGCCATGCAAGAACGTCATCAGTCTAAGGATGAGTATGCGGTGATTGCCATCGGAAGAGTGGGCCGTGATTTCTTTAAGAAACGTGAGATTCCGATCATTTCCGAGTTAACAGGACTTGGGGATGAAGTAACGTTTACAGAAATTAAAGATCTTGCCCGTCAAACGATCCAAATGTTTATAGACGGTGCGTTTGATGAATTGCACCTTGTTTATAACCATTTTGTCAGCGCCATTACTCAAGAAGTAACGGAGAAAAAACTTCTGCCGTTATCTGATTTGGGCAGCGGCGGCGGAAAAAGAACGGCGTCTTATGAATTTGAACCATCTGAAGAGGAGGTTCTGGAGGTTTTGCTTCCTCAATATGCAGAAAGCTTAATCTTCGGTGCGCTTCTTGACAGTAAAGCAAGTGAGCACGCTGCAAGAATGACGGCGATGAAAAATGCGACAGACAACGCGAAGGAACTTATCGATTCACTTTCGCTTTCTTACAACCGCGCTCGCCAAGCAGCCATCACACAAGAAATTACGGAAATTGTCGGCGGAGCAGCCGCTTTAGAATAGAAAGATTTTGTCAGGAGGGATAGCGATGAAGAAAGGACGCGTTAGCCAGGTATTAGGACCGGTCGTCGACGTGCGTTTTGAAGACGGTCACTTGCCTGAAATTTATAATGCGATTAAAATTTCACAGCCAGCTGCAAGTGAAAACGAAGTAGGTATTGATTTAACGCTTGAGGTCGCTCTTCATTTAGGTGATGATACAGTCCGTACAATTGCAATGGCATCTACAGATGGTGTTCAGCGCGGTATGGAAGCTGTAGATACAGGAGCGCCAATCTCAGTACCGGTTGGTGATGTAACACTTGGACGTGTATTTAACGTTCTCGGAGAAAATATTGATTTGAATGAGCCGGTTCCTGCGGATGCGAAAAAGGATCCGATTCACAGACAGGCGCCTTCATTCGATCAGCTTTCAACAGAAGTTGAAATTCTTGAAACAGGTATTAAAGTTGTTGATTTGCTTGCTCCTTACATTAAGGGTGGTAAAATCGGATTGTTCGGTGGTGCCGGTGTAGGTAAAACCGTATTAATCCAGGAATTAATCAACAACATCGCGCAAGAGCACGGCGGTATCTCTGTATTCGCCGGCGTAGGAGAGCGTACTCGTGAAGGGAACGACCTTTTCTACGAAATGAGTGACTCTGGCGTTATCAACAAAACAGCCATGGTATTCGGACAAATGAACGAGCCGCCGGGCGCACGTATGCGTGTTGCTTTGACAGGCCTTACAATGGCTGAGCACTTCCGTGATGTACAAGGACAGGACGTACTGTTCTTTATCGATAACATTTTCCGTTTCACACAAGCGGGTTCAGAGGTTTCAGCCCTTCTTGGCCGTATGCCTTCAGCGGTTGGTTATCAGCCGACGCTTGCAACTGAGATGGGTCAGCTCCAAGAGCGTATCACGTCTACGAACGTTGGATCGGTTACATCTATCCAGGCGATCTACGTGCCTGCCGATGACTACACTGACCCGGCGCCGGCAACAACGTTCGCTCACTTGGATGCGACAACAAACCTTGAGCGTAAATTAACTGAAATGGGTATTTACCCTGCGGTTGATCCGTTGGCATCTACATCACGCGCCCTTGCTCCTGAAATTGTCGGAGAAGAACATTATGCGGTTGCGCGTGAAGTACAGTCAACGCTTCAGCGTTACAAAGAGCTTCAAGATATCATTGCGATTCTCGGTATGGATGAATTAGGCGAGGAAGACAAACTTGTCGTTCACCGCGCACGCCGTATCCAGTTCTTCCTTTCTCAGAACTTCCACGTGGCTGAACAGTTCACTGGACAAAAAGGTTCTTACGTGCCTGTAAAAGAGACGGTACAAGGCTTCAAAGAAATCTTAGCCGGTAAATACGACCATCTTCCAGAAGATGCGTTCCGTCTTGTAGGCCGTATTGAAGAAGTTGTTGAGAAAGCAAAAGAAATGGGTGTAGAAGTTTAATCTGGTCCTAGGAGGGTAAAAGCATGAAGACCGTTAAAGTCAATATCGTTACTCCCGACGGCCCAGTATACGATGCGGATATCGAAATGGTGAGTGTGAGAGCCGAAAGCGGCGATCTCGGTATTTTGCCAGGCCATATTCCAACCGTGGCTCCTCTTAAAATCGGCGCTGTCCGCCTGAAAAAAGACGGACAGACTGAAATGGTTGCTGTCAGCGGTGGATTTGTAGAAGTCCGTCCTGATCAGGTCACCATCCTTGCCCAGGCTGCCGAGACAGCGGAAGGCATTGATAAAGAGCGCGCTGAAGCTGCACGCCAGCGGGCGCAGGAGCGTTTGAATTCTCAATCAGATGATACTGACATTCGTCGGGCTGAGCTTGCGTTACAGCGGGCTTTGAACAGATTGGATGTAGCAGGGAAATAAGAAAAAATCCTTCTCATAAAGAGAAGGATTTTTTTATGAACGCACAAGAGAATCAAACAGCGATAACAGCGGGCGATCCTCTTTTGGACGCAGGTATAAACCATCACAGGCATTCATTGTATGCCACGATTTGCGATGTCTTCTAAAGCCAAGTGTATAAGCGCCGTCTTTATAGGGATAAGGTTTTACAACCCATTCAGCATCTTCATGGCGGGCAATCACGCAATCTATAAGATAAACACTGATCATTTTCTCGAATTCTTCAATAGGAAGATTCCAATCAGCAAGCAAAAGCTCTTGTATACTTTGAAAATAAAGGTTTTCAAGCTCTTCAAGGCTTTCTCTCGTATAGGTAAGAGAAATGTTAAAAAACTGACACAATTCATTCAGTTCTTCAATCTGTGACTGTCTATAATCATAATAGAATGCAATTGCTTCCCATTCCTGATCAAAAATTGGCAGGTCCTCACCATATTGCTTTTCAGGCTGAAAAAAAGAATGATTCACATTTGCCAGCTCCTTTCCAATAAAGTATACCATGTAAAAGAATCGCACTTTAAGCGGGGATTAGCCCTAGATTTGGCTGATTATTCCGTTCTGTATAAAATGTATCATCTTTATCTGTGCTTCTTATATAATAAGAAAGGGTATGAACGCAGAGAAAGGAGTGTAATAGATGAGTGTATTGGGACAGCAGGCTGCAATCGGCATTGTCGTTCACCTGATTTTTATAGCAGTGACTTGGTGGGCGTTGCAAGCCGTCAATATAGATCCGTTAATCAAAAAAGGCAAAGTCGTGCAGGCTAGACTCCTGATGATTTTGCTGACAATTGCCATTGGAACGGCCGTTGCCAATTTCTTTTTAGATTACCTCAATTATTCACAGCAGCTTCCCTATCTATTTTAATAGGTTTTGAACATTATTATCATTAAATGGTTGGGAGAAGCGGGTTGAAGCGAATAGCTCGAGTTTTGACGAAGATTTTTACGTATGGCGCCTCTTGCCTCCGGTAAAACTGGGGATAAGGGGGAGAGATGAACATGAAGAAAAAACAAGTAAGCCACGCTATTATCATTTCCGTCATGTTAAGCTTCGTCATTGCTGTTTTCCATACCATTCATGCGAGTGAATTAACGCCGTTAGCACAAATGGCAGAGGGGATGGAACGCCAAGATGTGTCAATAGATAAGTGGACATTGCATGCAAAACAAAACATGTCACTGACCGAAAAAGAATTTTATCAAAAAGTGCAACGTTTAAAATCAGAGTATCGTCAATATGATTGGGTGATTGCACGGGAAGATAAAATGATAAAGGCAATTGGCACATATACTGACAAAAAAATTCGTACTTCTTTTAGACTGCAGCTTGTCACAACCCTCAAAAAACACAATCCAACTTCGTATTTATTATATGAGCAAATGAGTCTAGAGACACCGGATAGCTGGAATGATACATATGAACAGTTTGAACGGGAGACACTTGGGATATTCCAAGAAAAAGTAGTTATTTTTACTTGTCTAAATGGTCACTTAGATGATAATATGAATATTGTTTTGCAAAAAAAAGCAAATCAGTTATTAAATGAATTTCAAGCAAGATCAGTAGAACATGTAGTTGAGCCAAATTTCGTTTCTATTTCTGCGTTTACAGATGAGTGGGAAGAGTACATTATGACCTCGAAACATAAAATGAATTTGCAAATTGCACTTAGAAGTGCAGGAATGGGCGGAAAACATACCGTTACGGTTGGCACACCAATCGTTACGACTGAATATTAATATAGAGAATTTAGGGACGCGGAGGGGAATACCTTGGAAAAAATCATCGTCCGCGGCGGTCAGAAGTTAAACGGCACAGTCAAAGTTGAAGGCGCTAAAAATGCCGTTTTACCTGTTATCGCTGCATCTTTATTAGCAAGTGAAGAAAAAAGCGTAATTTGTGATGTACCTACGCTCTCCGATGTATATACAATTAACGAAGTGTTGCGTCATTTAGGAGCAGATGTGCATTTTGAAAATAATGAAGTGACTGTAAATGCTTCATACGCTTTGCAAACTGAAGCACCTTTTGAATATGTTCGTAAAATGCGTGCGTCTGTGCTTGTCATGGGGCCGCTTCTTGCGCGTACAGGTCATGCAAGAGTTGCACTTCCGGGCGGATGCGCAATTGGTTCCAGACCGATTGATCAGCATTTAAAAGGTTTTGAAGCAATGGGCGCAGAAATCAAAGTCGGTAATGGCTTCATTGAAGCTGAAGTAAAAGGCCGACTGCAAGGCGCAAAAATTTATCTGGACTTCCCAAGTGTAGGAGCTACAGAGAACCTGATTATGGCAGCCGCTCTAGCTGAAGGAACAACAACGCTGGAAAACGTGGCAAAAGAACCCGAAATCGTTGATTTAGCAAACTATATCAATGGCATGGGCGGAAAAATCCGCGGAGCTGGCACCGGCACCATCAAAATTGAAGGAGTCGAAAAGCTTCACGGCGTAAAACACCATATTATTCCTGACCGTATTGAAGCGGGCACATTTATGGTTGCTGCTGCAATTACTGAAGGAAACGTATTAGTAAAAGGAGCGGTTCCTGAACACCTCACCTCTTTAATTGCAAAAATGGAAGAGATGGGTGTAACAATTAAGGATGAAGGTGAAGGCCTGCGTGTCATCGGCCCGAAAGAACTTAAACCGATTGACATCAAAACAATGCCTCACCCGGGCTTCCCGACTGATATGCAGTCACAAATGATGGCGCTTCTGCTTCGTGCAAGCGGCACAAGCATGATTACAGAAACCGTTTTTGAAAACCGTTTTATGCATGCGGAAGAATTCCGCCGTATGAATGGTGATATCAAGATTGAAGGACGTTCTGTCATCATTAACGGTCCTGTACAGCTTCAGGGAGCTGAAGTTGCAGCGACTGATTTGCGTGCAGGTGCAGCGCTGATTCTTGCGGGGTTAGTGGCTGAAGGTCACACACGTGTTACTGAATTGAAGCACTTAGACCGCGGTTACGTTGATTTCCATAAGAAGCTTGCCGCTCTGGGCGCAGACATCGAACGTGTAAATGATGAGTCTGCTTCTGAGCAAGAGAATAAAGAAGTCGTTTCTGACTTAAATGCATAAACTTACTTGAAAATCAGTATGTCACTCTGGCATACTGGTTTTTTATTTTTTGTGTATTATCATCATTATGCGCAAAATAGCAAAAAAGAATACGTAAATGACAAATAAAGTTTCTGTCCAAAACGAGAGTCATATTAGCTTGTCCCTGCCCATAGACTAGACTAGAGTCGAATCCCGAGCAGGAGGCAGCTGAATATGAAACAATTCGCAATCACACTATCCGTACTATGTGCATTGATTCTCTTGGTTCCGACACTCTTGGTTATACCATTCCAGCATAATAAGGAAGCGGGGGCCAGTGTAGAATCAGAAAAGACAGCAGTAAGCACGAAACCAGCATCGAAAGGAGCAGAAACATTGAAAGCATCACCTGTTTCTATTCCCGTCTATCGAACCGCAAATCAATCCGTAGAAAACATTCCGCTTGAAGAGTATGTGATTGGAGTCGTCGCCTCCGAAATGCCGGCAACCTTTGAATCTGAAGCACTGAAAGCCCAGGCCCTCGCCGCCAGAACATTTATTGTCAGACTGATGGTGTCAAATTCAGCGGTTGAGGCTCCTAAAGGCTCACTGGTGGATGATACACAGATGTTCCAGGTGTATAAAAACAAAGCGGAGCTGAAAAAACAGTGGGGCACAAGCTATGAGACAAAACTGAAGAAAATCACAGCTGCGGTAGCCAGTACGCAAGGCAAAATCTTAACGTACAACAACCAGCCGATTGAAGCCTCCTTTTTCTCCACAAGCAACGGCTACACAGAGAATGCAGAAGCTTATTGGACAAGTGCTATCCCATATTTAAAAAGCGTCAAAAGCCCATGGGATAAAAAGTCTCCGAAATATAAGGCAACGAAAACCTTTACAGCGGCAGAATTTCAGCAAAAGCTTGGCGTCAAGCTGGATGGATCTAGCGCAGTAGGGAAGATTACCGGCGAGACACCGGGCCACCAGGTCGCAACTGCCGTCATTAACGGCAAGACGCTGAAAGGAAGAGACATACGTGAAAAGCTGGGTCTCAACTCCGCCGATTTTGAATGGAAGCGGAATGGAGACACAATTACAGTCACGACGAGAGGATTTGGCCACGGTGTGGGGATGAGCCAATACGGAGCGAATTTTATGGCCAAAGAAGGCAAAACGGTTGATGACATTGTAAAGTACTATTACCAAGGCACACAAATTTCTGAGGCAGATGCGTTTTTGAATAAATATATGGCGAAAAAGTAGAAAAAGACGCTCTTTGGGCGTCTTTTTCTGTTCTTGAATGTCTTTTATCTAAGAGCAGCTGAAACGGTTTAGAGGAGCTTCTGACCGTCTTTAAGGATCAGTCCTTTTTTCCTGATTTCAGGCTTTGAGATTGTGGTAAAGTCATCCACATTTGTCGACAGACTTCGACAGACTCATATAACGAAAGCCGAAAGGCGGACAATCTTCTCTTTTCATAGGGGCGTTAGGTGGAAATCACTAATAAAAACATAGGTTTCTATGCAAAAGTAAACAACAGCAATGGGGAAGCCCGCCCTATTTATTTCTCGGTTTTTGTTGATTACGATAGATTATGTTCAGCGTTGAACATCTGCACGCAGAAACAAATTGGTAAAGGGGTACGAACATGAAGAAAAGATTTTCACTGATCATGATGACAGGATTGCTTTTTGGATTAACTTCACCTGCTTTTGCAGCTGAAAAGTCAGAAACGGAGGCTAAAGCGCCGGCGAACGTGGCGGTCTTGCTTGATGCCAGCGGAAGTATGGCGAAAAGAATAGATGGTGTATCTAAATTTAATTCAGCCAAAAAAGAAATTTCAAAGTTTGCGAGCTCATTGCCAGAAGGAACTCAGGTGAAAATGAGCGTGTTTGGCTCTGAAGGAAACAATAAAAATTCCGGAAAAGTTCAGTCATGTGAAGCCATTCGCAACGTATACGGCTTCCAAAGCTTTAACGAGCAAAGCTTCCTCAATTCTCTCAATACAATTGGGCCGACTGGCTGGACGCCAATTGCCAAAGCGCTGAACGAGGCGAAATCTTCTTTTGACCAGCTTGATGCAAAAGGGGAAAAAGTGGTGTATCTGTTGACAGACGGTGAGGAAACGTGCGGAGGAAACCCGATTAAAACAGCAAAGGAACTGCAAAAAGACAATATCACTGTTAATGTGATCGGCTTTGATTATAAAGAGGGATACAAAGGCCAGCTGAACGCAATTGCGAAAGTAGGCGGCGGTGAATACTTCCCGGCTTATACCCAAAAAGATGTTGAGAAAATTTTCACTCAGCAATCACTAATGTTATCTAAATAAGAAAAAAGAGGCTGGTGATGGTCAGCCTCTTTTTGTATGTAACAAAAACTTCAAAACTAATTAGCTATCTGCCTGTAGCATAGTAGCAGATTTCCGTTTTTCTGTCATAATCAAGGCGAAAAAAGAATGAATGATCACACAATCTGTTTATGCTTTCTGGGCGGAAATGGCTAAAAATGAACGGCATTTCAAGCGATTTTGGACAGATCGTGAAAGCAGCACAAAAGGCAGCATGTCCTATATCTTTTTGCATTTTCGTATTCTAGCATAAAGAAGAATCCAACATATAGTTGGAAAATATGAAAAAGAAAGGAAGTAATCATATGAAAAAATTGCTGGCTGCCGGTATCATTGGATTGTTGACTGTTTCCATTGCCTCCCCGTCTTTTGCCGCTGAGAAACAGGCTGATACAAATGTAGCTGTTTTGTTTGACGGAAGCGGAAGCATGGTTCAAAAAACAGGAGGAGAGCGCAAAATAGACATTGCCAAAAAATCAGTAAAATCTTTTGCCGAACTCCTTCCGAAGGATACAAATCTTATGCTTCGCGTTTTCGGGCATGCAGGGAACAATAAACTGTCCGGTAAAGCCCTTTCGTGCAGTACGACGGAAACCATTTACGGCCTTCATCCATATGAAGGGTCTCTGTTTGACAATTCATTGAGTGAGCTCAAGCCGACTGGATGGACACCGATTGCCAAAGCACTTGCAGACACAAGAAAAGAATTTGAAGCATTTGACGCAGACGGGAAAAACGTGGTGTATTTAATCACTGACGGTGAAGAAACGTGCGGCGGAGACCCTGCGGCGGAAATCGAAAAGCTCCGTGCATCAAATGTGGATACGATTGTAAACATCATTGGCTTCAACTTTGATGTCAAGGGTAATGAAGAGATGAAACAAGCAGCTGTCGCTGGCGGCGGAGAATATATTTCAGCGAACAGTGCGGATGAGTTCGAACAGGCTTGGGAAAAAGAAGCACAAAAATTTACTGAGTAAGGAACCTAAAGATCAGGCGCTCCCCCAGGCGCCTTTTTTTATTGGTTTAAAAACAATTTGGCCGGGAATGATACCCTAAAAAGGGGTTGAACATATGAAATTATTAGGAATGATTTTTCTTATAGCCACCGTTGCATTCATATTGCTTGGTGTTCTTCTAAAACTGGCAGCCTTCTTTTTTGTCAGCATTCTCACCTTGATCGCAGCTATTGTGCTGTTTACGGTTCTGAAAAAGAATCAGTATAATCAACCATAGAGTCCTTTCTATAGAGGGCTCTCAGCGTGTCGACAAGCCCAGCGTTCGTTGTCAATGCACATTGGTAAAAGGAATGGAGGCTAAATGCTTAGGCGCCCTGCCTAAACACCGCCGTCATCACATCCTGTGAAAGCCCTTTATATAGAGGGCTCTTTTTGTGTCTCAGAATTCGACAAAATCCGAGGAGTGTGAAAAAATATAAAGGCAGGAACATTGCGGAGGGGAAGAGACATTGAACGATAAAGTAACTGCGGTCAGGGATGTATGGCGCTATGAACTAGGGGAAATAAGGAAAGTAGAAGACCGGATGGTGACGGAATTCCCTTTGACAGTGATACTGAATGGCAGTGAATTTGTGACGCTCGTTTGTACGCCTGAGCATATCGAAGAGCTTGTCATCGGATTTCTCGCATCAGAGGGTGTTATACGATTTCAAAAAGAAATTAAAAGGTTTACAATAGATGAAAGTCTCGGTTTTGTATATGTCGACCTCGTTCACCCTGAGACATTGGATCAAAAGGATTATACGAAACGGGTGATCGGCTCATGCTGCGGAAAGGGCCGTCATTTTTATTTTCAGCAGGATGTCAAAACAGCCAAGACGGCTGTCAGCCAAATCAAGATATCGCCTGAGGCATGTATGGCGCTTATGAAAGACATGCAGCAAGGGAGCGGGACGTTTCAGGATACGGGAGGCGTCCATAATGCGGCGCTTTGCGACACAGAGAAGCTTCTGTTGATGCGCACCGATATCGGTCGGCACAACGCACTTGATAAACTATACGGACACTGCCTTCTAAACGGGATGTCCGTACGCGACAAACTGATTGTGTTCAGCGGCAGAATCTCATCAGAGGTCCTGTTAAAAGCGGCCAAAATCGGCGTGTCGATTGTCATTTCCAAATCGGCCCCGACGGAGCTTGCGATTCAAATGGCTGAAGAATTGAATATCACAGCGATTGGATTTGTCAGAAACGGATCATTTAATGTATATACACACCCTGATAGAATCAGGGAGTAGGAAGGGGCTGTAGCTATGATTACAGAGTCGCGTCAGATGTTGGATAAAAGAAACAGACCGCTGAGAGACCTTCGCATTTCTGTTACAGACCGCTGCAACTTCCGATGCACGTACTGTATGCCCGCCGAATTATTCGGCCCGGATTATCCCTTTTTAAAGAAAGAGGAGCTGCTTTCATTTGAGGAGCTGGAACGGCTTGCGACATTGTTTGTCACAAGATTTGGCGTTGAAAAAATCCGCCTGACCGGCGGAGAGCCCCTCATGAGAAAGGATATGCCGGAGTTAATCAAAAAACTGGCCCGCATACCGGGTATTCGTGACATCGCGATGACGACAAACGGATCACTGCTGCCTGTTTATGCAAAGAGGCTCAAGGAGGCTGGGCTGAAAAGGGTTACGATCAGCCTTGATTCTTTGGAAGACGAGCGTTTTAAGAAGATAAACGGGCGCGGTGTTTCTGTCAGCAAGGTGCTGGAAGGCATTGAAGCGGCGAAGCAAGCAGGGCTCGGTGTTAAAATCAATATGGTCGTTCAAAAGGGCCTCAATGAAAAAGATATACTGCCTATGGCCCGTTATTTTAAAGAAAAAGGGCATATCCTGAGATTCATTGAATTTATGGACGTAGGCAACACCAACCAATGGGAAAAGAAAGACGTCATGACAAAGGCGGAAATCATAGATTTGATCAATGAACACATGCCGGTTGAGCCGATAGCGCCTAATTGTATAGGAGAAGTGGCTTCCAGATTCCGCTACTTGGACGGCTCCGGAGAAATCGGTGTTATATCATCTGTATCTGATGCGTTCTGCGGATCTTGCAACAGAGCCCGTCTTTCTGCGAGAGGAGAGCTGTTTACCTGCTTATTCGCTTCAAGCGGATTTGACCTCAGAGCTCCGGTTCGCCAGGAATTAAGTGATGACGAACTATCAGAAATGATCGGGACAGTATGGAAAAATCGGATCGATCAGTATTCAGTCGATCGTACGCTATCAAAAGCATCTGGCAAAAAGAAAGTGGAAATGTCTTATATTGGCGGTTAATTTGAAGTCAAAAGCTTATCGGCACTGTCCGGTAAGCTTTTTTATTAGAATCCGAGTGCAAAAAATACGTATAAAAACCGAAATATATAAGGATAGGCATAAAGAAGGAATCATTGTAAGAAAATTTAATTCCAAAGCCATACATTATGATAAAATATAACCAATTAGAAAATAGAAAGGGTTGGAGGGGCATGGCCGCGTACGAGATCCCGTCATCTCAAGTAGGAGTGAAAATCAATAAGTGGTATAAGCACATTTTAGCATTTCAAGTGGCTGATGCCGTAAAGCTGAAGGAAGAAATTGATCTAGATATCGAACAGATGGAAGAGGATCAGCTGCTTCTCCTATATTATCAGCTGATCAGCTACCGTCACCAAATTATGCTGGATTATGTAAAGCCTGACCTGCACGAGGAATCTCAGCTTCAATATCGTGAATTGATCAAAACGCTGGAAAGTAATCAGGACAGCATCTCCGGATTATCTGAGTATTATTTTCACTTGTTTAGAGGAATGTACGAATTTGAACAGAACAATTACATCTCGGCTATATCCTTTTATCGGAAAGCTGAGAAGATGCTTGCGTTTGTAGAAGATGAAATTGAAAGAGCGGAATTTCATTTTAAAGTGGCGGAAGTCTTTTATATTATGAAGCAGACGCACTTTTCCATGAACCACGCTGTACAGGCGCTGGAGACGTATAAGGCTCACGATTTTTATAGAGTCAGAAGAATTCAATGCCATTTCGTCATATCAGGAAACTACATAGACTACAGAAATTATGAAAAAGCGCTTGAACATTTAGATGACGCGTATCGCCTTGCTTTATTGGAAGGACAGCCCCGTTTGATCGGATCAGCCCTTTATAATATTGGGAATTGCTATGATGACAAGGGGGAGCTGGATCAGGCCGCCGAATACTTTGAAAAAGCGCTTCCTGTCTTCGAGGATTATCAGCTGGAACAGCTTCCAAAAGCGCTCTTCAGCCTGACTCGCGTTCTTTTCAAAAAACAAGATAGCGAAGCTGCGATACGGTACTATGAAAAAGGGATTGCCATTGCCCAAAAACGAAACGACTTCTTCAGTCTGGCAAAATATAAATTTCTGCAGGCATTATATGTGGAATCTGTCAATTTGGATATGATTCAAGAAGTATTTGATTATATGGAAGAAAAGGGCCTGTATGTATATATTGAAGAATTTGCTTTAGATGCAGCCTCTTATTTCAGTCATCGCGAACAATATAAAGAAGCGGTGTATTTTTATGAAAAAGCGGTCAGCATGAGAGAGATGATTCAAAGGAACGATTGTTTATATGAAGTATGAGACAAAACCATCTGCTGGCAGATGGTTTTTTTTTATGCAAAAAAAGGGGAGCATCGGAACGTTTATTTCCGGGGAGAACAGGAAAAATCGCTACAGCACTGTTTTTTGAACAAAAGCCGTTTTGAGATGCAGATATGCATGTGAGGGGGAATTCAATGTTTGGTTTTAATGATATGGTGAAGTTTCTGTGGTCTTTCCTCATTGTTCTGCCGCTTGTACAGATTATACATGTTTCAGGGCACAGCTTTATGGCTTTTATTTTTGGCGGAAAGGGATCGTTGGATATAGGCATGGGAAAAACGCTGCTTAAAATTGGACCCATACGGTTCAGAACGATTTATTTTATCGATTCTTTTTGCCGGTACGGGGAGTTGAAAATTGATAATCGATTCTCAAATGCACTCGTGTATGCAGGGGGCTGCTTGTTTAACCTCATCACGATTTTTGCAATCAATCTGCTGATTATACACAGTGTATTAAAGCCGAATGTGTTTTTCTATCAGTTTGTCTATTTTTCTACGTATTATGTGTTTTTTGCCCTGCTGCCGGTCCGATATTCGGAGAAAAAGTCATCAGACGGGCTGGCGATATACAAAGTGCTCCGTTACGGAGAGCGCTACGAAATCGATAAATAACATTAGAATGTTTATTGCCTCTCAGATCGGGAAGGTAACAAGTACACACATAATTGAGAGGGGAGAATTAACATGGGTAACGATAGTGTAAAAGACAAAATGAAGGGCGGCTTCAATAAAGCCAAAGGAGAAGTGAAGGATAAAGTCGGAGATATGGCTGACAAAACGGACATGCAGGCTGAAGGCAAAAAAGATAAGGCAAAAGGCGAAATCCAAAAGGATATCGGGAAAGCCAAGGATAAATTTTCAGATAAAGATTAATCGTACGGAAGAGGCAGGAAACGAAATGTTTCTTGTCTTTTTTTGTTCGCTTTTTCTGATGTGAATAAATATAACAAAAAAAGAAGCTGATTTGGTCAAGGTAACTAAATTTTTTAAATATTATTTGAATTAATAGGCCTCTTCTATATAATAATGACATAAGTTGTAAAGTTTTATAACATCATTTGGAGAAATCAAACAAAGGGGTTTTGATGACGGAATGTAATGCACCGAAGAAAGTGTCGGAAGCCAGCGGGAGTGCGAAAAAACAGTTGATATCGACACAAGCGGGGATTCATTCAATGAGGGCCGGAATTCTTCACTCGTTAAGAGGAACGGTGGCGATCAGCGAAGTGACCGTCCATGATAAGGAGTTAATGGCAATAGTCGGGTTCTCGGTATCGTGGAGGACGGCGCCTCAGACTGGCTTCCATGCCATGCTTCCGGTTGCGGAGCAAAACAACGGGCTGCCATCAGGAATGTAACGTCTGGTTATGATCAATCGATGGTTTAGCACATTCTTAGCATGGAGGTTCACCCGGGGCAGATTGTCGCTGTATTAGGCCGAAATGGAGTCGGCCAATCCACTTCATAGGCCTGCTTTCGGCTAAACAGGGGGGCTATTTGTTTTAATCAAACGTTTGTTCAAAACGAAAAGGCGGTCAACAGCAGCAGCTTGCAATTGCCAGAGCGCTGATGGTAAATCCGAAAAATATTTTACTTAATGAACAATTGGAAGGAATTCAGATTTCAATTGTCGAACTAGTCAGACAAGTTATTATAGAAATTTCCAGAAAAAAAGACATTTGTTATCTTAGTCGAGCGCAGTCTGGAAAACGCGTTAATCTGTGCTGACTATCTTTCTGTGATCGACAGGGGAACGGTTGTTGACCATGGCAAGGCTGATGAAGAAACGGCATGCCGCTTTGAAAGGCACCCTACCGTATGATCCCCATTCTCGAAGAAAGGGAGGTGATGTCCCGCCTGCATGCTCCACAAATTCGTAGTAACCGCATCCGCTTTATATGACAAAAGAAGGAGGATTACAGATGAAACTGACACCGGTTGAACAAGAAAAATTGCTCATTTTTGCAGCGGGGGAATTAGCCAAACAGCGAAAGGCGCGGGGCGTTCTGTTGAACTATCCTGAGGCTGCTGCTTATATCACCTGCTTTATTATGGAAGGCGCACGTGATGGGAAGGGAGTAGCAGAGCTGATGGAAGCCGGCCGCCATGTATTAACGGAAAAAGATGTGATGGAGGGTGTCCCTGAGATGCTTGACAGCATTCAGGTGGAGGCCACATTTCCGGATGGAGTAAAGCTTGTTACGGTACATCAGCCAATTTCTGCGGAGGTGAAGTCATGAAGCCGGGAGCATTTCAAATTGCTGAGGGAACCATTACGATTAATGAAGGGCGTGAGATACGGGAGGTAACGGTAAAAAACACCGGATCGCGCTCCATTCAAGTCGGTTCGCATTTTCATTTTGCGGAGGCCAACGGGGCTTTATTATTTGACCGTGAGCTGGCGATCGGCATGCGTCTTGATGTTCCATCAGGCACGTCGGTCCGTTTTGAGCCGGGAGAGCAGAAAACGGTCTCACTAGTGGAAATCAGAGGACGCAAGACAATTAGAGGGCTGAACGGAATGGCCGACACATTTATCGATGAACGCGGCAAAGAAAAAACGTTGGCCAACTTAAAACAAGCCGGCTGGATGGAGGGTGTAATCCGATGAAAATGTCACGGGAGGAATATGCGGAACTGTTTGGCCCGACAACGGGCGATAAAATCAGATTGGGCGACACGGATTTATGGATCGAAGTCGAAAAGGATTTCACAGTATATGGTGAAGAAATGATCTTTGGCGGCGGAAAAACAATCCGCGACGGCATGGGCCAAAACGGCAGAATCACAGGGAAGGACGGCGCTTTGGATTTGGTTATCACCAACGTCGTGCTATTGGATTACACAGGCATTGTCAAAGCGGATGTCGGTGTGAAAGACGGCCGGATTGTCGGTGTCGGAAAAAGCGGAAATCCTGATATCATGGATGGAGTCGATCCGCACATGGTCATCGGAGCGGGTACAGAGGTGATTTCCGGTGAAGGCAAAATTTTAACAGCCGGGGGAGTGGACACGCACATTCATTTTATTTGTCCTCAGCAGATGGAAGTTGCGCTTTCATCAGGTGTGACAACCCTTTTGGGAGGCGGAACTGGACCCGCGACAGGCAGCAAAGCGACAACTTGTACATCCGGCGCATGGTATATGGCGAGGATGCTGGAAGCGGCCGAGGAGTTTCCGATCAATGTCGGCTTCTTAGGGAAAGGGAATGCATCCGATAAAGCGCCGCTGATCGAGCAGGTGGAAGCAGGCGCCATCGGCCTTAAGCTTCATGAAGACTGGGGCACGACGCCAAGCGCCATTAAAACGTGTATGGAAGTCGTGGACGAGGCTGATATTCAAGTTGCCATCCATACCGATACGATTAACGAAGCGGGCTTTTTGGAAAACACGCTCGACGCAATCGGGGACCGGGTCATTCATACTTATCACATTGAAGGTGCAGGCGGCGGCCATGCCCCGGATATTATGAAGCTCGCCTCTTACGCGAACATTCTGCCGTCATCTACAACGCCAACCATTCCTTATACCGTTAATACGATGGATGAGCATCTTGACATGATGATGGTCTGCCACCATTTAGATGCGAAAGTGCCTGAAGATGTGGCGTTCAGCCATTCCAGAATCAGGGCGGCGACGATTGCCGCGGAGGATATTCTCCATGATATCGGTGCGATCAGCATGACATCATCGGATTCCCAAGCGATGGGGCGGGTCGGTGAAGTGATCATCCGAACATGGCAGGTAGCCGATAAAATGAAAAAACAGCGCGGCGCTCTTGCCGGCGAAAACGGAAATGACAATGTGCGCGCAAAACGGTACATTGCCAAATACACGATTAATCCGGCAATTACGCACGGGCTCAGCCATGAGGTCGGCTCGGTGGAAAAAGGGAAGCTTGCTGATCTCGTTCTGTGGGACCCGGTATTTTTCGGCGTAAAACCGGAACTGGTCTTAAAGGGCGGCATGATTGCACGTGCGCAAATGGGAGATCCGAACGCGTCCATCCCGACTCCTGAACCGGTTTTCATGCGCCAAATGTATGCGTCTTACGGAAAAGCCAACCGCTCAACCTCGATTACATTTATGTCTCAGGCAAGCATAGAGCGTGGTGTGGCGGAAAGCTTAGGGCTGGAAAAAAGGATTTCTCCAGTCAAAAATATCAGAAAGCTGAGCAAGCTGGATATGAAGCTGAATTCGGCTTTGCCGAAGATTGAGATTGATCCAAAAACCTATCAGGTCTTTGCTGACGGGGAGGAATTGTCTTGTCAGCCTGTCGATTATGTCCCACTTGGACAAAGATATTTCTTATTCTGATAAGACGCGGCCGGAGTGCATCCGGCCGTTCTATTGACTAAAAACGGTGCACAAAACCCGTGTATTTAGTGTATATTAGATGTTGACAAACGAATCAAATGTAACTATTATAGTTACAACGGTGGTGAAAAAACATGATTAACAGCCGTCTTGCTGTTGCCATTCATATTTTATCCCTCATCTCGATGGATGAAAAAACATCTTCAGAAATCATTGCAGACAGTGTCAACACGAATCCGGTAGTTGTGCGAAGAATGATCAGCCTGCTGAAAAAAGCTGATATTCTCACATCACGCGCCGGGGTGCCGGGTGCAAGCCTCAAAAAAGATCCTGCTGATATTTCTCTTTTAGAAGTGTACCGGGCTGTCCAAAAGCAAGAAGAACTCTTTGCGGTTCATGAAAACCCGAATCCGAAATGTCCGGTAGGGAAAAAAATTCAGAACGCTCTGGATGAAACGTTTGAAAGTGTGCAAAGAGCGATGGAAAATGAACTGGCAAGCAAGTCATTAAAAGATGTTATGAATCATCTCTTTTAATCAAAAGGGATGACTTCTCACCGCTAACATGTAACTAAAATTGTTACAAATAAGGAGGAAATGAAAAATGAAAATTGGTATTATCGGCGCAAGCGGGAAAGCGGGAAACGAGATTTTGAAAGAAGCGAAAACAAGAGGCCATGAAGTGACAGCCATCGTCAGAAACGCTTCAAAAGTGCAGGAGCAGGACGTAGCGGTTTTAGAGAAAGATGTGTTTGAACTGACTGCGGAAGACATCAAGTCTTTCGACGCGGTCGTAAACGCTTTTGGAGCAGCACCCGGCCAAGAACATCTTCATGTTGAAGCAGGAAGAGCACTCATCAGCATCTTAAAGGACGCGAAGCACACAAGATTGCTTGTTGTTGGCGGAGCGGGAAGCCTGTTTGTTGATGAAGCCAAAACAACCCGTTTAATGGATACGCCGGAATTTCCGAAAGAATATTTGCCAACTGCATCAAATCAAGGCGAGAACCTGAAAGATTTGCAGCAGACAGACTCCATTTCCTGGACGTTCCTCAGTCCTGCGGCATTTTTTGATCCAGCAGGAAAACGGACTGGCTCTTACCAAAAAGGAAAAGACAATGTCATCGTAAATGCAAAAGGCAACAGCTATATCAGCTATGCAGATTATGCGATTGCTGTACTGGATGAGCTTGAACATCCCGAACATAAAAATGAACGTTTCACAGTAGTAAGCGAAGCGGAATAATAAAAAACCCGGAGCCAGCTCCGGGTTTTTCTCATTAATAAGTGCTGTACGTATCGCTGAAAAGGCCATCAGCAATCCCAAGCATTAAAAAGATGAAGAAGGCGATAATCGCAAGAATGGATACAGCAATGCTTACGATCAAATAAATCCCTTGCATCTTTACGAATTTCGCGTAATTCTCCAGCATTAAGTCTTCAGACTGTCCGCTATTGTGTTCAGCCATTTGGCCTGCTTCCCTAGCTGACCTCATCAAAAAGATACCGGAAATAATTTGCAGTACGCCTGGCACGGCACCGATTAGAAAAATGAACGCGCCTGAAAGCGCGGTAATTGCGCCCATAATAATAAATAAAATGCCTGTAGCTTTTCCCCATTTCGAAATGCTGATGAGGGTTTTGTTCATTGTTTCAGGATTCATGTATACTGGCTCCCCTTTACAAAAAAATACTCACTTTTCTTTTATACACTATTTGTGAGAAGTTTTGTATATAGAAAATAACATTTTGGGGATTGACCCTAACGTTGCGTGATTGTTTACGATAAAAAAGAGGAGGTGTTATGTATGAAATATCAAGTTAAACAAGTGGCGGAGATATCAGGCGTTAGCATTCGGACGCTTCATCACTATGACAATATTGAGCTTCTGAATCCTTCAGCGCTTACTGATGCTGGGTATCGTTTGTACAGTGACGCAGACCTGGAAAGACTGCAACAGATTTTATTTTTCAAGGAAATCGGGTTTCGTTTGGATGAAATTAAAGAGATGCTGGATCATCCGAATTTTGACCGGAAAGCGGCACTTCAGTCGCAAAAGGAGATATTGATGAAGAAAAAACAAAGAATGGATGAGATGATTCAAACAATTGACAGGACGCTTTTGTCCGTTGATGGAGGGGAAACGATGAATAAGAGGGATTTATTTGCCGGATTAAGCATGAAAGACATTGAAGAGCACCAGCAGACATACGCTGATGAAGTCAGAAAGCTGTATGGAAAGGAAATCGCAGAAGAAACAGAGAAAAGGACATCTGCATACTCGGCAGATGATTGGAGCTCGATCATGGCTGAATTTGATTCGATTTACAGACGAATTGCGGCTCGAATGAAGCATGGGCCCGATGATGCAGAGATTCAGGCCGCTGTGGGGGCATTTCGCGATCATATTTGCCAATATCATTACGATTGCACACTCGACATTTTCAGAGGACTCGGGGAAGTGTATATCACTGACGAGCGATTTACCGATTCAATCAATCAATATGGAGAAGGTCTTGCCGCTTTTTTGCGGGATGCGATCATCATTTACTGTGACCATCAGGAAAACCCCCGGCCGTAAAGGCCGGGGGTTTTTGGCGCATCTTATAAGATCGGCGACAACAGCCGCGAGACGGATTCTTTTATTCGAATCCACAACGGGCGCTGCAGATACTCCTCATAGGTGAATTTTCTGGATACTAGCAAATCTTCTTTAAAAGTTGAAACCAGTTTTTTAGCAATGGTGATATCGTATATAAATGCATTAACCTCAAAATTCAGCCTGAAGCTTCGGACATCAATGTTGGCTGTGCCGACTGACGCGATTTCGTCATCCACCACGATGGTTTTCGCGTGAATAAAGCCGTTATCGTAAATATAGACAGTGGCTCCGGCTTTCAGCAGATCGCCGATATACGAAAGTGTCGCCCAGTATACAAAGGCGTGATCGGGCTTGTTCGGAATCATAATGTTAACGTCAATGCCCGAAAGGCAAGCGATCCTTAAAGCATCCAGCAGGCTTGCATCTGGGATAAAATAAGGTGTTTGTATCAAAATGGAACGCTTGGCGTTTGAAATCATTTTGATGTAGCCATTTTTAATTTGTTCCCATTCCGAATCAGGGCCGCTTGTGACAATCTGCATCCCGACGTTGCCTTTTGGGCCGTAATCAGGAAAGTGATTTGGAATATATGTCAGCGTATGGTGATGAGAAGCTTGGTTCCAGTCAAGGATGAACCGTGTTTGGATGGCGTGCACGGCCGTTCCTTGCAGCCGGATATGCGTATCCCGCCAATAACCGAATTTTGGATTAAGCCCTAGATACTCATCTCCGACGTTAAAGCCTCCGACATAACCGGTCATACCGTCTATGATCACAAGCTTTCGATGGTTCCGGTAATTCAGCCGCAGGTTAATCGGCCTGAGCTTTGACGGGAAAAAGACCTCCACATGCCCGCCAGCCTCGCGAAGCTCTTTAAAAAACTTTTTTCTCAGCGTTCTGGACCCGAGTTCATCATAAAGCACTCTGACCTGAACACCTTCTTTCGCCTTTTGGATGAGAGCGTCCCGCAATTTTTTGCCTAATTCATCGCCTTTATAAATATAATACTGTAAATGGATATGATCCTTAGCCTTTGAAATGTCACTCAGCAGCCGCTGAAATTTATCCCGTCCATCTGTAATGACGTCAACTGAATTATCCTCTGTAAACACAGCATGGTTATTCATAATCAGCATATAAATTAAATCTTTGTTATCAAAGGTTGCCCGGTTGTTAAACTGGAATTGCTTGGTTTCTAAATCTTCAAGCTGATGCTTCAGCAGCCTTTCAATTCCAATCTTTTTCCGGTCTTCCCATTGAAACAAATGCTTGCGTCTGAGATTATGGCCGAATAATAAGTATAAAATAAAGCCTAAAACGGGAATAAAGAAAAGAACAAGCAGCCACGCCCAAGATGCACTGGCATCGCGCCGTTCTTTGAAGATGACAATGATGGCCAAAAGAATATTTAAAATGAAAAAAAGTGATAAAAGGATGGAAGAAATACTCACTTTGTAACCCCGCTCATTCATATTTATCAAGAAGATTGCCATTAGTATTCCATGAATAACAGTGATCTGATTCCCATTACAAATTATAACACTCACATTTTAAAAGAATAAAGAGCGGCGATCCAGATTCTTCGTGAAAAATACGGGCAGATTTCTTTAAAACCAGCTTGCACCTGCGTTAAAATAAACACATATGATAACGTTCGTGAAGCTTGAAACATCAAATAAAGGGGGAGGATTATATGAACTTTTACAGAGTCGAACAAATGCCGGGGTTCGTCAAAACAGAAATGCAAAAAATTCAAAAGGCCGTACAGCCTTTCATGAAAAAAACCGTCATTTACCGTTTTCTTGCTATTCCGCTTGCTGCATTCTCTCTCTTTAATTTAGCTGCTTTTCTATTTCATGCTTCAGCTGACAGGGAGTCCCTGATCAGCGCAGGCATATTCGCCCTTTTGGCGGCGCTCGGGCTCGCATTTTTTAAAGAGGCAGGCTATCAGCATAAACAAATCCAAAAAACAGTTCACATCTATATGCTGAACAGGATCAAAAAAAGCGAAATCCTTTCAGAAGAGCGGAAAAGCTCTTACGCACGACAAATAAAGGAAGAGCCTTTTGCGATGCGGAGTTTTGTTGAATTTTTGACTGAGGAAGACAGACGCAAAAAAATGTATTAAAGAAGAGCTGCACCCGGATTGTTGAGATTTTCCAGACGATCCGGGTGTGTTTTTTTGCATGCAGACACCCGAAATAAAAAGTGCGGTTTCGGATTGATTCGGACTTCATCCGTTTTTTTGATATTCATTTCTGGGTAACAGCGTTGCTTTGTTGATTTCCTTTACTAGAGATGTCTATTGTATGCTTGCTTCAGGATTTGGTGTTTACGCCGGCCTGCTTTGAATAGTCAAATAAAATAGGCATGGTTCCGTTTATATGGAACTCATGCCCTGTCCTGTCTCATCATTATTCAAACACCGGATCATCCTCATAATAATAGGAATCCGGATCATCATACGAAGGCGTGTTCTCAAAAGCAGCAATGCCGATTACCACCAGCACGAAAATGGCCAAAATGATGCCAATCAGGCCCATGGCGATACTGGATGCTGCGTAAAACAGCTGCATTTTAATAAACGTTCCATAGTTCTCAAGCATGCTTTCACCCGCGGCGCCGGTAAGAGTTCCGTCGGCTTCCGCGGCTGCTTTTGCTGAGCGCATCAAAAATACGCCTGAAATAATGAGCAGTACGCCCGGGATGGCGCCAATCACTGTCATCAAGGCGGTCAGAGTGACCAGCGATCCCATAATGATTAACAAGATGCCAGAAATTTTGCCCCACTTGGCAATGTCGGATAGCGACTTGACAGCAGAGGCGCTCAGCTGGCGGGTCTCCTGTTCAACAGGTGCAGTCTCCTGTTCAACAAGGCTATTTTCTTCATTATGATTTTCAATTTCGTTTTCATCTTTATCCAGACTAATCATGAAAGCTCTCTCCCTAAAATTTTTAAATCGTATCTTTTCCCGTCCATTTCGGCGATGCCGGGGAATAATCCCCATTCTGCAAACCCGTGCTTTTCAAACAGCTTCAGGCTTGGTTTATTATGCCCGAAAATGAAGGCCATAAGTGAGCGGATGCCAAGATCCGGCGCAATGCGGAGCGCTTCTTGAAGCAAATATGATCCAACACCTTTACCGCGGCATGCTTCGTCAATGTATATGCTGACCTCCGCCGTTTTATTATAGGCTGGCCTTCCATAAAATGTTTCAAAGCTGATCCAGGCAGCGACGTTTCCGTTTTCGTCCTCGGCAACATAGAGCGGGCGTGACTCTGTATGTCCCAAAAACCATTCCATCCGATCTTCAGGAGTTACCGGTTCGGTATCGGCTGTTACCATTCGAGAAGCAATCGTTGAATTATAAATCGCCACAACAGCCTCCAGATCTTTATTTTCAGCAAGACGCAATGTCATGTTCATATGTTTTTGGCACTCCTCTCAAAAAAATACATATTTTCGTTCAGTCTGTGCAAACTACATCTAAAAAAGTTTTTTTGGATAGGTTGTATATATTTTCAGAAAAGTGTTCAGAATGTTGCTGAGGTGATGAAACAATGAGAGAGGAAGAAAAGAAAACTTCTCAAGTCAAAAAACTTCAGCAGTTTTTTCGTAAACGCTGGGTGTTCCCTGCAATTTACTTAGTCAGTGCGGCCGTCATTTTAACAGCTGTCCTTTGGTATCAATCAGTATCAAATGATGAGGTAAAGGATCAGTTGGCTGATAACGGCGGAAACTCCGCATATGACAACAACGACGATGCAGTTGAAGTAGGAAAGTCAATGGAAAATGTCGCAATGCCGGTTGTTGATTCTGAAAACGTTTCTGTTGTGAAAAAGTTCTATGAAACCGATGCCGCAAAAGAAGAGAAAGAAGCAGCACTCGTTACCTATAATAACACGTACAGCCTAAGCAAAGGAATTGACTTAGCTGAGAAAGACGGAAAAGATTTCGATGTTTCTGCTTCTCTGAGCGGTACGGTTGTTAAAGCTGAAAAAGATCCAGTGCTGGGATATGTTGTGGAAGTAGAACATGCAGACGGTTTATCGACTGTGTATCAATCTCTTTCCGAAGTAAGTGTGGAGCAAGGTGACAAAGTAAAACAAAATCAAGTGATCGGAAAATCTGGCAAGAACCTTTACAGTGAAGACAGCGGAAACCACGTGCACTTTGAAATCCGTAAAGACGGGGTCGCATTGAATCCGTTAAACTTTATGGACAAACCAGTTTCTTCTATTGAAAAAGCAGCAGCTGCTGAAGAAAAAGCTGCCACCCAAGAAACAGAAGAATCCATTCAGCAATCTTCCGAGAAAAAGGACGGATCAACTGAAAAAGGAACAGAAGAAAAATCCGGTGAGAAAAAGGATGATTCAACTGACAAATCTGGTTCCAAAGAAAGCAGCACAACAGAAGACACTGAACAGTCTTAATGAAGAAAACGTCTATCCTTGTGATGGGCGTTTTTTTCTGTTACTTTTTGCTTTGTTTTACCGTCTATGTAGTTACATGTAAACACGTACGTTATAAAGGAGGTTATGTCATGAACCGCCTATTGCTCGCAGGCTGGATCTTTTTTATCCTGCTTTCTGTCTGTACGGAAAGCTTCAGCGGCATGGTCGTATCGCAAACGGTGGCTTTTCATTTTCAGCCGCACCCTCATCTGTCTCAATTTTTAGTTATGGATTTTACTGAGCTTACTGTACCTGAAGCGTTTATTCAAAAAATCGGACATGCGTTTTCCTTCTTTGTGCTGACATATTTGCTGTGGAAACAGCGGGGCAGCATAAGATCAGCTGCAGCCGGCTCGTTCGCATTTGCTTTTTTCACAGAAGTTCTTCAGCTCTTCTTCAGCAGGAATGGTTGTATCCGGGATGTGCTCATCGATGCTGTTGGAATTGGGTTGTTTTATGGTTTATATGTGTTGGCGAAGCGAAGAAAACAAGAGATGTATGAGAAATATTAAAGCCGGCTGTCTTGATTTCAGACGCCGGCTTTTGTCTTTCTTAGAAATTTTGATCGGTTGGTTTTTTCGTCAGTTTATTGATGATGGCTTCATAGATCCTCACGATCAAATCGACGAACGGGCGAAGCAGATCTGAAAATCTAAAGAAAAGGAACCCGATAATGATGGCGACAACGAGGCTGCCCAATACATCTACCGGATAGTGATGTCCCACCCAAATTCTCGAAAAGCCTGTCAAAAGCCCAAAAATGACAAGCGGCCAGCCGATTTTGCGGTTTCTGAAAAGCATCGCAATAGAAATCGCTAATGCACCTGTCGTGTGGTCACTTGGAAATGAAGCATCCGCAGCATGCGGAATCAGTGTATGCACTGTATGCGCAACGAACGGGCGCGGTTCGAAATAAACAAGCGTAATCAAATAGTTGATCACAAGGCCTGCAATTCCTGTGATGCCTGCGTATAGCACATGTTTTCTGCTTTGTGTGTTCCCAAACAGCCAGATTGCCAATAGGATAAGGGCATAGGCGACAATGGCATATTCCGTGATGAAGACCATAATGGAATCGAGAACTGAATTGTGATGAGATAGTCCATGGATTGCTTTAAAAATTTCGTAGTTCAAATAATCACCTTTTACATTTTTATATTTAGTAGACTAATCTTACTCATGAAAAGTTTCAAATAAAAATAGAGATTGTCTGAAATAACGGCGCTTGAAGAGAATTCGAAGAGGAATCGCGGTTTCTGGGGGGATTCTGTGCACAAAAAAAGAGATCCGGAGTGTCCGAATCTCGTACCGATATTAAAGTGCTTCAGGTCCTTCTTCGCCTGTGCGGATGTTGATCGTATTGCTGATTTCATAGACAAATATTTTACCGTCACCCGGTGATCCCGTTTTCAGCACCCTTTTAGCGGTCTCTGTCACTTGATCAACAGGAACCTTGCTGACCACGATTTCTATTTTTAAACGCTCGTATACATTGCTTTCTATTTTTACCCCTCGATAGAGCTCCGTATGTGCTTTTTGAAGGCCGCAGCCGTGTACATTGGAGAAAGTCAGAGAGGTCACTCCGATTTTTCCGAGTTCCTGCTTCAGCTTTTCAAAATTTGCCGGACGCGTTACAATTTCTACCTTGAACATTTGACCGCTCATAGCGTCACTCCTCACATAGAATCTTGATATGCTTTTTCCCCGTGCATCGTTAAGTCAAGCCCAAGTGACTCTTCTTCTTCAGTTGCGCGAAGGGGAAGGAAGAGGCTTACAAATTTAATAATAACGAAAGTGACAATAAATACAAAAACATAAGTGGCGGCGATGGCGACGATTTGTTTCCAGATTAAGCTTGCATCACCGTAAAATAACCCATCTGCGCCCGCTGAGTTAACAGAGGTTGTTGCGAATAATCCTGTTGCGATTCCGCCCCATGTGCCGCCGATCCCGTGCAGGCCAAAGGCGTCAAGCGCGTCGTCGTATCCGAATTTCTTTTTAAGCGAGAATACTCCCCAGAAACAAACAGCTCCGCCGATGATGCCGATAATAATAGAAGCGAACGGTGTGACAAATCCGGCAGCCGGCGTAATGGCGACAAGCCCGGCGATTGCGCCAGATACCGCTCCGAGCATTGTCGGTTTTTTGTTAATGATCCATTCTACTAAGATCCAGCCGGCGATCCCGGCTGCAGCCGCGGTGTTTGTGTTGATGAAGGCGTACATGGCTACACCATCTAAAGTCAAAGCGCTGCCGACGTTAAAGCCGAACCAGCCGAACCAAATCAAAGCTCCTCCTAAGAAGGTGTAAATGAGGTTATGCGGAGAAGACGCTGTACCGTCTTTCCGTTTGCCGAGCACAATGGCAAGAACAAGTCCTGCCACACCGGAGGAAATATGAACAACATTGCCGCCAGCAAAATCGAGCGCCCCAAGCTGGCCGATCCAGCCGCCGCCCCATACCCAGTGCGCTACGGGTGTGTAAACCAAAGAGGCCCATAAAACCGAGAATAAAAGAAAAGCGCCGAATCGCATCCGCTCTGCGAAGGCCCCGGAAATAATCGCTGTAGTCAGAACGGCGAACGTCATTTGGAACATCATAAATAACGAGTGGGGGATGGTATCGCTGTAATCTCCCGGATCAAATCCGACCCCTTTGAGGCCGGCCCACTCCAGTCCGCCGATGATTGAATTGCCTGGTGCGAAGGCAAGTGTATATCCGAACAGCACCCAAACGATGGAAACGATGGCAATGGAAGAGAAACTGTGCATGGCAGTGCTCAGCACATTTTTGCTCTTTACCATTCCTCCATAAAATAACGCTAATCCCGGGGTCATCAGCCACACGAGTAAAGCGCAAAAGAACATAAAAACTGTATCGCCCATTTGCATGTCTCATTCCTCCGTATCTTTCAGAATAAAAAGCAATTATTATATTTCTTCATTATAGAGAAAAAAGAATGATAAAACATTTTCATGTAAGATTTCCTGACATGGTTTTTAAGGAATGTTATCGAGGGACGGAAAGAAAGGAGAACGGCATTTTTTACGATATAAGACTTTATATCTATAAAAGAAGCTATTCATATGAGCAGAAAAGGGAATTGACATTAATTAGAATACTCTATACTGTATTAAGTGTACTATATCAAATAATACACTGAGGGGGATGTATGATGAATAAAGGCGGCAGGCTGAGGAGAGCGTTACGCAAGTCGATTCCCGCGACGTTCCGATTGTTTTTAGCCTTTAATTTTTTCGTGTACGGTCTGGCGAAAGTGGTGATTGGCCAGTTTGGCGAGGTGACGCCTGAAATCGAGGCGGCTGCCGGGAAGGGGTTTACGATCGCGTGGACATTTTTCGGTTATTCTCATGTCTATGAACTATTTATAGGTTTTGGTGAAATCCTGGCAGCTGTTTTATTACTGATTCCGCGAACGGCTGCATTAGGGGCGGTTATTTTTATGCCCATTATTGTGAACATCGTCTTGATTAACTATTGTTTTGATATTGGCGTGCAGGATCTTAGCACGATATTAATGGTTATGTGTCTTATCCTGCTTTGGATGGACCGCCGCAAATTCATGGGCATTTTCAGGCAGGAACCGATAGACAGCAGGCAGGTGATGAAGCGATGACGCCCCTTATGATTACTGTGCTTGCCGGTTTGTTCGTATGCACAACCTGTTACTACTACATAAAAGAAAAATCATGAGAAAACGCTCCTTCTGAGAATTTCACAAGCATCATAAAAGAACTTAGGCAGTGTGAAGAGTAAAATATGCAATGTGAGAAACACTAACAGTATCAGGAGGAGACGTATGATGAATACACTCAACATTGATTTTCAAAAAACAGCACTGGTTATCATTGATTTACAAAAGGGAATTGTACCGATTGATCAAAGCGGCCAGGTTGTCCCGAACGCGAAAAAGCTCGTAGATAAATTTCGGAAACATAACGGGTTCATCAGCTTTGTAAATGTAGCCTTTCATGATGGAGCGGACGCCCTGAAGCCGCAAACGGATGAGCCTGCGCAGGGAGGTTCAGGGGAAATGCCGGCGGACTGGGCCGAATTTGTTCCGGAAATCGGTGTGCAGGATGGCGATTATACTGTGACAAAACGGCAATGGGGTGCTTTTTTTGGCACTGATTTAGACTTGCAGCTGAGACGTCGCGGCATTGATACGATTGTATTGTGCGGCATCGCAACGAATATCGGGGTGGAAGGCACAGCACGGGAGGCATTTCAGCTTGGCTATCAGCAGATTTTTATTACAGATGCCATGTCCACATTTAGCGATGAAGAGCATGAAGCCACACTGCGCTTTATTTTCCCTAGAATCGGTAAATCGCGGACAACGGAAGAGTTTCTGGAACAAGTGAAATGATGTTATCGAAAAAAAGCCGGGCTGTTTTTTTAACAGCGGTGGCTTCGGGAACAATGCTGAATCCTCTGAACTCGTCTATGATCTCTCTTGCGCTCCATAGCATCCAGCATGAGTTTCACCTCTCGTTTACAACGGTTTCCTGGCTGATTTCCTCGTTTTACTTGGCGAGTGCCGTGGCTCAGCCCGTAACGGGAAAGCTCGGTGATTTGATTGGGCGGAAACGCTTGTTTTTATTCGGGCTTATTCTTGTTGCGGTTTCTGCCATCGGGGCGCCGTTTGCGCCGACGTTTATGACATTATTGGTCATGCGGCTGTTTCAATCGGTGGGGAGCAGTGCGATTTATCCGTCAGGTGTCGGCTTGATTCGGAATCATATTCAGGAGCGCCAAGCTTCAGCCTTGGCTGTACTCTCTATTTTTGCGTCCGCCATGACGGCGCTGGGGCCGACAGTCGGCGGGTTTTTGATTGTATGGGGAGGCTGGCCGGCGATCTTTATCGTTAATTTGCCGTTTATTATCCTCAGCTTCTTATTGGGCCTGTATATGTTCCCGAAAGATCAGAAAAAAGGAGCAGGAATCAAAACCATTATTCAGCAGCTCGACATTCTTGGAATTGTTTTATTTGCCGGGGGAATCATTTTCCTTCTATCCTTTTTGCTGTCGTTCAGCACGTCGCCGCATGCGGTTGAAGGTGTGCTTGGCTTGCTTCTGCTCTGTGCGTTTGTCTGGCGCGAGCTGAAAACGGATAAGCCGTTTATTGATGTCCGTCTGTTTAAAACACAACGTAACCTGTCAGCCGTGTATGTTCAGTTTATTTTATTGAATGTTTTCTTCTATTGTTTATTTTTTGGTCTGCCAAGTTACTTTCAGGATGAAATGCATCTTTCTGTTCAAACGAGCGGCCTGTTTATGCTGTTTATGTCTGGAATGAGCATCGTTGTGTCACCTCTAACCGGCAAATGGATCGACCGATCTGGTGTCGTCAAGCCGATCTTTGCGGGAGCGCTTTTGATGACGGCTGGAGCCGTGCTCTTAACCATCTTTTTTATCAATGTCCAGACCATCGGTAAAGGGCTCATTCTGTCGCTCTTGGGTATAGGCTACGGACTGGGCAATGTCGCGCTTCAGGCAGCGATGCTGAAAACGAGTCCTTCCAACATGGTAGGAACGACTTCAGGCCTGTTTCAAACCTGCCGTTATCTAGGATCAATTTTGTCTTCGGTGATCCTTGGCATTCTTTTTGGTAAAGAAATCACGGCAGCCCATTTTGATATGATGGGAATCATTATGATCATAGCGGGCGGAGCAAGCCTTTTAATGGCTGTGAGATTTGCTGCATTAATGAAAACTGCATCTTAAGAAAGAGACGGGCTCTGAGGTCTGTCTCTTTTTCTTGTTTAAGCTGTTCAAATACAAACGGGAAAATTGTATATCATAGCCAGTGTTATTGTCTGACTCTTCAGTTATATTAAGTGACATCTAATGTCAAAAAACATAACGTGATGACATATAGACAATATGGAAAGGGGAGCCGGCTATGAAAGTAAAAGAGAGTCAGCAGCAATCCAACAGGCTGAGCAATGAAGATCTGGTGCCTTTGGGACAGGAAAAACGGACGTGGAAAGCAATGAACTTTGCCTCCATTTGGATGGGATGTATACATAACATACCGACCTACGCGACGGTGGGGGGATTAATTGCGATCGGCCTTTCGCCTTGGCAGGTGCTGGCGATCATTATTACGGCATCACTTATCCTATTTGGCGCTCTTGCCTTAAACGGCCATGCGGGGACAAAATACGGGCTGCCGTTTCCCGTGATCATTCGGGCTTCTTACGGGATATACGGCGCGAATATCCCCGCGCTTCTAAGGGCGTTTACAGCTATCATGTGGCTTGGCATCCAGACCTTTGCGGGTAGCACGGCATTGAACATTTTGCTTTTGAATATGTGGCCGGGCTGGGGAGAAATTGGCGGCGAGTGGAACATTCTCGGCATTCACTTATCTGGTTTGCTTTCCTTTGTATTCTTTTGGGCCATTCATTTACTCGTATTGCATCACGGCATGGAGTCGATTAAACGTTTTGAGGTGTGGGCAGGGCCTTTAGTGTATCTGGTATTTGGCGGCATGGTATGGTGGGCCGTTGATATTGCCGGAGGATTGGGCCCGATATACTCTCAACCAGGAAAGTTTCATACGTTTTCAGAAACATTCTGGCCGTTTGCTGCCGGAGTTACTGGCATCATCGGCATCTGGGCGACATTGATCTTAAATATACCTGATTTTACACGGTTTGCTGAAACACAAAAAGAGCAAATCAAAGGGCAATTTTACGGTTTGCCGGGAACGTTTGCGCTGTTCGCATTCGCAAGTATTACGGTGACCTCCGGCTCGCAGGTCGCGTTCGGAGAGCCGATTTGGGATGTTGTCGATATTTTGGCGCGGTTTGATAACCCTTATGTCATCGTCTTGTCCGTGATCACGCTCTGCATCGCCACGATCTCTGTAAATGTCGCGGCGAACATCGTATCGCCCGCTTATGATATAGCGAATGCCCTGCCGAAATATATCAATTTCAAACGTGGCAGTTATATCACAGCGTTGCTCGCTTTATTTACGGTTCCGTGGAAGCTGATGGAGAGCGCGACAAGCGTGTATGCGTTTCTTGGCTTAATAGGCGGCATGCTTGGACCGGTGGCAGGCGTGATGATGGCCGACTATTTTATCATTCGCAAACGTGAGCTCTCGGTAGATGACCTGTATTCCGAAACAGGAAGGTATGTGTATTGGAAGGGCTACAATTACCGTGCGTTTGCAGCCACAATGTTAGGGGCGCTGATTTCGCTGATTGGCATGTATGTTCCTGCATTGAAAAGCTTATACGATATTTCTTGGTTTGTAGGTGTGCTAATCTCCTTTCTTTTCTACATTGTTCTGATGCGTGTTCACCCGCCTGTATCATTGGCAATTGAAACGGTTGAACATGCGCAGGTCAGCCAGGCTGAATAAGATCTATTTAGACGGTATATTTTCATATTTTTGAATGGTTTTCCATAAATAGAACATTTATAATGGTTTTAGAATCTATTCTAAAACGAAATGGGAATCGAAAATGAGAAAATGGTATTTTGTTCTTTTGGCGGGTGTTTTAACGTCTGTCATCCTCGCTTTCGTTTATGATAAGACAAAAGCGAATGAGGAAGGATCTGGGGATTATCTGTATGTTTCGCCAAATGGCAGTGATCAAAATGAAGGAACAAAAGAAAAGCCGTTTCGTACATTGGCACACGCATCTGAGAAGGCTGCTGCCGGCACAACTGTCATGATTCGGGAGGGCACGTATCATGAGACCCTTGAAGTAAAGCACAGCGGTACGGACGGAAAGCCTATCACATTCCGAAACTATGAAAATGAAAACGTCGTGATTAGCGGTGAATCCGTTGCGGACGCTGAATATGAAACACCGCTTATTCGTATTCACGATAAACATGACATTGCCATCAGCGGTTTAACAATTCAAGATCTTTCTGTTTCATCTGAGGAAGCAACTGCTATAGGGATTTATGTATCAGGGTCCAGCAGTCATATCGCCATTAAGGATAATCACATCCGGGGTATTAAGACAACTGCGGATGAAGGAAATGCTCACGGAATCGCAGTTTATGGGACTGGCAGCATGAAAGACATCCAAATCGAGGACAATACAGTTGAGAATCTGACGCTTGGAGCGAGTGAAGCAGTTGTGCTGAACGGTAATATCGACGGCTTCACTGTTGCAGGCAATGTGGTCCGCAACAATAATAACATCGGGATTGATCTAATTGGTTATGAGGGAACCGCGGATAAAAACGATTACGTGCGAAACGGAGTCGTAGAAAACAATACAGTTTATCAAAACTCGACTTACGGCAATCCTGCTTATGGAGATGAATACTCAGCGGGCGGGATTTATGTCGATGGAGGACACGATATCGACATTAAGAACAACACAGTTTACGATAACGATATTGGGATTGAAGCAACGTCTGAACACAAAGGAAAGTATGCAAATGCCATTCAGATCACAGACAACAAAGTGTACAACAATGCGTACACCGGTATTTCAATCGGAGGATATGACAAAAAGCGGGGCGGCACCAGCAATTCTCTGATTGCCCGCAATATTATGTACCGGAATGACACAAAGGGACTGTACGGCGGACAGCTGCTGCTGCAGTACGATACGAAAAACAACACAATTGAAAAGAATATATTGACGGCCGGTGATTCCAGATTATTTATCGGAAACGATTTTACAGAAAATGAAGGAAATACGGTCAAACATAACGTGTACCATAAGGAAGCGGATCAAGACGGCATATGGATGTGGAAAAAGAAAGAATATGATTCATTTTCTTCGTATCGAAAAGCAACAAAAAACGATCAGCAATCCATTTATGCCGATCCGATGTTTCGTGATGAAGCGTCCTATGATTTTTCGTTAGATCCTGATTCTCCTGCGCGGCCTGTCATTGAATAATTGCTATAAGCGGCGTTCTCTCGTTCAACCGAGAGGGACGCCGTTTTTTATATGCAAAAAAGACTGCCGGGATTTCCCGGCAGCCTGAAATTTATTCTGCAATAGACACTTTTCCTTCAGCCTCTGCAGGTTTTTTCTGGCTCCACGTATAGAGAAGCAGAGCAATTAAAACGAACAGCCCCGCTGTTAAATAAATGGCAGAGAAGCCGGCAGATGCTACAAACAATCCGAATACATACGATCCTACAGCAATTCCGCTGTCAAAGAAGGTAAAGAACGTTGCCGTTGCAAAACCGGAGCGGTGAGCCGGAGATTTCTGAATCGCCAATGTTTGCATGCAAGGAACGATTGATCCGTAGCCAAGACCGATAACCGCCCCTGAAAGCAGAAGCATTAAGCCGCTATGTGTGAAGGACAGCATGCAGAGTCCAACAGAGAAAATCAGGATTGATGGGTAAATGACAATGCCCGGTCCGACTTTGTCGAACAATTTCCCTGTGAACGGGCGCGCAATCATCATTGTCACCGCAAAGCAAACAAAGAAATATCCGCTGATATCCGAAAGGTCAACTGATTTGGCGAATACAGACAGATATGATGTGACTGTTGAATAACAGAAAGAAATAAACAAACCGACCGTCGCAATTTTGAGTGCGCCCTTTTCAAACATATCCGAGAACGCAAAACGGAATACAGTCGTGCCGCTGTCCTTACTTTGCGGCACTTTTATCAAGAACGAAACAAGTAAGCCCGCAACCATAAACAGCGCAAAGGCTGTAAAGAATACAGGAAAGCTTACCACTCTCATCAAATTCAGGCCAAGGAAAGGCCCGATCGCCATAGCGAGGTTCATAGACATGGCAAAGTATCCAAGCCCTTCACCGCGCCGTTTGGCTGGAATAATATCAGCGGCAATTGCACCTGTAACAGTCGTTAAAATGCTGAACCAAATCCCTTGGAAGAACCGCAATCCGAGCAGCAGGGAAAAGTTATGAATCGGCATATACAGAAAAGATGATAGGGCGAAGAGCGCCATTGATACAATCGCCATTCTTTTCTTCCCGAAACGCTCAACGATGGCTCCGGAGAAAGGCCGTGTAATGATCGCAGACAGAAGGAACAGGCTGATTAAAAGCCCGCCTTGTGATTCTGTGCCGCCAAGCTCTTGCAGTGTATAGATCGGCAATACAGTTAAAAATGTATAAAAGAACACAAACACAAATAAATTGACAAGCAGGACCATAATGAAATCCTTGGTCCATATCGCATCCGCTTTTTTCAAATGTATGTCACTTCCTTATTTTCATTGTTGTAAAAACATGCGGAATAAATGAGAAAAAGCTTCTTTGTCTTCATCCCGGAAATCAGCAAGCAGCTCTTCCTCGAATTTCAGCATTTTCACATTGATTTCTTCGTATTTTTTCTCGGCTTCTTTTGTGAGGACAACAAGTTTTTCCCGTTTGTCTTCACCTTGCCGTCTCTGAACCCAGCCGTTCTCCTCCAGGCGTTTGATCGTCCGAGTCACAGTCGGCGCTTCCACATTTAAATAGGACCAAATCTCTTTTTGAGTCATTGGTCCGATCGTACGCAAACAATATAAAACTGACCATTGAGATGAATAAAGGCCGAATGGCTCCAGCTGTTCATTGGCTTTCTTGGCAATCAGGCGGGCGCTTTGGTTGATTTGATGAATGAGGTGTCTGTTGACGTAGGACATGTCGGTCTCCTTCTAAAAAACTTACCTAAGTAACTAATTGCTTATTTCATTTTACAGGAGCGATCAATAGTTGTAAAGATGAAAATTTAGTGACGCGAAATAGTTTGATGAATCTGAAAAAGTTCGTTTCACCCCTTGTCCTTATTGAGTTTTTAGCATATTCCCAAAAGAATGCTAATACACTGTTACAAACCTAACAAAGAGAGTGTTTGAGGTGAGGGATCGTGGGCATATTTCACAAACTTACTTTTAAAACCATACAACGAAGAAGCGGCATAATGAACGACTCTTTACAGAATACGGATCTCATTTCACACTTCTCACATCCATTTTAGGGAGGTCGAGTGGTGTGCACGATTACATCAAAGAGCGAACAATCAAGATAGGGAAGTACATCGTGGAGACAAAGAAAACCGTTCGTGTCATTGCGAAGGAATTTGGTGTTTCCAAAAGTACAGTACACAAGGATTTAACAGAGCGTCTGCCTGAAATTAACCCCGACTTGGCAAACGAAGTGAAAGAAATACTCGATTATCATAAATCCATCAGGCATTTAAGAGGAGGAGAAGCGACAAAGCTCAAATATAAAAAAGATGAAATTCTCGAAGGAGAGCCTGTTCAGCAATCGTAATCACCTGGCATTGCCTTCTTGAAATCGTTCATAAAACATCCGCAAAAATTTGTAAAGAACTTATTGTGCTTCCAACTTTTTTTCTATATTTTATGATAATATATATAATTAGGGCACAATGTGGATATTTACTGTGAAACAGATTTTCAAGGAGGATATAAATAGATGTTTGCAAGGGATATTGGTATTGACCTCGGTACTGCAAATGTACTGATCCATGTTAAAGGTAAAGGAATTGTTCTGAATGAACCTTCCGTTGTTGCACTTGATAAAAACAGCGGCAAAGTGCTGGCGGTTGGCGAAGAGGCAAGACGAATGGTTGGACGTACACCTGGGAATATTGTTGCGATTCGCCCGCTGAAAGACGGAGTTATTGCTGACTTTGAAGTAACAGAAGCAATGCTGAAACATTTTATTAACAAGCTGAATGTAAAAGGCCTGTTCTCAAAGCCGCGCATGCTCATTTGCTGCCCGACGAATATTACATCCGTTGAGCAAAAAGCAATTAAAGAAGCTGCAGAAAAAAGCGGCGGGAAACATGTGTACCTTGAAGAAGAACCTAAAGTTGCCGCTATCGGCGCGGGTATGGAAATATTCCAGCCAAGCGGTAACATGGTTGTAGACATCGGAGGCGGGACGACGGATATCGCGGTTATTTCAATGGGCGATATTGTCACCTCCTCTTCTATTAAAATGGCTGGGGACAAGTTTGACATGGAAATCTTAAATTATATCAAACGCGAGTACAAGCTGCTGATCGGCGAACGTACTGCGGAGGATATTAAGATTAAAGTCGCAACTGTTTTCCCAGACGCACGTCACGAGGAAATTTCCATTCGCGGACGGGACATGGTTTCCGGTCTTCCAAGAACAATTACAGTAAACAGTAAAGAAGTTGAAGAAGCCCTTCGTGAATCTGTCGCTGTTATTGTTCAGGCTGCGAAACAAGTGCTCGAAAGAACACCGCCTGAACTTTCTGCTGATATTATTGACCGCGGCGTTATTATTACCGGCGGAGGCGCGCTCTTAAACGGCCTTGACCAGCTGCTTGCCGAAGAGCTGAAGGTACCGGTCCTCGTTGCTGAAAATCCTATGGATTGCGTAGCCATCGGCACAGGTGTCATGCTTGATAATATGGACAAGCTTCCTAAACGCAAACTAAGCTGATTTCACAAACCTCATTCTGAAAAAGAATGAGGTTTTTTTATGAAAAGCCTTCACGAAAAGATGTTAAATGACGATAATAGGATAAAATACTGAGTTTTTATTATAGAACGAATGTTCCTATATGACAACTGGAAAAAATGCCATTTTTAGAGGTGGGAAATTTGTTAAAAGGATTATATACAGCAACATCCGCAATGATTGCCCAGCAGCGAAGAACGGAAATGCTTTCAAATAATATTGCTAACGCAAATACATCAGGATATAAAGCTGATCAAGGCTCTATGCGCGCGTTCCCTGAGATGCTGCTCAGCAGAATAGAATCAAAATCTCCGGCCGGGACATCAAGGACGGAAATCGGTTCCGTGAATACCGGAGTATATATGCAGGAGCTCAAGCCTCTCTTTACACAGGGAAGCCTGAAGTCCACAGACCAGCCTACAGACATTGCATTGATCGAAAATCAAGTTCCGATGAATGCGGAAACCAATGAAAAAGCTGCTCTTTTTTATCCGGTTCAAACAGCGGATGGAATCCGTTATTCAAAA
Source organism: Bacillus sp. FSL R5-0603 (assembly GCF_038050295.1). Lineage (NCBI taxonomy): Bacteria > Bacillati > Bacillota > Bacilli > Caryophanales > Bacillaceae > Bacillus > Bacillus sp. FSL R5-0603. The sequence continues at coordinate 3,596,177 of NZ_JBBOYP010000001.1, read as the reverse complement.
AGCAGCACATTTTCACTAAATGAGAACAATCAGCTGACGATCAACGGACGCCCTATTTTATCGACGGATCGCCAGCCAATCACTGTTGATAATGAGAATTTCACTGTGTCTGAAAACGGTACTGTGACAACGAACGGACGCACAGCCGGCCAGATTGATGTCAGAATGGCGGAAGATGTCCGAAATCTTAAACGGGATGGAAACGATTTGTACAGCACGGCGGACGGGAATGATCTGCCAAGCGCTGCCGGAAACAATCAGGTATCCTATTCATTAAAACAAGGCGTCTCAGAGCTTTCAAACGTGGATGTGACAAGCGCCTATACAGAAATGACTGAAGCGTACAGATCGTTTGAGGCTAATCAGAAGGTTATTCAGGCTTACGATAAAAGTATGGATAAAGCAGCAAATGAAATCGGAAAAATTTAAGATAACGGAAGAAAAAACGGGGGACATCAACTATGCTCAGGTCAATGCTAACGGCATCAACAACCTTAAACCAGCTGCAGCAGCAGATTGACACAATCAGCAGCAACCTTTCAAACAGCAACACAACCGGCTATAAGGCAAAAGATACGAATTTTTCTGAGCTTGTCAGACAGCAATTCGATCAGGTTGATGAAAAAAACGAGGAAGTGGCAAAAGCCCGAAAAACGCCGCCCGGCTTGCGCCTTGGCGTCGGAGCGATGATGAATTCACGCCTTGTCTCTGATCAAGGAAGCATTCAGAAGACGGATCGCGATCTGGATATCGCATTTACGTCTCCATACCAGTATCTTCAGGTAAATGTAAATGGAAACCGCCAGTATACGAGGGACGGGGCGCTGTATGTAACGCCGTCCGCTACGAATGCCAACCAGCTGCAGCTCGTCACTGGAAATGGGTATCCCGTACTTGATGAGAACGGCAATACAGTGAACATCGACAGCTCAATGAAGAATATCACCATCAATAAGAACGGCACCTTAACCGCATCTGACGGAAACGCGGTTCAGCGGTTTAATCTTGGCGTTGTCCAAGTGAATAACCCTCAAGAGCTGAAATCCGAAGGGAATAACCTTTTCTCTATTGATAATGCGGCAGCTTTTGAAGAGCTGAACGGCGCTAATAGACAAAACATCGGCATGCAGCAGGGCTCACTTGAGATGTCCAATGTCGATATTTCAGAACAAATGACAGATTTGATCACGTCCCAGCGTTCATATCAGCTGAACAGCAGAACGATCACAATGGGAGATCAAATGCTCGGTTTAATCAATTCAGTCAGATAATAAGAAAATGGGCGTTTTTCAATCAGCCGCGCATGATAAAAAAAGCGGCTTTTTCGAAATCGTCCTTTTTTTTGTAGTATTCCGTAATATCTTCTAACAGCACTTCTAAATCCACCCACGCCTCGATTTTTTCTAATTCAAGCACATATTCGAGCAGCTGATCATAGGGGTCTTCGGCTGATGTGTAGAGGGCTTCAAGCGTTTTTAATTTTAAATAAATGGTTTGAATGTCTACCTTTTCAGATAATTCTTTTCCTTTTTGAAGGACGGCTTTAGCTTCTGTGATGTTTCCTGTTTTAAAAAGCGCTCTGACAGACTCGTACACACAATGAAGATATGAGACTGGTGAATTCATTTCAAATTCTTGATTCTTTAATACTTTTCTAAAGTAAAGAAGCGCTTCCTGGTCTTTTTTCTCGGTCGCTTTTAAAAAGCCAAGGTTATAATAAGCGTGGCATAGCAGGTTTTCGTCATGTAGTTGCTGGGTTTTCTTAATGATTTCTTTGAAAAGCTGTTCAGCTTTTTCATAGTGCTCTTGATCAATATAATTCACGGCGAGCAAAAGCTTACAGGTGATTACCTTTTTGATATAGCCGAATTGGTGCAAATAGATGTGTAATGCTTTTTTGACGTATTGGATGGAAAGCGGCGGTGATTTCATCAAGTAATAGGCGCCGGCGGTTTGATAATATAAATCAGCGGCTTCAAACGTATTTTGAATGGCGGCCAGGTACTGTTCAGCTTTTTTAAAATGATGTACTGCATGTTTCGGAGCTGTTTTTACCATCTCATATAACCCAGAGAAAAAATACAGATAATATTTCAATTCATCATCCATTTTGTCTTCCAGGCCATATAGGTCATCGAACAATGAATCGAGCCCGTTCTGGTTTTCAAAAAGCAGCTGATGGCGGGCCTGAAACAATTGATAACGCATCCAAAGTTTTGTGTTCTTTTTGATCTTCGGAAGGTGCTGGTCAATTTTCTCTTTCAGTGTGCAAACGTGATTCATTTTGCGTTTGCTCATTGCTGAATACCACTCGTCTAACATGTTTAGCATTCTTTTTTCAATAAACTTCGAAATCATTTTCCTACCTCTTTGCTATTGGTAAAATCTATAATTATCATATCATAACTTTTGACGGCTCTCATTGACAGTTGGTTACATTTTAGCGCGGTTGAAAAAGAGATTAATTCATAATATACTTTTCAAATGTACAGATTGGATCTTTGATGATTGCTATACATACTAATGCAGATGAAGGAGATGTCAAGACAATGCTTGATACTCAGCAAATTAAAGAAATTATTCCTCACCGTTATCCGTTTTTGCTTGTGGATCGGATTACGGAAGTTGAAGAGGGCAAACGGGCAAAAGGCTATAAAAATGTAACCGCTAATGAAGAGTTCTTTAACGGACATTTTCCTCAGTACCCAGTTATGCCCGGCGTATTAATCGTAGAAGCACTCGCTCAAGTCGGAGCTGTTGCGATGTTGATTAAAGAAGAAAACCGCGGCAGACTGGCTTTTTTTGCAGGCATTGATAACTGCCGCTTTAAAAAACAAGTCAAGCCTGGTGACCAGCTTCACCTTGAGGTTGAAATCATTCGTGCCCGCGGCACAATCGGGCGCGGAAAAGGCGTTGCCACAGTTGATGGCGAAGTCGTTTGCGAAGTAGAACTGACTTTTGCCCTCGGAGAATAATTGAAAAAAGGCAGATGGCCAGCGGCACATTTGTCTTTTTTTCTTTACAAATATAGAAAAGCAGGTGATTGTATGTGGAATGAATTTAAAGCCTTTGCCATGCGGGGGAATATCGTAGACCTTGCGATTGGTGTTGTGATAGGCGGCGCTTTCGGAAAGATCGTCACATCTCTAGTAAATGATATCATTATGCCTTTGGTCGGTTTGCTGCTGGGAGGGCTTGACTTTTCAGGCCTGTCGTTTACGTTTGGCGATGCTGTAGTGAAGTATGGAAGCTTTATACAGACGATTGTGAACTTCTTAATTATATCGTTCTCCATTTTTATCGTCATTCGGACTTTGAATGGGTTAAGGCGCAAAAAAGAAGCAGCAGAAGAAGAGGCTGCGGAGGAAGCGGTGGATGCGCAGGAGGAGCTGCTGAAAGAAATCAGAGACCTGCTGAAGCAGCAAGCAAAGTCGCCGGAATAAAAAAGATGCCGTTAGAAACGGCGTCTTTTTTTATCTCAATTTTCGTTTAGGTTCGTTCTGTGTCCTTCAGTTCTTTAGGGCTTCCTGTTGTTTCAGCGAGATGAATGAGCATTGAGACAGAGGTGCCTGCATCCGGAGTGCTGGTGATCATCAACTCGCTTCCGCAAAAATGTTTCAGCCGCTGATTGATATTTTTCAACCCGACGCTGCGATCAAAATTCGTTGATAAGAGATCTATTTGTTTTTCCGGATTTATTCCGGCACCGTTATCCTCTACTTTGATGTAATACTCATTTTTGCATTGTTTTTTAGCTGTCAGTTTGATCCATCCTCCGCCTCTTTTCTTACTGACACCGTGAAGAACGGCATTTTCCACCAAGGGCTGAATCATTAAAGGCGGAAGGATAAAGTCAATGTCTTCATCTATATCGAAAAGAACCTCAAGCCGATTACCGAATCGCGTCTTTTCTATAGAAAGATAGGAATTGATAATCGAAAGCTCATGTCTGAAGGAACTGATGGCTGATGTATTTTGAAAGTCAAAACTCATTCTTAAATAGTTGGTAAATTCCTCTGTTACCTCCCGGGCCTTTTCAATATCCAAATGAGTGAGAGAAATAATCGTGTTTAATACATTATAAAGAAAATGAGGCTTGATTTGCGATTGGAGAAATGCCATTTCCATTCTTGTGGCTTGATTTGCTGTATGTTTCATCATGATCAGATTTTGAATACGCGCCATAAATTCAGAGTAATGATAAGGTTTTTGCAAAATGTCATTCGCTCCGGCATGAAAAGCCTTGTATTTGTCATGGCCGATAATGGCAGCTGTAATGATCAGAACCGGAAGATCAACCATGCTGAATCGTTCGCGAATTTTCATACAGACTTCGAAACCAGTCATATCCGGCATCATCAAGTCCAAAATAACCAGATCAAGCTTCGTGCAAGAGATGATTTCTAATGCTTCCTTTCCGTTCTTCACAGCAATCACATTGTAGGGCACACCTTCAAGCATATCACTTAAAATTTTTAAACTGTCAATGTTATCATCGACAATCAGGATGGTTGGAGCGTCAATACGCTCAGAGTAATAAGGCGTGCTAAATGAGATATCTGATAGATCTCTCTCGGATTGTAATTCAGGAAGACGTTTCTTTGTTTCAGAGACAAATTCATTTTGGGCGATCGGCAAGGTGAAATGGAATGCAGAACCTTTTCCTTCTTCTGATTCGACCCAAATGTCTCCGTTTTGGAGCTGAACCAGCTGTTTGACAATGCTGAGGCCAAGACCGGCACCATCGTCTTTATTCTTTTCGGCTTGCTGAAAAGACTCAAAGATGGTTTGGCGATCGGCTTCTGAAATGCCGCTTCCTGTATCTGCTACTGTCACTTTGATCATGTTATCGTTCAGTCTTGAAGCAGAAAGTGTGATTTGGCCCTCTGTTGTATATTTGATTGCATTGTCTACTAAATTGGTTAATATTTGGCGGAAGCGGTTTTCATCTGTGAGCACCAAAGGAAGATCGTTTGGGATATGGTTCATGATATTTAAGTTTTTATGTCTTGATAAGAGGTTGTAGAAATTCATTTCCGAACAAACTAAAGTATAAATATCAACAGGAACCGGGTGGATTTGAAGCATGCCTTGCTTTATTTTTTCTAAATCCAGGATGTCATTTACCAGATTGGACAGCCTGTAGCCCATGCGGATGACGAGCTGCATGTTTTCTTTCTCTTCTTCTATCGTTCTTTTTCCTTTGCCGGCCAGCAGGGTCTGGCATATATTAATGATGCTGTTCAGCGGTGTTTTGAATTCATGTGATGTTTTGGCAATAAATTCATCCTTTAGCCGGTCACTTCTGAGCAATTTCCACGACAGCACTTCATTTTCACGGAATGCTCCGGCAAATTGCTGCGCCATCAGCAGAACGATCGCCAGCAAAGCGATAACTGTTGGCAATGAATAAATCGAATTAAAAGAAAAGGCTGTTTTGCCGCTGTAAGCTGAAATGGTGGTTAAAATGACAAAAGCACTCATTGATATAGAGGCGATGGTCAGATACAGACTTCCTTCCATTTTGCGGATCGCAGCAATCGTAAAAATATATGTAATATAAACCAAGGTCGAGACGGCTAGCACAGAATGTAAGATGTACGAGGCATGGCCGATAAAACCGACAGTTAAAAAATCTGTGACTAAGACCAGCCCGGAAGAAACGGTGGCTATGCGAATAAAACGCTTTGAAACAATCTCTCTGTAAGCAAAATAGAGATAAAGAAAAACCGCAATGCTGACAAGCACTGTAGAGATGGCCCTCAATGAATTTAGCAATGAAAATGAAATTGACGGATAAAGGAGAAATATAATCCGCTCTTTTCCGATCATCAGAATAATGAACGAAAACAGAAGACACATAACAGAAAAAAACAACAAATGTTTATCTTTTTTTCTTTGCAGGAAAAAGCCCAGAAAATATAATCCGGTAATGAAAAAAGCTGTAATCATGATTGTATCATTAAGAAAGGAAATTTTATTTTCCCGCACTATTTGCTCCTGGGTGCCAAAAGTAATTGGCTTTGCGATTCCCCATCCCGGCGTTTTTCCGAAGTTCGAAAATTGTACGACAAGTTCATTGTCACCCTTGTGAAGCGTAAAAAAGCTCGTATATGGGCGGTTTTGTGCCGCAAAATCAGGTTTATTTGAAGGGTTGCCGCTTTGGCCAATGAATTGTCCATTAAAATAGATGCGATTGGCACTGTAAATAAACGACGTGCTGATCCCAAAAACCTGATTGTCTTGCTTTGATCTGATGGTCAGCTTATACGTTCCGTAATCCACATTGATACCCTGCTTGGCTAGCTTCACATTGCTGGGGACATCAACGACTAAGGGATCTTTTCCTTTTGCTGAAGCGATCTCTTTTGGTGACAGAATCTGATTTGGATACAATGTCCATTTTCCGTTCAGCTGTACATTCCCATCCTTCTGAAAATCCCACTTCTCAAGGTTCATGAAGCCATGCCTTGCCGCAGGAAGCGTTGTTCCGGAAAAATGGTCAATGGCAATGAAAACCATAAAAAATGCAGCGTAACCGAAAATAATCGAAGTAAAGATGAATTTTTCTTTCATATCATAGCTCCTTTATTCAAATAGGCTCATTCTAAATTCCTACCTTTTTATAAATATTGTAAGTGGAAAATTTCAAAAACTACAATAGAAAGAAAAAGAATCCAGATAAAGGGGTTATTTGTCATGATATAATAGAAGTTATTTACTGATATCTCGATTTTACATATAGGGTGGGATGTTTTGTGAAAGCGTTAATTGTTGATGATGAGCACTTGGCATTGCTTCATTTTAAGAAAATGCTTGAACGAACAAACGCCTTTCAATCTATTATGGCGTATCAAGATCCGGTTGAGGCCTTAGAGCATCCTGAGACTCCTGCTGTAGATGCGGTGTTTCTTGATATTGAAATGCCGGGGGTAAACGGCATTGAGCTTGCTGAGGCGATTCAATCGATGAATGAAAACATCCAAGTCGTTTTCATCACGGCTTATAATGAGTTTGCTATCAAAGCGTTTGAGCTGAATGCCATTGATTATTTGCTGAAGCCTGTCATATACAAGCGGCTTGAGACAACTGTTGAACGAATCAAAACGAATAATATGCTCAGACAAAATGCAGAAAATACCGAGGCGCATTTTTCCATCCAATGTTTTGGGAGCTTGCAATTTCATCAAACCTTAAAGGATGTCAAAACAAGCATTCCAGTCAAGTGGAGAACGTCGAAAGCACGTGAAATATACTTATTTTTGCTTCACAATCAAGGCCATGTGGTCAGTAAAGATATGCTAATCGATCTTTTTTGGCCTCATTACGATGTTTCAAAAGCAAGCACCCAACTTTACTCCACCATTTACCAAATACGAAAATTATTCAGCCAGATCCCTTTCAGCCAAACTATCGAGAAGACTGATACTGGATATATTCTTCGGCTTTCAGGCGCAAAAATCGATGTTGTCGAATGGGAAAAATCACTAAAAGGGGCGCCGCCGCTCAATACGGCTACATTACATCTGCACATGGATATTTTCATGTCCTATCAGAATCATTACCTAATGGAGCACGGTTATCTTTGGGCAGAACCGGAAAAGACGCGTCTTTCCCAGCTTTGGCTTGGAAAGGCCTATGAACTGATCGATTATCATATTCATGAAATGAACGATCATCAAGCGATGGACATTTGCCTGCAAGCCGAGAAAATTGAGCCATGCGATCATAAAATTATGCAATACAAGCTGCAGCTATTCAACAAAAACGGGAAGGTAGAAGAGGCGATAAAAGAATATCAGCGTTACAAACAAATGAAGGATCAAATTAATTAAAGAACTCCAAACCAGTATGTGTCGATTGCCTTTCGATGCACACTGGTTTTTTTGTGCACTTAAAGGGAAGGCCCTCGCCATATGTCTCCTGGGTGAAACTTCAACTCTCTCCAATTCACTTCAATCATACATGATTTCTGAGTTGTACAGAAATTGTATAGTTCCATTTCATACAATGTAGTTTGGTTCGGATGGCAAATCTTAGTTTTGAAACTCATTCGGTATTAGCAGTTCTTTTTGGGGGATGAGACATGATGTTATGGTCTCGCGGATCAATCGGCAAGTGAAAGATAGATAAGAAAGGGAGGAATGAAAAGTTGAGAACGAGGAGTTTTCCCTTAGGGCTGAAAAAAAGCGGGCGGATCGTCATGATCATAAGCCTTGCCATCTTTTTCTTCTTCAGCCAGATCGCCAGCTATACTCTTACAGCACAGGCTGTGGACGTAACGCCAAGTGACAGCCAATTCTTCGATTCGGTAACAGTTAAGGACGCAAAGAGCCAGATTGTTGACGGATCAAAAGGAAACGAACCGGCACTAACGCCGGGGGATGAAGTGACACTGACATATGAATGGTCATTGAAAAAAGATAAAGAAGCAGATAGCAAACAGGAAATCAATGTGGAGATACCTAAAAGCTTTACATTTGATAAAGGTGCAGAAGGTGAGATCAAATCTGCTGATCAGGTGATCGGCAGCTATCAAGTGCCGGCGGGCAGCAGCACCATGACAGTAAAATTAACAACTGCATCCGCGGATTCTCCTGATGCCAAGGGGACCATTACACTGCCAGCTAAGTTTACTGCAGATGTAAAAGACGATGAACATACAGCAGCAGCCCTTTTTCAGCTAGGGGGAGGCAAAACCCAGCAGGTGATCATTCCTGTTAAGAAAGAGGAGACACCAGATGCCGAGGCGGAAGAGCCAAAAAACGACTCTTCTGATACTGCGGGTGATCAGGAAGGGAAAGATGACAAACCTGCACCTTCAGTCAGCAAGGATCAAAAAGAGGAAGAACAGCAGCCGTCAGATGACTCTAAGAGCGGCGAAGCCTCTAAGAGTGATGATTCAAAAAAAGTGTCATCCTCAAGTCAATCAGCTTTCAAAAGCTTGCAAACTGAAGAAAAACAAATCACGCAAAACATTTTAACCGGCGTGACATTGACGGACGAAAACGGAAAGCCATATGACAAGGGCAATCGCGCCAATACGAATTCTCCGGTGAAAATTTCAATTGATTGGGCTATTCCCGACAATTTAGGAAAAACGATCAATGCCGGCGATAAATATGAATTTGATTTGCCTAAAGAATTTATTATGCATAATGACATTGTGAACCTGCCGTTAGGCGCCGGAGACACCACCTACGGGACATTTTCTATTGATACGAACGGACATGTGGTGATGACATTTAACGGCGAGGTAAAAGACAGTTCTAATGTCAAAGGCACATTGGTTATCAATACGCAGTTCAACGAGAAAAAAATAACAGGTTCGACAACACAAAAGATTCCATTCCCTGTAAATTCCGATACTCCTGAAACAACAGTTTATTTTAAACCCAATGTGAGTAAAACCATTGATAAATCAGGTGTGCTGGATAAAGGCATCAACCCTGGTAAAGTAACATGGACGGTCGATGTCAATAAAAAGTTGGATCAAGTCAAAAATGCCAAACTCACGGAAAGCCTTCCAGATGGCGTAATCTACCGTTCAGTTAAAGTGTATGAACTCAATGTGAACATTGATGGTTCTGTCAGCAGAGGAAATGAAGTTTCTTCCGGCTACAGTGTTGATTCAAAAGGAAATGTCACATTTGACGGGACAATTGATTCAGCCTACCGCCTTGTATACGAAACCGACATTGACAATGGTGCGAAGCCGAGTGAAGGCGGAAATATAACGCTGACAAATAAGGCGGCATTCAGCGGAGACAACCTGGAACCCATTTCTGCAGAAGCCACTGTTGCAGCCAAGTATGGAAAAATGATCGCGAAATCATCGACCGGCTATGATGGAGAATCTCAAACATTCAGCTGGGCTCTTGCATACAACTACGGTGAGAAACAGATCGACCAATCCAAGGCCAGCATTAAAGATGCTTTTGGAACTGGTGATTTGCATCTTGTGAAAGATTCTTTGAAGGTTATTCCTATTACCTTTGGTCAGAATGGCAGCGAGCAAGCGGGCACGCCTTTAAAGGAAGGCGAGGACTACACGCTCATCGATAATGGAAGCGGATTTGAAATCAAATTTAATAAAAACGTAACCAGCGCTTACAAAATCATATATCAAACAAAGGTCAACAGCGGAGTGATCATTGATAAATCTACAACATACACCAATAGCGTTGTAACCGGAACAGGGGATTCAAAAGAAGCTTCTGGAATAGCCATTCAGCAAAATCTCATCAAAGGATATTCAAACGTTGATTATGAGAAGAAGACGGTTGATTGGACGATTACAGTTAATAAAAATAAATACTTGATGAACAATTGGACTTTGGATGATCAATTTGAAAGCGGCGGAATGGTTCTGCTTGATGAATCGTTCAAGCTTCAAGACACAACGAACAACAAAACATTACAGAAAGACAAAGACTACACGTTAACAAAAAAACCTGATCATAAAGGCTTTACTTTGGCATTGATCGGGGATTATGCAAAAACAGACAGTCAATTTAAGATCACTTATACGACAACATTCAATGCCGATTATTCTAACGAAAGCGTTAAGAATACAGCTCAGTCGACATGGACTGATCAAAACGGCACTGAGCGCACGAATAAGGTATCAAGCGGTTTTACGCCGAATCATCAGACTTCAAATAATGGGTTTAAAAACGGCTCATACAACGCGGTTTCAAAGGAAATCACGTGGAAAATCGGCGTCAACTATAACGGCGAGCCGACGAAAAACCCTTATATCAAAGATGCCATAACAGATCCTCAGCAATTTGTGCCGGGTTCCGTTGTCGTTAAGAGTTATACGATCAATAAAAACGGCTCGATCACAGAAGGAGACGCGCTTGATCCTTCCAAGTATGATGTCGAAGAGCCTTCTGCGAAAAATGAACGCACGCTGACGGTACACCTTAAAACAGGCGATTCTGTACCATATCTGATTGAGTTTAAGACATCACTCAAAGGACAGGTCATTGATCAGAATCAGTATACAAACAAGGCAACCTACTATAATGACGGCTATGCAGACCGCACGTTAACAGGCTCTGTTTCAGTTGCGAACGGAGGAAGCCTGGTTTTCAAAGGCGGCAAACAAAATGGAAGCTACATCGATTGGAACATCAATGTCAACTCCAGCCAATCAACGCTGGATGACGTAAAAGTTACTGACACGCCGGATGAAAATCAAATATTAGATGCGGATTCTTTTAAAGTGTATCAAGCAAAATATGATGAAAACGGAGTGGTCAAAGACAGCAGCGGAAATCTGACCACGGGAGATGTCGAGCTTCAAAAAGACAAAGACTACACGTTAGACATCAAAACGGACAATACAACAGGTGAACAATCGTTTGTCCTGAAATTCATAGGCAGCTATAAACAAATTGACCGCGCCTATGTGATCAAATACCGGTCACTGATTAACATAGCCGGCACGAACGGCCACGTTAAAAATAAGGTGTCCATTTCAGGAACAAATGTGAAGGAGCAGACTCAAGAAAACAGCAGCTCGATCTTTGTTGCCATTTCAAGCGGCGACGGTTCCGGATCCGGAGAAAAAGGAAGCCTGACGATTTTTAAGACTGGAGAGGACGATAAAGCTCTTGAAGGAGCAGAATTCCAGTTATGGTCTGAGGACTCCAAACAGCTCCTCCGCACTGGTACGACGGATGCCGGCGGGAAGCTTACATTCGGAAATATTCGCTACGGTTCCTATGTATTAAAAGAAGTCAAAGCGCCTGACGGATATACCATCAGTGATGCTTATGCAAAAGGAGTCTCTGTTAAGATAGACAGCAACTCCTCCAAGACAGGAGCGCTGCACAAAGTCATAAATCAACAGAACAAGGTGACGCTTATCAAACAAGACGAACAAAACAATCCTTTGGCGGGTGCTGTTTTCAAGCTGGAGAAAAAATCAAATGACGGCACCTATACTCTCATACGAACAGATATAAAATCTGATAAAAACGGAAAAGTAGAAATGAACGGTTTGCCGGCGGGCTACTATCGCTTGACAGAAACACAAGCTCCTGAAGGCTTTATCGTAAATACAAAAGCGATTCACTTCTCAGTCGCAAAGAATGAAAAGAATCAAGTGTCCGACGTTAATTTAGGGAAAATGACCAACTATCAAGGAAAAGTCTCACTGACGAAGGAAAATGCTGAAGGCCAGAAACTTGAAGGCGCAGTATTCAACATTGTCGATCAAGATGGAAAGGTCGTTCAAGAGAAGCTGACTTCAGATAAAGACGGTAAAATCGAGGCTTCGGGTCTTGCGCCGGGACGCTACGCCTTTGTGGAAATAAAAGCGCCAGCCGGCTATGTGCTGAATACAAAGAAAAAAGAATTTACCATCTCAGAATCTGCAGCAGGAAAGCCTGAAGCCGCAGATGCCGGAATCGCCGTTAACGATAAAGGCTCTGTTGAGCTGACGAAGGAAGATGCCGATGGCCAGAAGCTTGAAGGAGCCGTCTTTAAGATTATCGACAAGGAAGGTAATGCGGTTCAAGAAGGACTGACCTCAGATAAAAATGGGAAAGTCGCAGCTTCAGGCCTTGCACCGGGACACTACGCTTTTTTTGAAACGAAAGCGCCAGCGGGCTATGTGCTGAATACAGAGAAAATTGAGTTTGAGATCTCTGATTCCTCTGAAGGAAAGCCTGAAGCTACAGATGCCGGGATCGCTACTAACCATAAAGGCTCCGTTGAGTTGACGAAGGAAAATGCTGAAGGCAAGAAGCTTGAAGGTGCAGTATTCAATATTGTCGACGAGGAAGGAAATACGGTTCAAGAAGAGCTGACTTCCGATAAAGATGGAAAAGTAAAGGCTTCGGGCCTTGCGCCGGGACGTTACGCCTTTGTTGAAACGAAAGCGCCAGCCGGTTATGTGCTGAACACGGAGAAAATAGAGTTTACCATCTCAGAATTTGCAGCAGGAAAGCCTGAAGCCGCAGATGCCGGGATCGCCGTGAACTATCAAGGATCGGTTCAGCTGATGAAGGAAGATCAAGATGGAAAAGGCTTGGCAGGCGCGGTATTCAAAATCACGGACAGCAATGGGAAAACAGTGAGAGACGATCTAGTCTCAAAAGAAGGCGGCAAAATTGAAGTTGACGGGTTAGCGCCGGGAAGCTATCAATTTATCGAAAAACAGGCGCCAGACGGGTATCTATTATCCGCCATCCCTGTGCCATTCACCATTAAGGCAGAAAACGGCGGCAAACCTAAACAAGTTGAAGTAACAGCGGTTAATACGAAGAACCGGGTTGTCCTCACAAAAGTGGATCAGCATGATCAACGTAAAGTTCTGCAAGGCGCAGAGTTCAATTTGACAGATGCCAACGGCAAAGTGCTGAAGTCCGGTTTGGTTACCGATGACAAAGGACAAATCACGGTGCACGGCCTTAAAGCTGGCGAATATCAGTTTGTTGAAACAAAAGCGCCTAAAGATTATGAGTTGGACCAAACTCCTATATCGTTCAAGATCACAAACACAGACACGAAAACAGTCGAAATCACCGCGGAAAACATATTGGCACCAGGTGACGTAAATGTGAAAAAAGTGGATCAAGACGATAAAAATACCGTTTTGGAGGGCGCTGAATTCAAGTTATTGGACGAAAGCGGCAAGCCTGTAAAAACTGACGGGTATGGAAAAGAGCTTTCTGAACTCTGGAAAACAGATCAAAATGGGCAGTTCACTGTAAAAGGCCTTGCGCCGGGAAGCTACCAGTTGATTGAAACGAAGGCTCCCGAAGGTTACAAACTTGACGAAACACCGATTGAATTCACAATTGAAAAAGGACAGTCAAAAGCTGTTGAGATCGTAGTTTCTAATCAAAAAGTGAAAACACCAGCGCCTGATAAACATGATCATCCTGATAAACCTGCACCGGGTGGAAATGGAAAAGATGATGGAGATCATCCGAATACCAATGGTACAGATGGCAGCTCGGATGGTCAGTCGAACACAGACAAAACCCTTCCAAAAACCGGAGATACAGACAGCATGCTGACAGCAATGATCGGTATCCTGCTCCTTATGGCAGGCGGAGGCTTAGCTGTTGCCTCAAGAAAGAAACAAAGAAAAGGATAAAGTTGAAGGCACCTGATCATCGAAGAATCGATCAGGTGCTTTTTTGAAAAGTGACACGAAGCGTTTTTAGAAGGATGCATAAGAAAGGGTTTTTTGCATGTACAAGAAAATGATCATTACGGTGTTCATCCTTTTCGGACTGCTGCTGATCTCTTCTCCTTATATCAAAGGTGGAATTATAGCTTATCTTAGCAAAAGCCAGAGTGAATCGGCCTTAACTGTGGAGCAGCTGAAAAAAAATAATGAGAGAGAAGCGGAATATGAATTTGATTCAATCGAGCCGCCTGAGTTGATGGATGCTGTAAAGGCCGGCTTTAATCACGATCAAAAAGCGGTTATCGGGCGGATAACAATTAAAAGTGTCGATCTGGAGCTTCCGATCGTAAAAGGCACAACCAATGAAAATCTTTTGATAGGGGCGGCAACAATGCGCCCGGATCAAAAAATGGGTGAGGGAAATTATCCGTTGGCGGGCCATCATTTGAAGCAAAAGAATCTTCTGTTCGGACCTCTGGAAAATATAAAAACAGGTGCCCAAATTGTCATCACGGATTTTAAAAAGGATTATATCTATTCTGTAACATCTAAAGACATCATATCGGAAATGGATGCAGATGTAGTTGAGGAGACAAACAAAAAAGAGATTACGTTAATCACATGTGACAAGGCTGTCAAAACTGAAGGGCGCCTTGTTGTGAAAGGGGAATTGGTTGATTCTTTTGGCCATACAAATTAAATATGCAAGAGTGAAAGCACGAAAAGAAAAGCTGCCGTTCAAAACGGCAGCTTTTTTCATGCAGAACATATTTATTCAAAAAGTCTATTGTGATGCTCTTCGGTTCTGTGTCTGTTTCGGGGAACATGCCCCCTCATATTTATAATTTTTGCTTAAATGCCTCAATGAGTTTTGTTCCTGTATAGCCCTCTTTTACAAGGGACTCGAGAATGGTTTCAGTGCCCTGCTGTTTTCTTGTGACCATTTGTCCATAGAGTAAAACCTGGATGCTTTCTTCCAGCTTGACGATATTTTTCACTGCTGCTGTCAGCTGGGCGGGGCGATTGCTTTTTTTCGTGATCGTTACAAATACTTTGGCTTCAGATTGGCTGTTTTGCAGCTGTTCAAAAAAAGACAGATGTTCTTTCTGTACAAGCGCCTCAATCAGCCAGTGATTTTCACCGTCTTCTTTATTTATAATCAGTCCGTCAATAAGGGGAAACTGTTCAATTGATTGTTCTTCCTTGTCCACTCGTTCCACATTCAGGTCAACCAGTTTAAAGGTTTTCATTTCTTCTCACCCCGATTACTTCCAAAGTTTTCTTGCCTTCCATTATAACATAAACGTTTTCGAGGAAAAAACGCTGCAATGCTGGGGCAAAAGAATTTTGTATGAGCGAAACATTTAATAATTTCTATTTTTTCATTATACTGTAACTGACTATGGATTACGGAGAGATGTGGTATGAATCAATTTCGTTTAAAAGAAATTTATATTGACGGCGCTCCTTCTGAAAGCCATTTGATTCAAAAGGAAGTAACATACATGTTAAGCCGTAAAGAAGTGTTTGAGGTTCATTTGAACAAAAAAGGAAGAATAAGTTTTTTATACGAAACACAAGATGGCATGGAGCAGTATAAAATCAAGCTGTCAATGCCGGAAAAAAAATTGAGCTTTCAGTGGTTTGCGTGGGATGGCTCTTCCTATGTGCGCATGAATACGCAGAACTGGCTGACAAAGCAAATCTTTTTCCGTTTTTTAAAAAGTACATATTTCTTTAAAGGAAAAAAGCAAAAGATGTTTTTAGCTGAAGGAAAAATGAAAACAAAAGATAAAAACAGAGGCTGAAAGCCATTTTTAAGCGTTTTTCTTTTCTTGTTGCATCATTTACAATACATACAACCGCAAGGAGAGGAGGAATCGCATGTTCAATCAGGTCATGCTTGTCGGCCGTCTTACAAAAGATCCTGATCTTCGCTACACTTCCGCCGGTGCGGCAGTTGCACATGTTACGCTCGCGGTGAACCGCAGCTTCAAGAATGCTTCAGGTGAAATCGAAGCTGATTACGTCAATTGCACACTTTGGAGAAAAACAGCTGAAAACACGGCGTTGTATTGCCAAAAAGGTTCTCTCGTCGGCGTAAGCGGACGGATTCAGACAAGAAGCTATGAAAACGCGGAAGGCGTTAACGTGTATGTAACAGAAGTGTTGGCTGACACTGTTCGTTTTATGGACCCTAAACCCCGGGAAAAAGCTGCTGATTGACACCCCTTGCTCCTCCCGTTATCTATCCATTCACTATTATCCGGATCTTCGCATCATCCCCTCAAAATTGACCAGTCGACCAGACTGGTTCTTTCTTTTTGTCTACTTAGGAAAAATTGGTTCTCTCGACGCATTTTTACTTAAGATCACTTATTAATGTTGAATAAAATTAAATAAAAACTTATAATTGCTTATAAATGATTGCTGAGAAAAGGAATGAGGGCGTGTACCAAGAAGAAAGATTAGTAGCGATTTTGGATTTTTTAAAACAGCATAACCGAATTACAACGGAGCAGATCTGTACGCTCCTGCAAGTGTCAAGGGATACAGCGCGACGAGATCTTGTGAAACTTGAGGAACAGAATGCCATCATCCGCACAAGAGGCGGCGCCATTTTGCCGACTGTGCATCAGAAAATTCAAAGCTATTCCGGCCGCCTGAAAACAGTGTCTGAGGAAAAAAATAAGATCGGCAGGCTTGCAGCATCGCTTATTCATGATGGTGACCGGGTGATTTTAGACGCCTCTACAACTGTTCAGGCATGTGCAAAGCATTTGAATGCGGTTGATTGTACGGTAATCACCAATTCGATTAATCTTGCGGATGTGCTGTCCGATAAAGAGGGAATTGAAATTTATCTGCTGGGAGGCAAGCTGGAAAAGGAGCACCGCTTTCTGTACGGGTCCTCTGTGATTGAAAAACTCTCAAGCTACCATGTTGATAAAGCGCTGATTGGTGTGGTCGGTATTTCCGAACATGGCATTACAATTGCGCATGAAGAGGATGGCATGGTGAAGCGGAAAATGATACAGCAGGCAAAGCAGGTCATCGCGCTTGCAGACCATTCGAAGCTGGGCAGCACCAGTTTTTATCAGTATGCGGAACTGAATGAAATCGACCTCTTGATTACAAACAGGCTGCCGAATCAGGCATTTTGTGACTTGCTTGACCGAAACGGCGTTGAGCTTCTCGTGACAGAGCAGGATGAAGGAAAGGACTGACAAACGTGAAATTAATTGCGATTGACTTAGATGGAACCTTACTCAACAGCAAGCATCAGGTAAGCTTGGAAAATGAAAACGCACTGCGGCAGGCGCAGCGGGATGGCATTGAAGTGGTGGTGTCAACTGGGCGCGCTCATTTTGACGTCAAGTCAATTTTTGAACCGCTGGGGATCAAAACATGGGTCATCAGTGCAAACGGCGCCGTCATTCACGATCCCGACGGCAGGCTTTATCATCACGAAACGATTGATAAGAAACGGGCGTATGACATTCTCTCATGGCTTGAGTCGGAAAACTATTATTATGAGGTATTCACAGGTTCAGCGATTTATACTCCGCAAAACGGCAGAGAACTTCTTGATGTTGAGCTGGACAGATTCAGAAGCGCAAATCCGGAAGCGGATCTTTCTGTCCTTAAGCAGGCGGCCGAGGTGCAATACAGCCAATCGGGCTTTGCTTACATTAACTCCTTTCAAGAGCTGTTTGAAGCCGATCAGCCAATCGATTTTTACAATATTCTCGGCTTTTCTTTCTTCAAAGAAAAGCTTGAGGCAGGCTGGAAAAGATATGAGAATGCCGAAGATTTGACGCTTGTCAGTTCGGCTGAGCACAACTTTGAGCTTTCTTCCCGCAAAGCTTCCAAGGGGCAGGCGCTGAAGAGGCTTGCGGAACAGCTGAATATTCCGCTCGAGGAAACCGCTGCTGTAGGTGACAGTTTAAATGACAAATCGATGCTGGAGGCTGCGGGAAAAGGTGTAGCGATGGGCAATGCCCGGGAAGACATCAAATCAATAGCCGATGCTGTCACCTTAACCAATGACGAAGACGGTGTCGCACATATGATAAAACATTTGCTGTAGGTATATGTGCTGCTCCAAAAGCGCATCCTGTTGATAACCGGCGTAACGGATTTTTTGGAAATTCGGCGTGACGGCTATGAACGGAAAAAAGCTGGCTCTAAAAGAGCCAGCTTTTTTAGTCATGATTATTGCGCTGTAGCGCTTAGTGTAAACAATTCTTCAAGCTCCTGTGTGGAAAGCTCGGTAATCCAGTTTTCACTTTGGATAATTTGATCGTTCAGGGTTTGCTTGGATTCAAGCATGACATCAATTTTTTCTTCGATTGTTCCCGTCGTAATCATTTTATGAACGTGGACAAAGCGCTCCTGGCCTATGCGGTATGCACGGTCAGTCGCTTGATTTTCAACCGCCGGGTTCCACCATCTGTCATAATGGATGACGTGATTGGCGGCGGTCAAATTAAGTCCGGTGCCTCCAGCTTTGAGTGAAAGAATCAGTGTCGGATATTCTTTCCTTTGAAATTTCTCAACGAGTGTATCCCGCTCTTGCTTGGAGAGACTCCCATTTAAAAATTGCACAGGTTCCCCGAACGTTTTTTCAAGCAGCCGCTTCATCATGTTCCCCATCTGAATGTATTGCGTGAAAATCAGGCAGCTTTCGTTTTGGGTGCGGATCGCTGTCATCAGTTCCAGCAATTTTTCGAGCTTGACTGATCTGCCGGCCAGCAGCTCGGTTTGCTCTTCCTTTAAATAAAGCGCGGGATGATCGCATATTTGCTTGAGCCGTCCAAGCATGCTGAGGATCAGCGCTTTTCGCTGCATGCCGGTCAGGGATGTCATATGGTCAAAAGTGTCTTTGACGAGCTGCTCATAAAGGGATGCCTGCTCGGCTGACAGCGGGATAAATTCTTTTTCTTCCAGCTTCTCAGGAAGATTAAGCGCGACCTCTTCATCCCGTTTCGTCCGGCGGAGAAGGAATGGCCGGATTAATTGCTGAAGCTGTCCGATTCTCTTTTCGTCCCGGTCTTTTTCGATCGGCAGCACATAGCGTTTATGGAAGCCGGTCAAACTGCCGAGGTAGCCTTTATTCATGAAGTCAAAAATAGACCACAGCTCAGTCAGTCGGTTTTCCATCGGCGTGCCGCTCAGCGCGATATGGTGAAGACCCTTCAGCTTCCTGATTGCGCGTGACTGCTTCGTATGCGCGTTTTTAATATTTTGCGCTTCATCAAGGCAGATCGTGTTCCATGTCACAGAAGAAAGCTCTTCAGTATCGGCATGTGACAGACCGTATGAAGTGAGCACCACGTCTGCGTTTTCATAATGCGCGGCGAAATCATCACCCTTTGGCCGGCGCGGCCCATAATGGAGTGCGACAGACAGATCAGGGGCAAAGGTTTGAAGCTCCCGCTGCCAGTTGCCAAGTACGGATGTCGGCGCAATAATCAAATGAGGCGTTTTTTGCCGGCCTATTTCCTTCACGTGAAGGAAATAGGCGATCATTTGAATCGTTTTCCCAAGCCCCATATCGTCAGCCAGACAGGCGCCAAAACCGCTTTCCCGCAGAAACAGCAGCCAGTTCATGCCGTATTTCTGATAAGGGCGGAGCGTTCCTTTGAAAGAAGGACTGACTTCGTGCTCCGGCAGGTTTTCCGCGGCAGTGAGCTTTCGAATCAGTGACCTGAGCTGTTTAGACAGATCAAACTGAATGCCGGCAAAAGCGGATGTATCAATCAGATCCGAATCCTCAAGTCCGCCCTCCTGCTGATCCATTAGCTCGCGCGCCAGAATATCAGACATGTGGAGTCCCTCTGATTCTGCTTTTTCCATCAGGCGTTTCATCTGTTTGATAAACTGCGGATCGATTTTAACCCATTGCCCGCGGATATTAACAAGGCGCCTGTTGCTGGCGACAAGCTCATTAAATTCAGCCTCAGTCAGTTCAATTCCATTTGTAGCAAACCGCCAGTTGAAATCAAGCAGTGCATTCATGCCGACAAATGACTCGCCGCGCGGGGAGGAAGACACCTTTGCTTTCAGCATCATGTTGCTGTCTCTGACAATCTGCCACCAGGACGGCAGGAGGATTTCTACCCCCATATCGACAAGCGTCTCACTTGCTTCTGACAGGAAGATCCAGGCTTCTTCCTCCGAGATCAGCGTTGTCCCGGAATCAAACGACAGCCACGGAACCGTTCTGTGAAAGCGGTCCTGCTCACGCACGATTTTATCGCTGTACGCTTGCCACGATTTTTTAAGGCTTTTCAGTCCGTCAAAGAATTCTACAGCGCCGCTCTTTTTATCGCGTAAAAACATCTCGATCTTCCATTCGTCTCCGTCAAAGTCCGGTTCATTTAAGCGCAAGCCGACAGTAAATGGAGATTGGTCGTCAATCCAGCCAATGCCTTCCAGAAAATCCTCTTCATCAAGAAAATGGCCGCGGAATGTCGTAACAGCAGGCGATTTCTCCTTGATATGTTCCCATTTCTCCCGCAGGTCATCGTCGTATTGGATGTAATCCTGCACGGCAGCGGAAAACCATTCCGCAGTAAAGCCTTCCAGTATATTATCGCGGTCCTTCCAGCGAAAAACACCGTTTGTCCATGCGTCATAGTCAGGCAGAAAATCGCCGTCCGCGATAAATTCATAGATGGTCGATGCCGCCTCGATCAGCGGCTCGGTTTCTTCTGTAAGCTGCACGGAGCTGAATGAGTTGAACGAGTTTTTGCCGAGAAGCTCTACAGTCATCCATGGAGATAGCAGGACAGCAGTCGTCCCGATGAAGCTGACATCCTCTAGAAAGGTTCCGTAAAATGAGGATTCATGCCATTGGAACAAATGCTTTTTCATATGGCTGTAGGGAAGAGGCTGCTCATTTTCATCAAAGGCTGAGAGCGTAAATGACCCATCTTCCATTTGTTCGACGTGGATGAGAATTTCTTTAAGACTCGCCATCAATCAACTTTCCTTTCTGCAGTTCTTCTTGAAGCGCACGCAGGCGCTTGTAATGCGAGCTCAGTAGCTGAATATACCGCTCCCACACCTTCTGCTTTTTCGCTTTTTTGTACAGGGTGCGCAATTTTTTCAAATACCGGGCGGCTTCCTTGTACGAGCTGCGGTTCTTCTGATCAATGAAAAAAGCCACTTCTCTATGGTAAGCCGGTATAAGCGCCTCAGGGTCGCTCGCTGCAATTTCCTTGAGCATCATTTTATCCATTTCATTGATGGAAAAGCCGACAAGGCTATGAATTTCAATCCACTCGGCATAGCGTTTTTTCTCATATAAATGATGGCTGTATTCTGTGAACGTATACGGCAGACAGCCCGCGGCAAAGCGCTCAAACAGCGCTTGATCATTGGTTTGCTTCACATAGGCATTCAACAGAAGGAACAGCTCGCCGATCACATCGCGAATCTCTTTAAACGGCTTATCCAGCTTCGTATAACCCATCGCAATTGGTTCAATTTGCTGGTACCATGTTTTAAGCCGTTTCCAGTCCTTCTTGGCAGTCATTTCACTCAGCCATTGGAACGTATAAGGGAGCGCTTCCGGCGGGAATTGATCCGCTTCCGCAAAAATAACGTCATCATTTTTTTGCAGGAATTCCAAATGCAGGCGCCCGAATTGCAATTCGGGAGAAAAACGCCGACCTGCTTCTTTTTTCAACATTTCCTGTTCACGTTGCACCCATTTTGGCCGCGACAGCAGCGCACTCCAAATTTCACCAAAGACACGGATGCGTTCATATTGGAAAATTTCTTCTTTCAACAGCAAAGGTCGGATAACATCCGGTGTTTTATCCAAAAACGGATCAAGCGCAAAAGACAGCGCGTACGTTTTTAATTTATCAATAGAGCTGTAGATTGTATCCATCAGCTGTTCAACGTACGGATTGAGGGAATAAAAATCTTGTTCGGGGTTCAGCTTGCCCGCTTCAATCAATGTGAACATGCGAAGCCAAACCGCGATCGCGGAATGAATCTGGTACAGGCTTTTCAGCTCCGGCTTGTTCGGCGCATGTTTTTTTAATGCGGACAGGTAGCCGTAATAGAGGCCCTGCATGTTTTGGCTGCCTTCTGGCGTACGTGCCTGCCAGAGAGAAAACTCTGAATCAAAAAAAGCAAGCCAGCTTGAAAGCGATTCTTCATTAGGCAGCACCTTTTCCTGAAACTGGCGGCGGACGAGCTCTTTGCTTTCCTCAAGCTTTTCCCTCTCCAGCCAATACTCTGTAAAAGTACCCACTCGCTCGAACATTGCATATACATATAAAAACACAGCCAGCATATGGCGGCAGATTCTTCCGGACGGACATGAACAGCCGCTTTTGACTATGACAAACAAGTTCAATGTGACCCGCACAGGCACAACATCCTGCACGTAAGCCGTAACTTCCGTCGGACTCACTGCTTGTAAACGATAGACTGAATCCTGCCGATATAAAATAAGGGCTTTTTTGATCAGCTGAACATTTTCCTCATTGTAAGGAAGAAGTTCTTTTAACTGTTCAGCAGATGCCAGCACATCGTCTTTGGAAATCATATTCTGAAGCATGATTATCGCTCCTAACCGAGTCACGTAATAAAAAGATCCAATTTCTCTATTATATCGCAACACATCGGCCTTAAAAAGTTTTTCCTAAAAAAGGACATAAAAAATGGGATGTGTCGAATGATGTATTAGAGATTGCAAATTGATAACCAGCATCATATAATAATCGTGTTTTCAACTTAATGGAAGCTGAAAGGAATAAAAAGATGAGTGAAAAGAAATTGAATCAAGAAGAATTTCTGAAAATTTTGATGCATGCACATGAAATTGGTGAGCAGTCATCTGAGATGACGACGAAGGAAATGCTTGAAAATTTGATTTCTCATATTAAAAATGGATATGCAACATAAAAATCCCGCACGCCTTTAGCGGGATTTTTTTATGCGAGATTACGTGACTGCACGAATAAGAGAAAATGAGACAGCACTGTCAACACAGTAAATATAGCGCTTACATAAAAAAGAGTAACATATCGTTTTGTAAAAAAATGTCGAATTATGTCACGTGAAAAGCTGGAGAAATGCGGTTTCAACGTTGTATAATCGTAAATGGAAAAGGATGTTATAAGAGATTTGGAGGTATCATGGGAGAATCTACTAGCTTAAAAGAGATATTATCAACGTTAACAAAACGCATACTTTTGATTATGATTGTAACCGCAGCTGCCACTGCTGCCGGCGGACTCATTAGTTTCTTCGCACTTACACCCATCTATGAAAATTCAACTCAGATTCTGGTCAACCAATCGAAAAATGAACGAAAAGAAGTCCAATTTAACGATGTCCAAACCAATCTTCAGTTAATCAATACGTACAATGTCATCATTAAGAGCCCTGCCATCTTAGATGAAGTCATTAAAGAAATGGGCCTGTCGATGACATCCCAAGAACTGAATGACAAAATTACCGTATCCAGCGAACAGGACTCCCAAGTGGTCAACATATCAGTCAGGGATGAAAACGCGGAAACAGCGGCTCATATTGCCAATACTATAGCATCTGTTTTTCAAGACAAAATCACATCCATTATGAATGTTGACAATGTCAGCATTCTGTCAAAAGCCGAGGTTTCAGAACATCCGTCCCCTGTATCGCCAAGGCCGCTTCTAAACATTGCCATCGCGTTTGCGGCAGGATTGGCGGGAAGCATCGGACTGGCCTTCCTGCTTGAGCATTTGGATAATACGATCAAATCGGAAGAGCAGCTCGAATCCTTGCTGGACATACCTGTTTTAGGGACAGTTTCCACCATTGCGAATGAGCAGAAAACAGCAAAGACCTTACAGGGTTTCCAATCTGAAAAAACGGGGAGTGGACATTTTGGCGCTTAGAAAAAGCAGAGGCTCGTGGATGCGGAGAAATGTCATTGCAATGACAGAGCCGAAATCCTTGAACTCTGAACAATATCGGACGATTCGCACGAATATAGAATTTGCTTCAGTGGACCGGCAAATGAAATCAGTCATGATTACATCGGCTTGTCCGGGGGAAGGAAAATCGACAACGGCCGCCAACCTGGCTGTCGTATTCGCCCAACAGGGAAAAAAAGTGCTCCTGATTGATGCTGATTTGCGAAAACCAACAGTACATACGGCCTTTTTTCTTGAAAATACGGTTGGCTTAACATCTGTTTTATTAAAGAAAAGCTCTATGGAGCAGGCTGTACAAGCATCGAATGAAAAACATCTTGACGTGCTGACGAGCGGCCCGATCCCGCCAAACCCGGCCGAGCTTCTCTCCTCGAAGTGGATGAAGGAGCTTGCATACGAAGCGTGTGCGGCATATGATATGGTCATTTTTGATACGCCGCCTATTCTTGCCGTAGCAGATGCACAGATTTTAGGCAACGTGGCAGACGGTTCTGTTCTGGTTATTTCAAGCGGGAAAACAGAAAAAGAACAAGCCGCAAAAGCGAAAGAGGCGCTTGAAACGTGCAAAAGCAAGCTCCTCGGGGCGATTATGAACGGCAAAAAGCTTTCGAAGCACTCTGAATACGGATATTACGGAAACAAGGACAATTTCATGCAAAATAAATAACGTGCATCGTGCCCGTTATTTATTTTTGCGAAAAAAGGGGGCTAGGACATGATCGATATTCACTGTCACATTCTTCCCGCAATGGATGACGGGGCAGGTGATTTGGCCGACAGCATAGAAATGGCAAGAGCCGCTGTTCGTCAGGGAATCCGGACGATCATTGCGACACCTCATCATAACAACGGTGTGTATAAAAACGAGCCAGCCGCAGTCAGAGAAGCAGCAGATCAGTTAAACAAACGTTTAATCAAAGAAGACATTCCTTTACATGTGCTTCCGGGACAGGAAATCAGAATCTACGGCGAGGTGGAACAAGACCTTGCCAAACAGCAGCTGCTTTCGCTGAATGATACAAAACACATCTTGATTGAGTTTCCGTTTGATCACGTTCCCCGATATGCGGAGCAGCTTTTTTATGATTTGCAGCTGAAAGGATATATTCCGGTTATCGCCCATCCTGAACGCAACAGGGAAATTCGCGAAAACCCGTCCTTGCTGTATCATCTTGTGGAAAAAGGAGCAGCATCTCAGATTACTTCAGGAAGTCTTGCGGGGACCTTCGGCAAGCAGCTGAAAGCATTTTCTCTCCGGCTGGTTGAAGCCAATTTGATCCATTTCGTAGCCTCAGATGCCCATAATGTGAAAATGAGAAATTTTCACACTCAAGAGGCCCTTTATGTTCTAGAGAAAGAGTTCGGCCCGGATCTTCCTTACATGCTGAAGGAAAATGCAGAGCTTCTCCTGCGGAATCAGACCATCTTCAGACAGCCTCCGCAACCGGTCAAAAGAAGAAAATTGTTTGGTCTTTTTTAACAGCCGATTCTCATTTCACCACTTTCTTTTTGAGAGCGATATAATAGTGTATTGTATGGTTGAATCACATTTCAGAAATCTGTACAGGCTGTACCCGACAGGCTATGCGGGAGATCATTCGCATTCATGATAGGATGTTCTCATACGATATTACGGAAGCTGCAAAGCAGCAATTTAACTGTTGGAGGGAAACAATGAATATAACAGTCATCGGAACAGGCTATGTCGGTCTTGTGACAGGTGTTTCTCTTTCTGAGATTGGACATCATGTAACCTGCATTGATATTGACGCTCACAAGATTGATGAAATGAGAAAGGGCATTTCCCCCATATTTGAACCAGGTCTTGAAGAGCTGATGAGAAAAAATACAGCTGATGGACGGCTGAACTTTGAAACGAGCTATGAGAAAGGCTTGGCACAGGCAGACATCATTTTTATAGCGGTCGGCACACCGCAGAAAAGCGACGGGCACGCCAATCTGGAGCAAATTACAGATGCGGCCAAACGCATCGCAAAGCATGTCAAACGAGATACAGTCGTGGTAACGAAAAGCACAGTGCCCGTTGGGACAAACGATTTGATTAATGGACTGATCACTGAACATCTAGCGGAGCCTGTCAGTATTTCGGTCGCATCCAATCCAGAATTTTTGCGTGAGGGGTCGGCGATCTATGATACCTTTCATGGTGACAGGATCGTGATCGGGACGGCCGATGAGAAAACAGCAAATACGCTGGAGGAGCTCTTCCGTCCGTTTCAAATCCCGATTTACCAAACGGATATCAGAAGCGCCGAGATGATCAAATATGCCTCAAATGCTTTTCTGGCCACTAAGATCAGTTTTATAAACGAAATTTCGAATATATGTGAAAAGGTCGGCGCCGATATTGAAGCAGTCGCGTACGGGATGGGACAGGATAAGCGGATCGGGAGCCAGTTTTTGAAAGCGGGCATAGGCTACGGCGGCTCTTGTTTTCCAAAGGACACAAACGCCCTCGTGCAAATTGCCGGCAATGTCGAGCATGATTTTGAACTGCTGAAATCGGTTATCAAAGTCAACAACAATCAGCAGGCGATGCTGGTTGATAAAGCGCTGAACAGGCTCGGCGGGGTGACGGGAAAAACGATTGCCCTTTTAGGCCTGTCATTTAAACCGAATACCGACGATATGAGAGAAGCGCCGTCAATTGTTATTGCAGACCGTCTCGCTGCGCTCGACGCCCGTATCAGAGCCTACGATCCCATTGCAGTTAGCCATGCAAAGCATGTTCTCCCGCAAGCTGTTGAATATAAAGAGACGATCGAGGAAGCTGTCAAAGGGTCTGACGCCGTCATGATTTTAACCGACTGGGCTGACATTAAACAATTCCCGTTAGCGGCTTATCAGGATTTGATGGAAACGCCGCTCATATTTGACGGCAGAAACTGCTACACATTGGATGAGGCTTTGGCTGCAGGAGTGGAGTATTATTCTGTCGGACGAAAGGCGGTTGTGCCGTCGGGTTCAATTCAATAATTGAAAAAGAAAGGCTGGTTGCGCACCAGTCTTTTTTTTCATCTATTGCGGGGTGCTGAATACATTTGCTACTATTTAACTATTGTTTGGAAAATTATACAGAAGTAGGGCTTCTTTAAACATTCGTTTGAAAAACATTAGAAGAAAACCAGAAAATAAAACCTTCCAAAAATAATTGGAGATGCCGGAAAAGGAGAGTCATCTGATGAATCATTTGCCTGAAAAAATGAGAACGTACCGCGAATTGCTGGAGAAATCAGCGAAAGAATACGTGAAATTGAATGTCCAAAAAGGGAAAACAGGACGATATGACAGCAAAATTGCCGGTGACCCCTATTTCCCCAAGCATGAAATATACCCGACTGATGAAAATGGACAGCCGATGAAGCTTCTGGCACAGATTAATTTCTCGCACATTCCCCAGCTTGGCGGCTATCCTTCTTCGGGTATCCTGCAGTTCTACATTTCTGTTCATGATGATGTCTATGGATTGAATTTTGACGATCAATGTGAACAAAAGAATTTTAGAGTGATCTATTTTGAAAATATCATAGAAAACGAAGACGAGCTTGTTTCTGATTTTTCATTTATTGGCACAGGCGAATGTGATTTTCCGATTTTATCAGAAGCGGCAGTCGAGCCTGTGAAATCTTCGGAATGGGTGCTGCCTACAGATTTTCAATTTGAGCAGTATACGGGCATGGAAACAATGGAGTTCTTTGGCCAGTTCGGCGAGGATGAAGAAGATGTTTACAATGAACTGGCTGAAAACGGATTTGGCCATAAAATTGGCGGATACGCTTCTTTTACCCAGCATGATCCGCGGGAATACGCATATAAAGAACACACCATCATGCTTTTACAAATTGATTCAGACGATGATATCGATTCAATGTGGGGAGACGTCGGCATCGCCAATTTTTTCATCACACCTGAAGATCTAAGGAAAAAAGACTTTTCAAACGTTCTGTACAACTGGGACTGCAGCTAATACAAGCTTTTGATCCAAAGGGTCACACCTGATGCCAATAGGATCAGAAGCGGGAAATAATATAAGCCAAAAGACAAAATCAGACGTGGCCGAACCGATGAAGAACATAAACATGAACAGAGGCAGATCAACAACATCTGCCTCTTTCAAGTGCCTTTATAACTATGACATTAGGTGATTTCATTTTATAAAACGCTTTTATTAGCTGTATAACGAACAAAAACAAGATCAAATACCTACATTTCAAGAGCGTTATATGCCTAAATTAAGCCATTTACCCTATTTAAGCCGCCTTCTGGCTATTTTAAAATATAATATATGGAAATAAAGTATGGAAAAGTCTATCTTCATCAGCCCCTCCATACGACTTTTTGAGTATTAAGAGGTGATTCAGATGGGTTATGAAAGTATGCTAGCGGATATCAAAAGTTCGCTCAACGGAAAAATTTCCGACGTGGAAGACAAGATCGAAAAACTGAAAAAAGCAAAAAAGGACATAGACACACTGCAAGAAGAGGCAATCACTGAAATCAAAGAAATTGTGAAACCTGAATTGGGCAAGCATTGGACGGGAACAAAAGCCGATGATTTCGACAAGGGAAGAGAAGAGGCGAAATTGGAAGCATCTAAGATTGTGAATGATAAATATAACGAGTATATGGCTTCGATTCAGATGGAGATTATTCAGTTGGAATCTATGAAATTTCTCTATGACAAAGAATTAAAGCTAGCGAATTTTGCTGGTCATACTCTTGCTAAGGGTGAAGAATTCTTGGAGGATGCTGTTAATCAAATTAAATCTATTAAATTGTGGTGATCTT
Source organism: Bacillus sp. FSL R5-0603 (assembly GCF_038050295.1). Lineage (NCBI taxonomy): Bacteria > Bacillati > Bacillota > Bacilli > Caryophanales > Bacillaceae > Bacillus > Bacillus sp. FSL R5-0603. Next base: position 3,567,269 of record NZ_JBBOYP010000001.1, on the reverse strand, counting down.
TTTTATGTCAGAAATTAAATTGAAATACGATACTGTAATCAAAACATTAGATTCTGTCAAAGATGCGCTTGCTGACGTATCAATCGGCGCCGCGGGGTCCAATGGAAAAAACAAACTCGATTATACGAAAAAATATCATGAGCGTGAGGAGAACATCAAAACCATGCTCGGAGATTACAAAAAAGCGGTACAGAAAAATATCGAGGATACAAAGGATAATGTAGATTCACTCAAAGAGCAGGACGAGGCGATAGCGGTAAAATAGAAAAGAAAGGGCAGTGCGATGAGTAAAGTATTTGAATCAAAATCTTTAATCGAAGAAGCGAAGAGCAGAAAAAAGCAATATGAGACGCTTGAAGAGCAACTGAACACGCTGAAAAAAGCATTTCAGGGAGTTGCAGATTTAGGCGATAATTTTAAAGGCAAAGGCGCGGACAATATTAAAGATTTTTTTCAGGGACAGGCGGAAATCGTAGACAGCTGGCTGACGCTTGTCTCTGCTCAAATTGCGTTTTTAAATGGCATTTCAGGAGATATTAAAGATCAAGAACTGAATGATTCATATGTAGAAACTTCTTTTTTAGATCATGAGCTGCCCAATGGAGACCTGAAAGCCTCAGAGATAGTCTCCGCCCATAAAGAAGAAATCGATTCTATTTTGTCAGGCATCAGCGATATTATTGATCTCGACATGTACACGCTTGATGACTATGCAGATAAGATGGGCGATGCCCAAAAAATCAGACGTGACACGATCACAGCTGTCGATAAGCTTGATGAATCCCTGACCACTGAATATCAAAATTTAGAATCTCTGGACAACGCAGTGCTCACCAAATATTCCGTTCTCATGCAGGCCACCAGCAACGGGAAGAGCGCTTCTCCTATGTACTATGACAAAAAAGCCTTCCACAGCAATGAAGTCTACAAAAGCGTCATTGAAGTAGAAAATCAAGGAACAACCTATATCGATGCAAAAACCCAGCAAGCAGAAGCAAGACGTCTCCAGGAAAAAGCCGAGGAAGAAGCAAACAAACCATGGTACGAAAAAACATGGGATGGAGTTTGCAACTTTACTGGAGAAGTCACTGGCTATTATGATTATAAAAGAGCAACTGAAGGCGTTGACCCGGTTACCGGAGAAAAACTCTCCACCGCAGAACGTGTGACAGCAGGAGCTATGGCTGCAGCCGGATTTATACCAGTCGTCGGCTGGGCAGGCCGGGCCTTCAAAGGCGGAAAAGCCATCTACAAAACCGGAAAAGCTGCTATCGCGGCTGAACACGCTTTAGATGCCTACAAAACCGGCAAATCCTTAGACATTCTCAAAATGACAGAAATGGGCGCATACGGCCTTGTTGCGTCAAACGGATTCTCAGAAGCAGTGACAGGCAGAGATATGTTTGGAAACAAAGTGTCTGAGGAGAAGCGGAAAACGGGTGCGCTGGAAGCGGCATTGAGTTTGGTTGGTGCTGGTGCATTGGCGAAACACATTGATAAAGGCATCCCGCTTGCAAAATCGCCACAAGTAGCAAAAGTTGAAAAAGGGAAAAAGATTCTAGATCAAGTAAAAGAATTCAAAGTGCCGACGAATGTAAAAATTCGTGTCCACAAGACTGTTACACCGGATGGGACAACTTTCCCAATTGTTCACGCTGATGTGAAAACGAAAGCTGTGAAAGATCTTGGGGTTGTGAAGATGGTGGGTAGAGGTAAAGGCACTAAGGGTCCGATGATAGAGCAGAAGAGGAGAATACCGGGACGACCGGGTCATACAACAAAAAGTGATTCAACTGAACTTGGGAAAAACTTGTTAGAATCTATGGGATTACCGCGGTCGTCAAAATGGACTGGATACCAAGCCCAACATATTATTCCTGGAGAACTATATAACCATCCTATAATTAAAAAAATTGGAATGGAAACAAATCATGCATCGAATGGTATTTTCTTACCAATCCCTGCAGAGGCAATAAGTACTTTGTCTAGACATAGAGGTTATCATAGTGTTTATAATAATGTTGTAAAAAAACAGTTAAATAAAATGGACATTAATGAAAGTGTTGAAGTTTTAGAACAACAAGTCTATGAATTACAGCAAAAACTAAAATTAGGGGTAGAAAAAGGAATACCTCTTTATAAATCGAAAATCAAAAATGTAGAAAAATTTTATAAAAGGGGTCAAAATAAAAAGCTCCCTATTTGGCAAAGAGGTGGGGGAGCTACAGAGGAATTATGGGAAAGGTGGTTAAATAAATGAGTAGTTACGGTAAATATAGTGATTTAGTGGAAGAGGTAATTGACTTTATTAAACACGGAGAATTATTTAAGAATAATAATCGGAATTTGTCTGATATTACACTTATAGAAGATTTTGAGATAGCGCAACAATTAGCATGGTCTCAAGATACTGATGAAGTTGAAGTAGTTTGGCAAGATGTAAAATCAAATGAAAGCGGACAGTTGTTGGGTATAATTTTAAGTGATGAGCGCTTAAAAACATTAGATGAAGAATTGTCGAATATTTTCAATTCTGATGATAACTATTCTGAAGATTTCATTCCTATGGATTTTTGGGATATTGCTGAAGAAGTAGAGTCAGATCTGTATAAATGTGCAATCAATCGTCTAGTAAACGGTAATAACGACAATCTTTTTGAGAAAATGTTTCAAGTGTATAAAGCAGGTGGATGGCCTTGTGGATGGAAAGGTATATACCCTGAAGGTCAATTAGTCGCTTTTATCCCCCCTAAAGATATGAATAATTAGTGTATTTATTTGGGGCGCACCCAGGAACGAACTATATTAATAAAATAATGCATGAGAAAGGATTTATTGAACTCAGTTATTTGTATGATTACTACGATACTGTGTATGAGTGGAGTGAATTGCCGCATATACAGCCTTTCAACAGGAGATTAACATTAGGAGATGCCTTGTTTACTGATGTATTAGAATTGCTGTAGTTAAAACTTGCCGTGTTGTTATCGGCAAGTTTTTTTACAATCATGAGGCTTTTTAAAGATTGGCCAATGAAGGACAAGGAGAAGCGGGATGGAAAGAAACCATATTTCTCAACTGCAGCCATTAAAAATCTGTAATGGCTGGTCTGTAGTTCTGAACAATTTATGTTCAGAAAAAAGAATGCAAGAAAAATGTGAATTACTAATACTACAAAATGAAAAACGTAATGCTGTTATGAAGGCAGTATATGAAAATAATCAATACCATATCAAAGTAGCTGGCTTAAAAATAGATAAGATTTATGAAGATGAGTCTTTTGATGAAATAGAACAATTATTAGAAGAGTTAGAATATCAAATCTGGAGTGTGGGAAGCGGGGTTTTAGAGGGTTTGCAGCCACTAAGCCAACAGATTCCCAATTTTTTAAGGCTAAAGATACCGGCTGGTTGGACTGTTGATTACATTACATTAAACGATACTGATCCTAAGAAGCTAGAGGCAAATGATGATGCTTGGTTATTTGACTTTAATCAAGATCTCCTGCAGATTTCTCATAAGACAAAAAATTTGCTGCTTGACGTAGGGTGGTACCCAGAAGGTGATCCAGCCGGAAGCTATGGGATTGAACTGATAAAAAACGAAGATTGGGAAAATCCTTTAGAGGATATTATGTGTACTGAACTTAAAGAATTAATTAAACAATTGGATTATATTTTTATGAAAGAAATGAAAAATGAATATTAATAAAAAAGCAGATTATACTATCTGCTTTTTTCAATGATATAATTTGGTGTCATTGCTAGAATCGACATGCAGGACAATTGAGCGCGAAGAGAGGGAAACAAGTAAAATGGAAATACATCAAATTCACGATTTTCATCTAAAAGATGAATCGGATTTTGTTCAAACACAACAATCCCTTAGAAATCGTATCAACCTATCCCCCACGATCCATCCAGACTCCATCAACACCTGCGCAGGCGTCGATCTCGCCTATTGGGAGCAGAACGGAGAACCATACGGAGTGTGCAGTATTATCGTGATTGACGCTGATACAAAAGAAGTCATTGAAAAAGTGCACAGCATGGGGAGAATCAGCGTGCCGTATGTTTCCGGTTTTCTTGCGTTTCGTGAGCTGCCTTTGATCATCGAGGCGGCGAAAAAGCTGGAGATGGAGCCGGATGTCTTCTTGTTTGATGGCAACGGATATCTGCATTACAACCATATGGGCGTTGCCACTCATGCGGCTTTTTTTCTCAATAAGCCGACGATTGGGATAGCGAAAACCTATCTCAAAATCAAAGGCTGCGATTTCGTGACGCCTGAAAATGAAGTAGGCGCATACACCGATATTCTCAATGACGGTGAGGTATATGGACGGGCGCTGCGAACGCGGCGGGACGTGAAGCCTATTTTCTTGTCTTGCGGTAATTATATTGATTTAGACAGCAGCTATCAGATCACGATGAGCTTGATCAATCAAGAAAGCAGGCTGCCGATCCCTGTCCGCCTGGCTGACCTTGAAACACATGTTTTGCGAACGTTTTACACGTGATTCCTATATACAGGGCATGAGAACCATATATCAAAAAGCATTTCTGGACCAAAATAAAAAAGCACCTATCCAGGTGCTTTTTTCTATAAATGAGGGATCACAAGGCCCCCATATAAAAACGCCGCGATAATCAAAAATGCCGGATGCATTTTGAATTTTGTCATGGCAAGGAGGGAGATCCCCGCAATCATAATAGATTGGATCCAGCCGATCGCTTTGATGCCGTCTGCGCCGATTTGCCAGGTAAGAATGAGCATCATGACCGCGATGACAGGCTGGACGGACAGCGTCATGCCTTTGATGACAGGTGATTGGCGGAAGCGCTGGATGATGCGCAGCAGGACGATCAATGCGAGCGCCGACGGTACGACGGTTGCGATCAGGGCAATTAGGAAGCCGGGCCACCCGCCTGCGCTGTAGCCGACATACGCAGCGATTTTCGTGGCGATCGGGCCCGGCAAAGCGTTCGCAAGTGCGAGCATATTTGAGAATTGATCGTTTGAGAGCCAGCTGTATCTGTTTACGACTTCTTCAAACATTAGCGGGATAGACGCAGGTCCGCCGCCATATCCCAGTAGGTTTGCGATAAAAAACGCCATAAATAAATAGATCGATATCATGAGGCTGACATTCCTTTATCTTTTGAATGTTTATTTGTGATTTTGTCTTTCAGTTTAAAATGAAACGCCCCGTACGCTAAGAAAATGATAATGACCAGGCCGGGATTAATCTGTAAAGTTTGCAGGCCGATAAAAGCGATGATAAAAAACAGGATGCCGGTAACCCAGCCGAAACCTTTAAGCGCTTTTTGGCCAAACTCGTACGCCATGATTCCGAGCATTACCGCAATTACCGGCGTGACGGCACCGATCATGCCTGCAACAATTGCTGAATGGCTTAACACATTTACAGCCGCAAATAAGCCCACCATCGCAAGACATGTAGGCAGAATGTGGGCGAGGGTCGCCACAACTGCACCTAATGTGCCTTTTAGCTTAAAGCCCAGATAAGCAGCCATTTTGGTGGCAATCGGTCCGGGAAGCGCATTAGCGATTGCTAATATTTCTCCGAATTCATCATCGTCAATCCATTTATATTTATTGACCGCTTCATGGCGGATCAGCGGAATCACGGAAGGTCCGCCGCCGAACCCTAATATGCCGGTGCGAACCATTGCGGCCGTCATATCCCGATAAGGATGGTTTTTCATTCGTTTCTCTCCTTTACAGCTTCATTCCCATACGGCTTTTGTATCGTTTGATCAGCATCTGGCAATCAACACTGACGACGCCTCGCAATGGATACAGCCGTTTTGTTAAAAATTCTTCCATTTCTTGATCGTTGGCAAAGATCCCATGCATATGCAGCTTGCTCGGGCCTGTCATGTGATAAAGGCTGGTGACCGCAGGCTCTTCCTCAAGCTTAAGAGCGACCTCTTCTAAAAATTGCGGTTCTACCTCGACATTGAAAAACACGGAAACATGAATGCCGATTTTAGCGGGATTGATGACAGCGGTGAATTTTTCAATAACACCGGCTTCAATTAGTTGGTTGATACGGGCCTGGACGGCGACCCGTGATAAATCGACTCTTTTGCCAAGATCCGTATAAGAAATTCTGCCTTCTTCATGCAAAATCGTGAGAATTTGTTTATCAGTCTCATCAAGTACAAGGTTGGGGATTTGATATTCATGACTCAATTGCTCCACCTGCTTTCGTAGCCTTTTAGCAATCATTTTATCATAAAAGTTACGTATCGAAATAATAATTTTTCATTTGTTTTCGAAATGAATGCGGAAATATCTTATTATTTGCGAAAAGAAGAAAGTTCGTCAGTTTTTCTGCCGGATCAGTAGATGTGAAAAATCAGGCTCCCTATACTGAAGAAAATTTCTTAAAAAAGGGGACTTGTGATGAACAAATCTGTCATCGGTACAAAGCAAATGGTCGTCAGTCCGCATTACCTCGCTTCTCAAGCCGGAAACCGCATACTGGATAAGGGAGGCAACGCGTTTGACGCCGCCGTTGCGGTGAGTGCTTGCCTGGCGGTTGTGTACCCGCATATGACCGGACTTGGCGGGGATTCCTTTTGGCTAACCTTTCACCAGGAAACAAAGGCAGTAAAAGTCTACAATGGCAGCGGCCGTTCAGGAAAAAACGTAACGAGAGATGTATGTAAGGGAAAAAGCGCGATTCCGCTGCGGGGAATTGACAGTGCCATTACCGTGCCGGGAATGGTTGATAGCTGGGATGCGGTCCTGAAGGAGTACGGGCGTCTGTCTCTTGCAGATGTATTGGAGCCCGCACGCGATTATGCCCAAAATGGGTTTCCTGTATCAGCTGATCAGTGTCGTCACACAGAAAAGAATATTGAATTGCTGGCTTCCACGCCTTACACGGCTGACATCTTCACGAGAAGGGGCAAAGCACCTGTCCCGGGAGAGCGGTTTGTGCAAAAAGAGCTTGCAGACAGTCTGAATGTGATTGCTGAAAAAGGAAGAAGCGCATTTTATGAAGGAGATCTCGCTCAGCGGATTGTCTCACATTTACAAAATAACGGCAGTTACATGACAATCGATGATTTTAAAGCGCATCGGGGTGAGTGGGCAGCGCCTGTATCAAGTGATTATCGAGGATACAGTGTGTATCAGGCGCCGCCGAATTCTCAGGGATTTACCGGTTTATTAACACTGAACATTTTGGAAAACTATGATTTCACCCAAATCGAGCAGGGTTCATTTGAGTATTATCATGTGCTTGTGGAGGCGTTGAAAAAGAGTTTTGTAGATCGGAATGCCTTTTTGACTGACCCTGCGTTTGCTGACATTCCGCTTGAAAGGCTTTTGGACAAACGTTATGCAAAACAATTGGCAGAAGAAATCGGCTATCTGGCAGTACCGGCAGAAAGCAGGCCGGTGGGAAGTGATACGGCATATGCGGCCGTAATCGATGCGGATGGCAACGCAGTGTCATTCATTCAAAGCCTGTACTTTGAATTTGGCTCGGCAGTCACTGCCGGTGATACAGGCATATTACTGCAAAACCGCGGATCATTTTTCTCACTGGATGAAAATCATGTCAACACGCTTGAACCGAGAAAGCGCACCTTCCATACGTTGATGCCGGCTATGGTCTGTAAAGGCGGAAAGCCAAAAATTCTGTACGGCACACAAGGCGGCGAAGGCCAGCCTCAGACCCAGACGGCCATCATTACCCGAATGCTGGACTACGGAATGCATCCGCAGCAGGCAATCAGCGAACCACGCTGGGTATGGGGCAGAACGTGGGGAGAGGAATACGAAGGTCTCAGAGTCGAGGGAAGATTCACAGAAAAAACAATCCAAAAACTGAAAGACAGCGGGCATCTCGTGGAGGTTGTCGGTGACTATGATCCGCTGATGGGACACGCTGCTGCAATCAAAGTTGATGAAGAAGGCTTTCTCCAAGGCGGAGCCGATCCTCGGGGAGACGGAGCGGCTGTGGGGATTTAAATAACTATAGGGTACAAATATAAATCAAAAGCACAAACATAAGGGAGACCTCTACAATGTGGTACATATACTGCTTATCTTCAGGTCTATAATGCCACTCCATAAAAATTCGTATTGAGTCAATCACAATAAAAAATAAAAGAAGCAAATATTCAACTGGAAAAAAGGAGAGTGAAAACACAAACAAAATAAGTAAAGTAATTTCGATCCATTTGTGTGTATTGCTGACATGCTTATATCGCCAGCCGGATTTATCAATACCGTATTTTTTCTTTATAAAAAATTGAGAGGCGAGACTGATGGTAATAGCGATCAGCATTAAAATCCAAAAGTTTGTCATTCCAATTCCTCCTCATCTACCTTTATACGAAGAAAAAGGAAAAACGTTTCATAAAAGAACACCCCGAGCTTACTCTGGGTGTTCTTTTTTTTGATACTTTTTCAGTTTTTTTACAGGCGTTATTTATGTAATCATAAGGTCTTTTTGACTAGTTTCTTCTATTTAAATAGTCCTTCTCTTCAGCTGGGACGAATCAGTGTGAATTCTTCCCCCAGCTTGGCATAGTGATTTCCCGCCAATCGTGAGGCAGGCTTTAATTCATCCGTTAAAATATATCCCTTTTCTGCATCATACACCTTTTCATCTAGGTGGAAGCAGACAACTCTTCCGATGAGCAGATCTGCTGTAGTGATGCCTTGATCATTGTCAAAGGTAATATGCCGCTCTAATTTGCACTCAAAGCGAATGCGGGCTTCCTTAATGCCGGGAACTGAAACAGCTTTGCTTTCAACAGGATGAAGCGAGGTGCGTGTAAGCTCGCTTTCATCCGGCCTTAAGCTTGCAGCTGTTTCATTGATATCTTCAATGATGGCTTCATCACTGACATGAACGACAAATTCTCCGTTCTCCACTGCGTTTCGCGCTGTATCTTTTTGGCGTCCTTCCGCCCTGTTAACAGAAATACTGAGAAGCGGAGGATCTGAGCTGACGACGTTATAAAAACTGAAAGGCGCGGCATTGACCGCTCCTCCTGAAGAAAGTGTTGTCACAAATGCAATGGGGCGGGGAATAACGGTACCTGACAATAGCTTGTATGTGTCTTTGGCACTAAGCTGATCAGCTTGAAATATGTACATAGCAACAACCGCCTTTATCGTTAGGATACCTTGATTATAACGAAATGGTTTAAAGGAAACCAAATGATGCGGGTTGCATATGTTATGTCATGACATATATCTAATACAGGGCAAATAAAAAAATAGGCTTCCGTACCTCCGCCGGCAGCCTATTGAAACAATGAAAACTTAGATTATTTGTATTTCTTTTTGACTACCCAGCAATTGCCGTCTTTCCAGTATTCTTTTTTGCTGTCATAATCATCGTGTTTTTTGTAGTGTTTCTTATGGGAACGATATGATTTTTTGTGAGTGCGGCATGATTTTTTAAAGCTGCGAGATCTTTTGTGTGTGCGACATGACTTTTTAAAGCTGCGAGATCTTTTGTGTGTGCGACATGACTTTTTAAAGCTGCGAGATCTTTTGTGTGTGCGGCATGACTTTTTAAAGCTGCGAGATCTTTTGTGGCTGCGAGATCTTTTGAAGCTGCGAGATTTTTTGTGGCTGCGGGATCTTTTGTGAGAACAGAATGATTTTTTGTGGCTGCGAGATCTTTTGTGAGAGCAGAACGATCTTTTGAAGCTGCGAGATTTTTTGTGGCTGCGAGATCTTTTGTGAGAACAGAATGATTTTTTGTGGCTGCGAGATTTTTTGTGAGTGCGGTGCGACTTTTTATGACTGCGTTTTTTTCCATGAGGCTCTTGATATAAATAATCCTTTAAACCTTCTTTTTTTGCGGATTTCACCGCTTCTTTGATGTCAGAATGGGAATAGTGGCCCAATTTGAAATCCTCCTTTTAAAAATGATGTTAAGGATGAAGATCCTTACTACCCTCATAGTACGCGCGGTTTTAAAAAGTGTATAAGTGTTCCGCTGAGATCTTATAAAAATAAAAGCCTAAAATTTGTAAGGAGGATTATGGATGAAGAATCAATCCAATTTACCGCTTTATCAGCTGTTTGTTCATCCAAAAGATTTGCGTGAATTAAAAAAGGATATATGGGACGATGATCCGGTGCCAGCTGTGATGAAGGTAAATCAAAAAAGGCTGGATATTGATATCGCTTATCGGGGATCACATATCAGAGACTTCAAAAAGAAGTCATACCATATTTCCTTTTATCAGCCGAAAACATTCCGAGGCGCGCGAGAGATTCACTTAAATGCGGAGTATAAAGACCCTTCCTTGATGAGAAACAAATTGTCTCTGGATTTTTTCTCGGAGCTAGGGACACTGTCTCCAAAGGCAGAGTTTGTGTTTGTAAAGGTGAACGGGAAGAATGAAGGGGTTTATCTTGAACTTGAATCCGTAGATGAATATTATTTGGCGAAAAGGAAGCTGGCTGATGGCGCGATTTTTTACGCGGTGGATGATGATGCTAATTTTTCTCTGATGAGCGATTTGGAAAAGGAAACGAAGACGTCGCTGGAGCTTGGATATGAAAAGAAGACAGGGACTGTGGAAGATGATTTTTATTTACAGGATATGATTTTTAAAATTAATACTGTCCCTAAAGCTCAGTTTAAGTCAGAAGTGACAAAACACGTGGATGTCGATAAGTATTTGCGCTGGCTTGCCGGTATTGTATTCACCTCGAACTATGACGGGTTTGTCCACAACTACGCATTATACAGAAGCGGGGAAACCGGATTATTTGAGGTGATTCCTTGGGATTATGATGCGACCTGGGGCAGGGATATCCATGGAGAGCGGATGGCTGCCGATTATGTAAGAATTCAAGGATTTAATACACTAACCGCCCGGATATTGGATGAATCCGAGTTTCGCAAGTCCTACAAGCGGCTGTTAGAAAAAACGCTCCAATCGCTTTTTACGATAGAATATATGGAACCGAAAATAATGGCGATGTATGAACGGATTAGGCCTTTTATCTTGATGGACCCATATAAAAAGAATGATGTTGAGCGTCTTGACCGTGAGCCGGATGTGATTTGTGAATATATTAAAAACCGTTCACAATACCTCAAAAATAATTTAAGTATTTTATGAATGTGTGAAAATAGGTATTCTGCTGAAAAAGCGACAATTAGGCGATTGAATTAGTTCAACAAATAAACGTGACACGTATATATGCAATATGTTTATCATCTATGTATAAGTGACTAGGAGGAACTTGAATGAGCAAGAGGAGAACGAAGTATCATTCAAATGATGAAATATCTTATTATAACTTTTTGCATTCAATGAAAGATAAAATTGTTACTGTATACCGTGGAGGTCCGGAATCTAAAAAAGGAAAATTAGCTGCTGTAAAATCAGATTATATTGCTTTACAAGCTGAAAAAAAAATAATTTATTATCAGTTGGATCATGTGAAAAGTATTACTGAGGATACCAATAATAGCAACACAACAATTGAGACTGAGGAAATGCCCGACGCTGACGATTTTCATAGCTTAATCGGACAATTGATGAACCAATCAGTTCAATTTAATCAAGGGGGTCCGGAATCTAAAAAAGGAAGATTGGTCTGGCTGGGAGATGATTACGCTGCGTTAAACACAAATGAGGATGGGGTAGTGTATTTTAATATCCATCACATAAAGAGTATAAGTAAACATGAGCACGATTTGAAAATAGAAGGGCATACGCCATCAGGTGTCTTGGAAGCTGATTATTTAAGCGAGGTTTTTAAGAGTCTGACTCATAAATGGGTTTCAATTAATCGTGGAGGTCCGGAAGCCATTGAGGGTATCCTTGTAGATAATGCCGACGGCCATTATACAATAGTGAAAAATCAAGAGGTGCTTCGCATCTATCCTTTTCACATAAAAAGCATCAGCTTAGGCCCAAAAGGGTCGTACAAAAAAGAGGATGAAAAGAAAGAGCATCAAAATCAGGAAAACAGCAATGATACAGATCAAAAAGAAGAAGAAGTGTACAGCAGTTCGTTAATTTCTTCAAAGCCATATAGCTCATCAAGTTCATCAAAATCATCTAAACGATCACTAAAATCTTCAGATTATCAGTCATCAAAATCTTATTGTTCGTCATGTTCAAGGAGTTCATCAAAATCTTCAGATGATCAATCATCAAAATCTTACACCTCATCAGGTTCAAAGAGTTCATCAAAATCATCTAAACGATCATCAAAATCTTCAGATTATCAATCATCAAAGTCTTACAGCTCATCAGGTTCAAGAAGTTCATCAAAATCATCTAAACGATCACCAAGATCACCAGGTTATTCAAGTTCCTTAAAAAGTTCAGGAAAACAAAAGGAAGATTATAGCTATGAAACGATTGTCAGAACGATAGACTATCACTGGAAACGTAAATTTTAATAGATAATGGAGGAGCATCAGATTAAGTGATGCCCTTTTTCAGTTAAAGGAGGAGAATCGTGAAAGGTTTGAATCAATTCCTTAACACAGATGTTGAGGTTGTCATTTCAGGAGATACAAGGTTTGTCGGCACCCTCATAGATATCGGACAGGATATTTTTGTTATTTTTGATGGCTGCAATTATCTTTATATTCCCTTGTTGCATCTTCATCAAATGAACAAGGCGAAAATAATGACCAGTACTGAGAAGCCATTTTTGATCAATCCGGAAGATCCAATGATAGAGGCAGAAACTCAAGCTTTTTCATATAGAAATACATTAAACAAGGTCAAAGGCCAGTTTATTGAAGTTTATGTAACTGGGGGTCGATCGATACATGGATATGTTACAAATGTTTTAAACGATTATATTGTATTTTTCTCACCCGTATTTAAAATACTTTTTATATCTATGCATCATTTAAAATGGTTTACCCCTTATTCAACTGAACAAACACCGTATACTCTTGACAACTCACAATTGCCGGTCGTGCCTTCTAAAGTTCCTCTTGTGCGTAATTTTGAGGAGCAGATCAAAAAAAATATTGGTGAATTGGTCATATTTGATATGGGAGAGGTGCCAGAAAAAGTTGGTCTATTAAAGGATGTCTCTAATAATATCATTGAGCTTATTAACGCAAGTGGAGAGCCAATCATTTGGAAGTTAAATCATCTAAAAACAATGCATCTTCCCTAGTGTATACAAAACTGCCCTCTTGAATAGCAGAAGGCAGTTTTTCGTTACATACTGTGCTAAAGAAATAACCAACTGATCCAAAAATATAAACATGTCAACGTAAAAAGAACAGTCAGCGGAATGATGATAATGGTCGTTTTTATATATTCGCCCCATGAAATACTTTCATCATGCTGTTTTAATATATGCATCCAAATAAGCGTTGCTAATGTTCCCATAGGTAATAATAATGAACCGATATCACTGCCGATAATATTTGCCAAGTAGATGATTTTTGTTGTTGAAGGATTCAGGGTCATTTCAGTTAAGGTAAAAGTACTGATCATTAACGCTGGATGGTTGTTAAAGAGATTAGAAAAAACTGAAGTAGAGATACCTGATGCGAAAGTTGCGTGGGCGAGGCTTCCAGAAACCACAGGTTCAAAATAATTCACAAGTAACTCTGTGAATCCAATATTATGCAGACCATAAATTAAGACATACATAGTAAAAGCGAATATAAAAATGTGCCAAGGCGATTTATATAACAAGTCTCTTGGGGAAGTTTTGAAATAAATCCATCTCCAGCTCAACAGGATAAAAGATCCGATGACAGCGACAAGAGGAACAGAAATACCGGTATATGATGCTGCAAATAGACTCATTCTGACGAGAAAAACAAATGCAAGCACAAACAACATGATTTTTGTTTGATTTCGTTCTGGTAAAGGAGCTGATGGCGAATGAAGAGGATGGTACCTTCTATGCCGCAGAGACTGAAAATGGCTCGGTATATCTGGCAGGCTCTTGGGAAGACGTTTATAAAAGAACATAAACAGTAGACAAGTCATAAAAATGAGTCCCATCATACTAGGGACAAACATCATGGCAGTGTGAAGATATAGATCCATTCCAATGATTTTGAGAGAAATTAAATTAACAATATTACTTACGCCAATCGGTGCGCTAGAGGCTGTGGCTATTAAAACACCGCTTAATAAATATGGGGCTTTTTGATGTTTTTTTAAACCTAAATATTTTAGTACAAGCAAAAGGATTGGAGTTGTGATCAAAATGCTCCCATCATTATTAAGGAAAATGGTCATGAGAAAGCAGAGCAAATTGGTTAGCCAAAAAAGCTTGATGCCTGAACCCTTGGATTGTTGGAGCAGTTTTGCAGCCACCCAATAAAAGAAACCAAAGCTTTCTAGTGCAATGGCCATAATCATAGTGGCAAGGATTGTAACCGATGCACCCGTGACTTTTGTTCCGATTTCCCCTAAGTCTGCCAATGACACACTTCCGCACAATAAAACCATTAAAGCGCCAAATGTGGCGGGGATAGCTTCATTTAGTCCTTTTGGTCTCCAGAAAATAAAAATCATTGTTACGAAAAAAGCGAGCAATGTGAATATGCCGGTGAACTCAATAATTTACTTCACCTCTCTATCTATCATTTTTAAAATCAAACTAATGTCCTGCGCTTACTAATGTCCTTGCCAACTATTTGTACTGTATGTATACGTATACTGATATGAAGTTGTACTAAGCGATTATATTAAATTAATAAAATTTCCATAAGAATCCCAAAAGAAAAAAGAGATTGCAAGTATCGTTCATGTACCTGCATCACTCTCTTTAGTTCTTGTCTGCTGACAATTTGAAATATGAATAAAATGCTTTATAAGCGGATTATGATTGTCTTTGCGGTAAGCGATAACCCATTCGGCATTAAGCTGTATTTGGTCCATTTTTCGATAAGTAACATCCAAATTAAATAATTTTTTGGCTGAGGAAGGAACAAATGTCATACCAATTCCGGCACTGACTAAACCAATCACCATTTGATATTCTGTGGCTTCCTGGACAATGTTGGGTCTGAAGCCCGCTTGTTCACAGAACTGAATAAAATCCATGTATAGAGTAGGCCATGCTTCTTTAGCAACAGTAATAATTGGTTCATCTCTTAAATCCTCAATCGTAATTGATTCCTTAGAAGTCAATGGGTGTTGCTTAGGCAAAGCTAAAACACAAGGGCTGCTTTGGGCGGTTTCGATATGTAAAGCTGTATGCTGTAAGGGAGGATGAAGTATACCAATATCAATGTTGCCCTTTAGTAGCTCCTCCTGCTGCCTAGACGAGGATATTTCACGCAGTTCTATTTTCACAGATGGGAATTTTTTACGATATTCCCGGACAATCGGCGGCAGAAATTCATATGTAGCTGATCCGACAAAACCGATTACGAGAAGGCCTTGCTCGCCGCGGGCCGTCCGCTGTGCCAGTTCAATTCCTTGTCCGATTTGCATCAATGCCATGCGGCAATGATTTAAAAAGATTTCTCCTGCTGCGGTAAGCTCGACAAATCGTTTTGTCCTTTTCAGCAGCGTAACTCCGACTTCTTCCTCCAGCTGTTTGATCTGCTGGCTGAGAGGAGGCTGCGTCATGTTCAGCCGCCGGGCAGCCTTTCCGAAATGAAGCTCTTCGGCTACTGCGATAAAGTATTGAAGATGGCGAAGCTCCATTCAATATGCATTCCTTTCCATAGGTTAATAATTCGTATTACATATTAATCATAAGGCGAATCGATATTGGAGGTCAATTTCCAAAGAGTGTATAGTGAAACTTATCACAAGATATTTAAAATTTTACGTTTAAAATGCATAATAAGGAGTGAGGGTGTTGACAAAAGCAACAAAAGAACAAAAATCCCTTGTGAAAAACAGAGGGGCGGAGCTTGTTGTTGATTGCTTGGTGGAGCAAGGTGTCACACATGTATTTGGCATTCCAGGTGCAAAAATTGATGCGGTATTTGACGCTTTACAAGATAAAGGACCTGAAATTATCGTTGCTCGGCACGAACAAAACGCAGCATTCATGGCCCAAGCAGTCGGCCGTTTAACTGGAAAACCGGGAGTCGTGTTAGTCACATCAGGACCGGGTGCCTCTAACTTGGCAACAGGCCTGTTGACAGCGAACACTGAAGGAGACCCTGTCGTTGCGCTTGCTGGAAACGTGATCCGTGCAGATCGTTTAAAACGGACACATCAATCTTTGGATAATGCGGCGCTATTCCAGCCGATTACAAAATACAGTGTAGAAGTTCAAGATGTAAAAAATATACCGGAAGCTGTTACAAATGCGTTTAGGATAGCGTCAGCAGGGCAGGCTGGGGCCGCTTTTGTGAGCTTTCCGCAAGATGTTGTGAATGAAGTCACAAATACGAAAAACGTGCGTGCTGTTGCAGCACCAAAACTCGGTCCTGCAGCAGATGATGCAATCAGTGCGGCCATAGCAAAAATCCAAACAGCAAAACTTCCTGTCGTTTTGGTCGGCATGAAAGGCGGAAGACCGGAAGCAATTAAAGCGGTTCGCAAGCTTTTGAAAAAGGTTCAGCTTCCATTTGTTGAAACATATCAAGCTGCCGGTACCCTTTCTAGAGATTTAGAGGATCAGTATTTTGGCCGTATCGGTTTGTTCCGCAACCAGCCTGGCGATTTACTGCTAGAGCAGGCAGATGTTGTTCTGACGATCGGCTATGACCCAATTGAATATGATCCGAAATTCTGGAATGTCAATGGAGACCGGACAATTATCCATTTAGACGAGATTATCGCTGACATTGATCATGCTTACCAGCCTGATCTTGAATTGATCGGTGATATTCCGTCCACGATCAATCATATCGAACACGATGCTGTGAAAGTAGAATTTGCAGAGCGTGAGCAGAAAATCCTTTCTGATTTAAAACAATATATGCATGAAGGTGAGCAGGTGCCTGCCGATTGGAAATCAGACAGAGCGCACCCTCTTGAAATCGTTAAAGAGTTGCGTAATGCAGTCGATGATCATGTTACAGTAACTTGCGATATCGGTTCGCACGCCATTTGGATGTCACGTTATTTCCGCAGCTACGAGCCGTTAACATTAATGATCAGTAACGGTATGCAAACACTCGGCGTTGCGCTTCCTTGGGCAATCGGCGCTTCATTGGTGAAACCGGGAGAAAAAGTGGTTTCTGTCTCTGGTGACGGCGGTTTCTTATTCTCAGCAATGGAATTAGAGACAGCGGTACGACTAAAAGCACCAATTGTACACATTGTATGGAACGACAGCACATATGACATGGTTGCATTCCAGCAATTGAAAAAATATAACCGTACATCTGCGGTCGATTTCGGAAATATCGATATCGTGAAATATGCGGAAAGCTTCGGAGCAACTGGCTTGCGCGTAGAATCACCAGACCAGCTGGCAGATGTTCTGCGTCAAGGCATGAACGCTGAAGGTCCTGTCATCATTGATGTCCCGGTTGACTACAGTGATAACATTAATTTAGCAAGTGACAAGCTTCCGAAAGAATTCGGAGAACTCATGAAAACGAAAGCTCTCTAGCACTCTGCGCATCACGACACTGTTTTATGAACAGCACTAAATAAAAGGAGTGAAGGGAATATGAAACGAGAAAGCAACATTCAAGTGCTCAGCCGCGGTCAAAAAGATCAGCCTGTGAGCCAGATTTATCAAGTATCAACAATGACTTCTCTATTAGACGGAGTATATGACGGGGATTTTGAACTGTCAGAGATTCCGAAATATGGAGACTTCGGTATCGGAACCTTTAACAAGCTTGACGGAGAGCTGATTGGGTTTGACGGCGAATTTTACCGTCTCCGTTCAGACGGAACTGCGACACCAGTCCAAACCGGGGATCGTTCTCCGTTCTGTTCATTTACGTTCTTTACACCGGACATGACGCACAAAATTGATGCGAAAATGACACGCGAAGACTTTGAAAAAGAGATCAACAGCATGCTGCCAAGCAGAAACTTATTTTATGCAATTCGTATTGACGGATTGTTTAAAAAGGTGCAGACAAGAACGGTAGAACTTCAAGAAAAACCTTACGTGCCAATGGTTGAAGCGGTCAAAACACAGCCGATTTTCAACTTCGACAACGTGAGAGGAACGATCGTAGGTTTCTTGACACCAGCTTATGCAAACGGAATCGCCGTTTCTGGCTATCACCTGCACTTCATTGACGAAGGACGCAATTCAGGCGGACACGTTTTTGACTATGTGCTTGAGGATTGCACGGTTACGATTTCTCAAAAAATGAACATGAATCTCAGACTTCCGAACACAGCGGATTTCTTTAATGCGAATCTGGATAACCCTGATTTTGCGAAAGATATCGAAACAACTGAAGGAAGCCCTGAATAAAAGAAAAAAAGAAAGCCCCTTTTAGCAGGGCTTTCTTTTTATTTGGCTCTTTTCCTGATTTTAGATAAAATAACATCAAAACAGTAAAGGTGTGGTCTGATGAAAATATTGGTTTTGGCAGTTCATCCTCATATGGAGACCTCAGTTGTCAATAAGGCGTGGGCTGAGGAATTGAGTAAACATGACAATATCACAGTACGGGATCTTTATAAGGAATACCCAGATGAAGCGATAGATGTTGCGAAAGAACAGCAGCTGTGCGAGCAATACGATCGGATTGTCTTCCAATTTCCGCTTTATTGGTACAGTTCTCCGCCGCTCTTGAAAAAATGGCAGGATCTTGTGCTGACTTACGGCTGGGCTTTTGGTTCAGAAGGAAATGCCTTGCATGGCAAGGAGCTGATGCTGGCTGTATCAACAGGGAGCGAAGCGGAAAAATATCAAGCGGGCGGAGCAAATCATTACTCGATCAGTGAGCTATTGAAACCATTTCAGGCCACGAGTAATCTGATTGGCATGAAGTATCTGCCTCCATATGTGTTCTATGGCGTGAATTATGCAGCTGCAGAGGACATTTCTCACAGTGCAAAACGGTTAGCCGAATACATCCAGCAGCCTTTTGTTTAAAAGAAAGCCCTGTCGAACATACGGCAGGGCTGTATTTGTTTAAAAATCCGGCAGCTCAGAAAGGTTATTTTCCTTAATGCCGTCCGGTTCACTTCGCAAAATGTCACGCCCGTATTTATGGAAGACATCAACATGAGCGAGTTTTCCTGATTTTGCTTCTGACAGCGCGGTAGGGTAGTCGAGCTCTCTTCCTGTATTGGTTTTCACTGCGATAATATTGTCTTCCTCATTTCTTCTAACCGCAATAATTTCTTCTTTTCCAGATGGAACATTTTCCTGGTCGACAGTTGTTTGCCGGGCTTTATACGATTTATATGCTGCTTCAAATTGATCCATATTTACACCTCCGCTTTTTAGCGTGAACAAAAATGTCGATGATCATGTAAGGTTTCTACACAGCATACGACAATATTTCCTGAGAAATATCTTGGGAATGTGACAAATCAATTTATAATAAAAGGGATTCCGCATAAATGCGGAATCCCTCACAGTTATTTTGTCATGTGTAAATCCTTTGTTTTCATATAACCTGTCGCACCACCGTAATCAACGAATACCCAATCAAAATCAAAACCGCCTTTATTCGTTTTACTCCAGCCTAAAAAAGAAACGCTTGTGTCTGCTGGAAGAGTCTTAATGCTCTTTCCGTCAGCGGATGTATATACTTTCGTTTTTGTTTTGGTTTTTACCGTTGTCGCTGCTTTTACAATGTAATGAGTGGATACAAATCCTATTTTTCCGTTTTTATACTGAACCTTTGCCCAGTCAGCATTTGAGAAGGAAATCAGCTTTAGGCTATCTCCTAAGTGCAGTGTATCGGCTTTCTGGCTTGATGCGGAAGGCTTCGTTCTGACATTTAGAGCCTCTGCTGATACCAAATAAGAATCAATCGGATAACTGTATAAATCATCAATGCTTACCGTTGTTTCTGGCTGTTGAGCATGGATCGTTCCAGCGCCGCCAGCAGCCGCCGCAGTCATTCCAGCCGCAAGTGCTAATGTTGAAAATATTTTTGTTGGTTTGTTCATGCCGTTCCTCTCCTCACGTAAGAGAAATAATTCATTCTATATCTCTATTCACGTTATCGCAGGTTCCTAAACATCAGACAATTATTTTTGTGTTTCTAGTTTGAGAGGCGCGGATATTGTTTTTTGCACTTTTTTTCCGTGCAAAATATCATCTGCTGCTTCTGTAGCCAATTTACCGATTAATTCAGGCTGCTGAGCTACGGTGGCTGACAGCTTTCCGTCTTTAATGGAAGCGAGCGCATCTTTATTGCCGTCAAAACCAATCACCAATATGTCTTTCCCCGAGCTGTTAATTGCCTCGAGAGCACCGAGCGCCATTTCATCGTTGTGAGCAAAAACAGCTTGGATATCAGGATGTCCCTGCAGCAGGTTTTCCATGACAGTCAGGCCTTTCGTGCGGTCAAAGTCAGCTGATTGTTTTGTGACAACTTGGAGCTTTTGGTCTGCGATGTTATGGAATCCTGAGCCGCGTTCCCGTGTGGCAGATGCGCCGGGGACGCCTTCAAGCTCTGCCACCTTTACTCCTTTTCCAAGTTTGTCGGCAATAAATGCCGCGGCCATTTCACCGCCTTTTACATTATCTGAAGCAACGAGGGTTTCAACTTTTCCTTGTTCGGCAGATCGATCGATTGTTACGACGGGCACACCGACTGCGTTTGCAGATTCTACTGCGGTTGAGATCGCCGAAGAATCAGTCGGGTTGATTAATAATGCATCAACACCTTGCTGAATTAAATCTTCCACGTCACTCGTCTGTTTCGATGAATCATTTTGTGCATCAACAATGATGACTTTCATTCCCCGTTTTTTAGCTTCTTTTTCGATACCCTTTTTTAATGAGACAAAAAAAGGATTATTAAGCGTTGAGACGGACAAGCCAATGGTGAATTCCTTTTTGTTCCCCGAGTTTGACGGCTTTGCCCATTGGGGAGGCTCAAGCGAACAGGCGGTTAACAAAAATAATGATAACGTTAAAATGACGGATACAGCCTTTTTCATGTGAAAACCCTCCTAAGCTGACTTCTTGCGGTCTAACAATACCGCAATTAAGATAACAATCCCTTTGACAACCAGCTGATAAAATGATGAGACGCCAAGCAGATTAAGTCCGTTATTAAGTGTGCCGATGATCAGCACCCCGATTAACGTGCCGACAATGCGTCCGCGGCCGCCGGAAAGACTTGTTCCTCCTAAGACGACTGCCGCGATAGCATCAAGTTCGTACGATTCTCCCGCAGTCGGCTGGGCCGAATGCAGGCGGGAAGTCAATATGGCACCTGCAAGAGCGGATAAAAGCCCGGCTAAAGAATAGATCATCACTTTCACGCGCGTCACTTTGATGCCTGAAATGAGCGCGGCTTTTTCGTTGCCGCCGATAGCGTACGTTCGGCGTCCGAATGGTGTTTTATGAAGAAGCACCCAAAGGATGACAAAGGCAAGAACCATCGTAATTGCCGGTACAGGAATGCCTAAAAAGTAACCGCGTCCGAACATCTGAAAAGCGAAGTTTGTGCCAAGTCCGGTAATCGGATTTCCATCTGTATACACTAGCGTCAGTCCGCGAAACACAGTCATGGTCGCAAGCGTGGCGATAAAGGGCGCCATTTTTCCTTTAGTAATCAATAATCCGTTGATCATGCCTAGTACGGCACCAATGATACAGCCAAGGATGATCGCGAGAACCGGATCGACACCGGACACAATCATCCCCGCAACTAAAGCGCTGGACAGGGCAAGAATAGCGCCGACAGAAAGATCAATGCCGCCTGTCAAAATGACAAAGGTCATCCCGAACGCGATTAATCCGTTAATGGCGACCTGGCGAAGCAGGTTTAAAATATTCAGCGGTTCAAGAAAGCTGGGATTTAAAATAGATACAATGATAACGAGAATAAATAAACCAAGAAACGGGCCGAGTTTTTGCATGACTCCGTCGAAGTGAATCCGTTTTTGTTCTGTTTGCAGTTGTTCCGTTTTCATATTACCGCCCTCCCGTGGCAAGTGTCATAATTCGTTCTTGTGTTGCTTCTCGCGCATGGATTTCTCCGCTGATTCTGCCTTCATGGACAACGATAATCCGATCGCTCATTCCCAGAATTTCAGGCAGCTCTGATGACACCATGATGATAGCGACGCCGCGTTCGGTCAGCTCATTCATCAGCGTATAAATCTCTCGTTTGGCACCAACATCCACACCTCTCGTTGGCTCATCCAAGATAAGCACTTTCGGTCCGATGCCGATCCACTTGGCTATCACCACTTTTTGCTGGTTTCCTCCTGATAAATGGCGTGCGTGCGTTTCCGGTGATGCTGTTTTGATAGTGAGGCGTTTGATTAACAGATCGACAAATTCAGCCTCCCGCTTATGATCAATGAAACCCTTTGGTGAGAAGCTGGACAGATTGGGCAGGGCAATATTTTCGCGGATCGAGGTGTCGAGCAGGAGCCCTTCATCCTTGCGATTCTCTGTAATAAAGCCGAGACCTTTTTTCACGGCTTCCTGCGGGTTCTTAATAGCCGTTTTTTTCCCAGCGATCCATATCTCACCCGTGTCCAGCCTGTCAACGCCGAACAGCGCTCTCATCATTTCTGTCCGGCCGGCTCCCATTAATCCTGAAACACCGACGATCTCACCGGAACGCACATAGAAGCTGACATCCTCAAAACTCCCTTTTACGGAGGCATTTTTCACCTCGAATACTTTGTCACCGAGAGAAGGAGTGCGTTTTGGATATCGTTCAGTCAGCTCCCGTCCAACCATTTTTTTGACGACTTCATCAAAATCAGTTTCTGAGATGTTTGTTGTATCTACCGTTTTTCCGTCACGCATGATGGTAATTCTGTCGCAAATCGCAAAAATTTCTTCCATGCGATGCGAAATATAGACAATTGAGACGCCGTTCTTTTTTAACGCTGTAATAACCTCAAAGAGCTTGCTGATTTCACGTTCAGTCAACGCTGCGGTCGGTTCATCCATAATGATTACCTCGGCATTTGTCATAAGCGCTTTTGCGATTTCGATCATTTGCTGCTGTCCGACGGAACATTCGCCGGCTTCTTGATCAAGAGAAAGAGAGACGGAGAGTTTGTCAAATTGCTCTTTTGCTAGCGCTTTCATTTTTCTTGTTTGTAAGACGCCCAGCTTGGAGGATATCTCTTTACCGATAAATAGATTCTCAAGAACGGTCATTTCCGGCCAGATATTCAATTCCTGATGGATAAAGGCTATTCCATGCTGTTCCGCTTCTTTCGGATTGGAAAAATACGTTTCGTTTCCGTTTATGCTGATTTGACCTTTATCTGCTTTGTGCAGGCCTGTCAAAATGTTCATAAGCGTGGACTTGCCGGCGCCGTTTTCTCCCATTAATGCGTGAACCTCGCCAGGCATGAGCTGAAAGGAAACGCCTGACAGCACCTGGTTTTTTCCGAATGCTTTATGAATGTTTTTCATTTCAATCTGCATGTTTCATCCTCCTTTCTAGAAAAGCACACCCGCCTGCAGGATGCAGTTGGCATATGGTGTGAATTCTCCTGTTCTTATGACTGCCTTTGCTTCTTTTGTCAGCAACTTAAACTCCTCGTGTGAAAGGTATTCAATCTCTTGTTCAGAGAAAAGATTTTCTAGAAATTTCGCATTCTCCTGATTGGATGCTTTTATTTCAGCTGCAGCAATGACTTTTTCGACCGCCATTTCCTCAGCCAGTACTGCCGCTGTATCTTGGAAAGCCGGAAGGCCCGGCTTCAGTGAAAGATCAATTTTCAAAACGCCGTCAGGAACCGGCAGTCCGGCATCCGCGATGACAATTTTATCAGTGTGGCCAAGGTCAGCTAGAAGCTTGGCAAGATGGCTGTTCAGTATACCGTGTTTTTTCATGACAGCAGCTCCTCTACTTCATTTCTTGTCGGCATTCCGCCTTGGGCACCGAAGGAACAGACAGAAAGGGAAGCGGCACGGTTGGCAAACCGCAATGCGGCTTCAATGTCTTTTCCCTCAGCCAGGGCCACGGCAAAGGCTGCGTTAAACGTATCACCGGCTCCGGTTGTATCAACGGGCTCAACAGGAAAGGACGGGATGAGCACTTCTTTGCTGCCAGCCGAATAGCGGACGCCTTGTTTTCCTTCCGTAATAAAGAGCTTTGCCGGATAAAGCGCCAGAGCTTCAGAAATGGTAAGCTCAGGGAATAAAATCGAAGCCTCGTGTTCATTCGGCGTCAGATAGGTGGCGTGATCAATTGTTTCCTGCTTGAGCGGGCGGGCCGGTGCCGGGTTTAGCATGATCGGGATATCGTGAGAATGGCAGTATTTGCACACCTCATCAACCGTTTCTTCTGGGATTTCCTGCTGAATCAGAACCATATCGACCTTTTCAATCTGTTCGAGCGCGTTTAACGCATACGCTGGGGTGATGTCATCGTTCGCGCCTTTGACAACGACAATGCTGTTGTCACCTTCAGCAAGCACAATATGGGCGGTTCCGCTTTCCGTATGTGTAACCGGTTCCATATAGTCAGTGCGAACGCCGTTAGCTTTGAGATTATTCAAAATAGCTGTTCCATAATGATCGTCTCCAACCTTGCCGACCATAAACACTTGAGCCCCAAGTCTGGCTGCGGCAACGGCCTGATTTGCTCCTTTGCCGCCCGGCACAGTCTGAAATGACGTGCCAAGAACCGTTTCACCGGCTTTTGGGCGTTTGTCAGAGGTGACCACTAAATCCATAGAACAGCTACCAATCACACAAATATTACGCATCTTAATCTTCCTTTCTTGTCGTCTTTCTTCCTATATAGGTGACAGGCATTTGAATTGCCGTTTCTGCCAGCGGCTGTTTTTTGATGATACCCAAAAGCAGTTTGGCAGCTTCTCTCCCCATATCATATGCGGGCTGTTTAATTGTAGAAAGTGGCGGGAACAGAAGTCCGCTTTGCGGAATGTCATCATAGCCGATAATTTGAATGTCCTCCGGCACGTTTTTTCCGCGCCGCAATGCTTCATGTAAAACGGCAGCGGCTTGAATATCATTACTCGCGATCACACCATCTGTCGCTGGATAAGCGGCAAACAGCTCCTTCGCCATCGATTGTGCATCTTTAATTGAAAATGAAGCCGTCTCAATGACCTGAAAATCAACTTCAGCCTGCTTTAAGATTTCCAAAGCGCCGTTAAATCGGTCTTGAGCGGTCGGCAGGTGAGCGGGCCCTCTCAAGAGCGTAATGCGCTGGCTTTTTCCGTGAATGATAGCCTTGGCGGCTAACTTTCCTCCTGTATAGCCGTCACTAGACACAGAAGGAGCCCCTTCAAGTGTTCTGTCCAGAAAAACGACTGGATAATTCATGCCGCTGTATTCCTCGAGATCCGGGTAATTTGTTGCGGCAATAATGCCTGCGACATGATTTTGCTTAAAGGTTTGAAGGTATTCAAGTTCTTTTTTTAATTCCTCGTCACTGTTGCCGAAAATAAGGCGATAGCCTTCCCGGTTCAATTCATCCTCCGCACCGCGGGCAAGCTGGGGGAAGAAAGGGTTTGTGATATCCGGGAGCAAAAGTCCGATCAGTCGGGATTCTCTTTTATATAGAGATCTGGCGACTTCGTTCGGGTAATAGTTCAGCTTCGCCATCGCCGCTATGACACGCGTTCGCGTTTCTTCGTGTACATAGCCGTTATCATTCAGGACGCGGGAAACCGTCGCAACTGAAACGCCCGCCGCTCCGGCGACATCTTTAATTGTAGCCAAAACAGCTCCTCCTTGTTTATGTAACCGTTTACATAGATAGATTATCATGAACAATCCGAAGTTGGCAATAAAAATATCAAAAGAAATCTACTTGTAAATTGTATATATAATTGAAAAATTTAAGGTTTTCACTCTTTTTTTGACAAAGTTTTCACAAATATGGATGAAGATTTCATGAACAAATATTAAGTTTTATTAAAATTGTTTCAAAGTCATGCGTTTAGACCTGTAAATGGTGAGAAACAGAAAAGACTATCATCCCAGAAAATGTTTAATTATGTTAGAGAATTCGGACTCGTATGTTTAGCGTTTTCATCTCGAACCTCCTTAGTCATTTTGGAATGGGCCTAATATTGCTTATTCCATGCAGAAAGGATGACATTATGACCTTGTCCTTAAGAAACAGGATAAAACTATTTTGTGTTCATAAGAACCGGAAACACGCATGATAGCAGGAGATGCTTGATAACACAGGCTGAAAAAAAGATTGATTTGAAATGCATATTAAATACAAACAGCAGGATGTGACTATACGTCCAGAAGGATATCAGGAGAAAAATGAAAGCGCATTCTCTTCGATTTTTTAAAAAAGTGATAAGGTATAAGTCCTGCTGTTTTCCAAAAATAGAAAACAGTTTGTAGGTATAAAATCTCTTTCAAAAGAGAAGTTTGGCTTAGTCGATTAGGGAAGATTATGTTACATAATGCCGATTGAGAATTCATAGTGATTCTATATACTGATGAATGAATTTACAACAATATAGAAGGAGATGTCGAAAAGCAATGTGGTTACTCATTATAGCCTGTGCTGTCATACTGGTCATCGGAATATTAGAAAAACGACGACATCAGAAAAACATTGATGCCCTCCCTGTTCGGGTGAATATTAACGGCATCCGCGGAAAATCGACTGTGACAAGGCTGACAACCGGAATATTAATAGAAGCCGGTTACAAGACTGTTGGAAAAACAACAGGAACAGATGCAAGAATGATTTACTGGGACACACCGGAGGAAAAGCCGATTAAACGGAAACCTCAGGGGCCGAATATCGGAGAGCAAAAAGAAGTCATGAGAGAAACAGTAGAAAGAGGGGCTAACGCGATTGTCAGTGAATGCATGGCTGTTAACCCAGATTATCAAATCATCTTTCAGGAAGAACTTCTGCAGGCCAATATCGGCGTCATTGTGAATGTTTTAGAAGACCATATGGATGTCATGGGGCCGACGCTTGATGAAATTGCAGAAGCGTTTACCGCTACAATTCCTTATAATGGCCATCTTGTCATTACAGATAGTGAATATACCGAGTTCTTTAAACAAAAAGCAAAAGAACGAAACACAAAAGTCATCATTGCTGATAACTCAAAAATTACAGATGAGTATTTACGTAAATTTGAATACATGGTATTCCCCGATAACGCTTCTCTGGCGCTGGGTGTGGCTCAAGCACTCGGCATTGACGAAGAAACAGCATTTAAGGGAATGCTGAATGCGCCGCCAGATCCGGGAGCAATGAGAATTCTTCCGCTGATCAGTCCGAGCGAGCCTGGGCACTTTGTTAATGGGTTTGCCGCAAACGACGCTTCTTCTACTTTGAATATATGGAAACGTGTAAAAGAAATCGGTTACCCGACCGATGATCCGATCATCATCATGAACTGCCGCGCAGACCGTGTCGATCGGACACAGCAATTCGCAAATGACGTATTGCCTTATATTGAAGCAAGTGAACTGATCTTAATCGGTGAAACAACAGAACCGATCGTAAAAGCCTACGAAGAAGGCAAAATTCCTGCAGACAAACTGCATGATCTCGAGTATAAGTCAACAGATGAAATTATGGAATTGTTAAAGAAAAGAATGCACAACCGTGTCATATATGGCGTCGGCAATATTCATGGTGCCGCAGAGCCTTTAATTGAAAAAATCCACGAATACAAGGTTAAGCAGCTCGTAAGCTAGGGGGAAATGCAAACATGTTCGGATCAGATTTATACATCGCACTAATTTTAGGTGTACTACTCAGTTTAATTTTTGCGGAAAAAACAGGGATCGTGCCGGCAGGACTTGTTGTACCGGGATATTTAGGACTTGTGTTTAATCAGCCGGTCTTTATTTTACTTGTTTTGCTAGTGAGCTTGCTCACTTATGTTATCGTGAAATACGGTTTATCCAAATTTATGATTTTGTACGGACGCAGAAAGTTCGCTGCCATGCTGATAACAGGGATCGTCCTAAAAATCGCGTTTGATTTTCTATACCCGATTGTACCATTTGAAATCGCAGAATTTCGAGGAATCGGCATCATCGTGCCAGGTTTAATTGCCAATACCATTCAGAAACAAGGTTTAACCATTACGTTCGGAAGCACGCTGCTATTGAGCGGAGCGACCTTTGCTATCATGTTTGTTTACTACTTAATTTAATGTAAGGTGTGTCAAACGATGAAAAAAGAACTGAGCTTTCATGAAAAGCTGCTAAAGCTGACAAAACAGCAAAAAAAGAAAACCAATAAGCACGTATTTATTGCCATTCCGATCGTTTTTGTCCTTATGTTCGCTTTCATGTGGGCGGGAAAAGCGGAAACGCCGAAGGTCAAAACGTATTCTGACGACGTACTCTCAGCCTCATTTGTAGGCGATATTATGATGGGACGCTATGTTGAAAAAGTAACGGAGCAAAAAGGGGCAGACAGTATTTTTCAATATGTTGAACCGATCTTTAGAGCCTCGGATTATGTAGCAGGAAACTTTGAAAACCCGGTAACCTATCAAAAGAATTATAAACAAGCAGATAAAGAGATTCATCTGCAGACGAATAAGGAATCAGTGAAAGTGTTGAAGGATATGAATTTCACGGTTCTCAACAGCGCAAACAACCACGCAATGGATTACGGCGTTCAGGGCATGAAAGATACGCTTGGAGAATTTGCGAAGCAAAACCTTGATATCGTTGGAGCGGGATACAGCTTAAGTGATGCGAAAAAGAAAATTTCGTACCAGAAAGTCAACGGGGTAACGATTGCGACGCTCGGCTTTACCGATGTGTCCGGGAAAGGTTTCGCGGCTAAAAAGAATACGCCGGGCGTGCTGCCCGCAGATCCTGAAATCTTCATCCCTATGATTTCAGAAGCGAAAAAACATGCGGACATTGTTGTTGTGCAGTCACACTGGGGCCAAGAGTATGACAATGATCCAAACGACCGCCAGCGCCAGCTTGCAAGAGCCATGTCTGATGCGGGAGCTGACATCATCGTCGGCCATCATCCGCACGTCTTAGAACCGATTGAAGTATATAACGGAACCGTCATTTTCTACAGCCTCGGCAACTTTGTCTTTGACCAGGGCTGGACGAGAACAAGAGACAGTGCACTGGTTCAGTATCACCTGAAGAAAAATGGAACAGGCCGCTTTGAAGTGACACCGATCGACATCCATGAAGCGACACCTGCACCTGTGAAAAAAGACAGCCTTAAACAGAAAACCATTATTCGCGAACTGACGAAAGACTCTAATTTCGCTTGGAAAGTAGAAGACGGAAAACTGACGTTTGATATTGATCATAGTGACAAACTAAAATCTAAATAAACGGAGTGATAAAGATGAAATTTGTCAAAGCCATCTGGCCGTTTGTTGCCGTAGCCATCGTGTTCATGTTTATGTCAGCTTTTAAATTCAATGATCAGCTGACAGATCAGGAAAAACAGAAGATTGATATGGAAATGAATAAAATCCAACAGCAGGAAGAACCGGTAAACGCCAATAAATAATTCAAAAAAGAGAGTGTCTGAGGAGACACTCTCTTTTTATTTGCCCAGCATATTCATTCTGTAAAAATATCAAAAAGTCTCTTAACATATTCAAAAAAATACCGATGTTAAAACTGCAAAAAGAGGAGGAGATAATAAAAGTGAACACACTGGCAAACTGGAAGAAGTTTTTGCTTGTGGCGGTTATCATTTGTTTTTTGGTTCCAATTATGACAAAAGCGGAGATTGCGGAAGCTGATACATCATCAGAATTGATTGTCAGCGAAGCAAAAAACCTGCTTGGATATCAGTATAAATATGGCGGGGAAACGCCGAAAGAGGGTTTCGATCCATCAGGATTGATACAATATGTGTTCAGTAAGGCTGATATTCATCTGCCGAGATCTGTAAACGACCAGTATAAAACCGGAACAGCTGTAAAGCCGGAAAACCTGAAGCCGGGTGATATTTTGTTTTTCAAGAAAGAGGGAAGCACCGGAACTGTTCCGACACATGACGCCCTTTATATCGGAGACGGCCAAATGGTTCACAGTACACAGTCAAAAGGGGTTATCATCACCAATTACAAAAAAAGCAGCTATTGGAGCGGAACTTATATCGGAGCGAGACGAATCGCTGCCGATCCGGCAACGGCTGATGTTCCTGTCGTTCAGGAGGCCGAAAAATATATCGGTGTCCCATATGTGTTTGGCGGAAGCACGCCGTCAGAGGGCTTTGATTGTTCGGGGCTTGTGCAATATGTGTTTCAACAGGCACTCGGCATTTATCTGCCGCGATCAGCCGAACAGCAGTGGGCAGTGGGCGAAAAGGTAGCCCCTCAGAACATAAAGCCTGGTGATGTCGTCTATTTCAGCAATACGTATAAAACGGGAATTTCACATGCAGGCATTTATGCAGGCGCAGGCAGGTTCATTCAGGCAAGCCGGTCAGAAAAAGTAACCATTTCCTATTTGTCAGAGGATTACTGGAAATCGAAGATGACGGGTATTCGCCGATTTGACAACCTGACAATCCCGAAAGAAAATCCGATTGTTTCCGAAGCGACGCTTTATGTCGGAGAAGTGCCTTACAAACAGGGCGGAGTAACACCTGAGACAGGATTTGATACAGCTGGATTTGTCCAATATGTCTACCAGAAAGCAGCCGGTATTTCCCTGCCTCGATACGCAACAAGCCAGTACAATGCCGGAACTAAGATTGAGAAGGCGGACCTGAAGCCGGGAGACATTGTGTTCTTTCAATCAACAAGCTTAAATCCCTCCATCTATATCGGAAACGGACAAGTTGTTCATGTCACATTATCAAACGGCGTGACCATCACCAATATGAACACGAGCACATATTGGAAGGATAAATACGCAGGAAGTATACGGGTGCAATAAAAGAAAAAGACTCCAATCTCTGGAGTCTTTTCTTTATGCATATTGTCCTGAAAGAAGCTGGTCTATAAAGTAGGCCACACCATTTTCGTCATTGCTTTTTGTGACAAAGGTGCTTTTTTCTTTTAATTCATCAATCGCATTTTCCATGGCGATACGGTGTCCGGCGACTTCAAACATGGATAAATCGTTTGGACTATCGCCGATCGCATAGATATCCTGTGTTTCAATTTCGTATATGTCAGCCAGCTTTGTTAACGCGCGTCCTTTTCCTGACGAGGCCGGCAGAATTTCGATAATATGTTTTCCGGAAGAAGTTTGCGCCAGTTTTTTATGATGCTTCAGTTCTTCCTTCGCTTGTTTCAGCTTGTCCATATCAAAAGAGAAGCAAAGAAGCTTATAAATGTTTTCACCGCCGTCAAAAACCGATTCGATATGAGGGATTGGTTTAATGCCAAACTGTTTGAATTGAGTCATGGCTCCCTGCCACAATTCATCCGTCTGCTCGTTTGGGTTTGCGCTCTTTAGAATGTCAAGCTCCGCGTGCAGCTTAGCTTCGCCGTCAAAAGGAGAAAGCAGATGGTCATCTGTATATACCTCAAAATAAATGTTTTTTGAAAGTAAGTAATCAGCAATCGCTTTACCGGCTTCCTGATCCATTAATGTCCGGCTGATCAAACGGTAACCCGTGTCATGGATTGTACCGCCATTAGCTGCAATGATAGGGATATCCAAGTCATCCAGCAGCGCTTTTACATCAAATGTCGCTCTTCCCGTGCAAATGGTGACGAGGATGCCGGCATCAACGGCCCGCTTGATCGCCTCTCTGTTTTCCGCAGAAATGACGCTTTCTTTATTCAGTAATGTTCCGTCTAGATCAATCGCAATACATTTCATATGTAGGGGAACCTCCTTAAAAATGAAGCTGCTTCGTGTAGTATGTTCAGCTTGCCTGTGAAACATAATCCATATAAATTAAGGCTAATCGTTACTTTGATAATTTTCAACAAGGAAATATGTAAAACGGGATGGCGTAATCGCCATCCCGTTCATTATACACCTAAATCGTTTTGCAGCTCTTCTTTAACTTCCTGCAGCTTTTGCTGATTCAATTTGAAATAATAAACTCCGGCAGGTTCATAATCATAACCTGTCAGCTGAATAGACTCAACTGATTTCAATGAAGTGATGAACGGGAACAGGCCGATGGCATCTTTAAGAGATAAGTTCATTTTTAAATTTTGCCCCATCGTATCCACAATATCATCATAAGCCGGAATTGAGCTCAATGATTTTGATTTATCTATAATGGCGCTCAGCACTTCCATTTGTCTTTGCCCGCGTAAAAGGTCACTGTCCGCTTTACGTGTTCTTACGTAAGCGAGCGCTTCTTCCCCATCAAGCGTATGTGTTCCTTTTTGAAGGACGACTTTACCTTTTGTATCTTTTTTGATTTGCTGAATGACTTTATCGCTTTTTACAGTTACTTTGACGCCATTTAACTCGTTTACGACGTCTTCAAAAGCCGTGAAATTGCTTTCTACGACATAATCGACGGGAATATCCAGCATTTCTTCAACTGTTTTCACAGTCAAGTCAACGCCGCCGTAAGCGTGAGCATGTGTGAATTTATCATACCCGTGGCCTGGGATGTTTACATAGGCGTCACGCGGAATGCTCAGCATTTTAGCTGTTTTTTCTTTCCGATTAAATGTAACCAGCACATTCGCGTCACTTCTTGCCTGATCGACGGTCTCGCCGTTTTTCTCCCTGGCATCAATTCCTAAGAGCAATACAGAAAAAGAATCTTTTCCAGGATCAAATTCTTTGATCCGTTTTACAGATTGTTCTCCGCGTGCAAGGCTGACGTGAGCTTCCTTAGAAGCATTGTTCAGCTTTACAAAAGCATAGGCGCCGACAGAGCCTGCCGCAATGACTAAAAAAGCCATTAATCCGGCAACAACTTTCACCCATTTTTTTAGTTTTCTTTTTTTCTTTCTGCGCTGTGATCGTTCTTCCATATATCAATACCTCACGTTTCTTTAATATTTGAAGCGTACCATTCTATTTGCCATGGGGCAACTCCTCGAAAGACATTTTTCGATAAATATTCCTATATTTATAAGTTCTTGTTTTTGAAAATTGATAACGATGATGTGCTGAATCACCTTATATTGGACGCCGCAGCAGGTAAAATGTTTCGGCGACATTGAAAAAAATACAAGTAAATGATTGGAAAACTTATGATCAGCAAAATAAAAAGGTTTAATGGCCGGAAAAAGAGGCTAAAAGATTTCTAAAAAAATCCCACAGACAATGTCATTGCAGCTGATGGAGAAAGGGAGTCATCTTTATGAAAAAGCAGTCAAATATATGGCTTTATTTTTTCGGAGCTCTTGGAGGCGCGTTATATGGCTATGATACCGGAGTGATTTCCGGAGCTATTTTATTTATGAAAAAGGAGTTAGGCTTAAACGCGTTTACAGAAGGTCTTGTTGTCAGCTCCTTGCTGGTTGGGGCGATATTGGGCTCAGGAGCGGCCGGCAAGCTGACTGACCGTTTCGGAAGAAAAAAAGCAATTATGGCGGCCGCGCTGCTGTTTTGTATAGGCGGTCTTGGTGTGGCACTGGCCCCAAATACGGGAGTCATGGTGCTGTTTCGCATCATTTTGGGACTTGCAGTCGGAACATCGACGACTATCGTGCCGCTTTATTTATCTGAACTGGCACCAAAACATAAACGCGGGGCGCTGTCATCACTGAATCAGCTGATGATCACGGTCGGCATCCTTCTTTCTTACATTGTCAATTACATATTTGCCGATGCCGAAGCGTGGCGCTGGATGCTTGGATTGGCTGCTGTGCCGTCACTGCTCCTGCTCATTGGCATTTTGTTTATGCCGGAGAGTCCGCGGTGGCTGTTCACGAATGGCGAAGAAAACAAAGCGAAGAAAATTCTTGAAAAGTTGCGTGGCACAACTGATATTGACCAGGAAATACATGATATAAAAGAAGCGGAGAAGCAGGATGAAGGCGGCCTGAAGGAGCTGTTCGATCCATGGGTGCGCCCAGCCCTGATTGCCGGTTTGGGATTGGCATTTTTGCAGCAATTTATCGGAACGAATACGATCATCTACTATGCGCCAAAGACCTTTACAAACGTCGGATTCGGAAACTCCGCTTCGATTTTAGGCACGGTCGGAATCGGCACAGTCAATGTTGTCATGACATTAGTAGCGATTAAAATTATCGACAAGATCGGAAGAAAGCCGTTATTGCTATTCGGGAATGCGGGCATGGTGATCAGTTTGCTCGTTCTCGCTTTAGTAAATCTCTTTTTCGATGACACTCCGGCTGCCTCATGGACGACCGTCATTTGTTTAGGTGTGTTTATTGTTGTCTTTGCGGTCAGCTGGGGACCGGTTGTCTGGGTGATGCTTCCTGAATTGTTCCCGCTTCACGTCAGAGGAATCGGGACTGGTGTTTCAACCTTAATGCTGCACGTTGGGACACTCATTGTTTCACTAACCTATCCAATGTTAATGGAAGCGATCGGAATCAGTTATTTATTCCTGATTTATGCCACAATCGGTATCATGGCTTTCTTATTCGTCCGTTTTAAAGTGACAGAGACAAAGGGAAAAAGCCTTGAAGAAATTGAGCAGGATTTACGTGACAAAAACGGACAGGAAGGATCTGCTGGAAAACAGCAGACTGTTGGAACATAAAAAAGGGTGCGTAATCATGCGCACCCTTTTTCAGAGTTTACTTCCCGACTGTGCCGAAGTTAATGATTTTGAACGAAATATCATATTTAAAATCTGCCTCAGAAAATATGTCATCCCAATGTCCTTTTACGTTATTCCAATATTCAGGGTAGCGAATCCGAATGTAGTCAGATAAAAAGATTGGATCGGTTTTATACTCATGCTGCAGTTTATCCATTACCTGCTTTACATCGCGTTCAAGCTTTTTCTCAAAAATGTTCTCAAGCCTGTGCAAATAGCTTTTATGAAAGGAATTTTCGTTCGGGTTTTGGTCTTCTGTCAGGATCCCCCTTGTGTTGACAGACACCTGAAAGACAGGCTTTCCATTTTCAATGGCCGGCTTAATTTTAGATTTTGACTTTTTAATCTCAAACGTAATCGGATGCCCTTTATCTGTCGTCGGCATAACACCACCTCGTATCGTCCCCATAACCCATGTCAAAGTCTGAATTTCATCAGCTGAAAGAAATCCGATAAGTTTATTGCTGCCGCTTTTGATAATGCCTGCCCCGTCATACTTCGCTTTTCCCTTTTGGTTTTTCACGGCTTGGATGAGAAAACTGTAGCTATTTTGGCAATAGATAGAGGCCCTGCCGATCCGAAGCGGCATCATAATCTTTCCGTTATACCCGCTGTTATTGGTGAGTTCAATCAGCTTTTCGGAAGGCATCGGCTGCTGCTGCTTCAGACTTCCTTTCGTAAAAACATCTCCGGCTTTCCCTCTGGCAGCCATCAAATAGCTGCTGCGCCGCAGCTCATCATCCCGGATGAAATGGTTGAAGACCTGATCAATGTTTTGATTCCTCATTAGCTTTTCTCCCAAAAGAATGACTTTTAAATGATCGCTATAGATAGGAGGGTCCTTGATGGATACATCACTGACTGCTTCTAAGACGGTTTTTCCGTAGGACGTCACATTGACAAATTCGGGTTTTCCGGCTGCTTGGCTGTCTTCACTTTGGGGAAGAAGGTTTTGATACGTTAATTTATACTGATGGTCATCCGTTTCATCGATCGCAAGCCCTCTGGCAAAAGACAGTTTTTCAATATCTTTGACATCCCAGCATCCGCAGAGCATCTGCAGCATCAGAAACATTGCAAAAAGTTTCAGCATTGTCTTCATTGCAGCTGACCCCTCCCCAGTTTTTTCTGTATCCAGCTTAAAAACCAGATGAAAAATGGTATTGTAATCACACCTAGAAATACATAACCGAGAAGTGTACCGTAATAAAACACGGCATTAAGATCTTCAGGAAACATTGATAGAAAAAATGTAACAGCCAGCAATGCAGTAAGCAGCCATGGATTGTTTTTATTTTTCAGGTGAAAGATATCTGTTAATCCGATATGCGCCCCTTTAAAGGAGCCGAGCATACATGCAAATTGCTGCGTTGTCCACGTTAACTGTAAAAACAGGTCAAATCGTTCAATAAAAATCCCTGGAATTTCTAATGCGTGAATGAGTGAAATGGTCGGCCACGTCACTGTTTTTGCCTCAGCCACACTCATACACCCGATGACCATAAACAATGTAATGCTATAGAAAACAGCCGAAGTAGCAATGCCAAAAGCGACAGCTTTTTTTACCTGCTTTGGATCCTTCATAAAGGGAACGAGATAAAATATGACTTCAAATCCGGAAAAATATAAAAGAGTTTTAGGAAATAAAGAAAAAAAACTTTGAAAGCCGCCCTCAAAAACGGGCCGGATAAAATCTAACTGAAACAAACGAAAGCTAAACATCAAAAGCATGAGAAAAATAATAATGGTAATAGGAAAGATATACGCATATACCTTCGCAATGGGGTACACGCCCCCAGCAACATGATAAATGGCAACCGCCAGAAAAATGATCACAACAACCGCCATCGGTGTGTTTTTTAAAAGAAAGAATCCGACAACCTCGCCCAAAACCCGCGTCTGATAGCATACGATACCGATAAAATAAAGGGTAATAAATAAATTCAATAAGAAACCAATTAATTTTCCGGCTGCAATGCTGTTGAGCTCAAAAATCGTTTTCCCGCTGTTTCGTTGAAGAAAAGGCAAAAAAAGCAGAGCAAAAATAATAAAAATAACGCCCTGCAGCAGGATCATGATCCATCCAATCGGACTGTCGGTTTCAGCGGCTGAGCGGGGAAGGGTTAAGACACCAGAACCGATCATTGTACTGCTTACCATAATAAGCGTCTGCATGAATGTAAGCTTGTCCTCTGATTGCCTCATAGCCATCACCTTTGTCTGATTTTATCTTTTGTGCCTTTGCGGGTAGGTCTTCTTTTTAAAAATAGGGTGGGAACGCGAATAATTGTGTCTTTCAAGTCTTGTCCGGGCTGTGCCATTATCGGAATAATGTAATCCTGGCCAAAGCTTTTCAAACGCATTAAATGGCCAATTACTAGCAGAAAGACCATGATGACGCCATACATGCCCAACACTGATGCACTTATCATTGCCGCGATACGAATAATCCGCAGCGGGAAGTTATAAGCGTATGATGGAACGGTAAAGGATGCCAATGCGGTAATGGATACAACAATGACCATTAGTGCGCTGACGATTTGGCCTTGTACGGCTACTTGTCCGATAACAACCCCTCCGACAAAGCCAATCGTCTGTCCGATCGGCTTTGGGAGCCTTAACCCGGCTTCCCTGATCAGTTCTATCGTGAATATCATATTAAAGGCTTCAACAAAAGGCGGGAAAGGTACATTCAGCCTGCTGCCCGCAATCGAAATGGCCATTCTCGTCGGCAAAAGCCCGGTATGGAAGGTAACGAGAGAAATATATAAGCCAGGCAAATAAATAGTAATCAGAATGCTCGTATAGCGAATCAAACGAATAAGAGACATTGGAAACCAGCGTTGGTTGTAATCATCCGGTGAATGAATAAATTCATCAACCGTTGCCGGTACAATCAATGCAAATGGTGTACCATCTACTAAAATCGAAACCCGTCCTTCTAACAACGAGCTTTCTACACGATCAGGACGTTCTGTGCTTAATATTGTGGGAAAGACCGAAAAAGGTTCATCCTCAATGAGCTGTTCAAGTGAGCCTGATTCTGGCACATCATCTGTTATGATGGATTTTAGCCGATTAAACACTTCTTTTACGACATAATCAGGAGCAATATCCTGAATATAAGCGACAGCTACCTTTTTTTTCGTCCTTTTGCCGATGGTCATTTCTTTAATGACGAGATTAGGGTCACTAGATCGCTCCCGCAAAAGCGCCGTGTTTGTCCGCAGCTTTTCAATAAAACCAACCTTTGGCCCGCGTTCCAAGACTTCAGATGTAGGCTCTTCAAGGTTGCGAGTCATTATCGTTTTTGTATCAAATGCCAACCCTCCGTCGTAACCGTCTGCGAGCAAAATCGCTTGGCCCAAAAAAACGAGCTGCTGAATTTCGTTTATCGAGGAAACAACACTGTGGCGATAGCCGAAAAAAAAAGCGGATAAATCTTCAATCAGGCCTTCTTTTTTGGCTGGCGCTTCTTTTTGTAATGGAGAAATGACGTATTGCGCCAGAAGCTTGTTCTCTGTCAAACCGTCAATATACAGCAGGCACGCCTTCTGTCTGCTGTCTCCGAAAGAAAACGTATAAAATATGATATCGTCATTTTGCCCCAACTTTTTTTTCAATGTTTCTATATTGTTCTGGAGATCAGAGTCGATTTGCATAGTTTCTCTCCTTCATAAACAGATTGACGGTTTTTATTAATTTGTATCAAAAAAGGAGAATTATTCTTATCGAGGAATAGGCTGAAACAAAGCTTCTTTTCAACGTGATATAATAGAAAGGAAGCGTTTTCTTTGAAGGGGTAGTGAAAAGATGATGCTTTGTACATATGTTGTCATCGGAAAAAAGACAGCTTATACGGGCGTTTGTAAGAGGGGCGCACCGGGAAAATGATGATCAGTTATTTACAGGGGAGGGGTACGGATCATGACGCAATCACCGATTTTTCTAACGCCTGTGTTTAAAGAAAAAATCTGGGGCGGAACCGCTTTACGAGATAGATTTGGATACAGTATTCCTTCAGAAACAACGGGGGAATGCTGGGCCATTTCCGCTCACCCAAAAGGACCGAGCACTGTTGCAAATGGCCCGTATAAAGGAAAGACATTAATCGAGCTTTGGGAAGAGCACCGTGAAGTATTCGGCGGCGTAGAGGGGGATCGGTTTCCGCTTCTGACAAAGCTGCTGGATGTGAGGGAAGATACGTCAATTAAAGTTCACCCTGATGATTACTATGCCGGAGAAAACGAAGAGGGAGAACTCGGCAAGACGGAATGCTGGTACATTATCGACTGTAAGGAAAACGCAGAAATCATTTACGGGCATACGGCCCGCTCAAAAACCGAACTTGTCACAATGATCAACAGCGGTGACTGGGAGGGCCTGCTGCGAAGAATCAAAATTAAACCGGGTGATTTTTATTATGTGCCGAGCGGAACGCTGCATGCATTGTGCAAGGGGGCCCTTGTTTTAGAGACTCAGCAAAATTCAGATGCCACATACCGGGTGTACGATTATGACCGGGTTGATAGCAACGGAAGTCCGAGAGAGCTTCATTTTGCCAAAGCGGTCAATGCGGCCACCGTTCCCCATGTGGACGGGTATATTGATGAATCGACCGAATCAAGAAAAGGAATAACCATTAAAACATTTGTCCAAGGGGAATATTTTTCGGTGTATAAATGGGACATCAATGGCGAAGCTGAAATGGCTCAGGATGAATCCTTTCTGATTTGCAGCGTGATAGAAGGAAGCGGTTTGCTGATGTATGAGAGCGAAACATGTCCGCTCAAAAAAGGCGATCACTTTATTATGCCGGCTCAAATGCCCGATTTTACGATAAAAGGAACTTGTACCCTTATCGTGTCTCATATTTAAACTTAATCTCACTTCGAGATTAAGTTTTTTTTTATTAGAAAATGGAAGTGATTCACCTATAAATGAAGCATGCGCGTGCCGATAAATAAACTAGTTTTATATACTCATAGAATAAGAAAGAGGAGAAGGAATGAAAAAGAGACTAATCGCACCTATGCTTCTATCCGCCGCGTCCCTTGCCTTTTTTGCCATATCTGGTTCTGCCCATGCAGCCGCGTATACCGACTACTCACTATATAAAGTAGAGCCGTCGAATACGTTCAGTACAGAAAGCCAAGCCTCACAAGCTGTCGCCAAACTGGAAAAAGATACTGGCTGGGATGCATCCTATCAGGCTTCAGGCACAACAACGACCTACCAAATTTCCGCCTCAGGCATTCATAGCGAATCAGAAGCGAAAGCAATACTGAGCGGACTCGCCAAACAGACATCGATTACAGGAACGTCAAGTCCTGTTGGAAGCAAACAGCCATATGTCACCATCTCGTCAGGTGCCATCTCCGGAGAAAAACAGGCCAACACTATCCTAGCAAAGCTGAAACAGGAGACGGGAGTGGCTGGCGCTGTAAAAGCTTACGGAGCAGCTCAGCCCTATATGAATGTCATGACATCAGACATTGCTGATGAGACAAAAGTCAAGGCGCTTATCCAGAGCCTGGCCAAGCAAACGGGGATTAAAAGCTCGTATCAGCCCATCACACACACGGTGTCTGTCACAACCATTCAGTCTGGCACAATCGTGGGAGACAGCAGAGCAGCGCAGATCAAAAACGCCTTCCAAAAGGAATCGGGGCTGCATGCATCATTAAAGGAAACGGTGAAAGGACAAGCCTATTATACGTTCACAACTGCCGCCATTTCAGGTGAAGCGAATGCCAAGACTCTATTGCAGCAGCTGAAACAGAGCACTGGCATCACAGGCAGCTACAAGTCCATCAATCAAAAAACAACCGTTGAGTCATACAATGTCCAATCAGCTTATTTCAAAGGGCTGAATACAGTAAAGAACGCCATCAGCCAAATCAAGAAAAACACCGGCGTATCCGGCAGTTATCAACAGGTTGGAAAAAGCACATCATATACCGTGAATATGAAGGGTATAACAAAACAGCAGCTCCAAAAAATAGACACTTTCTTTAAAAAGAAAAAATGGCATTACACGTCATCCAACGTCAAAAAAACGACAACGTCTGCAGCTTATCAAATCACGACGGCAAAGATTTTAGGCGAGCAGCAAGCAAACAAAGCAGCAGCCTTCTTTGCTCAGAAAAAAGTAAAAGCTGCAAAAACAGCAGCTGGATCAACAGCAGAAAATCAATATCAGCTCATCTCAGAAGAAACATCAGATCAAGCAAAAGTCACAAAGGGTTTGAACATATTAAAGCAAAATCAGCTGAGTGCTTCTGCGAAATCCGTCAAAAAACAAATAGCTGACACGTTTAAAATCACAACCGAATTTCTGCTTGATCAAACGAAAGTCAATCAGGCACTCACGTTTTTCAAATCAAATCATATATCAGCAGCAAGCCAGAAAACCGGTCAGACAGCTGCGAGCAGCTACCAAATCACAACTGAAGCTATCATCAGCCAAGAAGAGATTGACCGCGTTTTAACATTTTTCAAACAAAATAAAATAGCAGTCACAACATCAAAAATAGGCCAGACTGCATATACACAATACAAAATCGTGACAACACAGCTCAGCAGCAAAACTGCATTGAACAATGGGTTAACCTATCTTAAATCAAAAGGTTTAACTCCGAGCTACACAACGAAAAGCAATACGCTTTATAAAATCAGCGTAAACGAACAGTTCACAGGCAATGATACAGCTGCTGTGGCATCAACGAAGCTAAAACAATTATACGGATGGACATCATCTATCGTGAAGATCAAAAACGGCCCGCAAATCATGAAAACAAATTACAATCTCTCGCTTCGTGATATGGTCCAAAAACAAATGACAGTAAGTCCGCAAACAGACGGAGCGGCTTACGTATCGCTCACGTACATTAATACAGCAACATCAACCGTTACGGCTGATGTACTAAATATCCGGTCAACGCCGGAAGTCAGCCCGACAAACGTGATCGGCCAATTTAAAAAAGGCGATAAAGTGAAAATCATCGGACAGATAAACGGCTGGGCTAAGATCAATTTGGGCTGGCGAAACGCAAGCAGTGATGAAGTAGTTCAATACGTGGATCCGAATAACTTTTCCAGAGACAGCAAATACTACTTCCAATTTCTCAAGCTGTCACAGACAGCGGGCCTCAGCGTTACTGAGGTCAATCAGAAAGTGCTTGCGGGTAAAGGCATCCTGACAGGGAGAGCAAAGGCATTTATCGATGCCGCCAATCAATATAGCATCAACGAACTGTATTTAATCTCACACGCTCTTCTGGAAACAGGAAACGGGACATCCGCTTTAGCCAATGGATTAACCTATAACGGAAAAACCGTATACAACATGTATGGAATTGGAGCATACGACAGCAATCCGAATTACTACGGAGCCAAATATGCGTACGAACAGGGCTGGTTCACACCAGAAGCGGCCATTATCGGCGGAGCTAAATTCATAGGCTCATCGTATATCCACAACACAGCTTACAATCAGGACACACTGTACAAAATGAGATGGTCAGCTACAGCGACACATCAATACGCAACAGACATCGGCTGGGCGTACAAACAAGTAAACCGCATGTACAGCCTGTATTCATTGCTGGACGGCTATACACTTTACTTTGATGTTCCGGAATATCAATAAAAAACTTAGAAAGTTGCAAATAGGCTGTAGCTATTAAATAGCTACAGCCTATTTGTTTATCACACCTCAATCTTGTCCGCAACAATCATAAAAATACTCATTCTTGAAGCATTTGAGATGGCTGTATCATCAGGTTTGATTTTTGTACTCCCTTTCATAAAACCTATTTCAAGCACATTTGATTTTTCTCCGCCGGCAAAATACCAGGATCCCATTCGGATATCCTTTTGTTTTAAGCGGAAATCTCCTTCTATCGATTGATGCAGTAAACTAATATAGCGTTCATTTAATGTGACTTGCAAGTTTCCATCTGCATTGATAGTAATATTTCGGACTAAATTTGATGTGTAAGATGGTAAATAACCTGAAGTCGGAACCATCCATTTTTTGTTTTGAGCATTATACTCTAAAATGAAGGTTTGCATAAATGGTTGAAATCTTTCTGGAGGTGTATCTTGGTGCCCCACGGTTTTTAATAAAGGGGATCGAAGCATAGGTACATGATTCATGAAGTTTTCATAAGAATGGTATGCATAAATTCTGCTTATACGATTTCCTTCTTTTCCACTTGTAATTCCCACCATTAATGATTTTGCCCCAGTTTCAGGATTGGTGTACATACAGATCCCTTCCGGTTCACGGAAGTTATTCTCATATCTAGTGGACAAGTCTTTGCCAACAGTAATTTCTTTTTGCAGCACTATTTTATTATCGGAATCAAATACAGTTATGAGATTCGGATAGCTTTTGCTGTTTGTATCTCCTGTATACCAATATAAATAACCGTCATCTAAAAAGAAACCTTGTAAATAATGAAGTTCGTCAGGAATGTTAATAGTATAAAGAGGATTGTTTTTATTTGCTATTGCATCGTCCAGGTTAAAGATTGTCACCCACTGTTTATTATTTTTTGTATCGTATTGTCTAATTGCCAACTGTCTATTCTTCATATCAAGAGCAGGTGTAACCCTATGATCGAAAGGCATATTCGAGAATCGCTGAAGTTCTTTAGAATTTTCATCTAAAGTCGCGCCTGCTTTATATGGGAAACAAACTAATTCACTTTTATCTGTTTCGTTTGGTTTATCGTATAGTGACCAAATATAAATGGTGCCATTACGGTTTTCAATTCCTATATTTGTACCATGACCTCCATGTTTCAACAGCATGTTGTCTAATTGTAAACCTTCAAGAGATAAACGAGTTATGCGATAGCTTTGGGTGTTGTCTTTTCCTAATCCACTTGCGACTTGGGTTGTATAAATTTGGTGGTTTTTCTCATCGAAATTGAATGATTGAAGTACGGTTTTGTCTGCTACACGTAGTTCAGTAAATAATTTAGGCGTGATGTTGGTGAAATCAAACAGTTCTTTTTTTCTCATAAATTTACCACCTCTATTATTATTTGCTGCCATAAGCAACTAATTACATTAAAGCAAACATACGTTCGGTAGTCAAGAGAAAAAAGAACACTTGTTCTGTTTTGAACAAGTGTCATCATTTAGCTTATTAAATTTTCGATGAAATTTAATAAATTTTGGCTTGAATTCCCCTCAGAATACTTATTCCATCTATCGGAAAAAACTTTTATTTTGAAATAATTAAATGGGGTTTGAATTTCATTTATTAATGATTCACTGTCATAGCAGGCTCTTCCAGGTATTATGGAAAGATAATTATCAACCAATCCCCGCTTCTGTTGATAAAGTTTTAAATCATAAGTATAAAAAAGAATGGGTTTATTTAAAATCGAAAATTCAAAGGGAACAGAAGAATAGTCAGTGATTAATATGTCTGCAGCCATGAGTAGATCAAACAAGGCATAGTTAGAAACATCTTTAATATAATCACTGGAATATTTAATATCAATATTGTTCTGAATGGCGGGATGCAGCTTAACAAATAAAACATATTCTTCTTTTAACTGATGAATTAATTGTTCTTCTGTAAAAGGCAATTGAATTGATTGCATATTATAATCTCTAAATGTCGGTGCATAGAGGATTATTTTTTTTCTTTGTATGTTTAGAGTATCTGAAATTTTTTTCTTGTTTTCTCGGTAATAAGGGTCTGTTAAAGGTACACCTATTTTTAATAATTGGTTATCCTTTATTCCAAATGATTTCTTGAAGATATTTGCCATCTCTTCTGAGCCAACAGTTAAATAATCATACGAACTGTATACTTTTTGGAACCTTTTAATATCAGTTTTCGTCCGTTGCATGTTTGTAATGTCTTCCAAACCAAATTTTTTGAGTGAGCCATTTGCGTGCCATACTTGGATACATTTCGTTTGCTTCCGCTTATTTAACACACTTGTTAATAGAAAGTAATTATCTGTTATGATCACTTTACTGTTAAACATTAGGTATACAGCTTTAATGAGATGGATAGGGTTTTTTTCTTGTATTAAATATGCATCTACATTCGGGAAGCTCTCGGCAATAGAAGAGGCCTGTTGGGTATACAGGATGTTAAGTTTGTAAGAGTATTGTCCTTGT
The DNA here is from genome assembly GCF_038050295.1 of Bacillus sp. FSL R5-0603. Classification (NCBI taxonomy): domain Bacteria; kingdom Bacillati; phylum Bacillota; class Bacilli; order Caryophanales; family Bacillaceae; genus Bacillus; species Bacillus sp. FSL R5-0603. The sequence continues at coordinate 3,522,418 of NZ_JBBOYP010000001.1, read as the reverse complement.
TCATATTCCTCCAGAATCGCTTTTGCATTTGCTTCGAATGAGATCAGGAGGGTCACTTTGCTTTCAGGTTTCACCCATTGCAGAAAAAAGGCGATTGCTGATAAAAAATACAAATAGCAATTCGCCAGTAGTGATCTTATTTTCATTTTTATCATCCATTTATTTGAAAGTTTTCGTTTTTAAATCTGTTTTGTATGATCTTTTTCAGGCTTTGGATAGAAAGTTTTTTTGTTTTTTTCTTCTTTTAAAACCGTTAAAGCATATTTTGGGATGCTAAGCATTCTTTTCCATCGCCATGGATTCAAGATTAAACGGTAGAACCATTCTAAATTTAAACGTATCATCCAGGAAGGGGCCCGTTTGACATTACCGCTAAATACATCAAAGCTTCCTCCTAGACCTATAGATATGGCTTTAGGGAACAAGTGTCTGTAGTTATGAATGAACTTCTCTTGATGAGGATACCCTAAAGCTACGAATACCATGTCAGGATTTGCTCTTGCAATTTGTTTTGCCACTAGGGTGCGATCTTGAACATAACCGTCTGAATAACCTGCGATTTTAATGTTTGGGTATTCAGAAGAAATTTTGGATACAACACCTTTTATAACATCTTTCTTCGCACCGTACAGAAATATGCGTTTTTTCTTCTTGTTAGCAACGCCAAGAAGTTCTTTAAAAACATCGTAGCCTGCGATTCGGGACTGAAGCCTGTTGTTAGTCAAACGTGACATCATGACTACACCGATCCCATCAGGCAAAATGAAGTTTGAAGAAGATAGTACATCAAAGTAGTCCCGATCTTTAATAGCTGCAAATGCAATTTCAGGGTTGACTGTGGAAATGACAGCACCAATCTTTTGATCAATATAATGTTTCTCTAGGTAATCGATAAATGATGTTAAGTTACTGTTAACATAAGGAATATTGTGAATAGTCTCTGTTTGCATGTCTGGCTCCTCCTTCCTTTAAGATTCTATTTATATAGTTAAAAACCGAGAGTTTCTAAAAGCAAAATCAAGCTACCTTATATTTTAACATAAATCTTCAACAAAGGATTAACATTATCTTTACATTAAATTTAAATATGTTTCCAATTTTACAATTGAATGAACGAATGAACAACAGACCTTGGTGCCAATGGAGTCTGAGTGAAATTACATATTTTGGAATGTTTTTCTCCTCATGAGTACTTAACCTTTTTTAGGCGGTATGCTATAATTAATGATCAGTGAAGACATACGAGAAATATGTCGATATAAGGAATACAAACAGGTTTTTAGAATTTAATCGCTAACGTCAGTAGTGTTTTTAATAGTGTTTAACATTAGGAAGGAGCGTTTCTTTAAATGAAAAAAGTTATCACATATGGAACTTTTGATTTACTGCATTGGGGTCACATTAAATTGCTTGAGCGTGCAAAGCAGCTTGGTGATTATTTAGTTGTTGCTATTTCAACGGATGAATTCAATTTACAAAAGCAAAAAAAAGCTTATCACAGCTATGAGCACCGTAAATTAATTTTAGAAACCATTCGATATGTGGACGAAGTAATTCCTGAAAAGAATTGGGAGCAAAAAAAGCAAGATATTATTGATCATAATATTGATGTTTTTGTTATGGGGGATGACTGGGAAGGTAAATTTGACTTTCTCAAAGATCAGTGTGAGGTTGTTTACCTCCCAAGAACAGAAGGCATCTCTACAACAAAGATCAAAGAGGAAATTGCTGGTTTATAATTTAGGATCCTGATATCATTGGTTCAATATCTAATTAAAGTACTTCTTATTGAAATAAGAAGTACTTTTTGATGCTTACATTGATTTTTGTGACTAAAGTATCCGGGTAGATATAAATTTCAATGATCATATATTCTAGATGCCGAAAGGGAGTAAAAAATTGTCTTTACATGCGGTGAGTGAATCTAATATAAAACAAATTCCTGACATGGATTATTATTTTATCTCTGGTGGACTGCCAAGTAATTATGGCGGTCTGACGAAATCATTATTATTGCGTTCAAAATTATTTGGAGAAGAGTGTAACCAATACACCTTTTTCTTAACGTTTCGTTTTGATTTAGAGTTGTCTTCAAAAATTGATGAATTGTACAGCAACGGTAAGATTGATAAAAAATTCACAAGTGTTATTAATCTATTCGATGATTTTTTAAGTGTTAGAACAAATGGGAAAAGATCATACGAAGAAAGGATAGGCCTTGACCAGATAAAAAAGCAAGTTGGAATGGGGAAATTTGCAAAAACTGTGTCAAGATTGTTTGGTAAGAAGAACAATGAAATGTCTGTAGTTTACTACGGAGATGGAGAAACTATCCGGTACGTCGACTATTGGAATGATAAAAACCAGCTCATAAAGAGAGAGGAATATACGAAGAACGGAAACTTAGTTCTCGTTACTCATTATGATGTGCAGCTAAACAAGATGTATCTGCAGGAATATATTAATGACCAAAATCAAGTATATTTAGACAAACTCTATGTATGGAACAATGAAGAAAAAGATGTTCAATTATCTCATATTATTTGGTACTCCCTTGAGGATGAGATAAAAGTAAAAGATGAATCGGAACTGCGTCAATATTGGATAGAATATCTGCAAAAACAAAATGATAAACCTAAGTTGTTTTTAGTGGACAGCAGACCGCAAGACAAACATGTCTTTAAAGTGAAAAAATCACCTTCTTCCTATTATGGAGCAATTATTCATAACAAGCATTACGGCAGCAATAAATATCAAATTAAGGGTCGCTATAAAGAAGTATTTAGTCAGATGTATAATTTGGATGCTGTCTTTTTTATAACTGAGGAGCAGCTAGAAGATTTTAAATTGATTTCAGGGGAACAAGAGACGTTTTTCTTTACTCCGCATACAATTGATAAGCCTCTTGATCCCGCTGTATTGAATGTGCCGAGTGAAAAATACAAAGCTGTCATTATTTCAAGACTTGCATCTATGAAAAATCTGATACATGCAGTAAAAGCATTTAGTTTAGTCGTGAAAGAAATTCCTGAAGCAAAACTTGATATATTCGGATCGGGTGAAGATTTCGAAAAAATAAAAAAAGAAATTGAAGATACCAAACTGCAGAACAATGTCTTTTTGAAAGGTTATACGGATAACCCTGACTCAGAGTTTCAAAAAGCTTGGCTAACCATTTCAACCTCTCATTTTGAAGGGTTCGGTCTATCAAATATGGAGGCACTGAGCAATGGATGTCCAGTTGTAACATACGATTATGATTACGGAGCAAGGAGCTTAGTTACTGACGAAGCAAATGGATATGTCATTGAACAGTATAATATAGAGAAATTGGGTCAAGCTATTATCTCTTTGATGAAAGATGAAAGTACTCATCAAAAATTTTCAGAACAAGCTTTTAAAATGGCTGAAAAATATTCAAGACCCAACTATATTGAAAATTGGGCTTTTGCTCTTAATCAGATGATTGAGGTGCGAATAGAAAGAGAGAAGTTCTCTAAAAAGGTTGGAAAAAAAGATCCTTCTATTAGTTCCTATACTGAGGATTTTGATAAAACTAAAATAGAAATTGACATTGAGAATTTTGATCATAATGATATTAAAAAAATAAGTTTAGTGGGCTTGGACAGAAAGAATAAGGCTGAAATTATTTCAACAAACTTACAAAATGATCAACTGTTTGTAATTGATCTCGAAAAAGATGTAAATATTGAAAAGATAGCTGCTAATAAAACCCAAGTTATTGATTTTTATATTGTTTTCAATGCAAATGGCCATATTAAAACAATGCGAAGACTTTCGAGTGAAGAAACAAAATTGTCAGGAAACAGTATAGATACTAATAATGGCTATAGAGTAGAGCCCTATACAACAGTTAAAGGCAATTTCTCTTGGAGGGTCACGGAAATAAAAGAGAGTTAATATTTTGGGTAATGTCCTTAGTAGTTGACACTAATAAAAGGAAGCAAAAAGGAAAGAGCTTTTATACAGAGGAGCAGAAAAAAGTAATGATTGAAAACACTGTGATTAAATGTATTTTGAAAAGCTTGAAAAACAATTTAGGAAGTCTTGAATTGTTAATCTCAATTGATTCAGAACACCAATTTTTAGAGGATTACCAGTTATTTTTAAAGCTGAAAGAGAGACGTTCAGGAACGGAATCTGAATTTCCGCTTCAAAACACTGGCTCATTAGAGTATAAAACTGAGATAAATGCTCATGTTTTGCCTATGCCTGTTGAAATGGGACAAACATATGATTTTTATGTCGAATTTCGAAAAAAATATGAAGGTGCGGAGCAGGAACCACTCTTGAAGCGTCTTTCTGCTGAAGTAAATTCAATTGAGCGCGCCTTTCATGTCGATCAAACCACAGAACTTTTGATTTTACCTTATACAACTGATAAAGGCAACTTTTCTATTAAGTTGAAAAGAGAGGCCAAAATCATCAGATTTGATCAAATCGAGATTAGCTCTGAAGAAATAAGCATAACAGGTTATGCGGGGTACCTGAGTTCCGAAAATCAATATCGGATAAAAAACTTGAACCTTATTTTAAAAAAGGGTGGAGAAACACCTATTGAGGAAAAATTTCCAATCAAACTAGATAGAAAAACACATGGCCTTGAAAACATGAGAGCAGATGGTTTTGTTCCGGAACTGTATGATTTTGAAGTTAAAGTGCCTTTGAAAGAAATTCCTTTCTCAAATGAAAAACGTTATGTTTATCGTCTTTTTATGGAGTATATATGCAATGACGATGAAGGAACGGATATTCAGTTCAACAGCACTGCTCTTGTTTTAGGAGATCGAAAAAACAAATTAAAAGGATTAGTAAGTATTATTAAAACAAACAACGCACCAGTTCGTTATGAAGTCTTTAAGAAAAAGAAAAAGCAGACTCTAGGTATCAGAGTAAACGACTATAGCCTGAAAACAAGGATTAAATACTTTATTAAAGGAAAGAAGAAGAGATTAGTATCAAAATTAAAAAAGATCACAAAAATGAGAAACAAGTTAATCACTAAAACATACAAATCTCTATTCGTGATGGCTAGCAGAATGCCAGTTAAAAGGAAAACAGTCATTTTTGAAAGTTTTAACGGGAAACAATACAGTTGTAATCCGAGAGCGATTTACGAATATATGCGGGAAAACCATCCTGAGTATAAAATGTATTGGAGTGTAAATAAACAATATTCAGCGCCTTTTGATGAAAAGGGGATTCCTTACATTAATCGCCTCTCATTAAAATGGCTCTTCGCTATGGCAAGAGCTGAGTATTGGGTTGTTAACAGCCGGCTTCCATTATGGATTCCGAAACCTAGTCATACAACATATTTACAAACATGGCATGGCACGCCTTTAAAAAGACTTGCAATGGATATGGAAGAAGTCCATATGCCTGGTACAAACACCAAAAAATATAAAAGGAATTTTATCAAGGAAGCTTCTAATTGGGATTACTTGATTTCCCCAAATGGTTATTCAACTGAGATCTTTACACGGGCGTTCCAGTTTAACAAGACAATGATTGAATCTGGATATCCTAGAAATGATTTTCTTCATAATGATAATAATGAGGAAACAATATCATTGATAAAGAGTAGGTTAAATATTCCTCGTGATAAAAAGGTTATTTTATATGCCCCTACATGGAGAGATGATCAGTTCTATGCAAAAGGGCGTTATAAGTTCGATCTCGATTTAGATTTGCATCAACTTAGACAAGAGCTTGGAAATGAATATATCGTAATCTTAAGAATGCATTATCTGGTAGCTGAGAATTTTGATTTAGGTCCTTTTGAAGGATTTGCATATGATTTTTCTGCTTATGAGGATATTCGAGAATTGTATATGGTTTCTGATTTGCTGATTACTGATTATTCTTCAGTATTCTTTGATTTTGCAAATTTAAAACGGCCAATGCTATTCTTTGTCCCTGACATCGAAACTTACCGGGATAAGTTGCGTGGTTTCTACTTTGATTTTGAAAAAGAAGCTCCTGGTCCTTTGGTAAAAACTACTGAAGAAACGATTGAGGCTATCAAGCAGATCTCATCGCCTGATTATAAGCTTCCGGTTTCTTTTGGTCCTTTCTATGATAAGTTTTGCTATTTAGAGTCAGGACGTTCATCTGAAAAGGTTGTTAATACTGTATTTAAAGCTGAATAATTTAGGTTATTTTATAAAATGTATAGCTGTCGATATTTCGGCAGCTTTTTAGATACTTGTTGAGAAGTGAAAAAAAATGCAGGATCTGTTACAATAATCAGCGGTGCTTTCAAATTTTTAAACAGAAAGATTCCCAAAAACAATTAAGTCTAAGGAAGATAAAAAATGAATGATTTGTTGCGTATACTCAGAGAGCAAATAACGTCATTTCCTTTAATTTTAAGATTGGCGGCTTATGAAACCAAGTCTAAATATCAAATGAATTATTTAGGTGTCTTATGGCAGTTCTTAAATCCGCTTATCCAAATGCTGGCCTACTGGTTCGTATTTGGTATGGGGATTAGAAAGGGCGGTCCTGTGACAACCGGAGCGGGCGAAGTGCCTTTTATTATTTGGATGCTGGCAGGATTAATCCCATGGTTTTTCATCAGTCCAACTATACTTGATGGATCAAATAGTGTATTTAAGCGCATTAATATGGTGGCTAAAATGAACTTCCCGATTAGTTCTCTACCGTCCGTGGCCATTGCATCTAACTTATTTAGTTATATGATCATGATGGTGATTTATATCATTGTACTCCTAGTTAATGGTGTGTTCCCGAGTGTGCATTGGTTACAATATATTTATTACTTCATCTGTATGATTGCTTTTATGTTTTCGTTTAGTTTGTTTAACTCAACGATCAGTGTGCTGATTAGAGATTATCAATTTTTGCTGCAGGCCGTAACAAGACTTTTGTTTTTCTTGTTGCCAATTTTTTGGGATGTTAATGCGAAACTCGGTCAAAGCCACCCCGAATTAGTGCCTGTTCTGAAGTTGAATCCACTATTCTATATTATTGAAGGATTCCGGAACAGCTTCTTAGATGGAGCATGGTTTTTCCATGACATGAAGTACACGCTGTACTTTTGGTTGTTCACATTCCTTTTATTGTTAGTAGGTTCCATCCTGCATATGAAATTCAGAGACAAGTTTGTTGACTTTCTTTAATACGTAAGGAGATTGTACGATGAAACTAAAAGTTTCGTTTCGAAATGTTTCAAAGCAGTATCATTTGTATAAAAAACAATCGGACAAGATTAAAGGATTGTTTTTTCCGGCTAAGGATAATGGTTTTTTTGCTGTGCGGAATGTCTCCTTTGACGTGTATGAAGGGGAGACAATCGGCTTTGTAGGAATAAACGGGTCAGGAAAATCGACCATGTCTAACCTGCTGGCTAAAATTATTCCGCCGACCAGCGGTGAAATTGAAATGAACGGCCAGCCGTCGCTGATTGCGATTGCTGCCGGTTTAAATAACCAATTAACGGGCCGGGACAATGTCCGGCTCAAGTGTTTGATGATGGGGTTAACCAATAAAGAAATTGATGATATGTATGACAGCATCGTTGAATTTGCCGAGATTGGCGATTTTATTAATCAGCCGGTTAAAAACTATTCCAGCGGGATGAAATCTCGTCTCGGTTTTGCGATTTCCGTGCATATTGACCCTGACATTTTAATTATTGACGAAGCGCTTTCTGTAGGGGACCAAACGTTTTATCAGAAGTGTGTAGACAGAATAAATGAGTTTAAAAAGCAAGGAAAAACGATTTTCTTTGTCAGCCACTCCATCGGCCAGATTGAAAAGATGTGTGACCGCGTTGCTTGGATGCACTATGGCGAGCTTCGTATGTTTGATGAAACAAAAACGGTTGTGAAAGAGTACAAAGCGTTTATTGACTGGTTTAATAAGCTATCGAAAAAAGAAAAAGAGACATATAAAAAGGAGCAAACGGAAGAGCGGAAGAAAGAAGATCCTGAAGCGCTTGACCGTCTCCGCAAAAAAAAGAAAAAGCCAAAATCACTGGCTAATGCTGTTCAAATTGCTATTTTGTCTATTCTGACTGTCTTCATGGCGGGAACGATGTTCTTTAATGCCCCGCTTCGTACAATTGCTTCGTTTGGCGCTATTCCGCAAAATGAAGTGAAGAACCATCATGGCGATGCAAAGGGCAAGTCGGAGGAACGCTTAACCGCAGTCAATAAGCAAGGGTTTATAGCAAATGAAAAAGCGGCTGCTTATAAGGATCAGGGTTTGAAACAGAAGGCTGACGTTACACTGCCATTCGGTACAGAGGTGACGGTAGCTGCAAAAGGCAAACAAGCAGCGAAAATACAGTTTAACGGACAATCTTATTTTGTGAAGAAGAGGGCTGTTGCAACAAACGTGAAACATGCTGAATTGCGGGCTGCTGACTTTACGCCTTATATCCCACAAACTGCAGCATCTTCCTATGAACACTTCCTGAAATTCTTAGGAGACAGAAGTAGCACCATCCAATCGAAATTGAATGAATACACTGAGGGAGATACAGCTGACGGCAGAAAGAAGCTGGATTTTGATCATGAAAAAATCAGCTATGTGCTGGAGAATGATAAAGCATCAGAGCTTATTTTTCATAACATTTCTCCTATCTACCCGGCGTCACTATCCTTGAGTGATAGCGATGTATTGTATGACAGCAGCAAGAAGCGTTTTCTTGTGAATACAGCTGATCAGGCTTTTGCAGTTGATAATGAAGAGCATACACTGACTTTGATGTTGAAATAAAAAAAGGCTATTGGATGACTGTCCAATAGCCTTTTTGTTTAGATTTCTTCTTTGTTTAATAAGTTTTCCATAAATGGAACGAGCTGATCGCGAAGCTCTTTATCCTGCATCGCAAATTCTAGAGTTGTTGTGATAAAGCCGAGCTTTTCACCAACATCATAACGCTTGCCTTCAAAATCGTAAGCAAACACTCTTTGAATTTCATTCAGTTTTTGAATGGCGTCTGTGAGCTGAATTTCTCCGCCGGCGCCAACCTGCTGTTCTTCTAAATACATGAAGATCTCAGGCGTGAATACGTAACGGCCTAAGATGGCAAGATTAGAAGGTGCTGTGCCTTTAGGCGGTTTTTCAACGAAGTTTTTCACCTGATAACGGCGGCCTTCACTTGTCAGCGGGTCAATAATGCCGTAGCGGTGTGTTTCTTCTTCAGGCACCTGCTGAACACCGATAATAGAAGAAAGTGTTTTTTCATATTCATCCATTAATTGGCGCAACCCTGGTGTTTCAGCCTGAACAATATCATCTCCAAGCAGTACCGCAAACGGCTCATCGCCGATAAAGTTGCGCGCGCACCAGACAGCATGTCCGAGACCTTTAGGTTCTTTTTGGCGGATATAGTGAAAGAAACTTATCACTTTTTTCAGAAGTGTTCAGTTTTTCCTTTATCTAATTGATTTTCGTTTATATCATATCAACCCTCCTTTTCATCTATATATCTATAAAAAAACATGTGTAATTCGTAGTTTAGATAAAGTCCCTTAGCCTGATAAAGACTTCACTAAATTTTACCACGAAAATTTTTAGGAACTACGTATTACAATTCCTTCACGTTTTGACGATGAATTAATATGAGGAGGGCGTACAAAATAAATGACGCAGCAGAAAGAAAATCATTACACTTAAAAACGCGACAAAAAGAATTGACTCTTCCGGAATAGAAAACTTGTTGTAATGAGTATAGATAAGATATCAGATCTGTAAAAAATACACATCAATGCAACGATATTGTCAAAAAGTGATGAGGATTTACATTTTTAAAGAGCCTTAACTTTTATAGGAACATATGCTATTATTGTTTATTATTAATGGAACGTAAAAAATATGTCGAAATGATAAACAATCAGTTAAGGATTTTTGTTTTTTCTGGCACGCTCAGTTGGAAACGGTTGGAAGGTGATGTTATCTAATGAAGAAAGTGATACGTACGGAATGTTTGATTTATTTCACTACGGACATATGAAGCTACTGGAAAGAGCAAAAGAACCTGGGATTACTTAATCGTACGATTGTCTACAAAGGGATACTATGAGGCCATTTACCTTACAAGAACAGCAGGCATTTCAACTACCCAAATCAGAAAAGATATGGCTAGTTTATAGAAGTACTAACTAAAAGAGGCTTGAAGTAAATTCAGTTGCTTCTTTTTTTCTTGTTTGCGTAAATATTAATCTTCACTCTTTAAGGAGTTCACTGATGAAATTTTTATTATAACCAATTGCAGAAGTTTACTAGTTAGAGTTTATTCAGTTTTGTTTGAAATTTTTGTCCTTCTGTCGAGAAACAATAAATTAATTTTATTTGAAAGCTATTCTGGAAACAGTTTAGCTACAATCCCCTACCAATTTACGAATATCTGCTATAAAAAGGTTTTCTCTTAAGTGGATTTGGTACATGGCTGCAGCTAAATATAGGATTGAAAACAGCTGCTGCCTTTATGGAATCCAAAACCCTAAAACACATTGTATGTGCAAACGTGGAACGGCACTCTGTAAAAAACTAGATAATGATATGGCGAAGTGCACATGCTCGGAACCACAACTGAAAAGTATAAACAGAATTTCTGCAGGAAGCCAAAAAATGGGGTTATTTAATTTCACTAATGCTTACTCGACTAAACTTTCATACGTGTATTTCAAAAAGGAAATTTTGAAAACTGGTTATCCGAGAAATGACATTCTACATTATCAAATAAGGAATTAAAGAAAAATAATTTTATATGCACCAACTTTGCGGGATAATGAATTTTAAGAAAGCTGGCCAGTATAAATTTAACTTTAATTTGATTAGAGGAAATGAAGAGAGAACCTTGGAGACTCTGTGGTTATTATTGGTAAGAATGGTATTATCCAGTTTCAGAACAATTTAATTAGGGAAATATAAATATTTTGTGAACGATGTTTCTTTAAATAAAGATATTCGAGATTTATATTTAATTAGTGATTTATTGATTATGGATTATTCTTCTGTCTTTTTTGATAATATGAATTTTTAAAAAACCCTTGTATTTTTTGTGTATGATCTCCCGGCTTATAGAGACTCTATCAGAGGTTTTTACTTTAATTTTCAGCAAAAAACGCCAGGAAACTTGCTTCAAACAAGTGAAGAACTTATAGATACGGTAAAAGAGTTGTTACATAATCCTTATATAGATCATAACTATGAGGATTTTTATAATAAATTTTGTAATTTAGAAGAGGCAAGGCTTCTAAAAGAGTAATTGAAACGATCCTTTAACTTCTAAATAAAGAGGTACAAACACATGTTTTCTATAATTATACCAATATATAATTCTGAAAATTATTTAAGATGTTCAATAGAGAGTGTCCTTAACCAGTCAATTGGATTTAAGGAAAATATAGAACTGATATTAATAGATGATGGTAGTGTTGACAGCAGTCCTCAAATTTGTGAATCCTTTAAAAATCTATATCCTAATAATATTAAAATCATGAAAATTGAAAACTCTGGACCTTCTGCTGCAAGAAATTGTGGATTATCAAATGTAAGCGAAAGATCTAAATTTATTGGTTTTCTTGATTCTGACGATGCATTCTCTCAAAATGCGCTGCAAAGTGTTTATGATTTTTTTTGTGATTCCGAACATGTAAATATTGCGGTATTACCTGTTTATTACACAGGTGAAAAAGAAGGGGGACATAAATTAAATAATAGATTTGAAAAAGGAACAAGAGTTATAAATATTCTCAACGATTATAAAGCTATTCATTTTTATATTGGCGGCACTTTTTACAGAAGACATACACTAAATCGTACCGTCCAGTTTGATGAATCTATAAAGTTTTGGGAAGACGCTATCTTTTTTAACCAGTTATTACTGAAAGAAAAAAGATACGGAGCAGTTGCAGAAGGAAAGTATTTTTATAGAAAACGGAAAGAACAGGATTCTTTAGTTGATCGTTCATGGTTTAACAAAAAAAGGTACACATATTTGTTGAATGAATGTTACATGACTTTGTTGATGGATTCATTCAACAAATATGATATAGTTTTACCTTATTTGCAATTTTTAATTGTATATCATATAAAACTGTTTTTATATCCGAACTATAGAGATGTTTATAAGTCTGTTTTAGATCAACAAGAACAAAGAGTTTTTGTTGATGATTTTATTAAAGTTTTAAAATTTATTGACCCGCAATTTATAAAAGAACAAGATATGCCGATGTACTATAAAGAATTTATGTTTCACTTATTAAAAGAAAATACAGAAGCTCTTGAAAATATAAAAAAAGAAAGAGTACTGCATAGTTCATGTACTGTTACTTCGGCAAAAATAAAAGGGCTTAGACTTGAATTAACAGGGCACTTTATTAACCAGTATTATGAGATGAAAGAAAATGACAGAATATATATAAAATATTTTAAAAGATTAAAAAAATGCAAACGAAAAGAACTGAAAAAAACAATTGAAGTATGGGGATATACATTAAGAGATTTTAGATATGCTGGTTTTGTTGTCAAAATACCGATTTGGGCCTTTGCATTTGACTTTGTACTAAAAACACCAAATGATTCTTTAGAACTTAACCATGTGAACATTTTTAAAAGTTTGCTTACAAGGGTTTTTAAAAAAAGGTAAGGAATGCTTTTCATACATTTTACTAAATTAAAATTGTTTTTCAAAAATTAGTACTCTCTTGTTTCTTACTTTTATTTACCCGAATTCTTATTCATATAACATTATGTTAGGAGTAATCTTTTATGAACGAAAAAAGTTTTAACTATGATTTCAGTGTTATAATGCCGATTTATAATGTTGAGTTGTATCTCACTGAAGCTATAGAAAGTATCATTAACCAAACTGTTGGTTTTGAGAATATTCAGTTAATACTGGTAAATGATGATAGCCCCGATAAAAGTGAAATCATTTGTAAAGAATATGCTCAGAAATATCCCAATAACATTGTCTATGCAAAGAAACAGAATGGCGGAGTGAGCAGTGCTCGAAATTATGGTTTAAAGTATGCTGAAGGAAGATATATTCAATTTTTGGATCCGGATGATTTAGTTTCAGAAGGAACATTCGAAAATGTTTTAAACTTCTTTGACGAACATAAGAATGAAATTGATATTGTAGCAATCCCTATTTTTTTTGCAGAAGGAAGAACTGGAGAACATAATCTAAATAATAAGTTTTCTTCTACAAGAATTTTGGATGTAGAAAAAGAACCGCATCATATATTAACTCATTGTTGTTCTACATTTATAAAAAAAGATGCCTTGAAAAATATCAGGTTTGATGAAAATTGTAAAATAGGTGAAGATGCCAAACTAGTTAATTTAATCATATCGCAAAAGAAAAAGTATGGTCTGGTTAAAGAGGCAAAATACCATTATAGAGTTAGAGAAGATGGATCATCTGCCATGCAGACTGCTAAAGCAAATAAGAATTGGTTTAACCATTCACTTATCACTTTCTCAAAGAATTTAATCGATATTATAAAAAATCATGAACAGAAAATACCTTTATTTCTTCAATATATGGTTATGCATGATTTGAAGTGGAAATTATTGATTAAGGATATCAGTGAAACACCTTTAGACGAAAATGAATACAGTGAATTTTTAACATTGATTCGAGAAGTATTGTCGTATATTGACGACGATGTCATCATTGAAACAAAAAGTGTCAGCCATTTCTATTTATATCATGCTTTAAAAATAAAGCACGGTGAAAATTATAGTAGGTATGTATATGAAAGAGAAACTGAACAGGATTATTATTTATACAGAGAAGGTAAAATTGTTTCGAAATTATCGGATCAAACTTTAACTATTGAAATTTTAGAAGAAAATGAGGATTCCATTCACATAGAAGGCTTTTGGAGCTCGCTGTTTAATTCTAAAGGTTTTAAGTTTTATGCTAAAATTGGCGAAACAAAAATAAAAGCAAAGAATATAAAAAGACAGCATAATGATTATATAAGTTTAGGAGAAGTAATAAAAAAATATCCCGGTTTTTCAATAGATATTCCCAAAGGTCATCTAGCAGATAATCATCATATTGAATTTTTTATAACTAAGGGTAAAAAAAGGAAGTTGACAAAACTTCGTTTTTTCAAGTATTCAGGTTTGTCAAACGATTTATATAATACTTATGTAGCTAAAAAAGATTATATTTTTTATTATAATTATAAAAAATTAATGTTCAAAAAAAACAATTTTAAAAATAGATTTATAAAAGAGTTTCGTTTCTTAAAATCCCTACATAAATCAGGGGAAAAATCAAAAAAACGAAAATCAGCGATTAAGAAGGCACTGATGGCAAGAATGGTACACCATGTTTTCACTATTTTTAATAGAAAACCAGTATGGTTATTCATAGACAGACAAGACAAAGCTGATGATAATGCCGAGCACCTCTTTAAATATGCAATCAACAAGAATGATGGGGTAAAAAAATACTTTATAATAAAAAAAGATAGCAAGGATTACGACAGAATCAAAAAATATGGAAAGGTTATACCATACAGATCTTTTAGACATAAAATTTTAACCTTATCCTCTTCCAAAGTAATATCGACACATGCAGATATATGGGTTGTAAATCCATTTTTTAATATGGAGATTTATTTTAGAGATTTATTTAACTTTGAGTTTATCTTTTTACAGCACGGAATAACAATGGCAGATCATTCTGAATGGTTAAACAAATACAACAAGAATATCAAATTATTAGTCACTTCTGCCAAACCTGAATATCGGTCTATTGTGAAAGGGAATTACAACTATAAAAAAGAGAATATTTTGTTGGGTGGATTTCCGAGATACGATAATCTTAAGAAGAGTGAGGGAGAAAAGCAACTTCTAATAATGCCGACTTGGAGAAAAGATATTGTATTACCGAAAGATCAGGCAAAAGGAGTAAGACCGTACAACCCGAAATTTAAAGATAGTGAATATTTTTCTAGGTATAATGCTTTGATTAATGATGAACGGCTAATCGAATTTGCTAAGAAAAATAATTATAAAATAACTTTTTTTCCTCACCCAGATATTCAGCAACAGATTGTAGACTTTGAAAAGCATGATTATGTGGAGTTTGCCGACTATAACAGCAGCTATCAAATGCTATTTAATTCTTCTAATATAATGATTACTGATTTTTCATCTGTTGCGTTTGATTTTGCATATGAGAAAAAACCTGTTATTTATTATCAATACGAAAAGTCATACCATTTTAAACTTGATTATTATGATTATAAAAAAATGGGGTTTGGTGATGTATTAGAAAATCATAATAGCTTAGTGGATAAAGTTATCTATTATATGAAAAACAATAGTCGTATGGAAGATAAGTATAGAAAAAGAGTAGATAACTTTTTTGCATATACTGATAAAAATAATAGGAATCGTATTTATAATGCTATTTTGGAATTAGATAATAATAAAGTTGCTAAATGAGGTTGGTTTGTTTTATATTGACACTTCAAATGTTGGGAGAAGTTCTGCGAGACTTCTCTTTACTTTTTAAAAGTGAAAAAAACTCAACATTTGTTACAATATTCACTGGTACTTTTAAATTTCTTTAACCGAAAGATCCAAAAAATCAATTATTTTGGTGTATTATGGCAGGTTTTAAATCCCCTTATTCTAATGATGGCGTACTGGTTTGTATTTGGGATGCGCAACAGTAAGCTGGTCATAACAGGTATCGGAGAAGTGCCTTTTATCGTTTGAATGCTGGCTGGTTTGATTCCGTGGTTTTCTATTAGCCCGACAATTCTTGATAAATCCAACAGCGTAGTTAAAGGGATTAATATGGTAGCCAAAATGAACTTTCCGATCAGTTCACTGCCTTCTGTTGTAATTGCTTCAAATTTATTTAATTATTTTGTAATGCTGATTGTTTAGTCATTGTTCTTTTAGCAAGTGGTGTTTACTTAGCTTGCATTGAATACAATATATTTACTATTTAATCTGCATGTTTGTATTTATGTTTTCATTTAGTTTATTTAACTCTACAATCAGTGTGCTTGTCTGGGATTATTAATTTTTGCGGCAGGCCGTTGATCAGGTCTTCGCAGTCGATAATGAAGACTTTGATGTTGAAATAAAAAAAGGCTATTGGATGACTGTCCAATAGCCTTTTTGTTTAGATTTCTTCTTTGTTTAATAAGTTTTCCATAAATGGAACGAGCTGATCGCGAAGCTCTTTATCCTGCATCGCAAATTCTAGAGTTGTTGTGATAAAGCCGAGCTTTTCACCAACATCATAACGCTTGCCTTCAAAATCGTAAGCAAACACTCTTTGAATTTCATTCAGTTTTTGAATGGCGTCTGTGAGCTGAATTTCTCCGCCGGCGCCAACCTGCTGTTCTTCTAAATACATGAAGATCTCAGGCGTGAATACGTAACGGCCTAAGATGGCAAGATTAGAAGGTGCTGTGCCTTTAGGCGGTTTTTCAACGAAGTTTTTCACCTGATAACGGCGGCCTTCACTTGTCAGCGGGTCAATAATGCCGTAGCGGTGTGTTTCTTCTTCAGGCACCTGCTGAACACCGATAATAGAAGAAAGTGTTTTTTCATATTCATCCATTAATTGGCGCAACCCTGGTGTTTCAGCCTGAACAATATCATCTCCAAGCAGTACCGCAAACGGCTCATCGCCGATAAAGTTGCGCGCGCACCAGACAGCATGTCCGAGACCTTTAGGTTCTTTTTGGCGGATATAGTGAATGTCAGCCAGGTTAGAAGCCTTTTTCACTTTTTCAAGCAGCTCAGTTTTTCCTTTTTCTTCTAGGTTTCTTTCAAGCTCAGGAGAGTAATCAAAATGATCCTCAATCGCACGCTTGCTTTTTCCTGTTACGATAATAATATCTTCAATACCGGCTTCAACAGCTTCTTCAATTATGTATTGAATGGTAGGTTTGTCAACGATAGGAAGCATTTCTTTCGGCATTGCTTTCGTAGCCGGAAGAAAACGTGTTCCTAAGCCTGCTGCTGGAATTATCGCTTTACGTACTTTTTTCATTTAAAAGGCACCTTCCTTATGATCGAAAAAATTTATGGTTAAACTATTCTCTATTTACCCTTTTCATTATGTTTTTACACATTTTTATGATATAGGATAAACCATTTTTAAACAAGCTTTATCCTTAATATTAAAACTTATAGCATTTTATTTGAATCAAGAATGAAATGATTTAAAATGATGCATTTTCATGTAGAATATGTAGTATGAATTTATTTACTATAGCAGAAAATCAGGTGACAAATATGAAAAAACTAAAAGTGATGACCGTTTTCGGGACCAGGCCTGAAGCGATCAAGATGGCACCGCTTGTGCTTGAATTGAAAAAATATCCTGAAATAGATTCCTATGTAACGGTAACTGCACAGCACAGACAGATGCTCGATCAGGTGTTAGATGCGTTTCACATCAAGCCTGACTTCGATTTGAACATTATGAAGGAGCGGCAGACACTGGCAGAGATTACGTCTAACGCACTTGTAAGATTGGATGAGTTGTTTAAAGATATCAAACCCGATATTGTGCTTGTCCATGGTGATACGACGACGACGTTTGCCGGAAGCCTAGCCGCTTTTTACCATCAAATTGCTGTCGGTCATGTGGAGGCGGGGCTCCGTACAGGGAATAAGTATTCCCCGTTTCCGGAAGAGCTCAATCGACAGATGACAGGGGCGATTGCTGATTTGCATTTTGCTCCGACAGGCCAGGCGAAAGACAATTTATTAAAAGAAAACAAAAAGGCCGACTCTATTTTTGTAACGGGCAATACAGCGATTGACGCACTCAACACAACGGTTAGGGATGGTTACTCACATCCTGTTCTCGATCAGGTGGGTGAGGATAAAATGATTCTCTTGACCGCTCACCGCCGGGAAAATTTGGGTGAGCCAATGGAAAACATGTTCAAGGCCATCCGCAGAATTGTAGGGGAATTTGAAGATGTACAAGTCGTTTACCCTGTGCACCTGAATCCTGTTGTCCGGGAAGCGGCTCAGAAGCATTTTGGTGATTCTGACAGAGTGCATCTGATTGAACCTTTAGAGGTGATTGATTTCCATAACTTTGCAGCGAAATCGCATTTTATATTGACAGATTCGGGCGGCGTGCAGGAGGAAGCCCCATCTCTCGGGAAACCGGTTCTTGTTCTGCGTGATACGACGGAACGGCCTGAAGGAGTGGAAGCGGGAACGCTGAAACTTGCAGGTACGGATGAGGAAAACATTTATCGGCTGGCAAAACAGCTGTTAACTGATCCTGATGAGTACAAGAAAATGTCCCAGGCTTCTAATCCGTATGGAGATGGAGAGGCTTCTCGCCGGATTGTGGAAGAATTGCTGTTTCATTACGGGTACCGGAAAGAACAACCGGATTCATTTACAGGCAAATAAAAAAGAAGCTTTGCACATTGTGCGAAGCTTCTTTTTGTTTTACTTTTCGAGGCTTTCCTTCAGCTCTTTTGTAATATCGGAAAGGGCGCTTTCATCAGCTTGGTAGTAGTAAATTCCATTGATTTTCGTGCCTGTACCTTTTAGTTCGTGCTGTTTAATATGTTTCCGCGCACCTTTGTAATCGGACTGGATATCCCACATGTTATCGAAGGTCAAGTTCGTTTTCACATTATCTTCAACAACTTTAAACATATCTCCGAATTTCGTGATGGAAGAAATATTAGCGCCTTTATTAATAATACCTTGGATGACTTGGCGCTGGCGGTCCTGGCGTCCGAAGTCGCCTCTCGGATCTTCTTTTCTCATCCGGGTATAAGCGAGCGCTTCTTTTCCGTTCAGCGTGATTTCTCCTTTGCCGAACGAATAACCGTCATAACTGAACGCGAATGTGCTGTTAACTGTAATGCCGCCAAGTGTATCAACAACGTCTCTAAAGCTTTCCATGTTCACTTTCACAAAATAATCAACCGGAACATCGAGGAAGTTCTCAACAGTGTCTACCGTCATCTGTGTGCCGCCGAAAGCGTATGAATGGTTGATTTTATCCATTGTGCCTTTTCCGATAATTTTTGTATACGTGTCACGCGGAATGCTGACCATGTCGGTTGTATTCGTTTTTGGGTTAACGGTCATATAAATGAGCGTATCGGCACGGCCCTTATCGCCGTCGCGTTCATCCACACCCATGATTAAGACGGAAAAAGGATCTTTTTTATTGATACTGACCTCTTTATCCCTCTTTTTAGATTTATCAATGCTTTCATGAATACTTGCCACGGTTGATGCTGCTTTATGCCATAAGTAGTATGCATAGCCGCCAGTTCCGAGTACAAGAAGTCCGATTATCGTTAAAATTGTCAGTAATAAAGTTTTTTTCTTTTTTCTGCGTTCGTTTCTCATCCTTTGCACCTCGTCTGTTAAATTACTTTCATTATGAGTTAAATTTCCAATAAATACAACTCTATTTAATACAAGAATGAAATCCTAAAATAGTCGTTTTTTATAAAAAAAAGTTTCATTGTTTCTTAATTTTTCTTTAAAATATAAAATAGGTTGACGATAAAATATAATGAGGTGAAAAAAATGAAAAAATTTATTGCTTTACTGTTCTTTATATTGCTTCTTTCGGGTTGCGGGGTTAATAGTCAAAAGAGTCAAGGTGAAGATGTATCGCCAGACAGTAACATTGAAACAAAAGAAGGTACTTATGTAGGGTTAGCTGATACTCATACAATAGAAGTAACAGTAGATAATGAGCCGGTTAGTCTTGATATCACTGAAGAATCGACAAGTGATCTTGATAAGTTTAACAGTGGAGATAAGGTCACGATTACATATGAAAAAAATGATGAGGGTCAGCTTCTGTTAAAAGATATTGAACGTGCCAACTAAGATATAGGGAGGAACCTGAAATTTTGAAATCTTGCAAACAATTGATAGTGTGTTCACTTGCTGCAATCTTATTATTGATTCCATCAGTTTCTTTTGCAGCAGACTCAAACATCTCAGTTAAATTGTCAAATTATATTGGAAATAAATCTAGCATCAGTCTATCGCCAACAGGATTTTATAAAGTAACTGGAGATAATGTTGCTGTTACGGATCGTTTTGCAGGCGCTTCACGATACGAAACTGCGACTCTTGCATCCAACAGCCAGTGGAAAAATCCTAATACAGTGATATTGGTGAACCGAGATATTTTTATTGATGCATTGCCTGTTATTCCATTGGCGAAAAAACTGAACGCACCAGTTTTATTTACTCAGCCTGACACGTTAACAAAAACTACTGAAAGACAAATTGCTAAGTTTAACCCTGATAATATTTTAATCATTGGGGGAGCGCGAAGCATTTCAAAAGATGTAGAAAACAAGCTGAAATCATATGGCGCTGTGAAAAGGATAAGCGGAAAAAATAGATATGTCTTATCAGAAAATATTGCAAAGCAAATGGGCAGCTATGATAAAGCGATCGTTGTAACCGGAAGAGTATTTCAAGACGCTTTAGCCATTGCTCCATATGCAGCAGCACACGGATACCCTATTTTGCTTACAGAGAAAGACAAGCTTCCGGATTATGATTTGCCAAAACAAGTCATCATTATAGGCAGTTCATTTAGCGTCAGTGATAGTGTAGAAAACCAAATTAAAAAAACTTCAACTGTGCAAAGGATTCCTGGATCAACCAGATATGAACTTACGGCAAATATAATTAAGCAACTAAAGTTGAAGGCTGATAAAGTCGTAATGACGAACGGGACAAAATATGCAGACGTACTGATAGGCGCTTCGCTTGCCTCGAAGAAAAACAGCCAAATTTTATTTATTAAACAAGATAGCGTTCCGGCTGCGGCTAAAAGTATAACGAAAGATAAAGCCACATATGCATACGACTTTATTGGAAGTACCAGTTCAATTTCTGCTGAAGTTGAAAATTCACTTGCTGATGAATTTTATTTAGCTGACGGTAGCACCTATAATCTAAAAATCAACAGCGGAAAATTAAACCTTGAAAACATCAAAACTTACGGAAACTCCCTAAGAATTAAACCAGAAAACTATTCTACTTCAAACAGAATTAGTCTTGATGGAAAGCAGTATCTTGGCACGGTTAATTTCTCTATTGAGTCTACTAAATATATCCGACCGGTAAATGAGAATATTCCATTTGAGGATTACTTAAAAGGAGTAATTCCGAATGAAATGCCTGCTAGCTGGTCACTTGAGGCTCTTAAAGCACAGACTGTCGCTGCAAGAACCTACTCAATAACAAAAACAGGAACTACTGTACCTGATACAACCGCTTTTCAAGTTTATGGTGGCTACAGTTGGAATTCGAATACCAATAAAGCGGTAGAGCAAACGAAGGGGAAAGTTCTGAAATATAATGGATCTCTTATAACTGCAGCTTATTCTTCCAGTAATGGTGGTTACACAGAAGCTAGTAATGAAGTGTGGTCGTCAAGTGTACCTTACTTGATTGCAAAAAAAGATACAAAGGATCCTCAAATAGGCTGGACGCTTACTTTGTCAAAACAACAGCTAGATACGAAATCTTTGGACTTAACGAAGCCTTCTTCTTGGTGGTCTTCAGCGACTGAAACTGATTCTGCAAGACTTTCCGGAGTTAAGAACTGGATCTTGAAAAATAAAGAAACAAGCGCTGATTCTGTCAAAATTGCAAGTATTGACGATTTAAGCTTTAGTGGAACGACACAAGGGCAGCGTGCAAAAACAGCATCGATGAAAGTGAAGTATTTTGTTAAAAGCAGTACTGGCTCCTATAACTTGAGCAAAATTACAACCATTAGTGTACCAACAAGTGAGTTAAGAACAATGATTGGAGCGACTGTATTTAAAAGTACTTATGTGACTGTAAAAAAAGATACTTCAAAGTACACAATCAGCGGTAAAGGATATGGTCACGGGATCGGAATGAGTCAATATGGAGCAAAAGCAAGAGCAGAAGCTGGAGATTCATATAGTTCAATTTTGAAATTTTACTATCCAGGTACAACTCTGACAAGTTATTGATTATTTTAGGATATAACGCCATTTAAGGAGGAAATCAATTGCGTTCTTATATAAAAGTCCTAACAATGTGTTTTCTGGGGCTCATACTTTTTGTGCCAACAGCTTTGGCCGATAATTCAGTGAAAAGAGTCGGGGGAAGCAATAGATACGGCACTGCTGTACAAATATCAAAGCAAATGTATTCAACAGCAAGTACAGCTGTAATTGTTGGTGGGAGTTCCTATGCAGATGCTATTTCAGCAGCACCCCTTGCTTACCAGAAGAATGCGCCATTGCTTTACACTAATTCTGATAAGCTTTCATATGAAACGAAAACAAGATTGAAAGAGATGCAGACTAAAAATGTAATTATTGTAGGCGGAACACCTGCTGTTTCATCTAACACTGCTAACCAGATTAAAAGCTTGGGGATAAGTATTAAACGAATTGCAGGAAGCAACCGTTATGATACGGCTGCACGGGTGGCAAAAGCGATGGGTGCGACTTCAAAAGCTGTTATTTTGAATGGCTTCTTATATGCAGACGCTCCGGCCGTCATTCCTTATGCAGCGAAAAACGGGTATCCAATTCTTTTCACAAATAAAACCTCTATAAATAGTGCGACAACGTCTGTGATAAAAGATAAGGGAATTTCGAGTACCGTTGTTGTAGGAGGCACTGGAAGTATCAGCAATACGGTATACAACAAGTTACCTTCTCCTACAAGAATTAGCGGTTCAAACAGATATGAGCTTGCTGCAAATATCGTACAAAAACTTAATTTATCAACAAGCACCGTATATGTAAGCAATGGATTCAGCTACCCTGACTCTATTGCAGGAGCTACACTGGCAGCTAAGAAGAAGCAATCTCTTATCCTTACAAATGGTGAAAATTTATCTACAGGAGCCCGTAAAATTATTGGAAGTAAAAACATGTCAAACTTTACGATTATCGGAAACACTCCTGCCGTAAGCACCAAGGTTGCTAATCAGCTAAAGAATCCAGTTGTAGGTGAAACAATCTTTATTGATCCGGGTCACGGTGATCAAGATTCAGGAGCAATCGGCAATGGACTCCTTGAGAAAGAAGTCAATCTTGATATAGCGAAAAGAGTCAATACAAAGCTAAATGCTTCAGGTGCTCTCCCAGTACTGTCAAGATCTAATGATACTTTTTATTCTTTACAGGAGAGAGTAAATAAAGCAGCTTCTGCACAAGCAGATTTATTTATCAGTATACATGCAAATGCTAATGATAGCTCATCACCAAATGGAAGTGAGACGTACTACGATACAACATATCAAGCCGCAAATAGCAAGAGACTGGCTGAACAAATTCAACCAAAGTTAGCGGCTAATCTTGGAACGAGAGACCGGGGAGTAAAAACAGCTGCTTTCTATGTTATTAAATATTCTAAAATGCCGAGTGTTTTAGTTGAAACTGCCTTTATCACTAATGCATCAGATGCAAGTAAATTGAAGCAAGCGGTTTATAAAGATAAAGCTGCACAAGCTATTCATGACGGCACAGTATCTTATTACAGATAATCGAAAGAGACAAATCTAATCACAGATTTGTCTCTTTTTTATATGAAATGATTAAAACAAATAGGACTTGTATATAAAATAGTAAAAGAGTATTAACAACATTTATCAGAAAAAACACGTAATTCACACTTCTTAACATACCATTTACATCCAATTAACATCCGTCTGCTAAACTGACTGGCATAGGTCATCATAACATCCCAAACAAATCGTGAGGTGTGTGTCAGTGAGTGCAGAGAAAAGCATGAATGTGAGTCGTGAATTCTCAGTTCAGCAAATACATTCTTTTACATTATCTGAAAAGACGGCTCGTTATTTGGCAATAAAGCGCGTAATGGATATTTGGTTTGCGCTCATTGGGTTGGCGATTGCGCTGCCAATGATTGCGGTATTTTCAATATTGATTTGTTTGGAGACGCCGGGGCCTGCCATTTATACGCAGGAACGCGTAGGGAAAGGCGGGAAACCATTTAAGCTGTATAAGCTTCGTTCCATGAAAATAGATGCCGAGAAGTCTGGAGCGGTTTGGGCACAGAAGCAAGATCCGCGGGTGACAAGGATCGGAGCTTTTATCAGAAGAACGAGAATTGATGAGCTTCCTCAGCTGTTTAATGTGCTGAAAGGCGATATGAGTATGATTGGCCCTCGTCCGGAACGGCCCGTATTTACGGAAAAATTCCAGAATGAGATTCCAGGCTTTACACAGCGTCTGGCTGTTAAACCGGGATTGAGCGGCTGGGCTCAGGTGAACGGCGGTTACGATATGACGCCGAAGGAAAAGCTGATATTTGATTTATATTACATTCGCAATCTGACTTTCACTTTAGAATTAAAAATTATGTTAAAAACTTGTAAAGTAGTTTGGACGGGTGATGGTGCAAGATAAAACGGGATTCCATTATTCACCATCAATCTGAGCTTAAAAAGAAGTAGGGAATATGATGCCAAGTATTACAAAACAAATCATGAGTGGTGCAAAGTGGACAAGTATTTCAACCATGTGTATTACAATCATACAAATTGTTCAGTTTGCCCTGCTTGGAAATATGATGACCTTAACAGAATTTGGGCTTGTCGGCATGATCACAACGGTTACAGTTTTCGCCCAGATTGTGCTCGATATGGGTTTTGGCGCAGCATTAATTCAGAGAGACGACGCGACTGAGCGCCAGCTGTCAACATTGTATTGGCTTAACATTATGACGGGCGTTTTGCTGTTTGTTCTTTTATATGTGAGCAGTCCTGTCATTGCGGGATTTTATCAAAGAGAAGAGCTGGTGTTTCTGGTTCGGATTCTGGCGATTATGTTTTTGATCGCGCCAATTGGACAGCAGTATCAGTATATGCTGCAAAAGCAGCTGCATTTTAATACGTTAAGCAAAATAGAGATTTTTTCAAATGTATTGTCATTCGGATATTTAGCGATAGCGGTTTTTATGATGGATGCGATTTTGGCGTACGTGATTTCTCAAGTCCTGCTGCAGTCCAGTAAAGGGATTTTATATTGGGCTGTATACCGAAAAAAGTGGCATCCTGCTTTTGTTTTTGATTTGAGAGGCATGAAGGATTTCTTTTCTTTTGGAGCCTTTCAGCTTTCATCCCGTCTTGTGAACAGGCTGGGAGCAAATATCGACATGATTTTGATCGGCCGGTTTATTGGTGCTGAAGCATTGGGAATTTATAACCTCGCTTATCAGATTGTCACCATTCCGGTTTTGAAGATCAATCCGATTGTCACACGGGTGGCATTCCCTGTTTTCGCAAAAAACAAATATGAAAATAGCGTGATCAGAGAAGGCTTTCTGAATATGACAAAAATGCTGGCGCTTGTTTCGTTTCCGCTGTTAATCGGGCTCGTGTCTGTGTCAGACGCCTTTATCACAGCGGTTTTCGGAGAAAAGTGGCTTGCTGCTGTTCCGATCCTAAATGTTCTGGCGATTGTCGGAATACTAAGAGTGCTTATGAATCCAAATGGATCTGTGTTGCTGGCTAAAGGAAGAGCTGACTTAGCGTTTTATTGGGATTCCGGCGTGCTGCTGCTGTACGGATTATCACTGTTTGCAGCTGTACAGACGGGAAGCCTGCTGACAGTCGCATGGGTGTATGCCATTATCAGCGTTGTTAATTTCCTGATCGGGCGCTGGCTTTTGGCATATGTCATCAAGCTTAACCTTTCAGCTTATTTCCAATCGATTATGAAGCCATTTCTGATTACTGCGGCGATGGGCATCATCGCGTTTGGTGTAAGTCTCAGTACCGAACACTTCAGTATGCAGGCAGAAATGCGGCTGGCCATTTCAGTTGCGGCCGGGGCGCTGTGCTATCTCTTTCTTTTGGTAAAAGCGTACCCTCAAACGAAAAGCAAACTACTAAGAAAAGGACGTTTGTCATGAAGATTTTGTGGATCACAAGCGTATATCCGAGCAGTATGAAACCCGGAGAGGGTGTGTTTCATGAGACACAGGTGCAAGAGTTGCAAAAACTCGGGCTTGATATCACTGTGATATGCCCACGGCCTTTTCATTCAGCGCCTGTCCGCATGCTGAAAAAGACATATCGAAAAAAGGATGCCAGACCGGAGTATGAGATTAGAAAGGGGATACCGGTTTACCGGCCTTTCTATCGGGCAGTTCCCGGCCAGCTGAAGTGGGCGCAGCCTCATCGGAGAATCGCATCAGCCGTTTTAAAAACAATGAAACAGCGCGACCTATATCCGGATCTGATCCATGCTCATTTTGCCATGCCATCGGGCGGGGCTGCGGCAGTCGTGTCAGAGTCAGCGCAAATTCCTTATGTCCTGACCTTGCATGGTAGTGATGTGAATGTCTATCCGCATTACAGCAAAGGAGCGTTTAAAGCCTTCAAGCGTGCCGTAGGTTCTGCGTCAGTTGTTTTAGCAGTCAGCCACAAGCTTCAGGAAGAAGCCAAAAAGCTTTCGGGCTTTGACAGCTCGGTTTTGCCAATCGGCATACAGCTCAGCCGTTTTCAGGAGAATGAGGAGACGAAAGAGGAAATCAGAAAAAGACTCGGACTCCCGCTCGATCAGCGTCTGGCTGTCTATGTCGGCCGGCTGGTCAGAGAGAAAGGCATTTTTGAACTGTCTGAAGCGATCGAATCGCTGCAGGACCCACCTCAGGCAGTCTTTGTCGGGGATGGTCCCGCAAAATCGACGCTGACGCAGAAGGGGCATATCGTCACAGGCCAAGTCCCCAATCATCAGGTAAGAGACTATTTACTTGCGTCAGACTTATTCGTACTTCCTTCTTACAGTGAGGGAATGCCGACTGTTGTGATTGAGGCGCTGGCGCTAAGGGTTCCTGTTATTTGTACGGATGTTGGCGGAGTGTCGTCTTTATTCGGAAAGCACCAACATCTGCTGATTAAACCGAAATCCGCTCAAGCCTTGGCAGAAGCTATCACTCGGTACGAACATGAGCAAATATGGAAGTCGGAAATAGCAGATGACTTGTATGAAACCGTGCAGGCTCAATTTGACGCAGGAAAAAACGCCAAGGCCTTGCATCATCAGTATCAGACGGTCACGAAAACGTCCGTTTAATCGTAAGAAACTGCGACCAATATAAATAGGAAGATCATTTTACAGGAGAGGGATGAGCGCTGTGAAAAAAATAGCTGTCATTGGAACAGGTTATGTAGGACTCGTATCAGGCACTTGCTTTGCGGAGATCGGCAATAAAGTTGTTTGCTGTGATATCGATGAATCAAAAATCAGAAGTCTGAAAAATGGGGTAATCCCAATCTATGAACCAGGGCTTGCAGACTTAGTTGAAAAAAATGTGCTGGATCAGCGCTTGACCTTTACGAACGATATCCCGTCTGCCATTCGGGCCTCAGATATTATTTATATTGCAGTCGGAACGCCTATGTCCAAAACAGGTGAAGCTGATTTAACGTACGTCAAAGCGGCGGCGAAAACAATCGGTGAGCATCTTAACGGCTACAAAGTGATCGTAAATAAAAGCACAGTCCCGGTTGGAACAGGGAAACTGGTGCAATCTATCGTTCAAAAAGCCTCAAAGGGGAGATACTCATTTGATGTTGTATCTAACCCTGAATTCCTTCGGGAAGGGTCAGCGATTCATGACACGATGAATATGGAGCGTGCCGTGATTGGTTCAACAAGTCATAAAGCCGCTGCCATCATTGAGGAACTTCATCAGCCATTCCATGCTCCTGTCATTAAAACAAACCTAGAAAGTGCAGAAATGATTAAATACGCCGCGAATGCATTTCTGGCGACAAAGATTTCCTTTATCAACGATATCGCAAACATTTGTGAGCGAGTCGGCGCAGACGTTTCAAAAGTTGCTGATGGTGTTGGTCTTGACAGCCGTATCGGCAGAAAGTTCCTTAAAGCGGGTATTGGATTCGGCGGTTCATGTTTTCCAAAGGATACAACCGCGTTGCTTCAAATCGCAAAATCGGCAGGCTATCCATTCAAGCTCATCGAAGCTGTCATTGAAACAAACGAAAAGCAGCGTGTTCATATTGTAGATAAACTTTTGACTGTTATGGGAAGCGTCAAAGGGAGAACCATTTCAGTCCTGGGATTAGCCTTCAAACCGAATACGAACGATGTGAGATCCGCTCCAGCGCTTGATATTATCCCAATGCTGCAGCAGCTGGGCGCCCATGTAAAAGCATACGATCCGATTGCTATTCCTGAAGCTTCAGCGATCCTTGGCGAACAGGTCGAGTATTACACAGATGTGTATGCTGCGATTGAAGACACTGATGCATGCCTGATTTTAACGGATTGGCCGGAAGTGAAAGAAATGGAGCTTGTAAAAGTGAAAACCCTCTTAAAACAGCCAGTCATCATCGACGGCAGAAATTTATTTTCACTTGAAGAGATGCAGGCAGCCGGATACATTTATCACTCTATCGGCCGTCCCGCTGTTCGGGGAACGGAACCCTCTGACAAGTATTTTCCGGGCTTGCCGCTTGAAGAATTGGCTAAAGACTTGGGAAGCGTCAATTTATAAAAAGAAAAAGTGTTACTTGGTTGAAGCTGCCGGCTGCTAGGCTCGGCCGCTGGCTCCTGAAACATCAGGAAAGGGGTTAAACATGTGAGTATCAAACGATCAGCGGTCCATACGCTAGCGTTACTGGCCGCTGCTATATTTGGAGTCGTCCTATTGCTGGAAGCCATCCACAAAGATATAGGTTTCATGCAGATGGCTGCTGTGCTTGCGGTGTTGGCAATTGGCCTGTTTTTACTGACGCTTGCAACCGCATTTACAACAAAAGAACGGCTCTTTATGGCTGTAATCTATATTTTGATCGCCTGCACTTTTTTAAATAATGCATTTTTCGCTATTCATCTTGGATTTTTCAGTTTGTTCCTTTACCGGCTTCTGCTCATTGCAGCGGGTTGCCTTCATATTTTCGGCATGGTTCGGAATCGAACCCATATTGAAAGATGGCATGGGCTGCAAGTAAAAGGGATTTTGCTCTTTTTCGCCTTTTGGTTTATATATGGCCTTGTTTCTCTGCTGTGGGCCAAGTCGGTAACAGTTGGCCTCAAGTATTTAGCCTTATTGGCAATGGGAATTTTCTTCATTTATCTTATTGTCATGTACGTGCAAAAAATGGAGCGGCTGATGATTGTTTATGCCATTTGGCTGGTGATGACGGTATTTCTGATGATCATTGGTTTTTACAATCATATCACCCACCATCATCTTGCGAGTTCCACATTGTACAGCGGACCGGAGTATAAGCAGCATTATCCGACATCGGTCTTTTTTAATCAAAATGACTTTGCGACCTTTTTATCCATCAGCTTCTTTTTTTACATCACGATGATGAAAAACAGTAAGAATGGATACATCAAGGCATTTGGCCTTGTGCTCTCGCTCTGTGCGTTGTATTTAATTTTTGCCACTGGTTCAAGAGCCAGCCTTCTGGGTATTTTTGCAGGTATTGCTGTCTACATCTTCATTGTATTGCCGCCTGTTTTAAAGAAAATGGCTATATGGCTGTCGGCGGCGGGAATTGCTCTTTTCGCAGTTCTTTTCGCCAGCAAAATCTATTCAAAGTTTTGGGAGCTGTTTCTGGCCCCGCAGACGCTACATTCATTTCATGACAGGCTTCCATCAAATGTGGCTCGGGCAAATCTGCTGAAAAACGCTTGGCATTTTTTCCTTGATTCATACGGATTCGGAGTCGGAGCAGGAAATGTATCCTATTATCTTGAGCATTATGCTGTATATGATACTGACAATGTGGCAGAGGTGCATAACTGGCTTGTTGAAATTCTTGCTAATTTTGGCTTGTTCATCATGCTGGGATATCTGTCCGTTTATGCCTACCTCATATGGGTGCTTTACAAGTTTTATGAAAGAAAATTAGAAAATCAGTCAAAACTGATCACAGAAGGACTTATTACCGCTATGGTCAGTTTCCTGGTATCAAGTATCAGCCCAAGCTCTGTTTCAAATTTATTTTTCCATTGGGTGTTTATGGCGCTCGTCATCGCCGCCGTGAATGTGTTAAGGCGATCCAGACAAATGCCTGAGCCGATGTACAGATAAACAGACTACAAAAAGCAGGGAGACTTATATGAACGATATATTGATAAGAATAGCCCGTCGCATAAAAAAAAATATCATTTGGATCATAGCGGTGCCAATTATATTAGGTGCGGCGGGGTATATCCTGCCGTCACAGATTGCTGATCAAAAGAGCTATACAGCTGAAGATACTTTGGCTGTAGGGAGCTATGATCATCCGGTTTATAACAGCACAGAAGAGATTCCGCTTCTATTAAAGAGCGACTCCTTTTTGAAGGAGGCGCTTCCTGATGAAAAGGATGAAGATGTAGCAGAGATCAAAGAGAAGCTTACAATCAAAACGGAATCCAAATCGTTACTGACTTTAAGCTATAGCGACGAGGATAAGGATAGAACGGAATCTGTCTTAAACGCCATATCCTCCACCTTCCTCAAAAATGATCAAAAGCTGTATGCAGAAAGAGAAGCCGTCATCCGCAGCAGCATAGACGCGCTTGAAGGCGAGTCGGTGAGCGAGGATTCCAAAGTGGATAAAGAGAGATTTTTATATGAGCTCAAAAACACACAGCTTAACCTGAAAGCGGCAAGTGTTACTGATTCCGAAACCGTAAGTGAGACAGCAGGCGGCGGAATGTCTCCGAAAAAGAAAGCAGTTCTCGGCGTTATGATTGGCCTTACGATTGCCTTTATGTTCGTTGTCATTCCTGAATTTTTCAGGGAATCCTTTTAAAATCATACGATGGAGATGTGATCATGACCAATTGGAAACCTCTCGTATCTGTCATTACACCTTCCTATAATGCGCGTGACTATATTGAAGACACGGTTCATTCGGTATTAGATCAGAGCCATCCTCATTGGGAAATGATTATCGTGGATGATTGCTCAACGGATGGGACCCGCGACATTTTACAGCAGTATGAAAAAATAGACGAAAGAATTCATGTGGTGTATTTGGAAGAGAATTCCGGAGCTGCGGTTGCTCGCAACAAAGCGTTGGAACGCGCTCAAGGGCGCTACGTAGCATTTTTGGACAGTGATGACAAATGGAAAAAAGACAAACTGGAAAAGCAGCTTGAGTTTATGATGGAGCGCTCCTGTGCGTTTTCTTTCACGGGCTACAGCTTAATGGCGCAGGACGGGACCCCGCTCGATAAATTTATTCATGCGCCGGAAAGCCTGACGTACGATGACGCCCTGAAAAATACAATTATCGGCTGCTTGACGGTGATGATTGACAGGGAGCAAACGGGACAGATCCAAATGCCGAATATCAGAACGAGACAGGACTTAGCCACATGGCTGTCTCTTTTAAAAAAAGGATTTACTGCCTATGGAATGAATGAATGCCTGGCTGAATATCGGCTTGTCAATAACTCAATTTCCAGCAACAAATGGAAGGCTGCGAAAAAAACGTGGTTTGTCTACAGGGAGATCGAACGGCTTCATTTTATGAAAGCAACATGGTGTTTTGTTCAATATGCAAAAAACGCGGTGAAAAAAAGATTATAGCCGCAAACAGAGAGAAAAGGTGATGAAGGTGGAAACAAAAGAAGCAATCATTCATGTCATCGTTGCCACTGCTGAATGGGGAAAAGACCAATTGAGATACAGAAGGCACCGGCTGGCAGAATTTTTAGCTGCTCAGGAGGAAACGAAGGAAGTTATTTGGGTATGTCCGGCTCCGCGTGCCCAAGGGAAAGAGTTTCAGGAAGTCCATTCTGGCATCAGGCAATTCGCTGTCAAAGACCTGCTGCAGAATAAAATGTTTCGTTTCGGACGATATACAGATGTCTTTTACAGACATAAGCTCTCCCCATTACTCGATGAGCTTGCACCTGCTTCTGAAAACGGTGAACGTTGCTGTTTATGGTACACGTTTCCGGGATTCCCGCTGCTGTCTTCGCTGTATCCTTGGGATCAGGTCATTTATGACTGCAGTGACCTATGGGCGGCGCCGATCAGCGGCCGATCAAATCTGCTGTCTGAATTCCGGCAAAAAGTCATTAAATCGGCAGAGCTGAGAATTATACAACGAGCAGATTCAATAACCTGTTCATCAGATTATCTTCACAAGGAAGTAGATAAAAAACTGACTGCAGGACGAGAAAAGGTTCATACTGTGGAAAACGGTGTGGAGTATGAGCTGTTTTCTGCAAATAAACAAGCTCCCGATCGCAGTATACTGCAGGGGAGAGAAGGAACAGTGTTAGGTTTTATCGGCGGAATTAAACCGAAGCTCGATTTTAAAATGATTGAAGAAGCCGCCCTGCAAAAGCCTGATTGGACATTTTTATGGGTTGGCCCGGATGCCACCAATGGTGACGTTTCGTTTCAAGAGCTGCTGAGGCTTCCCAATGTCATATGGACCGGCCCGGCAGATCCGAAAGAAGTTCCGCATTTTATGGAGCTTATCGACATTGGCATCATGCCTTATAAAAAATCATCGTATAATCAAGCTGTGTTTCCGCTGAAACTATTTGAATTTTTAGCGGCAGGAAAACCTGTCGTCGGCTCTAATCTCCCGTCAACCTCAAAAATGCAAAAGCCGTATGTATACGAATATGTAGAAGGTGATCATCCAATTGATTTTATAGCAGCTTGTGAAAAAGTTCTCGGACAAAACGGAGACGAAACCTATAAAGAAATGCGCCGAAACATCGCTCGCACACAAGATTGGAATTGCTTATTTAGACAAATTATGAAATATACAGGGATTCAAAAACATGCGTAGTCCTATAAATTGGGATGCGCGTTTTTTGATTATACGTGTTTCTTTTTGATGAAGCTTGTTATAATAACTAAGGAGAAGGTATAATGGAAGGAACGGTTCTCTATATAAATAAAGACTTCATTTAATTCCAAAGGAGACTTCTTTATGCTTGACGAACGCATGATCCGCATTGTTGTTGCGTTTATTGTCTCGCTGCTGACAGTTTTAATCATGACCCCAATCGTAAAAAGGATTGCGATTAAAATAGGTGCAGTTGACCAGCCCAGCAATCGAAAAGTACATGACAAAATCATGCCCCGCATGGGCGGGCTGGCCATATTTATCGGGGTGGTTGCAGGCGTGCTTGCATCCGGTATTTACACAGAAACAAGGATGACGGCAATTACAGTCGGAGCATTCATCATTATTGTGTTAGGTATTCTTGACGATAAATATCAATTAAGTGCAAAAGTTAAGTTTTTGATTCAATTAGGTGTAGCCATTATGATTGTAAGCACCGGCTTAAAAATGGACTTTTTCTCAGTACCTTTTTTAACAGAACGATTTGAGTTAGGATGGATGGCTTATCCGCTGACGGTATTATGGATTGTCGGCATCACGAACGCAATTAACCTGATTGATGGATTGGATGGCCTTGCTGCCGGTCTTTCTGTTATCGGCCTGTCAACGATCGCTGTCATGGCGCTATCCGGCGGAAAAGTGCTCATTCTGTCACTCTCATTAGTCGTTATTGCCAGCACGCTGGGGTTTTTGTTTTACAACTTCCATCCGGCAAAAATCTTTATGGGAGATACGGGATCACTGTTTTTAGGGTATAGTATTTCGATTCTTTCATTATTAGGCCTGTATAAAAGTGTCACATTGTTCAGTATCGTTATCCCGATTATTATATTAGGCGTACCGATTTTTGATACAACATTTGCTATCATCAGGAGAATATTAAACAAACAGCCGATTTCAGCGCCTGATAAGTCGCATATTCACCATAGACTGATGGCCTTTGGCCTTTCACATCGGATGTCGGTCTTAGTTATTTATTTAATTGGATTTATTTTCAGTATCAGTGCGATTGTACTTAAAAGTGCCACAATTTGGCTTTCTTTGTTTATTATCTTCATTTTAATTATTTTTATGCAAATCATAGCAGAAGTGACAGGACTCGTGAATGAAAAATTTAAGCCGTTTACAAAGTTTTATAAACGGCTGGTGAAAAGGAATTAAAAATTCCGGCTTATGTGCCGGAGTTTTTTTCTGCGTAAAAATGCCCGATCCTCTAAAAGGACCGGGCATTTTTTAATAGGATGAATCAGTTGTTGAATTCGTTGTACTGTTGTTCGAGCTTGTGCTGCTGTCATTCGAATAGCTGTTTCCGCTCGTCGTCCCGTCAGTTGTTGTGCCAGTGCTGCCAGAACTGCTTGAGCTGTCAGTCCCGTCTGTTGCATTTCCGGTACCGGAAGTGCCAGTGCTTGTATCAGGAGTATAATCTAAATGCTCTTGAAGCGTTTCTCTGACTTTCTCGAGATTTGTAGCATCAGGTTCAAAGTAATATGTGTTGTTAGGCCCTAAATACAAATCAGAACCTGTAATGCTCAATGTGTCGATTTTTTTGCTGGTAAAGCCGCTGTAAATCTGCTGAAGCGCTAAACCTTCAGTAATGCGAATATTGGTTTCAACGTTTTCGCTGGCTTTTTCTGCGATTTTATCAATTTTAGCAATGTTGCTTGCACTTGACATTCGGTCAATCAGCGCGTTTAAGATTTGTTTTTGTCTGTCATTACGGCCAAAGTCTCCGCGTTTATCCTGTTTTCTCATCCGGGCATATGCCAAGGCTTCTTCGCCGTTCAAATGCATCTCGCCTTTTTTGAAGTAAATCCGTTTGCTTTCGTCTACATCACTTTTTTCATCGAAATCGAAAGGCACGTCAACATCAATACCGCCGACTTCATTAATCACATCTTTAAATCCGTCAAAATCAACTGTGACATATTTATCGATCGGGATTTGCAAGAAATTTTCAACAGTTTCAACTGTCTCATCTTTACCGCCTTTGCTGTAAGCGGCATTGATCTTTGTCTTGCTTCCGGTTGTGTCACCGGCTAATTGCACACGTGTGTCACGCGGAATGCTCAGCATTTTCATGGTTTTATTTTTGGGATCCAGGGTAACAACAATAAGAGAGTCTGATCTCCCTTTTTGTCCTTTAGTCGCGTAATCCTCTATTCCCATAAATAAAATAGAAAATGGTTTTTTCTTCATGTCCACAACTTCGTTGCGAAGATTTGATTTATTCCCGCGGGATAGGGCATCGTACGATTCATCCGCAGCGTTAATGGTTTTATAAAGTTTATACCCGCCAAGCCCTACAACTACCAATAGTGCAAGGGCGAACAATAACATAATTCTTTTTAAAATTTTCCTGCGTTTGCTCTTTTTCTTTTTTCGCACACGCACTCTAACGCGTTCAGCCATTATTCAGTCTCCTTTATGTGATTGACGGCTTTTTCAAGATACGTCAACTCTCCCTCTTTAATATCACTCTTTCCATTTGTCAGTTCTGTCATCCATTCAGAAAAAGCGTTTGTTTCTTTTTCTTCGACGTATGTTTCGAATTCAACATTTTCTGAATAATGGATTTCCTTTAACAGAAATTGTGACTCCCTTAATTCATTTTCAATCTTGCCAAGCCATGTGTAATCTGCAGAAGTATGCATGATTCGCATAAGCTTCCGTTCTACAACACCTATATGATTTAATCCTTCAGACACTGATTTCCCATAAGCGCGAATTAATCCGCCAGCACCAAGCTTAATGCCTCCGAAGTAGCGTGTAACGACGGCGCAAGTATCCTTCAGCCTGCGTTTTTTTAAAACCTCGAGCATCGGCACTCCCGCTGTACCGCTTGGTTCCCCGTCATCATTGGCTTTTTGGATATGATCATTCTCGCCAATAACATAAGCCGAGCAATTATGAGTCGCATTCCAGTGCTGTTTCTTTATTTTCTGTATAAATTCCTGTGCCTCTTGTTCGGTAGAAACACGGCTTAAATGACAGATAAAACGCGATTTTTCTATAACAATCTCGTGTTCTCCTGCTTCTTTCACAGTAAAATAGCTGTGCAGCATGCTAGCTGACCCTCCTGCTAAGCATAAAAGACTGCCTATACAAATTCGTACAGTCTTTAGAATTTTTGTGCGTATTTTGGTATCATAAAGAGTAGATAGTATATAAAAATGTTTTTTTCTAGAATATACGCATTCTTTCATTATAATTCGACATAATTTGCAGATCAATTACATTTATAATAAAAATATATGACAACGCCGTGACGGAGGGAAATTATGAATAAAACAAAGATGGATTCCAAAGTGCTGGATTCTATTTTGATGAAGATGCTGAAAACCGTTGACGGGAGCAAGGACGAGGTTTTTCAAATCGGGGAGCAGTCACGCCAGCAGTATGAACAGCTGGTCGAAGAACTGAAACAAATTAAACAGCAGGTGTATGAAGTGATCGAGCTTGGCGATAAACTTGAAGTGCAAACCCGCCATGCGAGAAACCGTTTATCCGAGGTCAGCCGTAATTTTCATAGATTCAGTGAAGAGGAAATCCGCAATGCTTATGAAAAAGCCCATAAGCTGCAGGTAGAATTGACGATGATCCAGCAGCGTGAGAAGCAATTACGCGAACGGCGGGACGATTTGGAGCGCAGATTGCTAGGGCTTCAGGAAATCATTGAGCGGTCAGAATCATTAGTAAGCCAAATTACAGTTGTGCTCAACTACTTGAATCAGGATTTGCGCGAAGTTGGACTGCTTCTTGCTGATGCTCAGGCAAAACAGGATTTCGGCTTAAGAATTATTGAGGCTCAGGAAGAAGAGCGAAAAAGAGTCTCAAGAGAAATCCATGACGGACCCGCTCAAATGCTGGCGAATGTTATGATGAGATCGGAATTAATCGAGCGGATTTTCCGTGACCGGGGCGCAGAGGACGGGTTCCAAGAAATTAAAAATCTACGCCAAAATGTTCGGAATGCCCTTTACGAAGTGAGAAGGATTATATATGATTTAAGACCGATGGCCCTTGATGACCTAGGCCTGATTCCAACTTTAAGAAAATATCTATATACAACCGAGGAATATAACGGGAAGGTCAAAATACATTTTCAGTGCATTGGAGAAACAGAGGATCAGAGGCTAGCGCCTCAGTTTGAGGTTGCGCTCTTCAGGCTCGCACAGGAAGCTGTGTCTAATGCGCTAAAGCATTCTGAATCTGAAGAAATTACAGTCAAAGTTGAGATCACAAAGGATTTTGTGATTTTAATGATAAAAGATAACGGTAAAGGGTTCGACCTGAAGGAAGCGAAAGAGAAGAAAAACAAATCATTCGGCTTGCTGGGCATGAAAGAAAGAGTAGATTTATTGGAAGGAACGATGACAATAGATTCGAAAATAGGTCTTGGGACATTTATTATGATTAAGGTTCCGTTATCTCTTTGACTATGATTTGTAAAATAGAGCCAAAAGGCATATTGACCGAATGCTAGAGTATATAGAACAATAATACAAGGAGGCGTGGCTTGTGACTAAAGTAAACATTGTTATTATCGACGACCATCAGTTATTTCGTGAAGGTGTTAAACGGATATTGGATTTTGAACCTACCTTTGAAGTGGTAGCCGAAGGTGATGACGGAGACGAAGCGGCTCGTATTGTTGAGCACTATCATCCTGATGTTGTGATCATGGATATCAATATGCCAAACGTAAATGGTGTGGAAGCTACAAAACAGCTTGTAGAGCTGTATCCTGAATCTAAAGTAATTATTCTATCAATTCACGATGACGAAAATTATGTAACACATGCCCTGAAAACAGGTGCAAGAGGTTATCTGCTGAAAGAGATGGATGCTGATACATTAATTGAAGCGGTTAAAGTAGTGGCTGAGGGCGGATCTTACCTTCATCCGAAGGTTACTCATAACCTCGTTAACGAATTCCGCCGTCTTGCAACAAGCGGAGTTTCTGCACACCCTCAACATGAGGTTTACCCTGAAATCCGCAGACCATTACATATTTTAACTAGGCGGGAATGTGAAGTTTTGCAGATGCTTGCAGACGGAAAAAGCAACCGCGGAATTGGTGAATCATTGTTTATCAGTGAGAAAACCGTTAAAAACCATGTAAGCAATATTTTACAAAAAATGAATGTAAACGACCGGACGCAAGCCGTTGTGGTCGCCATTAAAAATGGCTGGGTAGAAATGAGATAGTATAATAGGAGACTTGCCTTTTTCTAGGCAGGTCTTTTTTTAGGCTGCCGTTTCCCTTACAATAGAGTTATAAAGCAATAAGGCAGGTATCGAAGCTATGAATATTGCAGTCGTAACAGACAGCACGGCATATATTCCGAAAGAAATGCGTGAACAACATCAGATACATATGGTCCCTCTCCAGGTTGTTTTTAGGGAGGAGACTTACCGTGAAGAAATTGAATTGGACTGGAAAAGCTTTTACGAAGAAGTGAAAAAACATAATGAGCTCCCGACGACTTCTCAGCCGCCAATCGGCGAGTTGGTTGCGCTATATGAAGAGCTTGGCAAGTCTTATGATGCGGTTATCAGTATCCATCTTTCCAGCGGGATCAGCGGAACATTCAGCAGTGCAGCAGCGGCTGATTCGATGGTCGACAATATTGATGTGTATCCATTTGACTCAGAGATCAGTTGCTTGGCTCAAGGCTTTTATGCCCTTAAAGCTGCTGAATTAATTAAAAACGGAGCATCATCGCCGGAAGATATTATAAAAGAACTGGAAGAAATGAAAAAAACAGTTCGTGCTTATTTTATGGTAGATGACTTAGCTCATCTTCAGCGCGGCGGGCGATTAAGCAGCGCCCAAGCCTTCATTGGTAGTCTTCTAAAGGTAAAGCCTATCCTTCATTTTGACAATAAGGTAATTGTGCCTTTTGAGAAGATTCGCACACGTAAAAAAGCAATTTCGCGAATTTATGAGCTTTTAGACGAAGATGCGAGTAAAGGGTTGCCTATGCGAGCTGCTGTTATCCACGCTAATCGAGAGGAAGAAGCAGCGAAAATCATTGAAGAGCTTTCTGCAAAATATCCTCATGTTGAATTTTATAACAGCTATTTTGGCGCGGTAATCGGCACTCATTTGGGTGAAGGTGCGTTAGGAATTTGCTGGTGTTTTAAATAAGGCCAAATCTCCGTTTTTAGAGCGGAGATTTTTTTATATTCTTATTTTAATAGTTGGACAGAAAATATTCATTCAGGCATACTGTCTCGAAAGGAGGCGTGCTATGTGAATGTGCCAGTTGAAAAAAACAGTTCCTTTTCTAGAGAATTGCAGCAGACGCTTCGAAGCCGTCATTTGCTCAGGACTGAGCTCTCATTTTCCGATGAGATGATTGAATGGCATATCAAGAATGGATATATCACTGCTGAAAATTCTATATCCATAAATAAACGGGGATATAGATGTAATAGGTGCGGCCAAACTGATCAGCGGTATTATTCTTTTTATCACTCATCTGGAAAGAATGAGCTGTATTGCCGTTCCTGTGTCATGATGGGCAGAGTGAGTGAGGAGGTTCCTTTATATTCATGGGAAGAGGAAAGTGAACCAAACTGGCAGTCAATTAAACTGACATGGGACGGCAAGCTTTCAAGCGGACAGCAAAAAGCCGCCAATGTTTTAATTGAAACAATATCAAAAAAAGAAGAGCTCCTCATCTGGGCGGTTTGCGGCGCTGGCAAAACAGAAATGCTGTTTCCTGGTATAGAATCAGCGTTAAATCAAGGACTGCGTGTATGTATTGCAACACCTCGCACCGATGTTGTATTAGAGCTTGCTCCAAGGCTCAAGGCTGCCTTTCAGGGGGCTGACATTTCAGCGCTTTACGGAGGAAGCGATGACAAAGGGCGGCTATCTCCGCTTATGATTTCCACTACGCATCAGCTTTTGCGATATAAAGATGCAATCGATGTTATGATCATTGATGAAGTTGACGCTTTTCCATATTCCGCTGATCAAACCCTTCAATTCGCTGTTCAAAAAGCAAGAAAGAAAAACAGCACCCTCGTTTATTTAAGTGCAACACCTCCTAAAGAATTAAAAAGAAAAGCACTGAACGGACAGTTACATTCAGTTCGCATCCCCGCAAGACACCACCGGAAACCTTTACCCGAACCGCGCTTTGTATGGTGTGGAAACTGGAAGAAGAAATTAAACCGAAATAAAATTCCGCCAGCGGTGAAAAGATGGATAGAGTTTCATGTAAAAGAAGGGAGGCCTGTTTTTTTATTCGTTCCTTCCGTTTCTATTCTGGAAAAGGCTGCTGCGTGCTTTAGAGGTGTTCATTGCCGAACCGCATCTGTGCACGCGGAAGACAAGCATAGAAAGGAGAAAGTGCAGCAATTCAGAGATGGTCAGCTCGATCTATTAATCACAACAACAATACTGGAAAGAGGCGTCACAGTCCCCAAGGTGCAAACGGGTGTACTAGGAGCGGAATCACCTATCTTTACGGAAAGCGCACTTGTTCAAATTGCAGGAAGAACCGGCCGGCATAAAGAATATGCGGACGGCGATGTCATTTTCTTTCACTTCGGCAAAACAAAGAGTATGCTCGATGCAAGAAAGCATATAAAAGAAATGAATGAATTGGCAGCAAAAGTTGAATGTACAGACTAGCCATTATTTGAAAACGTGGTACAGTATACTCATATAACCGATGATGAGGAGCTGTAAAAATGCTTGTCAATTCAAAAGAAATCGTAATGAAAGAACTGCTCGACCGATATATGGACCAGCTTCATATGGCCTGTACTTGCCAAGTATGCCAAAACGATGTATTGGCACTTTCTTTAAACAAAGTGAGTCCATCCTACGTTACTGATTTTAAAAAGATCGCATATACGAAAGCTGAGCTGGTAGATAAACAAAAAAACACAGCAATGCTTGTCATTTTGGCTGAATCTGCTGCAGTAGTTTCAGAGAGTCCAAGCGATTTATGTCAAACGAAGCAGGAGGAGGCATTCATAAACTGATCTGTTTATTATGTGATTCGCAATTTTCTCAAGATGTTACATGGAGAGCCCTTTTTTTACTAAAGCCTGATGAAAAGGTTTGTTATTCTTGCAGAAGCAAATTAAAGAAAATCACAGGACATATCTGCCCCCTGTGCGGCAGACCTCAATCTGTTCATGCCGTATGCAGGGATTGCGAGGTGTGGAGAACAAGGATCAGAGACAGTTTGCTATTGCGTCAAAACCGTTCAGTTTACACATATAATGATATGATGAAAGAAACGCTCTCCCGTTTTAAATTTAGAGGAGATGCAGAAATCATAAATGCATTTAAAAGTGATTTTTCTTCAACCTTTTCTAAGGTTTACCCCGATAAGCATTTTGTTCTTGTACCTATTCCGCTGAGCAAGGAACGGGAAGAAGAGCGCGGATTTAACCAGGCACAGCTCTTGGCAGAATGTTTAGACCGGCCTTCCCACCATCCCCTCATTCGCCTGAATAATGAGAAACAGTCAAAGAAAAAGAAAACAGAACGCCTGCTGTCAGAGCGCATTTTTGATACAAAAAATAATTCAGCAGAAGGTATGAATATCATTTTAATAGACGATCTTTATACAACAGGCGCCACCTTGCACTTCGCAGCCCGCTGCTTATTAGAAAAAGGAAAAGCCGCTTCAGTGTCATCTTTTACCTTGATCAGAAGCTAAATGATTCTGTTTTTATGCCGATATAATCACTAGAAATTGACACAGGCATATTATCTAATAAGGAGAAAAAAGATGGGAGAACTGGCTAATTGTCCGAAATGCAATGCTTTATTTTTAAAAACAAAGCTGCAAACTGTATGTCAGGCGTGTATTAAGGAAGAAGAAAAATCATTTGAGACTGTCTATAAATTTTTAAGAAAACAGGAAAACCGGCAATCAACTTTGAGCCGGATAACTGAGGAAACAGGTGTGGAAGAAGAGCTGATATTGAAATTCATCAGGCAGAAGCGAATTCAGATCACTCATCTTCCTAATTTGGCATACCCTTGTGAAAGGTGCGGGACATCGATTAGAGAAGGCAAGTTCTGCAAGGCTTGCCAGTCCGATATTAAGGATCAAATGGATCATTTGAACCACGAGGATGCTCTGAAAATCGAGAAAGAAAATAGTAAAAAAGACACATACTATGCCTATAATACCAAAAACAGCTGATTCCCTAAACTAACTGAAAACGCAGTCGATAAAAGGGTTAAGATTGTTTAAAGACTGCAACGGAAAGCGAGAGGAATCCTATGAAAATCAATCAATTTGGAACACAATCCGTTAATCCATATCAAAAAAATTATGATAAGCAAGCGGTGCAAAAAACTGCTGCACAGCCTCAAGATAAAATTGAAATTTCATCACAGGCTAAAGAAATGCAACATGCATCCGACGCAGTCACTGGTTCACGACAGGAAAAAATTGCGCAGCTTAAAGCGCAAATTGAAAACGGGTCATACAAAGTAGACGCAAATCATATCGCGAAAAATATAATTAATTTTTATAAAAAGCAATAAAAAAGGAGAAAGCCCATGTCAGCGAAGGCAATTATTGAACAATTGAAGCGACTTTGCGTTCTGCATGAGCACCTGCTCACGCTGTCTGAAGAAAAGACGGAAGCGCTCAAAGCCGGCAAAACAAAAGAGCTTTCTAACATTTTGACAAAAGAGCAAAAATATATTCAAGCAATCACGCAGACAGAAGATGACCGGATCAAAACAACTTCGGCCTTTCTCGGATATAGCGAAAATAATACTATTTCCGCATGTATCGCCAAAACCTCAGGCAGTGAAAAGGAAGAGCTGGAACAACTATACGAATCTCTTTCTCAAGTTCTCGGACGTCTGAAAAAAGTAAATGAGATGAATAGGCAGCTGACAAGAGACGCGCTGCAATTCATCTCTATTTCGTACGATATGCTGGTTCCTAAGGAAAATAACTTCAATTACAGCAAATCAATTAAAGCTGAGCTGCCGAAAAGCAGC
The DNA here is from genome assembly GCF_038050295.1 of Bacillus sp. FSL R5-0603. Classification (NCBI taxonomy): domain Bacteria; kingdom Bacillati; phylum Bacillota; class Bacilli; order Caryophanales; family Bacillaceae; genus Bacillus; species Bacillus sp. FSL R5-0603. The sequence continues at coordinate 3,479,537 of NZ_JBBOYP010000001.1, read as the reverse complement.
CAAATGAAACTGTTCGATTCAAAAGCTTAGCAGAAAGGAATTCAGAAAATGACATCTACCTTTATGGGGCTTGAAACTGCAAGGCGGGCGTTAAGCGCTCAGCAGGCAGCTTTAAGCACTACTGCAAATAACGTGGCAAATGCCAATACTGATGGTTATACAAGACAGCGGGTCTCATTGGAGGCAACCGACTATTTCCCTGCTGTATCTAAAAACGCAGAAAAAACAGCGGGACAAATGGGTACGGGCGTTCAAGGAAAATCAGTTGAGAGAATAAGAGATATCTTTCTTGACTACCAATACCGTCTTCAAAACAACAGTGCCGGATACTATGACACGAAGGCCAAAGCGCTGTCCCAAATGGAAGGCGTTTTAAATGAAACGGATGACAGCGGCTTGAACAGTGTGCTCAATTCGTTTTGGAATTCTCTGCAGGAATTATCGAATAATACAAATGAAGAAAGTGCACGTTCTGTTGTTGCTCGAAAAGGACAAGCTGTAGCTGAAACGTTTAATTATATTTCTGAATCACTTACAAATGTCCAATCGAATTTAAAAGCAGAGCTAAATACAACTGTGTTGGATGTCAATTCTCTGCTTTCTCAATTAAACAGTTTAAATAAGCAAATTGCACAAGTAGAGCCGGTCGGGCTTCTTCCGAATGGTTTATATGACCAGCGAGATTTGCTGATCGATAAATTATCCTCAATGGTTGATATCAAAGTCAGCTACAACAAATCAGGCGGGAATGCACTTGCATCTGCTGGAGGAACTGTATCAATTGAAATCCTTGATAAAAATAAACAGTCGCTAGGAACTGTTTTGGACGGTAAAAATTACGAGGTTTCAGAACTTGCAGCCAACTATGATAATGAAACTGGGTTAGTATCAAGTATTTCAATCGGGGATACAGCTGTGCAGGCGGAGTCCTTTAGCAGCAAGGGATCCCTTTTAGGATTTATAGAGTCTTACGGGTATATAACAGCAGACGGCCAAGAAAAGGGCGTATACCCGGAAATGCTTTCTGATCTTGACAATATGGCGCTTGAATTCGCGAAAGCTTTCAATGAAGTGCACAGAAATGGTGTGACCAAGAGCGGTGAACAAGGTGGAGACTTTTTTGATTTTACTGGCGGTGAAACTGAACCTGCCAAGGGCGCGGCGGGCAAGATCAAAGTGGCTGACAGCATAATAGATTCAAAAGGCGCAAACATTGCTTTCTCACTGACTGGTGCAGCCAACGATAACGCAAATGCTACAAAATTAGCAAATGTTTTAACCGGTAAAATAACCATTAACGGTAAAGAAACTAGTGTTTTAGATTATTATGCGGGTCTGATTGGCGAGCTAGGGATCGAAGCTCAAGAGGCTAATCGACTGGCGTCTAATACAGAAACACAGCTGAATGATGCTGACATAAACCGTCAGCAAATGAGCGCAGTTTCTTTAGACGAAGAAATGACGAATATGATTCAATTCCAACACGCATACAATGCAGCTGCAAGAATGGTGACTTTACAAGACGAATTACTTGATAAAGTGATCAACGGCATGGGTGTTGGAGGAAGGTAGGTAGAGTCACATGAGAGTAACACAAGGCATGATACAGCAAAACTCACTGAGATATATCGGTTCGAGCTACTCGAAGCTGGATAAACTCCAGTCGCAGATTTCTTCAGGGAAAAAAATCTCAAAAGCTTCCGACGATCCTGTAGTAGCAATGAAAAGCTTAAAGTATAATACGCAACTGTCTCAAGTGCAGCAGTACAAAAGCAATGCTTCTCAAGCCTTTACCTGGCTCGAAAACACAGAAACAAACATTACAGAAGGAATTGACATCTTGTCAAAGGTCAGAGAATTAGCGGTTGAAGCTCAAAATGATACAAACGGCGAGTCGGAGCGGCAAGCGATTGGCGTAGAGGTAAAGCAGTTAAAGGAACAGCTTTTAAATATTGCGAATACACAAGTGAACGGCAGATATATCTTTAATGGCACAAATTCAGATAAGCCTCCGGTTACAGATAACGGGGACGGAACTTATACAATTTCTGATACAGCTGATGTCGTAGTCAATATATCAAATAATATGTCATTGAAAGTGAATTCAGATCCAAAGTCAGCTTTTGGAGGCACTTCTGAAAGCGGGCAGAATGTATTTGAAATGCTTGATTCTTTTGAGAAAGCACTAAATTCTGGTTCGCTAGATGGCATGGACAGTGTTTTAGATGATATTGATCATTTTTCTGACGGCATGAGCGCTGAACGATCTGATCTTGGAGCGAGATATAATCGTCTTGAACTGGTTAATACAAGACTTTCAGCTCAAGAAGAAACAGCTACAAAAGTGTTATCAGACAATGAAGATGTAGAACTGGAAGAAGTAATAACTGAATTTATTGCGCAGCAAAGCGTTCACAGGGCTACTCTGGCTGTTAATGCGCAAATTGTTCAGCCTACATTGATTGACTTTTTAAAGTAAGCGGCTCTCAGGAGTTCGCTTTTTTTATAGTTCAGGAGGTAGAGTGATGCAGATTCCCAGATTGATTATGCATAGTGTTCAAGGAAAAATTGGTTTAACAACGACGCCTGCCAGCTTAAAAATGGAGCAGCCTCAATCTGATCTAGAGATCGAACAGCCGAGTGCGGAAATGGAAATATCGGTGACACCTGGAAAACTCACGATTGACCAGACACAAGCATGGGAAGAATTAGACAGAAAGCATGTATTCAAGAGAATTGAAGAAGCCGCCCAACAAGGGCATGAGGATGTAATGGAGGGAATAGCGCGCACTGCAGAAGAAGGCGACGAGCTTATGAGAATTGAAAATAAAGGGAACCCAATCGCTTCACAAGCAAGGAGGAACTCTGAAATGCACCAAATTCAATTAGGTGAAAATTATGCTCCTTCTCTATCTAGGGTGAAAATACAATATACTCCGTCACAGCTTGATGTTCAGATTACGCCGCGAAAGCCTGTTATTCAGGCTGAGCCGCATAAGCCAATTGTTGAATATACGCCAGGAAATGTTAAGGTTGACATGCTCCAATACCCTGATTTAAATATAGATGTAGAATACCCGAAAGAATCACCCGAAAAGTAAAAAGAAAAGGATCGTGAACAATGATCATTCATACGAAGTACCATGGCCAAATGAACATAAAAGAAGAACAAATCATTCTTTTTGAAAGCGGGATTCCAGGCTTTTTAGAAGAAAAACAATTTGTCATACTTCCGCTTTCAGAAGACTCTCCATTCGTGGCACTGCAGTCCGTCACTTCAGAAAATCTTGCGTTCATCGTTGTAAGTCCGTTTATCTTTTTTAAGAATTATGAATTTGACCTTGATGAATCAACTGCTGAACTTTTGGATATCGATAATATTCAAGACGTAGAAGTCATGACAATATTGACTATGGCAGAGCCATTCGAAAAATCTACTGCTAATTTATTGGCTCCCATTATTGTGAATCGCAAGAACATGATGGCTAAGCAAGTCGTTTTACACGACTCCTCATATACGACAAAGCATCCGATTGGAGGAGAATCATGCTAGTTTTATCGCGGAAAATAAGCGAAGCGATTCAAATAGGTGCTGATATTGAAGTGAAAGTGATTGCGGTTGAGGGGGATCAAGTGAAGCTTGGAATTGACGCCCCAAAGCATATTGATATTCACAGGAAAGAAATTTACTTGACCATTCAGGAAGAAAATAACCGTGCAGCAGCGTTATCCAGCGATGTGATCTCCGCATTATCCTCACAAAAAAAGTGAGGATTTTTTTATTTTTGTATTAACAAAATCAGAGACAATCCGATATTAATGATGTAGCCGGAAGGAGGCGCAAATGACTCCGCCAGTTACAAAAATAAGGCACAAGGACGTGCCTAAACAACATATTCAGGGAGGAACAAAACAATGAGAATTAACCACAATATCGCAGCACTTAACACACTGAACCGTTTGTCTTCAAACAATGGTGCAGCACAAAAGAACATGGAGAAACTTTCTTCAGGTCTACGTATCAACCGTGCGGGAGATGACGCAGCGGGTCTAGCGATCTCTGAAAAAATGAGAGGACAAATCAGAGGTCTTGATATGGCTTCTAAAAACTCTCAAGACGGAATCTCTCTTATCCAAACAGCTGAGGGTGCATTGACTGAAACTCATGCGATTCTTCAACGTATGCGTGAACTTACTGTTCAAGCTGGTAACACTGGCACACAGCAACCTGAAGATTTAACTGCAATTAAAGATGAAATGGATGCTTTAACTGAAGAGATCGATGGTATTTCTCAACGTACTGAATTTAACGGAAAAAAACTTTTAGACGGTAGTGTAACAGCAGGTTTTACATTCCAAATCGGTGCAAATGCTACCCAAAATATTAATGTTACAATTGGCAACATGGATGCAACAACTTTAGGAGTAAAAGGTATCGATGTGTCATCAGCTACTTTCAGTTTTGACACTGAGATCGCTAAAATCGATACTGCAATTACAAGTGTTTCAAGCCAACGTTCAAAACTTGGTGCGGTACAAAACCGCCTAGAGCACACTATTAACAACCTTAGTGCTTCTTCTGAAAACTTAACTGCTGCTGAGTCTCGTATCCGTGACGTTGACATGGCTAAAGAAATGAGTGAGTTCACAAAGAACAACATTCTTTCTCAGGCTTCTCAAGCGATGCTGGCTCAAGCAAACCAACAACCGCAAAACGTACTTCAATTATTACGTTAATTTTAAAAAAGACCTTGGCAACGCCAAGGTCTTTTATTTAATATTTCTAGCTCCGAATACTTCCCCCTTGCTGTCACTAACTCGTGATATAATAACCGGATTCTCCACTAACTTTTTATAAATGCATTTCCAAACAAGAAATCTAAAACAGAAGAATTTTTTCCAAAAATATGTGTAATCTTATCTCCATTTAGTCGATATAAACGATAGATTGGGGCATAGGGGATGATCAATTGAACATTGAAAGGCTCACTACGTTACAACCTGTTTGGGATCGTTATGATACTCAAATACATAATCAGAAAGATAATGATAACGAGGTTCCTGTTCATCAAGTTTCATATACCAATCTTGCTGAAATGGTGGGGGAAATGAACAAGCTTTTGGAACCTTCGCAAGTTCATCTGAAGTTCGAGCTTCATGACAAGTTAAATGAATACTATGTAAAGGTAATAGAGGACTCTACAAATGAAGTGATCCGCGAAATTCCACCAAAACGGTGGCTTGATTTTTATGCGGCTATGACTGAATTTCTTGGGTTATTTGTAGATGAAAAAAAGTAGATTAGGAGTGGTTTGAAATGGTCACGAGAATAACAGGTCTGGCGTCAGGAATGGATATAGATGATATTGTATCAAAGCTGATGCAGACAGAAAGAGCACCGCTTAATAAGCTAACACAAAAAAAGCAGACTCTTGAATGGCAGCGTGATAGCTATCGTGAAGTAAACTCGAAAATAAAAGAATTCCAAGATTATATGTCTAATAATAAGCTGACATATCCGAGTACGTTTCAGAGTAAAACCGTAACAAGCTCAAACGAATCTGTGTTAACTGCTACAGGAACTGCAAGTGCAGCAAACTCTTCATCTACTATTGAAGTAGCAAGTTTGGCAACTGCTGCGACATATAAGGCAAACAATTATACAGGATACACACAAGGCGATTATAATTTGGCATTTAACGTTGTTGCGCCTGGTGAGACAGCCGCAAAAACAGTGAACATTAGTGTGACGAGCGCTGATACGATTGATAATGTGATTTCTAAACTTAACAGCTCAGATCTAGGAGTATCAGCTTTTAAAGATAAAATTTGGAATGGTACAGAGTATGTGGAAACCATTGCGTTTTCTTCTAAAGCAACTGGTGCAGGAGGCAGTATACAAGCAGCAGACTCTGCTACAGCAGATTTTATGTCTGGCCAGCTAGGTTTTTCTTTGGACACTGATAATAAGATTACTGCTTACAAAGAAGGAACGAATGCAAAAGTCACCATCAACGGCTTTGAAATGGAGAAGCTGTCAAACAACTTCACAGTGAATGGCGTTACTTATTCGATCAAAAATACAACTGCAGCCACAGGCCCTGTTACCACATCTGTATCTACTGATGTTGACGGGATTTACAACCAAATTAAAGAGTTTGTGAATAAATACAATGAACTGGTTGACAGCCTGAATGAAAAGTTGAAAGAAGAAAAATACAGAGACTATGCGCCGCTGACGAGTGAACAAAAAGAAGCCATGTCCGATAAAGAGATAGAACTCTGGGAAGAGAAGGCAAAAAGCGGTTTGCTGAAAAATGATACCAGCATAAGCACCGGCACGAACCAAATGCGGACTGACTTTTATACTCAAGTTAATGCGGATGGGAAAACCTATCAATTGACAGAATTCGGCATAACAACCTCAAGTGCTTACCAAATGCGGGGACATTTAGAGATTAATGAAGACAAACTGAAAGCCAAAATACAAGAAGATCCGCAAAGCGTTGCCACTTTATTTACAAGTGGGTCGAACAGCAGTGCTTATAGTGATAAAGGGATTATGAAACGTATCGGTGACACACTGAAAAGTACGGTGAAAAGCATTGAAGCAAAAGCCGGTAACTCGACAATGGGAACCAATGACTACTCAATCGGTAAAAATTTAAACACGATCAGCACTGATATCACCAAAATGCAGGACCGGTTGACCACAATAGAAAACCGCTATTATACAAAATTCAGTGCAATGGATTCTGCGATTCAAAAAATGAACGAACAATCGTCCTATTTATCACAGCTTCTAGCACAATAAATGTAATTTGGAGGATGACACATGGCGATCCAAAATCCTTATACAGCCTATCAGCAAAATTCAGTGAATACGGCTACACCCGGTGAGCTGACGCTTATGCTGTATAATGGCTGTTTGAAATTTATAAGACTTGCCGCTCAGGCCATTGAGAATGATGATATGGAACGTAAAAATGAAAATCTGATTAAAGCGCAAAATATTATTCAGGAATTAAATTTTACACTTAACCGTAACATAGAGCTTTCCGCTTCTATGGGTGCGATGTACGATTATATGTATCGCAGATTGGTACAGGCAAATATCAAAAATGATACGGGCATGCTGGCTGAGGTTGAAGGTTATGTAACAGATTTTCGCGATGCTTGGAAACAAGCCATTCAAAGTGAACGGAAGGACCGGCACGGATCAGGCGGGATCGCATGAATAATATAGATCAACTATACACTGAGACGAAGAGTATGCTGTCACACATACAAAATACGCCGGAAAGCGATGAACTTTTAAAGCAAATTGAAGACTTTGTGGCTACACGGTCTGAACTGATTCAGGAGATATCTCTGCCGCTTTCAGAAGAAGAGCGAAAGCAGATGAAACTTATCTTGACATGGGATCAGCTGATTGTGAAGGAAATGGAAAGACTGAAGCAGTCAATCGCAACAGAACTTCAGCAGATGAAAAGAAAACGTGTGATGCATACGACGTATTTAAACCCTTATAACAACATTACGATTGACGGCACATATTATGACAAGCGTAAATAGGTGAGTGCCTTGAAGAGCATTGAAGATTATACGCTTTTATCAGCTTATTATCATCTTCTTTTTACCATCGAAGAGGGGTTGTGTTATTTGATAGATGCTGAAGAGAATTTATCAAAAACAGAAGGGGATCGGATCTACCAAGATCTGATCCAAGCCTTTTTTTATTTGGATTCAACACATTCAACACTTCTCTTCATTATGGATTCGCGGTGTGCTGAAATTTGTGTTAAAGCATTTGACCAAATTTTTGCGGAGTTTGATCAATTGGTCTCTTTCTCTTTTCCCTCTCATGAGTTCTGTGAGTATTTAAAGGAACATTTTCTGATTCATTATAGAAAATGGATGCTGTCTATTCATCAATGTATGGAACCTTTTTTAATCAATTAGGCGTGTGTGAGGTATTTGTTTCGTTCAATCAGCATATACATATACCTCCGAACCGCCAATAACAGAGCAAATACAAACAAAATTCGACAAAGTTCACTGAATTTTCACAAAAGATTTATGTTTCAGCAGGAATTGTAAAGGGTAAAAGAGAAATAGATACATATCCTTAATAAAAGGGAGGCGTTCTTTGATGAACTATAACATCAGAGGAGAAAATATTGAAGTGACACCCGCGTTAAAGGATCATGTCGAGAGGAAGATCGGCAAGCTGGAGCGCTATTTTGACCATAGCGTGGATGCTGATGTGAACGTCAACTTGAAGTTTTACAATGACAAGGAGTCTAAGGTTGAGGTTACGATTCCGATGACAGATCTGGCGCTTCGGTCCGAGGTGCATAACGAGGATATGTACAACGCAATTGATCTCGCAACAAACAAACTGGAACGTCAAATCCGTAAGCATAAAACGAAAGTAAACCGTAAATTCCGTGAGCAGGGCTCTCCAAAATATTTATTGGCAAACGGTCTTGGCTCTGATACAGATATTGCGGTTCAGGATGACATAGAAGAGGAGGAGAGCTTGGACATTGTCCGTCAGAAACGCTTTAATTTAAAGCCGATGGATAGTGAAGAAGCGATCTTGCAAATGAATATGCTCGGCCATAATTTCTTTGTTTTCACAAATGCGGAAACAAACCTTACAAATGTCGTGTACCGCAGAAATGACGGGAAATATGGCTTAATTGAACCGACTGAATAATGAAGAGAAGCCTTCCGTGATGTCCGCGGAAGGTTTTTGTTTTTCTTATTTGCAAATTCTTTGGAAATACCAAAAGGTATGATATGATAATGAGAGGTATACATGGACTAGTAAATTATTTATACATGCCTCTAAAATAGGCATGTGAAGATAGAGGAGCGTTATAAATGCTTGGAATTTTAAATAAAATGTTTGATCCAACAAAACGTACGCTGAATAGATACGAAAAAATTGCTAACGATATTGATGCGATTCGCGGAGACTATGAAAATCTCTCTGACGACGCGTTGAAACATAAAACAATTGAATTTAAAGAGCGTCTTGAAAAAGGGGCGACAACGGATGATCTTCTTGTTGAAGCTTTCGCTGTTGTTCGAGAAGCTTCACGCCGCGTAACAGGCATGTTTCCGTTTAAAGTCCAGCTCATGGGGGGCGTGGCGCTTCATGACGGAAATATAGCGGAAATGAAAACAGGGGAAGGGAAAACATTAACGTCTACCCTGCCTGTTTATTTAAATGCGTTAACAGGTAAAGGCGTACACGTCGTGACTGTCAACGAATACTTGGCAAGCCGTGACGCTGAGCAAATGGGGAAAATTTTCGAGTTTCTCGGTCTGACTGTCGGTTTGAATTTAAACTCAATGTCAAAAGACGAAAAACGGGAAGCTTATGCCGCTGATATTACTTACTCTACAAACAATGAGCTTGGCTTCGACTATTTGCGTGACAATATGGTTCTATATAAAGAGCAGATGGTTCAGCGCCCGCTTCATTTTGCGGTAATTGATGAAGTTGACTCTATTTTAATTGATGAAGCGAGAACACCGCTTATCATTTCTGGACAAGCTGCCAAATCCACTAAGCTGTACGTACAGGCAAATGCTTTTGTCCGTACGTTAAAAGCGGAGAAGGATTACACGTACGATATCAAAACAAAAGCTGTACAGCTTACTGAAGAAGGAATGACGAAGGCGGAAAAAGCGTTCGGCATCGATAACCTCTTTGATGTGAAGCATGTCGCGCTCAACCACCATATCAACCAGGCCTTAAAAGCTCACGTTGCGATGCAAAAGGACGTTGACTATGTAGTGGAAGACGGACAGGTTGTTATTGTTGATTCCTTCACGGGACGTTTGATGAAAGGCCGCCGCTATAGTGAGGGGCTTCACCAAGCGATTGAAGCGAAGGAAGGGCTTGAGATTCAAAACGAAAGCATGACCTTGGCGACGATTACGTTCCAAAATTACTTCCGGATGTACGAAAAACTTGCCGGTATGACGGGTACAGCTAAGACAGAGGAAGAAGAATTCCGCAACATCTACAACATGCAGGTTGTCACGATCCCTACCAACAGGCCTGTTGTCCGTGATGACCGCCCGGATTTAATTTACCGCACGATGGAAGGAAAGTTTAAGGCAGTTGCGGAGGATGTCGCACAGCGTTACATGACGGGACAGCCTGTTCTCGTCGGTACGGTTGCCGTTGAAACATCTGAATTGATTTCTAAGCTGCTTAAAAACAAAGGAATTCCGCATCAAGTGTTAAATGCCAAAAACCATGAACGTGAAGCGCAGATCATTGAAGAGGCCGGCCAAAAAGGCGCAGTTACGATTGCGACTAACATGGCGGGGCGCGGAACGGACATTAAGCTTGGCGAAGGTGTAAAAGAGCTTGGCGGACTCGCTGTTGTCGGAACAGAACGACATGAATCACGCCGGATTGACAATCAGCTTCGAGGTCGTTCCGGACGTCAGGGAGACCCGGGGATCACTCAATTTTATCTTTCTATGGAAGATGAATTGATGCGCAGATTCGGAGCTGAGCGGACAATGGCGATGCTGGACCGCTTCGGCATGGACGACTCTACTCCAATCCAAAGCAAAATGGTATCACGCGCGGTTGAATCGTCACAAAAACGTGTCGAAGGCAATAACTTCGATTCGCGTAAACAGCTTCTGCAATATGATGATGTTCTCCGCCAGCAGCGTGAGGTCATTTATAAGCAGCGCTTTGAAGTCATTGACTCTGAAAACCTGCGTGAAATCGTTGAAAATATGATCAAGTCTTCTCTCGAACGCGCAATTGCAGCCTATACGCCAAGAGAAGAGCTTCCTGAGGAGTGGAAGCTTGACGGTCTAGTTGATCTTATCAACACAACTTATCTTGATGAAGGTGCGCTTGAGAAGAGCGATATCTTCGGCAAAGAACCGGATGAAATGCTTGAGCTCATTATGGATCGCATCATCACAAAATATAATGAGAAGGAAGAGCAATTCGGCAAAGAGCAAATGCGCGAATTCGAAAAAGTTATCGTTCTTCGTGCCGTTGATTCTAAATGGATGGATCATATTGATGCGATGGATCAGCTCCGCCAAGGGATTCACCTTCGTGCTTACGCGCAGACGAACCCGCTTCGTGAGTATCAAATGGAAGGCTTTGCGATGTTTGAGCATATGATTGAATCAATTGAGGATGAAGTCGCAAAATTTGTGATGAAAGCTGAGATTGAAAATAATCTGGAGCGTGAAGAGGTTGTACAAGGCCAAACAACAGCTCATCAGCCGCAAGAAGGCGACGATAACAAAAAAGCGAAGAAAGCACCGGTTCGCAAAGTGGTTGATATCGGCCGAAATGCCCCATGTCACTGCGGAAGCGGGAAAAAATATAAAAATTGCTGCGGCCGTACTGAATAGTTCGCCCCGGCAAGTTTACTGACCGCGGCGCCTGCAGGCGCCTGCGGATCTTTTAATGAGGTGAATGAAATGGAATTATCAGAAATCAGAGCAGAGCTCGAAAATATGGCTTCTCGTTTAGCGGACTTTAGGGGGTCTCTTTGACCTCGAATCAAAGGAGGCCCGCATTGCTGAGCTAGATGAACAAATGGCTGATCCGGAATTCTGGAATGATCAGCAAAAAGCTCAAACGGTTATAAATGAAGCAAACGGTTTAAAGGATTATGTCAATTCGTATAAAAAATTGAATGAATCCCACGAAGAATTACAAATGACTCATGATCTTTTGAAAGAAGAGCCCGACACTGATCTCCAGCTTGAGCTTGAAAAAGAACTAAAATCATTAACAAAAGAGTTCAATGAGTTTGAGCTTCAGCTTCTTCTCAGCGAACCGTATGATAAAAATAACGCGATTTTAGAACTGCACCCTGGTGCTGGCGGTACAGAGTCACAGGACTGGGGCTCTATGCTTCTTAGAATGTATACAAGATGGGGAGAGCGCCGCGGCTTTAAAGTAGAAACACTCGATTACCTTCCAGGTGACGAGGCTGGAATCAAGTCAGTGACATTGCTCATCAAAGGACATAACGCTTACGGGTATCTCAAAGCAGAAAAAGGTGTCCATCGTCTTGTGCGGATCTCACCATTTGATTCATCAGGCCGCCGCCACACATCTTTCGTTTCATGTGAAGTCATGCCTGAATTTAACGATGAAATTGATATTGATATTCGTACGGAGGATATTAAAGTTGACACGTACCGTGCAAGCGGCGCGGGCGGACAGCACGTCAATACGACGGATTCAGCCGTTCGGATTACTCACTTGCCGACGAACGTAGTTGTGACATGCCAAACGGAGCGCTCACAAATTAAAAACCGTGAAAGAGCCATGAAAATGCTGAAGGCCAAGCTGTATCAGCGCAGAATTGAAGAGCAGCAGGCAGAGCTGGATGAAATTCGCGGTGAACAAAAAGAAATCGGCTGGGGCAGCCAAATCCGTTCTTATGTATTCCATCCGTATTCCATGGTAAAAGATCATCGGACTAATACAGAAATGGGGAACGTTCAAGCTGTAATGGATGGTGACATTGATACGTTTATTGATGCCTACCTGCGTTCTAAGCTTTCATAAGCTGAAAAACACACCTGATGCATACGGGTGTGTTTTTTTATTCCTTATATCCTTGATTTCACTGCTGCTTTAGCATATTACCACTGTATTTGGGTGTTATTTACATCTAATCAGGGAAGGATTAAAATGCTATCGGAGAGCATTGGAAGAAACGGAGGATATATGATGGACGTACGGAATAAAACATTGTGGATTTTGCGGGATTATGTATACATATTGATAGGAGCAGCGATTACGGCCGTGTCCTTTAATGTATTTTTGCTTCCGAACAAGATTGCCGCCGGCGGTGTCAGCGGGATCAGTACGATTTTACAATCATATGGTTTTGAAGCAGCGTATGTACAGTGGATTATTAATATCCCTTTATTTATTGCTGGCGTCATTTTGCTCGGCGGGAAATTTGGACTAAAGACGCTTGCAGGTTCTGTGTTTTTGCCGCTAGTCGTGTTTCTGACAAGGGATATTCAGCCCGCCACTCATCATGAACTCTTGGCGGCGATTTTTGGCGGTGTCGGGATAGGTATCGGAATTGGTATTGTGTACTTAGGGAAAGGGTCGACGGGAGGAACAGCCTTGGCTGCACAGATCATTCATAAGTACTCCGGTCTGTCATTGGGGAAGTGTCTCGCCATCATTGACGGAATGATCGTTGTTACGGCTATGATCGTATTTAATATTGAGCAAGGCTTATATGCCATGCTTGGCGTCTATGTGTCCAGCAAAACCATTGATGTTGTGCAAGTCGGCTTTAATCGTTCAAAAATGGCGCTCATCATTACAAAGCAGGAGCAGGCTGTCAAGGAGGCTGTCTTACAGAAGATTGACAGAGGCGTGACAAAAATTTCTGCAGTCGGCGGATATACTGACGATGACCGTCCGATTTTAATGTGCGTGGTTGGGCAAACTGAATTCACCAAATTGAAACAAATCGTCAAACAGATTGATGAGTCAGCTTTTGTGATTGTAGCAGACGCGAGCGAGGTGCTGGGCGAGGGTTTCAAACGCGCTTAAACGAGGTTATAATATGGAAGAGATCGTAAAGGAGTTGTGCTTCTCAACATGAAATCAAAGTTATCGATACTAATGATTGGATTTGCGCTTTCTGTTCTGTTGGCTGCCTGCGGATCAAACGATGCAAAAGAAGAGAAGGCAGACACCGGCAGCAAGACGGAAGCCACTGCATCTGAAGGGGAAGAATTATATCAGCAAAGCTGCGTAGGCTGCCACGGCAAGGATTTAGAAGGTGTGTCAGGGCCTAATCTCCAAGAGGTCGGAGGCAAATACGATGAACACAAAATTGAAAGCATTATTAAAAACGGCCGCGGCAATATGCCAAAGGGGCTTGTAGAGGATAACGAAGCCGCTGTTATTGCCAAATGGCTGTCAGAAAAAAAGTAAGATAAAAACATCCTTGCCGAGTGCCGGCAAGGATGTTTTTATGCCTTGACAATATGAATGAAAAGAAACTGTAATAGTATTATGTCTAAATTTGACGTATAATGAAGTGTATTGAAAAAGGGAACTTTCAGATTTTTCATCTTTTTACAAATGAATGGGTCATAAATTGTCGAATGCATTCGAAGAGTATGACCGTGTGATAGATAAAATGATATAAAAGATTAGGTGATTTCATGATAGAGATGAAGGAAGTATATAAAGCCTATCCGAACGGCGTAAAAGCGCTCAATGGGATTTCTGTTACCATTCATCCCGGCGAGTTTGTGTATGTTGTTGGTCCGAGCGGAGCAGGTAAATCTACTTTTATTAAAATGATTTACAGAGAAGAAAAACCGACAAAAGGACAAATTTTAATCAATCATAAAGATCTCGCGACAATTAAAGAAAAAGAGATTCCTTTCGTGCGCCGAAAAATAGGCGTTGTCTTTCAGGATTTCAAGCTTCTTCCGAAACTTACTGTTTTTGAAAATGTGGCATTTGCCCTTGAAGTGATTGGAGAACAGCCGTCTGTCATTAAGAAACGGGTGCTTGAAGTGCTTGATCTCGTGCAGCTGAAGCATAAAGCGCGACAATTTCCTGACCAGCTTTCAGGCGGGGAGCAGCAGCGTGTATCTATTGCAAGATCAATTGTGAACAACCCTGATGTTGTCATTGCTGATGAACCGACAGGAAACCTTGATCCGGATACGTCTTGGGAAGTCATGAAGACGCTGGAGGAAATTAACAACCGCGGGACAACAGTCGTGATGGCGACACATAATAAAGAAATCGTAAACACCATGAAGAAACGTGTCATTGCAATCGAAGATGGTATCATTGTGCGTGATGAGTCAAGAGGGGAGTATGGTTCATATGATTAAAATTCTCGGGCGCCACTTGCGTGAGAGTTTTAAATCTCTCGGGAGAAACACATGGATGACATTTGCATCCATTAGTGCTGTAACCGTTACGCTGATTTTAGTCGGCGTGTTTTTAGTGATTATGCTGAATTTGAATAACATGGCCACGAATGCAGAAAAACAAGTTGAAATCAAAGTGCTGATTGATCTGACTGCAGATCAGAAGGCACAGGACAAGCTTCAGAACGATATTAAGGAACTGAAGGGCATACAGAGTGTCACTTTTTCATCTAAAGAAAAAGAGCTTGACCAGCTGGTTGACAGTTTTGGTGACAGCGGAAAATCCCTGACAATGAAGGATCAGGAAAACCCGCTTAATGATGCGTTTGTCGTCAAAACGACAGATCCGCATGATACACCGAACGTGGCGAAAAAGATTGAAAAAATGGATCATGTTTATAAAGTCACTTATGGAAAAGAAGAGGTCAGCCGTTTGTTTAAAGTGGTCGGCGTTTCCCGCAACATTGGAATCGCGTTAATTATCGGCCTGGTATTTACGGCGATGTTCTTAATTTCCAACACCATTAAAATTACAATTTTCGCAAGAAGAAAAGAAATTGAAATCATGAAGCTTGTCGGCGCGACAAACTGGTTTATCCGCTGGCCGTTTTTCCTTGAAGGATTGCTGCTAGGCGTATTTGGTTCTGTGATTCCGATTGCACTGGTGCTGAGCACTTACCAATACGTCATCGGATGGGTCGTTCCAAAGGTTCAAGGATCATTTGTCTCTCTTCTTCCTTATAATCCATTTGTATTCCAAGTTTCGCTAGTGCTGATTGCAATCGGCGCAGTAATTGGAGTATGGGGAAGTCTGACTTCCATCCGCAAGTTTCTGCGAGTATAAAGTGAAAAAGCCGTTCCGCTTTCGGGACGGCTTTTCATTTGCCTTCTTTTTCTTCTATGATTACATGAAATCTCCATCCTTTACATATACTATCTCTAGGTTTTGGTAAAGACAGTCTGGCATACAGGAGGAGTAAAGGATGAATCAAAAAATAATGGCTGTGATAGCAGCAGGGAGCATGCTGTTCGGAGGCGCCGGTGTATATGCGGGAATCAACCTGCTTGAGATGGATAAGCCCCAGACTGCAGCAGTTCCCGCGACGGCCCAAGCTGACTCTGAACGGGATAAAGCTATGGACAAAATCGAAAAAGCGTATGAGTTAATTTCGAATGAGTACGTAGAAAAAGTAGATAGAGAAAAGCTGCTCGAGGGAGCCATCCAGGGAATGCTGTCTACGCTAAATGATCCTTATTCTGTTTACATGGACAAGCAGACAGCTAAGCAATTTTCTGATTCTCTTGATTCCTCATTTGAAGGCATCGGGGCTGAGGTTGGCATGGAAGACGGCAAAATTATTATTGTTTCCCCATTCAAGAAATCGCCAGCGGAAAAAGCCGGGTTGAAGCCTAATGATGAAATTATCAGCATCAATGGAGAATCGATGGCCGGCAAGGATTTAAACCACGCTGTGTTAAAAATAAGAGGAAAAAAAGGGTCCAGCGTTTCAATGAAGATTCAGCGGCCTGGAACGAAGAAGCAGCTGTCATTCCGGATCAAGAGAGCTGAGATTCCGCTCGAAACGGTTTTTGCATCAGAGAAAAAAGTACAGGGGCATTCTGTCGGATATATTGCCATCTCTACTTTTTCTGAGCACACCGCAGAGGATTTTGCAAAAGCGCTGAGGGAGCTTGAGAAAAAAGAAATAGAAGGACTTGTCATTGATGTACGCGGCAACCCGGGCGGATATCTTCAAAGTGTGGAAGAAATTCTTAAGCATTTCGTTACAAAGGATCAGCCGTATATTCAGATTGCTGAACGCAATGGGGATAAAAAACGTTATTTTTCAACATTGACCCATAAAAAAGCGTACCCTGTCAATGTGATTACGGATAAAGGAAGTGCCTCTGCATCAGAAATTCTTGCCGGCGCATTAAAGGAAGCTGGCCATTATGATGTTGTAGGCGATACGTCTTTTGGAAAGGGAACGGTTCAACAGGCTGTGCCAATGGGGGACGGCAGCAACATCAAATTAACGCTTTACAAGTGGCTGACGCCAAATGGAAACTGGATTCATAAGAAAGGAATTGAACCGACCATTGCGATTAAGCAGCCTGATTATTTTTCCGCCGGGCCCTTACAGCTGAAAGAGCCGCTTAAAGTGGACATGAACAATGAAGACGTCAAGCATGCGCAGGTATTGTTAAAAGGTCTCAGCTTTGATCCGGGACGTGAGGATGGCTATTTCAGCAAAGACATGAAAAAAGCGGTTATGGCTTTTCAGGATCAAAACAAGCTGAATAAAACCGGTGTGATCGACACTCGCACTGCAGAGACATTAAATCAGCAGATAGAAAAGAAAAAATCAGATGAAAAAAATGATTTGCAGCTTCAAACAGCATTGAAATCATTATTTGTCAATTAAAGGAGATGGTATCCCATCTCCTGTTTCTTTGTACTTAAAGAGATTATGGATCATAAGTCACATAAAAAACGAGTTTTTGACAAGAAATTAAAAAAATTTTCACAAATAAACATTTATAAAGGACTGTTATTACCCGATATCAATATATGAGAGAGACTTTCTAACGAGTTAATATGCATTTAAAATGAAACTTTTGCAAGTTGCCTAGTCTTTGTTTACTTCATACAATATAAGAAGGTTCTAAAAAGAACAGTAATCAGGTTAATGGCAGCTGAACGACAGGTATTTAAAGAGTAACGTTAGCGAGAATGCTTGTTAGCACTCCAGTACTGCTGCTTATACTGGCCCGTGCTTATCTGTATAAAGAAAATGGGGGTTCACAATTGAAGAGGGCAAGTATTGTGCGTGAAAAAAAATATTATGAATTAGTGGAACAATTAAAAGACAGAACACAAGACGTAACATTTTCAGCTACAAAAGCACTAAGTCTTCTTATGCTGTTCAGCAGATATTTGGTCAATTACACCAATGTCGAATCAGTAAATGACATTAATGAGGAATGCGCCAAACATTATTTTAACTACTTAATGAAAAACCATAAGCGATTAGGAATTAATCTGACAGATATAAAAAGGTCGATGCATCTAATCAGCGGGTTATTGGATGTGGATGTAAACCACTATTTAAAGGATTTTTCACTATCGAATGTCACGCTGTGGATGACGCAAGAGAGATAAACTCTCCTGAGGATATCCAAGCCATTTAATATTTGATAGAATATGAGTAACATGTTTGGCTTGAGGCGGTGAGAGATAGTGTCTGTTCAATGGGGAATTGAACTGTTAAAAAGCGCGGGCTTGTTCTTCTTACACCCGCTTTTCTGGTTTTTTATCATCATAACCCTGGCTTTCGGCTATGTAAGAATCAAACGGGAACGAAAAACCTTTCATACAAGAATAGCAGATATTTATGATGATCTGAAATTTACATATACAAAGGGACTGATTCCAGGTCTTCTTTTGTCAGTTATTTTAGGTGGACTCGGAATATCGATTCCTCTCGGTTTACTTGCGATTATTGCCGTTATCACTGCAGCGGCAGCGTTCACTCTTCGCGCAAACTGGATGTCTGCTGCATATATCGTCAGTGTGAGTATGCTGATAGGTTTTGGACTGCAAATATATCAGGCGGAGCCCTTTCTGGAGAGATTTCCGCAAGGATTTGCAGTTGTTTGGCCGGCTGTGGCTGTGTTTCTAGGTTTGCTGATTATCACTGAAGGAGCGGTTGCTTATCGTTCTGCGCATGTGAGAACATCACCGGCACTTGTCGTAAGCAGCCGCGGTTTGCCGATCGGACAGCAGCTGGCAAACCGGGTTTGGCTTTTGCCGCTGTTCCTTCTCGTGCCCGGTAATGGTTTAGAATCGCACCTTAGCTGGTGGCCCGTGTTTACTGTTCCCGGCGGCTCATTCCATTTTCTATGGATTCCTTACTTTGTCGGATTTGGACAAAGGGTACAGGGATCGCTGCCTGAAACGAGTATAAGGATCACAGCGAAACGCGTTTGTATTCTCGGTCTTGCCGTCGCAGTTCTCGGTGCAGCGAGCCTACTGTGGACGCCGCTTGCGGGTGCAGCGGTCTGTACTGCTTTGTTAGGGCGTATTTTTCTGTCCATAAAGCAAAGAGTGAATGATAACGCGGCTCCGTTTTATTTCTCGAAAAGGGATCAGGGCTTAATGGTGCTTGGGATTATCCCCAATACGCCGGCTGAGGATCTGGAATTGAAAATCGGGGAAATCATTACGAAAGTCAATGGCATACCGGTTAAGAACGTTTCTGATTTCTATGAAGCGCTCCAGCATAACCGTGCATATGTGAAGCTTGAAATTATCGGTTTGAATGGAGAAATTCGTTTTGACCAGCGAGCTTCTTATGAAGGAGAACATCATGAATTGGGCATCCTCTTCGTAAAGGATGACCGTGAAGACGAAGCAGCCGCTTCTGGATCATAAAAGGCAGCCCGGCACCGCAGGAAGATGCGATGCCGGGCTGTTTTGTGTTACGCTGAGCTTTTTTCTATCCGTGCCGTTTCATCAGATTTGATGCCCAATGAAACAAAAACGCCGATGATGGATACAGCAAAGAGAATCATAAATAGGGTGTGATATCCCGAAATCAGGCCAATTAAGGCTGATGAAATGATGCTTCCGAAATAACGGAAGGTCGAGAAAATCCCAGATGCCACTCCTGACATACCGGGGTCTACTGTGGCAAGGGATGAAACCTGCATGCTGGTCAGACCGACTCCGGAAGCGAGCCCGCCAAGGATAAGAGAGAGCATGAGGAACAAGACAGAATGCGAGTTGCTTAACAGCAAAAATAATAGATTCGCACCAGCCATCATGGCAAATGAAAGAAAAATGATTTTTTTGGCTCCCCATTTGTGATGGAGCTGCGCGCCCACCCAGTTGCTGGCTGACATGAAGATCGAAAATACAGAAAGCGCCATCCCGCTGTTAGACGTATTAAGCCCAAATTGGTTCGTCATAAATAACGGCATAATCAATAAGACGGCATACATCATCAAATTGCTTAACAAGACTGATAGATTCGCATTTGTAAAGGTTGAGCTTTTAAACAGTGCAAAGTCAATGATGGGGTGCTGGGTACGTTTTTCTCTTCTGAAAAAAAGCGGAACAAAAAGAAGTATCAATACACTGTATACCGCATATCCCCATGGAGCCTCATTTTTCGTCAGCAGGATAATTGAAACGATGCTGCCTGCAAGCAAGAGAGAGCCGATGATATCCAGCGGCGCGTCAGATTTATTTTCTTTATATTGAGGAAACATCGTTAATGCCGTAAATAAAGCAATGGCGAGGAACGGGATGTTGACCCAAAAAATCGAATGCCAGCTGAAGCTGTCAATCAGTATAGAGCCGATAAAAGGCCCGAGTGCTGCACCAAGTCCCGCGCCCAGTCCGAAAAATCCAAACACTTTCGGCAGGCGTTTTTCAGAAACAACATGCCGGATAATGGCAATGCTGTTTGGCGTAAGCAATGCCCCGCCGACAGCCTGCAATGCCCGAAAGACAATTAACAGGAGCAGACTCGGTGAAAGGGCGCAGCCTAGAGATGCGATTAGAAAAAGGCCGACTCCCCATAAGTACATTGTTTTATTGCCGTACATGTCACCGAGCTTTCCTGCAATCGGCTGTGTGACTGCCATCACGATTAAATAAACGGTAACCACCCAAGTGATGCTTGCGATGGACTCGTTATACGTATGGGAAATTGATGAGAGCGCGACCGCGATCATCGTTGAATTAATGGGAGCCAGAATGGCCCCCAATAATAGCGAGACGATCAGCGCCCATTCTTTTCTTGAGCTCATTGGGATCCTCCTTTTTATTATGCCAAGGAGTTAATCAGCAGAAATTCCTTTGACAAATAGAGCTGTGCTGTGCTCCAGCATTTTTTCCTGGGGCATTGATATGACCCGGTCTCCTAAGTGGAGACGGTGAATGAAATAACCGAAGATAATCGACATGAATACGTCGGAATTCTCCGCTTCATTTCCTGTCTGAATAACCCCTTTCTCACCCATTGTTTTGAGATAATCAACCAATAGCTGTTTCATAGATTGGGGATATTCAGTGACGTGGTTAATGACATCCTGAAACAAGGCCGGTTCACGAAAGCTGATTTTAATGATATCTTTTCTATGTTCGAGCTCCTCCAAGAGACAGGTTCCGATATGAAGCAGGTCTTTGTACAAATCCCCTTCTGTTTGTTCCCAAATGCTGCCTCTGTTTGAAGAATGCTGAGAAAGCAAAGCCTCAACTAGTCCTTGTTTGTTTTTAAAGTTCCTGAAAATCGTCGCTTCACTTACATTTGCTTTTTCTGCAATTTCTTTTGTAGTTGTTGCGCGATATCCTTTTTTGACGAGCAGCTGCATGGCAGCGTCAAGGATTCTCTTGTTTGTCGGTCTCAATACGTTTCACCTCACGAATATACTGGCAGGACAAGTATACACCCGCCCCGCTTGTATAAGAAAGAGGGGGACGCATCAGGACCGGTTGACAACTGTGATTTTGCCGCTGCTTCCGTCAACAGTGATGATGTCACCGTCTCGCAGTCTTTCGGTTGCCGTGCGTGTGCCGAGAACGGCTGGAATGCCGTATTCACGAGCAATAATCGCAGCGTGAGACAAAATGCCGCCTGTGTCTGTAATAATCGCTTTGGCGTCTTGAAACAGGCTGGTCCATAGCGGTGTGGTCATCTTGCAAACGAGTACGTCCCCAGGCGCGAATTGAGAAAATTCATTGGCGTCCCGAATGATTTTCACCGGACCTGTCGCAATGCCGCTTGATGCCGCAATGCCAAAAATATGATTCTCTGTGTTTTTTTCATCCTCTATCACAGCGCCGACAATTTCTTCAGCTGCTTTGAGCTGTTCTTTTGTCGGGGTGCCGAGGTAGGCAGGGGCTTGGGCCAGCTCATACTCATGAAAAATCCGTCTGCGTTTTTCAGCCTTTTCTTGCAGGGATACAGGGTGAAGAAGCGCTTGTTCCACTTCGTCGTCATATAAGAACCAAAGGTCCTCACGATCTTGAATGACACCGTTTTCCGCCAGCAATTCACCTATCTTCAGCAGAAAGATTCTCGCCTTGGCATCCAGCATGGCGTCAATATAAAAGTGGTGATCATCTTTTATATTTGCAGAGTTCAGTGTCCATTGATAATAGCGGTCAAATTCGGTGCGCAAACCGGGATCTTCTATGTTTTCCAAGAATTCATTGTATAATTTCTCTCGTTTTTCTTTCGTTTTCTGAAATTCATTGTCAAAATGATAGCCATTACGGACATAATTTTGAATATTAGCCAGAGCGAAATACGGATTTTCCACCCAGATTTGTTCAATCAGATCATGACTTTTAACAGATCTCCATCCGTATTCTTGCAAGAATTCATGGACGTTCTTCAGGAAGTGTCTCCCCTCATCTGTTTGTTCTAATTTCTCCTGAAGCTGTTCAGGCTTGTTGTTTTCAAAAATGGTCAGAAGGTTCGGGTTCTCCTGAACTTCCACAGAAAATAGCCATAAGCAACGGTCCGTTTCCAGTGATTTGTTCATTTTTCCTGTCAGCATCTCGTAAAAATGAGCGTTTTCGGACTCTCCTTGAATGTCCTGATACATCGCTTGCAGTTTGTTTGTTAAAAGGATTTGCGGGAAAACGATATTGAAGTGCTCTTCATAAGCCGTGAGATAAAAGGCCTTTAGTTTTTGAAAAGCATCCAGTGCGCTTTCTGCGGTATGCTCAGTTTGTGCGAGCTGGTCCAGTGTCCGGTAAAAAGGGAGGTATGTGTGATTGATGATGTCATACATATGCTCCGATAAAATCGGGAAAAGCTCTTTGCCACAGTCTTCAGAAGGAGACTGCTGTCCGCCTTGGTTTTTGGAATAAATATGTCCGCGATAAAGTTTTACTTCATCAACAACTACACCAATCGGAAACTTTTGCATGCTCTTCTTCAAGCCATATTCCAACGCCGGCACGATGAAGGATGAAAATAACGGACTCACCGGACCTTCAATATTAGACTCCATGTTAAGCCAGAAATCATTCATATCAGTGTCGGTAATCATGAAGCTGCGTTTTTCTTCTGCCGCTTTTTTGTCCTGATCAATGGTTGTAATCGGGCGAGCTTGCAGAAGGTATATTTGATGATCAGCAATTCCAAATTCTATATCGACAGGATATCCGTACAGGTCTTCGGTTTTTTTTGTGATTTCAGCCAATTCAATCACTTGTTCATCTGTAAGGCAAAAACGGCTGTGCATGTCTTCACTTGTTTCTTTTTCAGCAATTCCTTCTGCCGCAGACTCCATGTAGATTTCCTTTGCACCTATTTCTTTCTGAATCTCAAACGAAGATTTATTAACAATGAACGTGTCTGGGGTAACACTTCCTGAAACAACAGCTTCACCCAACCCGTAGCTGGCGCTGATTAAAAGCTCTCTATCATCATGGGTAACAGGGTTGCGGCTGAAGATAACACCTGACATTTCTGAATCGATCAGCCCCTGAACGACTATTCCCATTAACGGCTCTGCGATTTGATTGTTCATTTTTTTCTTATAGCTGCTGACCCGCCCAGAAAAAAATGAGGCCCAGCATTCTTTCACTTTAGCCAGAAACTCTTCCTCTGTTTTGATATTTAAGTAGGTTTCATATTGACCCGCGAATGAGGCGCCTTCTAAATCTTCCGAGGCAGACGAAGAACGCACGGCTACGGATCGATATGATTCTCTAAGCTTATAAAAGGAACTAGTCAGCTCATTTTTCAGCTCAACCGAAAATGTTCCGGAAATGATCCCGCTTTCGACGTTTTCACTAGTCTCTTGAAGTTGGTTGTCCTCCATAAAACGTGCGAGCGCATTCGTTTGAATAATAAACCCGTCCGGAACAGGAAGACCGTGTTTGGTCAATTTAATCAAATTCATTCCTTTTGCTCCAGCCAGCTGGCTGGACTCTTCTGCCTGGCGAAATAAAACAGAATACATATTTGAAACCCCTCTTTTCTTCATTCATTTTGTTTTTCTCTCTAGTCTTTTTATTGCGGAGCCTGTGTTTAAAAAATGATAGTGAACACTATCATTCAATTGTAGGTTTTCAGGAAAATGCTGTCAAACGCAGAAAGTCCTAAATAAAATGAATAGTTAAGTTGGTTATATTATCCTGAAAAATGCGGCCGTACTGGTACTGTATGCCTATTTTCTTTTATTCTCGGAATCTGGCGGCGGACTTGATGATGTAATAAAAAAAGTGCCGCTGATTAGAACAGCGGCACCATGGAATAAGTTTTGGCCGGCACCAAAATGCAAATATGGTGATTGATTTTGGCTGAAAAGGGGTATGGTGTAGGAGAGGGAGTGAATGCACGATTGTCCGATTCTTCATTTTTTACTATAATCAGATCAGATGAAGAATCCCTGAGGAGGGTTTTTGTTGATTACAAAAGCCGTTTTTGCAATGTTTTTCCCTTTTATGCTTGTTGTTCTATTTACTAGAGTCACCTTTAATCATTATGTGGCGATCGCTTTAACAGCTGCATTGCTGTTTGCCTCTTATTTAAAAGGCTATACAGAAACGTATTTTATTGTAGGATTGGATGTTGTGTCTCTTGTGGCTGGCGGACTGTACATGGCCAAAAAAGCTGCAGAGAAAAAAGAAGAATAAATCGGACATAATGAATATAAAGACTGAATACCTGCTTTTACGATTTAAAAGCAGGTTTTTTATACACAAAAACAGCTGGAAATAAAAAACCACCGAACTTTAGTTCGTATTTTTAGTGATTTTGCTTTCCATTGTGTTACTATATCTATAGGAAGATTTCGTTAAAGAAACGGAGGCTTATTTTTGTGAAAGATCGCTTTGAGTTAGTCTCGAAATATCAGCCCCAGGGAGATCAGCCGAAAGCCATTGAAAAGCTTGTGAAAGGAATTCAGGAGGGCAAGAAGCATCAGACTCTGCTGGGTGCGACAGGAACTGGGAAAACATTTACGGTGTCTAATTTGATTAAAGAAGTCAATAAGCCGACTCTCGTGATTGCCCATAACAAAACCCTTGCTGGACAGCTTTACAGTGAGTTCAAGGAATTTTTTCCGAACAATGCTGTCGAGTATTTTGTCAGCTACTATGATTATTATCAGCCGGAGGCGTATGTGCCTCAAACGGATACATTTATAGAGAAAGACGCTAGTATTAATGATGAAATTGATAAACTGAGACACTCCGCCACATCAGCTTTGTTTGAGCGCAGAGATGTCATTATTATTGCGAGTGTGTCTTGTATATACGGCCTCGGTTCGCCTGAGGAATACCGGGAAATGGTCGTGTCACTGCGGACTGAAATGGAAATTGAGCGCAATGAGCTGCTCAGAAAACTTGTAGACATCCAATATGCCCGCAACGATATAGACTTTCAGCGCGGTACATTTCGTGTGCGCGGGGATGTAGTGGAAATCTTTCCGGCATCCCGTGATGAGCATTGTATCAGAGTTGAATTTTTCGGTGACGAAATCGAACGGATTCGGGAAGTGGATGCGCTGACAGGAGAAATTCTCGGCGACCGAGATCATGTTGCGATTTTCCCGGCATCCCACTTCGTAACGCGGGCCGAGAAAATGGAGAAGGCGATTCAAAATATCGAGAAGGAGCTTGAGGAGCAGCTGAAGGTCATGCACGAAAACGGAAAGCTCCTTGAAGCGCAGCGTTTAGAGCAGCGGACAAGATATGATCTTGAAATGATGCGTGAAATGGGTTTCTGCTCCGGCATCGAGAACTATTCAAGACATTTGACTCTGCGGCCTCCAGGTTCAACGCCGTATACGCTTCTTGATTATTTCCCAGACGATTTTATGATCGTGGTGGATGAGTCGCATGTGACAATTCCTCAGGTGCGCGGCATGTTTAACGGAGACCAGGCGCGGAAACAGGTGCTCGTGGATCACGGCTTCCGGCTTCCATCAGCGCTTGATAACCGTCCGCTTCGTTTTGAGGAATTTGAAAAGCATATGCACAATATCGTGTATGTATCAGCAACACCAGGGCCGTACGAGATTGAACATACAGATGAAATGGTCGAACAGATCATTCGTCCGACGGGGCTTCTTGACCCGCTTATTGACGTCCGTCCAATCGAAGGTCAGATTGACGACTTGATCGGCGAAATTCAAGCAAGAATCGAGCGGAATGAACGGGTGCTTGTGACAACTTTGACGAAGAAGATGTCAGAGGATCTGACCGATTATTTAAAGGAAATCGGCATTAAAGTAAACTATCTGCATTCTGAGATCAAGACGCTTGAACGGATTGAAATTATCCGCGACCTGCGCCTTGGCAAGTACGATGTGCTTGTCGGCATCAACCTGCTGAGGGAAGGTTTGGACATCCCCGAAGTATCCCTTGTTGCGATTTTGGATGCGGATAAGGAAGGTTTCCTTCGTTCGGAGCGGTCGCTGATCCAGACCATCGGACGGGCAGCGAGAAATGCGGAAGGCCGCGTCATTATGTACGCCGATAAAATAACGAAGTCTATGGAAATTGCGATTAATGAAACAAAACGCCGCCGCGAGCAGCAGGAGCGGTTTAATGAAGAGCACGGCATTACGCCGAAAACGATAAATAAAGAAATTCGCGATGTCATTCGTGCCACAGTAGCAGCTGAGGATAAAGCGGAATACAAAACAAAAGCCGCGCCGAAGCTGTCGAAAATGACGAAGAAAGAACGCCAGAAAGTCGTTGAACAGATGGAGCATGAAATGAAGGAAGCCGCCAAGGCGCTTGACTTTGAAAGAGCCGCGGAGCTTCGCGATTTACTTTTAGAGCTAAAAGCGGAAGGATGATGAACAAATGGCTATGGATCGGATAGAGGTGAAGGGAGCCAGGGCGCATAACCTGAAAAATATAGATGTAACGATTCCGAGAGATCAGCTTGTCGTTGTCACCGGTTTGTCCGGATCAGGTAAATCCTCCCTTGCCTTTGACACGATATATGCTGAAGGACAGAGACGGTATGTCGAGTCGCTGTCTGCTTATGCCCGCCAGTTTTTAGGGCAAATGGATAAGCCTGATGTGGATGCAATTGAGGGGCTCTCTCCCGCCATCAGCATTGATCAGAAAACAACGAGCCGCAATCCGAGGTCTACTGTCGGTACGGTAACTGAGATTTATGATTATCTGCGTCTTTTATATGCGAGAGTAGGGAAGCCTCATTGTCCGGAGCACGGAATTGAGATTACATCCCAGACCATCGAGCAAATGGTGGACAGAATTCTGGAATATCCGGAACGGACGAAGCTTCAGGTGCTGGCGCCGATTGTCTCGGGCCGAAAAGGCGCTCATGTCAAAGTGCTTGAACAGATTAGAAAACAAGGCTATGTCAGAGTCAGAATTGACGGCGAGATGGCCGAGCTTTCCGACGATATCGAATTAGAAAAGAACAAGAAGCATTCCATTGAGGTAGTCATTGACCGGATTGTCGTGAAAGAAGGCGTGGCAGCCCGGCTGTCAGATTCATTGGAAACGGCGCTCCGTTTAGGTGAAGGACGGGTTATGATCGATGTCATCGGTGAGGAAGAGCTGATGTTCAGCGAGCATCATGCCTGTCCGCACTGCGGATTTTCAATTGGTGAACTTGAGCCGCGTCTGTTTTCGTTTAACAGTCCGTTCGGGGCGTGTCCGACGTGTGACGGTCTCGGAATGAAGCTTGAAGTGGATGCCGATCTTGTCATCCCCAATCAAGATTTGTCATTGAAGGAGAATGCGGTCGCCCCTTGGGCACCGATCAGCTCACAATATTATCCTCAGCTGCTTGAGGCAGTCTGCACCCACTACGGGATTGATATGGATGTGCCGGTCAAAGATTTGCCGAAGCATCAACTGGATAAAGTACTGTACGGCAGCGGAGATGACCTGATTTATTTCCGATATGAAAATGATTTTGGACAAATCCGCGAAGGTGAAATTCAATTTGAAGGCGTATTGCGCAACATTGAAAGACGCTATAAGGAGACAGGCTCCGATTTCATCCGTGAGCAAATGGAGCAGTATATGTCTCAGAAGTCTTGTCCGACGTGCAAAGGCTATCGGTTAAAGAAAGAGGCGCTTGCCGTACTGATTGACGGCCGCCACATCGGAAAAATTACTGAACTGTCTGTCGCCGACGCACTTGCCTTCTTTAAAGATCTCACCCTTTCTGAGAAGGATATGCAGATCGCCAATTTGATTTTGCGCGAAATTGTGGAGCGCTTAAGCTTTCTGGACAAAGTCGGCCTCGATTACCTGACATTGAGCAGGGCAGCGGGTACATTGTCCGGGGGAGAGGCGCAGCGCATCAGGCTGGCGACTCAAATTGGCTCGCGTTTATCCGGTGTGCTTTATATTTTAGATGAGCCGTCTATCGGTCTGCATCAGCGTGATAACGACCGCTTGATCAGCGCTCTGAAAAATATGAGAGACCTCGGGAACACGCTGATTGTTGTCGAACATGATGAGGACACGATGATGGCAGCAGATTATTTAATAGATATTGGACCTGGAGCCGGCATTCACGGCGGACAGGTGATATCTGCGGGTACGCCGGAAGAAGTGATGGAAGATCCAAACTCATTAACGGGCAGCTATTTATCAGGGAAAAAGTTTATCCCATTGCCTCCTGAAAGAAGAAAGCCGGACGGACGTTACATTGAAATTAAAGGTGCATCAGAAAACAACCTGAAAAAAGTGAATGCCAAGTTCCCGCTTGGGACGTTTACAGCAGTTACAGGTGTTTCCGGTTCAGGAAAGAGTACACTCGTTAATGAAATTTTGCATAAGGCGCTGGCGCAAAAGCTTCATAAAGCGAAAGCGAAGCCCGGCAGCCATAAAGAGATTAAAGGTTTGGATCATTTAGACAAAGTCATTGACATTGACCAGGCGCCAATCGGAAGAACGCCGAGATCCAACCCTGCGACATACACCGGCGTATTTGATGACATTCGTGATGTATTCGCGCAGACAAATGAAGCGAAGGTCCGCGGCTATAAAAAAGGCCGTTTCAGCTTCAACGTGAAGGGCGGACGATGTGAAGCCTGCCGCGGAGACGGGATTATTAAAATTGAAATGCACTTCCTTCCTGACGTATACGTTCCATGCGAGGTGTGTCACGGCAAACGCTATAACCGTGAAACGCTTGAAGTGACGTACAAAGGAAAAAGCATCTCTGATGTGCTTGATATGACGGTTGAAGATGCTCTTTCTTTCTTTGAAAATATCCCGAAAATCAAACGCAAGCTCCAAACCCTTTATGATGTTGGTTTAGGTTATATTACGCTCGGCCAGCCGGCGACGACCTTGTCAGGCGGAGAAGCGCAGCGCGTGAAGCTCGCGTCAGAGCTGCACAAACGCTCGACCGGACGCACGCTCTACATTTTAGATGAGCCGACGACAGGTTTGCATGTCGACGATATCGCCAGACTTCTTGTCGTGCTGCAACGGTTGGTAGACAACGGAGACACTGTACTGGTTATTGAGCATAACCTTGATATCATTAAGACGGCCGATTACATTGTGGATTTGGGCCCGGAAGGCGGAGCCGGGGGCGGAACCATTGTCGCGTCAGGAACGCCTGAGGAAATCACTGAAGTGGAAGAATCGTATACAGGCCGTTATTTGAAGCCTGTTATCGAACGTGACAAAACACGCATGAAATCGCTCTTGAAAGCGAAAGAAACAGCTACATCTTAAAACCCTCTGTTAAGAGGGGACAGCTTGTCAGCAAGTCCATCCTTGGGCTTAGCAGGCAAGCTTTTTCTTTACGGCATAATAGGTTTAGAATCGTCTTTGGGTAAAATTTCTTTGGGAAAACGCCTAAACATTTACAAATTGCTGTCGATATATGAATTGAAAGGCGGATGATGATTTCCAAATTAAGCAGACAAACCCTATTAAGGGGCTTAAAGGCATCCTTAAGCAATAACTGAATCTACATAGGTTAGAAGCTTTATTGGAATCTGATACGCCAGAAATCAAAGAAAAGGAAGTCTTTGATTTCAAAAACATATACACATGGAGGTATTTTTCACATGAGAATCAACCACAATATTGCAGCGCTTAACACACTAAACCGTTTGTCTTCAAACAACAGTGCGAGCTCAAAAAACATGGAGAAACTTTCTTCTGGTCTTCGTATCAACCGTGCGGGAGATGACGCAGCGGGTCTTGCGATTTCTGAAAAAATGAGAGGACAAATCAGAGGTCTTGAAATGGCTTCTAAAAACTCTCAAGACGGAATTTCTCTTATCCAAACAGCTGAGGGTGCATTGACTGAAACCCATGCAATCCTTCAACGTATGCGTGAACTTACTGTTCAAGCTGGAAACACAGGTACACAGCAAACTGAAGATTTAACTGCAATTAAAGATGAAATGGATGCTTTAACTGAAGAGATCGATGGAATTTCTCAACGTACGGAATTTAACGGAAAAAAACTTTTAGACGGTAGTGTAACAGCAGGATTTACATTCCAAATTGGTGCAAATGCTGGCCAAAATATTAATGTTACAATTGGCAACATGGATGCAACAACTTTAGGAGTAAAAGGTATCGATGTTTCAGCGGATGATTTTAGTTTTGACACTGAGATTGTTAAAATCGATAGTGCAATTACAAGTGTTTCAAATCAACGTGCTAAACTTGGTGCGGTACAAAACCGTTTAGAGCACACAATCAATAACTTAAGCGCTTCTGGTGAAAACCTGACTGCTGCTGAGTCTCGTATTCGTGACGTTGACATGGCGAAAGAAATGAGCGAGTTCACAAAGAACAACATTCTTTCTCAAGCTTCTCAAGCGATGCTTGCTCAAGCAAACCAACAGCCGCAAAACGTGCTTCAATTGTTACGTTAATTCTGAACGGCTATCTCTTTATGATAGTCACAGCTTGCCGACAGAGTCCATTAACTGGATGTGCCGGCAGGCTTTTTTTGTTACAATCATTTTGTGACAGCCAGGGAATCACTTGTTTTTTCAAAACAAAAAAGGCAAGATATTGTCATCTAACCTTTAGCTTTGTTTCAGTTATAATGAATGATATGTTTTCCGCAATTACAAAGTCTTCTTATACAGCTGCTTACTTACACTCATTAAATCTTGAACAATATGCGTGTTGCTGCTGTCGAGCAGCACTTTTATATATTGGATATCGTGAGAAATCGGGAAGGGTCCGTGAATCTGCTCAAGCTCGGCGATCATTTCACGATTCATTCTTTTTTGTTCATGAATCAGCTTTAACACTGATTCTTGTGTTACTGTATAGTCACTGGGATCTTTCTCCATTGCTTGTCCAGCCTCCTTGGTTGCCGTAAGCTTTTTACATATTGTAATCGGTATAGCCGGAAGATTCTACTTCTAAAACTTTTTAAAATCCAATTTCCGTAAATCGGAGCATGTCTAAAGAATGAATTTGAAACCTGAAGAGATTTTAAACGTATAAATAAGTAAAACGTCCCTGATCTTTTGTCATGGACAATTCACAATAGGAGTGTGGAATGAATTGAACCGTAATCAAGCTATTATTGCATCACTTTGTTATTTCAGTGTGTTTATTGCGCCAATCATTGTGCCGATTGTGGCTTATTTTGTTGTAAATGAGAAAGAAACAAAACGCCATGCGATACGCTCTCTTATTTCTCACATTGTTCCGTTTGTCGGCTGGCTGTTCCTTTTTATTGCTTTACTTGGTGGAGCCGTTGCGATTGATGGAGACAGCTTGCTTCCTGTATTTGTAATCATCGGGGGAGCGGTTATTTATTTCTTAGTTGTCATTGGCATTATCATTTGGAATGTGATTCAGGGCATTAAGGTCCTGCGTGCAGCATAAGTAGACAATGGGGAGGAGATCGTAATGAAGCAAGAAAAGGAACGAATCCTTAAGCTTGTTGAGGAAGGAAAGCTTACAGCACAAGAAGCTTTGACACTGATTGAAAAGCTTGACAGCGACTACAAGGAAAAAGAAGAAAAAATCACAGCGCTCTCAGTTCATGTTCATGACGAGGAAGAGCCATTTACAACGGCAAAAAAAGAAAGCGGCAAGCCGTCTTTAGGAGCCAAGCTGTTTGACTGGATTGATTCTGCTGTGAAAAAGGTCAAGGAAGTTGACCTTGATTTAAACTTTGGCCATGCGTATGATGTTCAGCACATTTTTCAATTTAAAGATACTGACTTTTCCAGTGTTGAGCTGCAAATTGCCAACGGCAGCGTGAATATCGTCCCTTGGGAAGATGACGATATCAGAGCGGAATGCCAGGCGAAGGTATATCGCGCTGATAGCCAGGATGCGGCGAGACACGCATTTCTTCAGCATATTGAATGTGAAATCAAAGGTAATAAGTTTTTTATCCGTACTGAGAAAAAGACGATGAAAACGAATGTCACTTTGTATATTCCTCAGAAGGAGTATGATAAGATTCGAGTGAAGCTGTTTAACGGTCCGGTCAGAGGGGAACATTTACATGTAAAAGAGTTCTCAGCGAAAACGACAAACGGCGTGCTGTCGTTCTCGCACTTAACAGCCGAAAAAGCCATAGCTGAAACGGCCAACGGGCAAATTAAGCTCGCCAGCCACAGCTGCGGAACGATAGAAGCGGAAACCATTAACGGATTGATCGATCTCCGAGGGAAAAGCGAATCCAT
The DNA here is from genome assembly GCF_038050295.1 of Bacillus sp. FSL R5-0603. Taxonomy (NCBI): domain Bacteria; kingdom Bacillati; phylum Bacillota; class Bacilli; order Caryophanales; family Bacillaceae; genus Bacillus; species Bacillus sp. FSL R5-0603. The sequence continues at coordinate 3,446,933 of NZ_JBBOYP010000001.1, read as the reverse complement.
TGACGTTCAAAGCTTTAACGGAAATATTGCGATTAACGTAACAGAATCAGACTGCCGCTCCATTTATGCAAAAACAACGACTGGAAGTGTGGAGCTTGCGATTCCGGACGATCTCGCAGTGAAGGCAGAGCTGAAAAGCAATCTTGGTTCGCTGTCCCATGAATTAATGGATGTTGAGATGCTGAAGGAAAAAAATGATACCATTCAAAAAGAAATGATGTTCACTTCAAATCAGGCACATGATCAAAACATCACCGTCTTCTCAGAATCACTAACAGGCGCCATCAAACTAAAGTACTCACAGAGGTGATCGAATGAATAAGCTTTATCGCTCAGAAAAAAATAAGAAAATCGCCGGTGTTATCGGAGGTCTCGCGGAATATTTCAATTGGGACGCATCACTCCTCAGAGTCATAACTGTCATCTTAGCCATTATGACAAGTGTTTTGCCGGTTTTGCTCATTTATATCATTTGGATTTTTATCGTCCCGTCAGAAAGGGATATGAAATGACATGGTAAAATGGGCAGTCAGCATTTTAGTCAATGCATTGTTATTAATCGTCATTGATGGATATATTGACTCCATCCATATCAGCAGCATTGGGGCAGCGATTATCGCCAGCCTCATTTTATCGATCTTAAACGTGCTGATTAAACCGCTTTTAATTATCTTTACACTGCCGGTCACCATGGTGACGCTTGGACTCTTCTTGTTTGTGATTAACGCCATCACGCTTATGATGACCGCGTCCATTATGGGTGACAGCTTTCAAATCGACGGCTTCGGCACCGCGATATGGGCATCCGTTATCCTGTCGGTCTTCCATTTGCTGATTCAAAAAGGCATTTTAGAGCCGCTTAGAAAAAAATAAAAAAAGCTGCCTGCAAAGGCAGCTTTTTTACATGTTCTGCAGCCTCCTTAAAAAATTGTGAAGTAAAGTGTTCGCTTTTTGTTCAGCAGTCCCACGTATATGTCGTATACCATCTGCTTTGTCAGATTGGACATTGTTTAAAAATGAACTCATAAGCTTCCCTGTTCAGACGCAAAATACATGAAAAGGGAGGTGCTTTGATGAGGAAATACACGGTTATTGCTTCTATATTACTGTCTCTTCTTTCCGTTTTGTCTGGCGGCCATCATGAATCGAAAGCTTTTCCAGTTGTACAGCAGGAACTATTGCAAACGCCTCATTACATACCCTTGCTTGAAAATCCTCCTCAAATTGATGTGAAAGCTGAAATGAGAAGCAATCTAATGATTGAGGCTCAAGTTCGCGATAATTCGTATCAAGCATTTTCCGCCTTTCTTTTTTATAAACAAAGTAATGAGCTGGGCTACAAAATGGTGCCGATGGACCCGACCCCCGGAGCGGTCCGCAAGTTTTTGGCACAAATTCCAAAACGTTTGATTTGGAACAGCGAGCTTGAGTATTACATTGTGATGTCGAATGGGAAGCAGCGGGTGGAGTCGGAGACGAAGAAACTGAAGCTTGAAGGATACCAGGCTGACCTTGCCCATATTCCGGAGCTTCTGATCACAGAGCTGGCGGTTGATACGAAGAATATAGGACGCGCAGACGGTTATGAATTTATTGAGATTTTTAATACGACTGACAGAACGATTGATTTTAAAGACTACCATATCCGTTACCGCTATCCAAAAGAAGGGCCTGACTCCGATCTGATTTGGAGACCTGATGAAAGGATCTTGATACCATCCGGCGAAACGTTTGTCGTCTGGCTGAAGCCTGCCGGGCATCCAGAATTGACGTCAGAGGATTTCAATCGTTATTATCAGACACAACTAAAAGAAGGAAAAAATCTCGCGGTGATAGACGAGACAGAGGGTATGGCCAATACGAGGCCGCGGGCCGTTGTGATATCAACGAATACAGGAAAGGACATTTCGGTTGCGCATTATCGGAAACATGCGCTGCGCCGGCTGTCATCAGTGCTTTATAAGTATCCGTTGAACGGAACCGCAGAACTTCTGAACATTTCAATCGGGGAAAAGAATCCGTCTCCCGGAACCGTATTACAGGCACAGGTGCCCGAGCAGAAACGGAAAATCAAGCTCGATAAAGAAAAGCCGGTCATTGAGGATTTGACTGACCGCAAGTCTGTCCGCCCTGCTGAAAGCATTGAGCTGCGGGCTGACATACGGGACCGAAGTCTAGTGAAAACAGCGGCCTTTTACTACCGGACGGATGAGAACAAACCGTTTAAGCGAATTCTTGCTGAAAAAGACCGCAACGATAATCTCTACCATTATATTGTGTATTCGCCTGAATTGATCGGGAAGGATCAGCTAGAGTATTATGTGGCGGCCGGGGACGGGATCAATGAAGCGAGAACGCCGGTCAAAATGATTGATATTAAACAAACAAGCAAGTCGCACGGTCTGCGGATGAATATTGAAAACAGAGACACGCTGTCGGGAACTCAATTTCTCAAAGCCACGACAGAAGGGCGAGCTGACCGCATTAAGCTGTGGATTGACGGGAAAAAACAAGTGACAGAGCCCGCGATGGAAAAAGAAGTATATTTTGCGTTCGATACGAGGAAAACGAACCTTTATTTTAAAAACGCGGTAACGATGGAAGGCAAAGTGCTGAAGGTGTTCGATGATACAACAAATAAATACCGCACCTATTCTGTTCCATTGCCAGAGACACTGCTTCGGAAAGGGAAGCAGCTGCAGCGTATTACAATACGATCGGGTTCGAAGGTGTCTCCGTTTGATACGGCTGAAAACCGTGATGACTTCTTAGTCAAAAACGCCCGATTGGTGTTATCAGATGGAACGGTGATCAGGGATCAGAGGGTGTCCCCTGAGAAGGAACTCTTTATTGGCGATAATCAGCGCTCAAATAAAAGCTGGCAATTTCAGTTCAATCTGCCTGACGGACTATTTACATCACAGCTGCTGGAGTGGGATACATCAAAGCTTTCTGAAGGCGCTCACCATATTCAAGCAAGCGACGGGAAGGAAAATGTCAGCCTGGTTGTACGGGTAGATAATTCAGGACCTCACATTGAGCCGAATATCACCGAGGGGCAAACGTATAAAGGAAACCTTATCCTGCAGGCGGATATGTATGATAAATGGAGCAAAATTGAGGAAGCGGAAGCGTCTTTAGATGGAGAAAGCATTACACTCCCATATCATACGTCATCTTCTGACCTTTTGCCGGGAAAACATTCTCTAAAAGTGACAGCAACGGATCTCGCGGGCAATAAAACTGTGATTGAGAGGATATTTAAAACCGAACGAGAGCATCCGGACCAGCCGGAGGTTATAGACACCGAAGCCGACACGCATAAGGCCAAGCTTTCTGTACGGGTGAAAGATCCGACGAATGATGCCATGGATGTTGGTTTTTATAGGGGATTTCAATATACAGCGCGCAATCATGTGAAAATATTTAAGCACGCGTCACTGACTGAACCGCCGAAAAGCTTTGTGCCGGAAAGGGAGACCCCATTTACGAATCAAGAATTGGAGCGGGTATCAGCTGCTGATGGAAAAACAGTATCGACAGAAAACAAAGAGCTTTTCCCTTATCATCGCTTTGAAGTGACGGTTGATCCATCAATTGATGAGAATGATCTGGCAGAAGCGGTCTGGAAGGGCAGTTCTTTGCCGGGGAGAAAGGTGACGATGTATGCTTGGAATTATCGGACAAACGAATGGCAGCCAGTTGACAGCTTCGTCGCGAAGGATGACAAACCGTTTACGCTAAAAGCGTCTGTGATTGTCGCCGATTTTGTACGGGAGTCGAAAATGAATGTGATTGTACAGGATGAAATTCCCCCTGCGAAGGATATGTACACATTTGTCTGGATGTCTGATACACAGTATTACGCCGAAAGCTATCCGCATATTTTTGATAAACAGACCGAGTGGATAAAAGATAATCAAAAGCAGCTCAATATCAAATATGTGTTCCACACGGGTGATATTGTAGATGATTCCGCCGATATCAGACAGTGGAAAAACGCTGATCGGTCAATGTCCGTTCTGGATAAGAGCGGAATACCTTACGGCGTGCTGGCCGGCAACCACGATGTCGGGCATAAGGACGGCTCCTACAGGGCGTTTGGCAAATATTTTGGCAGCGATCGTTTTGATAAAAAATTGCATTATGGCGGTTCCTATAAAAATAACCGCGGACATTATGACCTGATTTCGAGCAACGGCAATGATTATATCATGCTGTACATGGGATGGGGCATTACGGATGAAGACATCGCGTGGATGAATCAGGTGCTGAAGAAACACCCTGACCGGATGGCCATTTTAGCTTTTCATGAGTATTTGCTGGTCAGCGGAAACAGAAGCCCGATCGGAGAGAAAATATTCAAAGAAATCGTAAAGCCGAACCCGAATGTCGTGATGGTGTTGAGCGGGCATTATCATAGTGCGATGAGAAAAACAGATGAGCTGGATGATGATGGTGATGGGAAACCGGATCGTCTTGTGCATCAAATGCTGGCCGATTATCAGGGCGGGCCAGAAGGCGGTCAAGGGTATTTGCGTTTGCTTCAATTTGACCAGGCCAATGACATGGTGCACGTATCGACGTATTCTCCGTATGTAAAGGATAAGAATTACTATGATACGGATACCTATGGCAACAAGGATGAATTTTCCCTTTCGCTTGATTTGAAACCAAGAATCAAAAAGGTGGAAACCGATTATTTTGAATGTAACGTATATACCAATGAAGAGCTCGGAAAACGGGAGCAAGTGAAGAGCGGGGATACAGCTGAATTCCGCTGGGATCATCTTGAACCGCAGTCTGTTTATTATTGGTACATTATAGTGGAAGACAGTTTTAACGGCAAAACGAAATCACCGATCTGGAAGTTCAAGACGAAAAAAGAGACATATCGTCCAGCACCAGACCAGTTTGATTTTCGCCATGTCTCCAATCCTTAAAAAGGGTTGGAGGCTTTTTTTTATGAAAGACGATCCATATAGTGGACAAATGTATAACGGTCGCCTCTGTATACAGATTTTGCATGCTCAAAAGCAGTTCCGTTCTGCAGATATGTTGTTCGTTTGATTAATAGGACCGGCGCTCCCTTTTGAATACCAAGAATGTTCGCTTCTTCCGTGGTGGCAGTGCTTGGCTCAAGCTCCTGTTTTGCACGGGAAATCGGTATGCTGTTGTACCTTTCAATATGATCATAGATCGACGACTGAAAATGCGATTCGTTTAATTCACCCGCAAGCTCAAACGGAATATGTGAGGACTCAATCGCCATCGGAATATCATTTGCCAGCCGCACCCGAGTGATTTTATGGATAGAGGAGGGGTGCCCGCAGCCTAATATAGCCGCGAGTTCCTCAGTCGAATCAATAAGCTGATAATCAATGAGCCTGCTGCCCGGTGTCATCCCGCGGCTTTTCATATCCTCGGTAAAGCTTGTCAGCCCTTGAAGTGCTTGTTCCATTTTTGGCTTGCTGACAAAGGTGCCCCGCCCCTTCAGGCGATAGAGCAAGCCTTCATTAACTAAATTAGAAAGCGCCTGGCGAACTGTCATCCGGCTGATCCCGAATTGTTGTGCATATTCGCGCTCAGAAGGAAGAGGCATATCCGGCTGCAGCTCTCCGCTCTTAATTTGGTTTTTTAATTGCTCCATAATCTGATAATAAATCGGAATAGGCGATTGTTTATTGATATTCATAAGTCAGCATGTTCCTTTCAAGGTCTTAATGACGCGGCTTCACGATCAATCAAAACCGTAACATCGGAATGCAGGTGCAAAGCAGATGCGGGAAAATCTTCGCTTATGTTTCCTTCTAACAGCTTACGAACAGCTTCCGCTTTGCTTTTTCCAGAAATGAGCAGCAGAATGCGCTTGCTTGAGAGTATCGTTTGAATTCCCATTGTGAGTGCTTTTTTTGGCACGCTGTCTATGGAAGGAAAATATCTGGAATTCGCCTGGCGGGTTTGTTCATTTAATGTCACAACATGAGTTCGTGACTTGAAAGACGTTCCCGGTTCGTTAAAGCCGATGTGTCCGTTTCTGCCGATGCCGAGAAGCTGAATGTCAGTGCCGCCGAGGGACTCGACTAGCTGTTCATACCGTCTGCACTCGGCCTCCAAATCGTCTGCATTTCCATTCGGTATAAAATGCCGGCTAGGCTTGCTGTCGATATGCTGAAAAAAACGGTCGTTCATATAGAAGTGATAGCTGTTCGGGTCATCGCTTGAAAGTCCGGCGTACTCATCCAAATTAACTGTAGTGACGTTTTGAAATGAGAGATTCTCAGTTTGGTGCAGGCGGATCAGCTCGCGATACGTGCCTTCCGGTGTGCCGCCCGTCGCTAAACCGAGAACGGCATCAGGTTTTTCTTTGATTGTATCTGCCGTTATTCTGGCTGCTTTTTGGCTTAGCTCTTCATATGTTTGACATTCCATTACTTTCATATCTGGTCAGCCTCCTTGGATATAAATGCAATGTTTCCGCGGCAAATGGTGAGAATCACCTCGCAATCACTGCTGACAATCACCAAATCTGCATCTTTTCCCACAGTCACACTGCCTTTTCGGTCAAAGATGCCCAGCTGTTTGGCCGCGTTTGCAGAAGTTATATTAGCTATATCCGTCCAAGAGCAATTTGTAAACTCACGCATATGCCGTGCGCCTTCGTTCATTTTGAGGATCGAACCGGCAAGGGTTCCGTCTGAAAGAAGAGCTGTTCGTCCTCTTACCGTCACACTTTGGCCGCCGAACTCATATACGCCGTCTTTCAGGCCTTTTGCCCTCATGGAATCGGTAATTAAAATGAGCTTGCTGCTGCCTTTCGCCAAAAAAGCAAGCTTTGCAGCTAAAGGATGGGAGTGAATGCCATCGGCGATAAGCTCTGTCACAAACCCATCATGGGCCAGCGCCGTTCCGATCACTCCGGGCTCTCGGTGATGAAACGGGCTCATCGCGTTGTACAGATGAGTCATATGGCTCGCCCCTGCTTTTGCGGCATCCGACAGCAATGCGGAATCGGCATCCGTGTGCCCCATGGACGCGATAATCGATTCGTCTTTCAAATGGCGGATCAGTTCAAAATGCTGATCCTCCTCCGGCGCAAGTGTAACAATTTTGATCAGTCCGCCAGCCTCCTGCTGCCACTTTTTGAAAAGCGCAACATCCGAAGGCCTAATCCACTCTTTTGGCTGCGCTCCGGCTCTTTTAGGCGAAACAAAGGGGCCCTCTAAATGAATGCCGAGCAGTTCTGCACCTAATAAAGAGGACTCTTCAGCCGCTTTCCACTCTCTTGCGTTCACCAACGCTTGAGAAATGTTCCCATGCTCTTGGGTAATCGTTGTGGCTAAAAAGCTCGTCGTGCCTTCTTCGGGCAGTCTTGACGACATGATGTCGAGCGCAGAAAAGCTTGCATCCATTGTATCTGCGCCATAGCCGCCGTGGATATGAATGTCAATCATGCCGGGAAGCAAAACGGAATCCGCAGGTGCTTGAATCTCTTTTGAATATGACTCCTTGGGCCGTTCTGTTGAGACTGTGCTGATTTTTCCGTCATTGATTCCGACATAGCCGTTTTTGATTACTTCATTTTCTGTCACGATCGCAATGTCTTTGATAAGAAGACTCTCTGCCATAGATGATCCGCCTTTCTGGAATTTGAATACCTTTATTTTACTCTTTTTCAGACTAGTGATCTAGACCAGCTGAGGTGTTTTCCCGCCTTTTATAAAATCTGTTTTAGGTTCAAGCCTGAAAGTGATAAAATGAAAGTATTGTGAGCAAGCTCGGGGCAGCCCGGAACAGGAGGAACATATCGTGGCAAAGGTTCGCACAAAAGACGTAATGGAACAGTTCAATTTGGAATTAATCAGCGGAGAAGAAGGAATTAACCGCCCGATTACAATGAGTGACCTATCAAGACCAGGCATTGAAATTGCCGGATATTTTACATATTACCCGAGAGAGCGCGTGCAGCTTCTCGGAAAAACAGAGCTTTCTTTCTTTGAACAGCTTCCTGAAGAGGAGAAAAAACAGCGAATGGATTCTCTGTGCACTGATGTAACACCAGCTATTATTCTTTCTAGAGATATGCCCATCCCGCAGGAGCTGATTGACGCCTCCGAGAAAAATGGGGTGCCTGTCCTCAGATCGCCGCTGAAAACGACAAGACTGTCAAGCCGTTTAACCAACTTCCTTGAGAGCAGGCTGGCGCCTACCACAGCAATTCATGGCGTTCTTGTCGATATATATGGTGTCGGCGTGCTGATCACAGGAAAGAGCGGCGTCGGAAAAAGCGAAACAGCGCTGGAGCTTGTGAAAAGAGGGCATCGCCTTGTTGCCGATGATTGCGTTGAAATACGGCAGGAGGATCAGGATACTCTTGTGGGAAACGCTCCGGAATTAATTGAGCACCTTCTTGAGATCAGGGGCCTTGGCATTATCAACGTGATGACGCTATTTGGCGCTGGCGCGGTCAGAAGCAATAAACGAATCACGATTGTCATGAATCTTGAACTCTGGGAGCAGGGCAAGCAATACGACCGGCTCGGACTTGAGGAAGAGACCATGAAAATCATTGATACAGAAATTACAAAACTGACGATTCCCGTCCGTCCAGGCCGAAATCTTGCAGTCATCATCGAAGTGGCAGCAATGAACTTCAGATTGAAGCGGATGGGGCTGAATGCCGCTGAACAATTTACCAACAAGCTGGCGGACGTCATTGAAGACGGTGAACAAGAAGAATAGGAGTTGGCGTTAAATGAATGAAGCGATAGAACCACTTAATCCGATAGCATTTCAGCTGGGGCCGTTAGCCGTCCATTGGTACGGAATCATTATTGGTCTCGGTGCTTTGCTCGGGCTGTGGATTGCGATTAGGGAAAGTGAAAAACGGGGGCTGCAGAAAGATACGTTTATTGATCTTGTCCTGTTTGCCATTCCAATTGCGATTATTTGCGCACGAATTTATTACGTTGCCTTTGAATGGGATTATTATGCGGCACATCCGGGAGAAATCATTAAGATTTGGAAGGGCGGCATTGCCATTCATGGCGGATTAATCGGCGCCATTTTAACGGGTTATGTGTTTTCGAGAGTGAAAAACCTTTCGTTCTGGAAGCTTGCGGACATTGCCGCGCCCAGCATTTTGCTCGGCCAGGCGATCGGCCGCTGGGGGAACTTCATGAATCAGGAAGCGCACGGCGAGGCTGTCAGCAGAGCCTTTTTAGAAAACCTGCACCTGCCTGAATTTATCATCAATCAAATGTATATCAATGGGCAATATTATCATCCTACTTTTTTATATGAATCACTATGGAGCTTTGTCGGCGTCATTGTTTTACTGCTGCTGCGCAGAGCGAATTTGCGTAGAGGCGAGATGTTCTTGATCTATATCATTTGGTATTCAATCGGAAGATACTTTATTGAAGGAATGCGGACTGACAGCTTAATGCTGACTGATTCACTTCGCATCGCTCAGGTGATTTCAATCGTATTGATTGTTTTGGCTGTGGCAGCCATCATCTTCAGACGCGTCAACGGATACTCGAAGGAGCGGTACGCGGAGTAGACGTCAACAAAGGGGGATGAGGGATGAAGAAAATCTTTCTGGCCGGTCTTGCAGCAGGTTTTCAAACAACATGGACGCTGGGTAAAGTGATTTTCCCGGTAACGCTATTGGTCACTTTGCTTCAGCATACCCCTGTCATGGATTGGCTTGTACGGCTGATCACACCGGTAATGGGTCTCTTCGGGCTTTCTGGTGAAGCGGCCATTCCGCTTGTACTGGGAAATATGCTGAATCTGTATGCGGGAATTGCCGGGATTTTAACATTGGATTTATCTGTGAAAGAAGTCTTTATTTTAGCTGTTATGCTTTCATTCTGTCATAACTTGATTATCGAATCGACAGTTGCCGCAAAGGTTGGCATCAGAATTGGCGTCATATTGGCCGTGCGCATCGGTTTAGCCGCTGTGTCAGCCATCGTCATCAACCTCATTTGGCATGGCGGACAGGAAACGGCGCAGTACGGTTTTATCGCTGCGAAGAGCGTGGCGCCAGACAGCTGGCTGGCAATGCTGGCAGAAGCCTTAACGAAAGCCGGACTTGGTGTTTTGCAGTTGGCGACAATTGTCATACCGCTGATGATCATCATCCAGTTTTTAAGAGATTTAGGCTGGCTGCATCGGTTCTCCAGGTGGCTGTCTCCGTTTACGCAGCTGCTTGGCATGAATAAAAATACGTCTATGACGATGGTGGCGGGACTGACGATTGGTCTGGCCTACGGAGCGGGTGTCATGATCAAAGCTGTCGAGGATGACGGTGTGAGCAGGCGGGATATGACATTGGCATTTATATTTCTCGTTGCCTGCCATGCGGTCGTGGAAGATACACTTGTCTTTATTCCGCTCGGCATACCGGTCTGGCCGCTTCTTTTGATTCGTGTCACCACAGCAGTTCTGCTGACAATGGCTATTGCGCATACATGGAAAAAGTGGAAACCCTCAGCGGTTGGAAAGGAAGCAATATGAGTGACAAACAAGTAACGACGATTCTGTTTGATTTAGACGGAACGCTTATTAATACGAATGAATTAATTATCGCGTCCTTTTTGCATACACTGGAGCATTATTATCCGAGCAAGTATAAACGAGAAGATGTCCTTGCGTTTATCGGACCGTCTCTTTTTGAAACGTTCTCTTCGATGGACCCTGATAAATGCGAGGATATGATCGCTATGTACAGAGCGTACAATCATGACATGCATGATTCACTCGTGACTGAATATGAAACGGTATATGAGACCCTGGATGCATTAAAAAAAGCCGGCTTTACATTAGGAATTGTGACAACAAAATTAAGAGATACTGTCAATATGGGCCTCAAGCTCACGGGAATCGGCGAATTCTTTGAAACAGTTGTCACCCTTGATGATGTGACGAATGCAAAGCCTGATCCCGAGCCTGTGCTGTTAGCGCTGAAACAGTTAGGAAGCAAGCCCGAGGAAGCCATTATGGTCGGTGATAATTACCATGATGTGCTGGCAGGCAAAAACGCCGGTACAAAAACGGCAGGAGTCGCATGGACGATTAAAGGGCCAGAAATGCTGGCGAAGCATGAGCCGGATTTTATGCTTGAGAAAATGAGTGATCTATTACAAATCGTTGGAGTGAAGTAATCTGTGAGAAAAACAGATCGTCATCCGGTCTCGGGGGCCAACTCACTGTGGCATGTCTATCAAACGGTACCTTTTTTAAAGGTCGTCAAAAATTTCATTGTCATTCAAATTGCGAGATATACGCCGTTTATAGGGATGAAAAACTGGCTGTACCGTACATTTCTGCGGATGAAGGTTGGAAAACAGACATCCTTTGCCCTCATGGTGATGCCAGATATCATGTTTCCGGAAAAGATCTCAGTCGGAACAAATACAATCATCGGGTACAATACGACCATTCTGGCCCATGAGTATTTGATTCACGAATACCGGATCGGCACAGTTCTGATCGGAGACGAAGTGATGATTGGTGCCAACACGACCATTCTGCCCGGGGTGAAAATAGGAGATGGCGCAGTTGTGTCCGCCGGAACACTTGTCCATAAAGACGTGCCTGCCGGCGCATTTGTCGGCGGAAATCCGATGAGGATCATCTATACGAAGGAAGAAATGCAAGAAAGATTGAAAAAGTCCGCTGAATAACATCAGCGGACTTTTTTTGTTAAAATTGAGTGTTGTTGTTTTCGTAAATATGCTGAACACCAATCCATTTTTGACCGACATTAGAGTAGCGTGTATTTGTCATTTTGACCGTGCTTGTTTTGCTGTCCGTCCGGAATATCGCTTCCTTCATGTTTGTGATGGTGCACTTGTCGATGATCACATCAACGTGGAAGGTTGAACCGCCAAGCTGTCTAATGAACTTCCCGCCATTGTCCGCCGTGAAGTTTTTCACTGTGAATGTACTGGCTTTATTGATTTGGAATATCTTATCTGACGCTTTTTGAGCAGAACCGCCGTCGATCGTCACTTTTCCTTCCTTCTTCACCGTTAACGCATCCTCACCAACATCTTCCCATTTCACATTCTGAATGTTAACGTTTCCATAAGTGTGCACGCCATCAGCGGCAGGGGCGCCAAGCACCACGTTTTTCAGGGTTGCTCCATCCTCCACACGAAAAACAGGGTTTTGGTTTTCTGACTGGCTTCCGTCGCCTAATTCTTTCCCTGCCACAAACCGCTGTCCTTTCCCGTCATATGTTGTATTTTTTGGTACGATAATTGTTTCGTGAACCACTTTGTCTGCTGCAAAAGCGGTTGATGACTGAAACTGGCTGAACACCATAACCAAACCGAACATAAATAGGATAGACACGAATTTTTTCAATGATAAATCCTCCCCGGATATCTTTCATTTTTTGCAAGAGAAGCGTCAGCGACTTGCACCGGCTTCTCTCACATAGATCGGGGCAAGGCTGAATCTGCTTTAATCATAAAAACAGATAGCCTGAAAGTAAAGACAATTCTGGATGATAAATGGAAAATGAATCGATCTTACCGATTGAAACAAAAAGCATGAATATTGTCGTATTTGCTCAGGATAGAGCATAGTGCGGCTTTCAGGCGTTTACTTTTGAATAACTATGGCCTGGCTGCCCATTTGTTTCCACGCTTTTTCAAAGCTTGTTCTATCGGTTTTTCTGTTTTTATAGCCATACGGATCATTGAGATACACATATTTATCATCATATCCCGTAACGGCGACGCTGTGTTCGCTGTACGTAATCTCTATCGTTCCGTTTGGTGTTTTCCATGTCTGCATGTTGTCAACTGGCGTAAAGTTGGCTGTCGTAATAACCCAAACTGGATTGCCTTTTTCAAGCTGTTCATAAACAGCAGAAATGCTTTTTCCAGTCAGATCAGACACTTTGTCTCCCGCATAGGTTTTCGCCAGCTGATAGATCGGTCGATGGTAGACACCGAGACCAGGGCCATTCGCCATATCCCCGACAAATCCGTCATTCGGATCACCCTTTAATCCGCTGCTGTATGTCAAAGGCACTGTGGCAACCTGATTTGCCAGGGTGTTTTTTGTCACGTCGTATCCCGCGTAATTCAGCACCATCGCAAGGCTTGTTACTTCACAGCCGTTATAGAGCCGGGGTGCGTCCATTTGATTGTAAAGGATGACATCCAGCGGTTTTGCGCTTCCCTTCAGCTCCTTTTTGCTATTCGCACCTGTATCGCTATCAGAAACCACTTTTTTAAGGCTGTTCAAAAAAGGAATATCTATATCTTTTGCATCTATTTTAAGTCCGAAAAAAATAACGCCTGAAAGAATCATCAGGACACATAGAGTTCGCAGTGTTTTCATCTTTATCTCCTTGTTCTCTATTTGATTTGTATTATAGCATGCCAAACATAAAGAATTTGAGATATTACGTACCTTTAATACATTGTTCATGATTTTTTCATAATGAGGAGAAGGATATTTGAACTAAAAATATCCTCACTGAAGTTAAGCGTTGATTTTCATTCTTTCATCTGCTAACATATTATCATATTAGCGAACTAAAGGATTCGGAATTTTCCTTCATAAGATAACAGCGGAGGTGCTCGGGTTGATGTTTATGTTTGAAAAACCGCACGGCATGAGAGATACACTGCCCGGTTTATACGGAACGAAAAAAAAGGTGAGACGATCGTTAACCGATTTGATTGATAAATGGGGATATCAATTTATGGAAACGCCGACACTGGAGTTTTACGATACCGTTGGCGTCCAGTCAGCAATTGAAGAGCAGCAGCTGTTTAAGCTACTTGATCAGGACGGCAAGACATTGGTGCTTCGCCCGGATATGACGGGGCCAATTGCAAGGGTGGCGGCATCGAAGCTTCTGAAACACGGTCATCCGCTAAGAGTCGGCTATGCGGCAAATGTATTCAGGGCTCAGGAGCGTGAAGGCGGACGTCCGGCTGAGTTCGAGCAGGTTGGAGTGGAGTTAATCGGTGACGGCACGACGAGTGCGGATGCGGAGGTCATTGCTTTAGTCGTCGGGGCATTGAAAAACGCTGGGCTGGCATCCTTTAAAATTGCCATCGGCCATGCCGGCATTGCGGATGCTTTGTTTGTTGAGGTGCTCGGGAACGTTGAACGAGCTGATGTGCTGCGGAGGTTCTTATATGAAAAGAACTACGTCGGTTACAGAGAGCATGTCAAGTCTCTCCCGCTTTCCTCCATTGATAAAAGCAGGCTGCTTGAGCTCCTTGAACTGCGGGGCGGTATAGAAGTATGCGGACGTGCCGAAGAAATCGTCGATTCTGCGCAAGGAAAAAGCGTGGTTGATGAGCTGAAGGCGCTGTGGGACATTCTTGAGGATTACGGATGTACGGAAAATGTCCGCCTGGATCTGAATATGGTCAGCCACATGAGCTATTACACAGGGATTTTATTTGAAGTGTACGCCGAGAATGTCGGTTTTGTCATTGGAAGCGGCGGCCGTTACAACAAGCTGCTGGGCCATTTTGATTCACCTGCACCGGCAACAGGCTTCGGGCTTCGGATCGACCGGCTGATTGAAGCCCTTCATATGAAGGACGAACCTTGTGAAATAGACGCTGTTATTTTCAGCAAAGAGCAGCGGGCGCAAGCCATCGCTTATGCGAATGAAGAACGCATGAAAGGGAACAAAGTGGTTCTTCAAGATTTATCGGGAATAGAAAATATCGACCAGATGACAAAATCTTTTGCAAACGTCACTTATTTTATCGGTGCCAGAAAGGAAGAGCAAAATGGGTAAGTTACTCACAATGGCGATGCCAAAGGGCCGGATATTTGAAGAAGCGGCAGGGCTGCTGAGGCAGGCAGGCTACAGGCTCCCTGAGGAGTTTGAAGATTCGAGAAAACTGATCATCGATGTGCCGGAGGAAAATCTTCGTTTCATATTAGCGAAGCCGATGGACGTAACCACGTATGTGGAGCATGGCGTGGCAGACGTCGGAATTGCGGGCAAGGATGTCATGCTGGAGGAGGAACGCGATGTGTATGAGGTACTGGATTTAAAAATCAGCAAATGCCACTTAGCTGTCGCTGGACTTCCGAATACAGACTGGAGCGGCGTAGCGCCAAGAATCGCGACAAAGTATCCGAATGTGGCTTCCAGTTATTTCAGAGAGCAGGGAGAACAAGTCGAGATTATTAAGCTCAACGGTTCAATTGAACTGGCTCCGCTCATTGGGCTTGCAGATCGGATAGTGGACATTGTTTCCACAGGACAGACGCTGAAAGAAAATGGGCTTGTTGAAACGGAGCACATTTGTGACATTACCTCTCGCTTTATTGTTAACCCGGTAAGCTATCGCATGAAAGACGATGTGATTGACGAAATGGCATCCCGCCTATCTCTCGTTGTGGAAGGAGAGACGGCAAAATGAAGATCAAAACCATCAGCGGAGCGGAACGGCTTTCTCTCAAGCGTTCCATCGATGCCGGAACGGAAGAGCAAAGAAAGACGGTCCGGTCCATTATTGAAGATGTTAAAGCAAACGGTGATCAGGCGGTTCGCAGCTACACGGCGAAATTTGACGGCATCGAAATAGACAGCCCGCTGGTCACAAAAGAAGAATTTGAGGAGGCATACACCTCACTGGATTCACGTCTTCTTCAGGTGATTAGGCAGGCAATCGAAAATATTAGGGAATATCACGAAAGACAGCTGCAATCCTCCTGGTTTTATCACAGAAAGGATGGCACAATGCTGGGGCAGAAAGTGACGGCGCTGGATTCCGCGGGTGTATATGTGCCGGGGGGAACGGCCGCATATCCTTCATCTGTTTTGATGAATGTGATTCCGGCGCTTGTAGCGGGCGTTGAAAGAATCGTTCTCGTCACGCCTCCGGGAAAAGACGGTCTGCTGTCTCCTGGAGTTTTGGTTGCTGCAGCCGAGCTGGGCATAAAAGACATTTACAAAATGGGCGGCGCTCAGGCGATTGCGGCGTTAGCATACGGAACAGAAACCATTGAGCCGGTGGATAAAATCACGGGTCCGGGCAACATTTATGTCGCGCTTGCCAAACGGGAAGTGTTCGGCGATGTCGATATCGATATGATTGCCGGACCTAGTGAAATCGTCGTGCTGGCTGATGAAACAGCGATTCCGAGCGAAATTGCAGCCGATCTGCTGTCACAGGCGGAACACGATAAGCTCAGCTCATGTGTGTTTGTCACAGATTCCATAGCGCTGGCCGAGGTTGTTTCAGCCGAGGTGAGTAAGCAGCTGGAAACCTTGCCGCGAAGAGAAATAGCGGAAGCTTCAGTGAGAGATTACGGTTGTATATATGTGGCGGAAACAATGGTAGAAGCGATTGAGACTGTCAATACACTCGCGCCAGAGCATTTAGAAATCATAACACAGTCTCCGGAAGCTTTTCTTGGGAGTATCAAACATGCGGGTGCAATTTTCTTAGGCAGATACAGCCCTGAGCCTGTCGGTGATTATTTTGCCGGACCGAACCATGTGCTTCCGACAAACGGAACAGCCAGATTTTCAAGTCCATTAAACGTAACTGATTTTCAAAAGAAATCGAGCATTATTTCTTACAGTCAATCAGCCTTTGAAGAACATGCCGAAAGCATCGCGGCTTTTGCCAGACTGGAAGGGCTAGAAGCCCATGCCAGATCAATTGAAGCGAGAGAACGGAGGATTTCTAAATGAGAAAAGCTGAACGCGTCAGGAAAACAAACGAAACAGATATTGAGCTGGCATTTACAATAGACGGCGGGGGACAAGCGGATATCAAAACAGATGTGCCGTTTATGACACATATGTTGGATTTATTCACGAAACACGGCCAATTCGATCTTTCCATTAACGCAAAAGGCGATGTTGATATAGATGATCACCACACGACTGAAGATATCGGCATCTGCTTAGGGCAGGCGCTGCTCGAAGCGTTGGGCGATAAAAAAGGAATCAAACGCTACGGATCGGCGTTTGTGCCGATGGATGAGGCACTTGCTCAAGTTGTGATTGATTTAAGCAACCGGCCGCACTTAGAAATGCGCGCTGATTTCCCGGCTGCTAAAGTCGGAACTTTCGATACGGAGCTTGTACATGAATTTTTGTGGAAGCTGGCGCTCGAAGCTCGAATGAACCTGCACGTCATTGTTCATTATGGCACAAATACCCACCACATGATTGAAGCCGTTTTTAAAGCGCTGGGACGCGCGCTTGATGAAGCGGCAACGATCGATCCGCGTGTTAAAGGAATACCGTCAACGAAAGGGATGCTGTAAATGATCGGCGTGATAGATTACGGAATGGGGAATTTATACAGTGTCTCAAAGGCGCTTGAACGTGTCGGCGTGCCGTATTTTGTTTCTGAAAAGCCGGAGGAGCTGAAAGAAGCTGATGCCTTCATTTTGCCGGGAGTCGGTTCATTTGGAGACGCGATGGACAATTTGCGCTACACGAAGCTTGATCAATTGATTCACGATATGGTCTCAGAGGGAAGGCTGCTTCTCGGGATCTGCCTCGGCATGCAGCTTTTATTTGAAGAAAGCGAAGAAAACGGCACTGCTTCAGGGCTCAGGCTGCTAAAAGGTAAAGCAGTCAGGCTAAAAGCAGAAGATGAAAAAGGAAACAAGCTGAAGGTTCCGCATATGGGCTGGAATCGTCTTTCTTTTCATAATGAATCTCCGCTGCTGTCTGAAACAGAACAAGGCTACGCTTACTTCGTTCATTCTTATTACATTGATGGGATGGAGGAGAATGCGCTTCTGGCAAGCGCCGATTATGGTGTGCGAGTGCCTGCTGTAGTCGGAAAAAGAAACGTCTTCGGCGCCCAATTTCATCCGGAAAAAAGCAGCACGGTCGGAATGTCTATTTTAACCCAATTTACGAAAATGGCAGCAGAACAGAAGGTGAAAAAATGAGTGCTTTTACATTATATCCGGCAATTGATATGAGAAACGGCAAATGTGTCCGCCTTGTTCAAGGGGATTATAATAAGGAAACGATATATGGCGATTCACCGTACGACATGGCTGCGTTATTTGCGAAAGAGGGTGCCGAATGGATCCATCTCGTTGATCTCGACGGAGCCAAAGAAGGGAAAAGAGTGAATGACCGCCATGTGATTGAGATTGCGCAAAAGCTGAACCTGAAAGTCGAAATCGGCGGCGGGATCCGTTCCGAAAAAGACGTCTATGAATATTTATCAGCAGGAGTCGATCGGGTGATCCTGGGAAGCTCAGCAGTTTCTAACCCTCCGTTTGTCAAAAAAATGCTGAAACAATATGGCGAGAAAATTGCAATCGGACTGGATGCGAGAAACGGTTTTGTTTCAACAGAGGGATGGCTGGAAACATCAACCCTTAAGGCAACTGAACTGGGCAAAGAGCTAGCCAATGAAGGTGCGGAAGTCTTTATTTTTACTGACATCGCGACAGACGGAATGCTGTCAGGCCCCAATGTTAAAAGCACGGTCGAGCTTGCGAAGGAAACGGGGAAATCAGTGATCGCTTCAGGCGGAGTCAGCTCCGTCACGGATCTCGAAGCCCTCGCCCGCTATGAGGCGGACGGCGTCTCTGGAGCGATCATCGGAAAAGCGCTGTATACCAATCAGTTTACGCTGTGTGAGGCGCTTGAAAGGGTGAAGCGCAAATGATCACAAAACGGATTATTCCATGCCTTGATGTCAAAGAAGGACGCGTTGTCAAAGGAATTCAATTTCTCGAATTGAAGGATGCCGGTGACCCAGTTGAACTCGCTGAAGTGTACGACCGGGAAGGTGCGGATGAACTTGTTTTTCTTGATATCTCCGCCTCGCATGAAGGACGCAAGACGATGGTTGACGTTGTGGAGCAGGTTGCCGCGAAGCTTGCCATTCCGTTTACAGTCGGCGGCGGCATCAATCAGCTCAGCGATATGAAAACGATACTGCGTGCCGGAGCGGACAAAGTGTCGGTGAACACGGCAGCTGTTCTCCGCCCTGAGCTGATTGCAGAAGGAGCCGAGTTTTTCGGTTCTCAATGCATCGTTCTTGCCATTGATGCCAAGTATGATAAAGAATCTGACACATATAAGGTCTATACGCACGGCGGCAGAAAGAAAACAGATTGGGAGGTCACCGCGTGGGCAAAAGAAGGCGTCAAACGCGGTGCAGGAGAAATATTGCTGACAAGCATGGACTCTGATGGTGAGAAAAAAGGCTTCGACCACAGGCTGACAAAGCTTGTTTCTGAAGCTGTCCCCGTCCCTGTTATCGCTTCGGGAGGCGCGGGAAACGCACAGCATATGCTTGAGGCTTTTACAAAAGGAAAAGCTGACGCCGCGCTGGCCGCCTCAATTTTTCATTATAAAGAAACATCGATTAAAGAAGTAAAATCATACTTGAAAGAATACGGGGTGAATGTGAGATGAAACAGGCAGATGAACTGCGTTTTAACGAGGACGGATTAATTCCTGCCATCGTGCAGGATGCGGCAAGCAAAGAAGTGCTGACCCTTGCGTATATGAACAAGGAATCGTACGAAAAAACGCTGGAAACGAAGGAAACATGGTTTTACAGCCGCTCACGCCAAGCGTTATGGCATAAAGGAGAAACCTCAGGGAACACGCAAGCCGTCAAAGGTATCCGGTATGACTGCGACCAAGACGCATTGATCGTACTGGTAGAGCCATCCGGCCCGGCATGCCACACTGGCAGCTACAGCTGTTTTACGAAGGAACAAACAGAAGAACAGGCCGCAGGCCGATTCGACATCATGAACGAACTGGAGCGCGTGATCGCGGAACGCCAAGCGGAGATGCCTGAAGGGGCTTACACCACTTACCTTTTCCGTGAAGGCGTCGATAAGATTTTGAAAAAAGTCGGAGAAGAAGCATCCGAAGTCATCATCGCCGCGAAAAATCGGGACCGCGAGGAACTCAAATGGGAAGCGGCAGACCTGCTGTATCACCTGCTTGTCCTGCTCAGAGAACAATCCCTGCCGCTGGATGATGTGCTTGACGTATTGAAAAAACGCCATTCTGAGAAAGAAGAGTAAAGAGCCGTATGATACGGCTCTTTTTGTTTTGTGAAAAAAGTAATAGGTATTTAGATTTATATGAGGTGTTATATATGATTAGTTAATAAAAGGAGATCAAAACCGAGTCTGATTTCCTATTTATCCAAATTCCGCCATGATGTAACATGAAAAAGGATGAAATAATCATCTCTTAACCAGGTCAATAGAATTATTTTTGATATAAAAATAGAATACTATTCTCACAAAAACCGTGGAGGTTCGTAATGAAAAAGATCATCTTTATTTGCTTCAGCTTATTACTTGCCCTGACAGGAGGATGCAGTATGAATGACAATGATAAAAACACCACAAATGACAATAAAACAGAAGCGGTAAAACCAAAAGACATGGATCCCAAGGATCTGCCTCAAGTACCTGCGTTTCAGGACGAGAAAACGAGAGAGTACATGGTGTCAACAAAAGAAGAGGAACCAGGATATTATTTGCTGGAATCTAAGCTGAAAGGGTTTAGGATGTTGTTTCCGGAAGATGGGGAGTATTCCGACTCTGAAACTTCAAAGACAAACGAGTCACTGTTTTTCGACAGTATTAATAATAAAACGAATATAGTAATGAATGCTTCATTAAAGTTCTATCAAAATGAATCATTTATAAACAACCCTGAGACCATGTTGGACATTGTTAGTGGTAAAAATGAATACAAAGGTAAATTTGAAAAAATAGAAGCAAAGGATAAGGATATTTATTTTGCTTCAAAACAAGAAAACTTTGATAACCAAGAGAGCCCGTCTTATATTTATCTTGGTTATATAAAATCAAAAAAACAAGATTATTTAGGGATGGAATATTCTTTTATGTTTAGCTGCTCAGCAAATGTACAGACATGTAAGCAAAATCCAAAAGGCTATGAAAAAAAGGTTAAAAAAATATTAAACTCTGTTACCTTCAATTTAGAGGAGAGGGAAGATGGGAAATAAAAATATTTTTGAAAATGAAAATATAAAACTACGTCTTATAAATTTAGAATACGGTTATAAACAGAAATTCGCTTCTTCCGATCCCAAAGTAATACAAGAAGCTAAGAAAGACTTTGAAGAAGACATTCGAAGAATCTATAAGGAAGAAACTCATCAAGAACTCACGCAAAATATTGAAATTTATACATCTAAAGAGCTTGTACACCAGAATAAAGAATCTGGCTATGATGGTACTGCTATTCATATTGTAGATAAGAAGCACGAAGTGAATCAGTTGCAAATTATTTCTGAAGGTAGCGCAGATAATAAAGACTGGACTTATAATTTTTTTGGGTTGTTTCTTGGAATGGATGATAGCCAATATAATGCAACGAAAGAGTTTACTAGAGAAGCCAAAAAGAAAGCTGGCAAGGATGAAAGTTTAAAAACGTATAGTATGGGGCATTCACTTGCCAATAATAATCAAGTAATGGTGCAATTAATAGATGGGGAATATGATGAGGTTTATGGAGTGAACGGAGCTCAAATAAGTGTAGATCACTTATTAAAAGCAGATGATCATTTAAGGTACACAATGATTAAGAAGTTCAAAGTGAATACATTTAAAGAGTTAAATTCAATTCCAAAAGATGACCTTAAAAAAGCCATCACCCAATATTACAAAGACAAAGGCGTAACAGCAAACATCACCCAACGCATCTCAAAAGACGACCCGCTGTACGGAGTCAGCGGCAAGGCCGATTTCATTACATTCGGTGATGTGAAGATGGCAGATACAAATACAAGTGTAAAAGGCATCCGAAATATTATGGATGGGGTTCCTGACGAAGATGTGAGGTCAATTCAAAAATTCCTTCAAAAATATAAGGATGACTATGAAAAAGACGGCTTGAACGGTTTTATAAAGGCAGCCAGCGGGATAGACATAGACCTGATTGAAAAAGTGAAAAACACAGACGGCGCTTTAAAGAAAGTAAGTGTCCTATATGAGCATTTTGATGATGTTAAGCAAATGTATGGCCGAATAAAAGAAGAACTGCCTTCGTTTTTAGGTTTTCTTCATACCTTGTTGAGAAACAGCGGACCGGTCGTAGATCAGTTAGCTGAAAATGGTTATATTGATGAAACGCAAAAGAAAGTCATTAAAAAAGAATTAACGAATATTAATGCGAGTATGCGAGGCATAGAATCACGGTACGAACATTTCATTGACCATCTAAAGCATGGCCAATTTATGCAAGCTTTAAAAGACGTTGGTGAAATAGTTGACTACGTAAAATCAATTCTGTCCTCATTGAAAACACTCGACACAGAAACAAAAGACGCACTAAAACTTATCATCGACGGCCACAGTATCGTTCAAATGCTCAACGCCTTGTCAAAGGAAAAAGGCTTCAGCTATAAAGGCTCCGATATTTATTTTACAGGGAAGAGCGGCTCGGGAGAAACGATTCAAGTCAATCTCTCATCCGCTGTCAGAATCTATCAAAACGGTATGAAAATCGTTGAAGATATGGAAGATGCGATTTCTAAGTACCAGAAGGTTTACAGTCAGGAAATCGATGAAGACTTTATAGACAAAAAGCAGGCGATCATCACGGCGATTCATCATATGGAAGAAAACCCTTCGCATTATGCCTTCGATCTTCAATTCCGGCTTGCAGCTGGTTTCAGCCACACATTCGATAAATTGGAGAAAATCTCTGTTCATGAATCATTCCACACAGGTGCGCTTCCTGCAAATGATGGAATTGTTGCTGAATTAAAAAAACAGACAACAGAAAAAAGAGATTTTATCAAAAATATCCGTGAGAGTATTGAAAAGCTGTTTGAAAAAGAAGAAATGATTTCTCAGTTATTTGATTTTCAGCCTTAGGAGGAATATGAAGAGTGACTTCCTTATTTATAGAAAGTGAAACAGAAATTGTATCAACGACCTATATGTTTCTTACCCAAGATGAAATGAAGGGGAAAGCGGGCACTCTCAATCAACCGATCAACGACTTTCTCAGCCTGACAAAGAAATTTGAGTCTTCATTAAAAGAGGAAATCAAAGGGCAAAAAGGGTTGATTGTAAAAAAAATAAAAAAAGAGCTTGAGTCTAATAGCGAAAAACGAAAAGCCGCCCTTGAGATGATAAAAGAAGAACATACTGCAAAAGTTGATCGATACAAAATGATAATAGAAGACCTGCGACAGCAGGATGTAACATTGACCTACAGAAAAAAGAAGCCAGTGAAAGATGTCTAACATAAAAAATCTCCTATTCAAACAATGAGTGGGAGATCTTTTATTTTGATCACGGCAAAAATATACTGAAAAAGTCTCTCGCCATTGATATGATTGAGAAAGAGTAAAAATCATCCTTTTGCTATGACTTTTCACCTTTCTGAACGCTGAAACAGGAGGAAAATATATGTCAAACCAGAAACAAAAATCTAAAAGTAAATTGAAACCCTTTTTTTCCTTAGTAAGACGGACCAATCCTTCTTATGGAAAGCTCGCCTTTGCGCTTGCCCTCAGTGTTGTAACCACACTGGTCAGCCTGCTCATTCCATTATTAACAAAGCAGCTTGTCGATGGTTTTTCTATGTCAAATCTGTCAGGCACGCAAATCGGGTTGATCGCGCTGGTGTTTTTCGTTCAGGCGGGTTTAAGCGCTTATGCCACCTATGCGCTTAACTATAATGGACAAAAAATCATTTCCGGGCTGCGGGATTTATTATGGAAGAAATTAATTAAGCTGCCTGTCTCTTATTTCGATACAAATGCTTCCGGAGAAACAGTCAGCCGTGTAACGAATGATACGATGGTTGTCAAAGAATTGATTACAACCCATATCAGCGGATTTATTACAGGCATCATTTCTGTCATTGGATCATTGACAATCTTGTTTATTATGAACTGGAAGCTGACACTGCTTGTGTTAGTGGTCGTTCCGCTGGCCGCTCTTATTTTGGTGCCGATTGGACGGAAAATGTTCTCCATTTCACGGGAAACGCAAGATGAAACAGCCCGTTTTACAGGCCTGCTTAATCAAATTCTCCCGGAAATCAGACTTGTCAAAGCTTCAAATGCGGAGGATGTCGAATACGGGCGCGGGAAAATGGGGATTTCCTCATTATTTAAGCTTGGCGTTCGTGAAGCTAAGGTTCAATCACTTGTCGGCCCGCTTATCTCACTCGTGCTAATGGCAGCGCTTGTCGCAGTGATCGGATATGGCGGCATGCAGGTATCTTCAGGCGAACTCACGGCGGGAGCGCTCGTGGCTTTTATTTTATATTTGTTTCAAATTATAATGCCGATGGGCCAGATTACAACGTTTTTCACACAGCTGCAAAAATCAATCGGTGCAACAGAACGAATGATTGAGATTTTGGCAGAGGAAGAGGAAGATACAGTGACAGGAAAACAAATTGAAAATGCGCATCTCCCTATTCAGCTTGATCGCGTGTCTTTTGGATACAAGCCTGATCAGCTGATTTTAAAAGAAATCAGCGCTGTCATTGAAGCAGGTAAAGTCACAGCGATTGTCGGTCCGAGCGGTGGGGGGAAAACGACGCTGTTTAAGCTGCTTGAACGTTTTTATTCTCCGACTGCAGGGGCCATTCTGCTGGGGGACGAGCCGATTGATACTTATTCACTTGAATCGTGGCGGGAGCATATCGGGTATGTATCGCAGGAAAGCCCGTTAATGTCCGGGACAATCAGAGAAAATATTTGCTACGGGTTAGAACGTGATGTGACGGATGCTGAGATCGAAAAAGCCGCGGAGATGGCATATGCGCTCAATTTTATAAAGGAGCTGCCGAATCAGTTTGATACAGAAGTGGGCGAACGCGGCATTATGCTGTCAGGCGGACAAAGGCAAAGAATCGCGATTGCGAGAGCGCTTCTCCGTAACCCAAGCATTCTTATGCTCGATGAAGCTACCTCAAGTCTCGACAGCCAATCTGAAAAATCAGTTCAGCAGGCGCTTGAGGTGCTGATGGAGGGCCGAACAACGATTGTTATCGCTCACCGCCTATCTACCGTTGTAGATGCGGACCAGCTTTTGTTTGTTGAAAAAGGGGAAATTACCGGCCGTGGAACACACCATGAGTTAATGGCTTCCCATGGTCTTTATAGGGATTTTGCTGAACAGCAGCTGAAAATGAATGCGGACTTAGAAAACAAAGCCGGGTAAATTTTGGTCGAATCAGCCAATAAAAAAGAGGAGGGATTTTCCCAATCCTTCCTTTTGAACTATTGAGGGGCTTGCGATTTATGGTATACTACTGACGGTAATATTGTATAAAACGGAGGGTAGTTGTGGGAAAACACACTTCTGAACATAAAAATCACGCACAAATTGTCCAGCTGCTTCAAGATGGACAATATTTTTTTCATAAAGGCTTGAAAGCGTATAAAGAGCGCAATCTAAAACGGGCAAGCAAACTGATTCAGCGCGCGGTTCATTTGGAGCCGGAGGATTCAGAGATGCTTTCACAGCTTGCGGTCATTTATTCGGAAATGGGCCAGTATCAAGAGTCGAACGATCTTCTTGACTATATCATGGCAAATCTGGAGGCCGAAATGCCGGAGTGCCATTACTTTAAAGCGAATAACTTTGCCCATCTGGGGCTCTTCCAGGAAGCTTATAAAGAAGCGGCCGCTTATTCTGATGCGGACCCGGATGGTGAATTCGCCGAAGAAAACGATAGTCTGCTTGATTTGCTCGATTTAGGAGACGACGGCATTGAGGATTCTTTGTATGATCAGGATGAACTGCTGGTGAAACAGGATCGGGCAAAGTCATTGCTGGAAAGCGGCCAGCTTGCTGAAGCGGTTGCGGCGCTTGAGGAAATCACAGCTGAATATCCGGAGCTTTGGTCAGCATACAACAATCTCGCGCTTGCCTATTTCTATTCAGGAAACGTTGTAAAAGCGAAGCAAACCGCTTATGAAGTGCTTTCTCATAATGAAGGAAATCTTCACGCCTTATGCAATCTTCTCGTTTTCTACTATTATGAAAGAGAAGACGAAAAAGTGGCGGAATTGAGTGATCAGCTCTCCAATGTCTATCCGATGCTAATGGAGCAGCGTTATAAATTGGGTGCTACTTTGGCGCTTGTCGGCCGCTACGAGATCGGATATAAATGGCTCAAATCATTATATAAAACCGGCTTTGAAGGTGACGACACCTTCTTTTACTGGCTTTCATGCTCTGCTTATTTTACGGGACATACCGACTTTGCCGAGACGATCTGGAGAAAAGTCGAGTCGCAATATCCCGGCGAAGACCGCCCGGCGCCTTGGATTGAGCGGAGGGAAGCTCTTCCTTCATCTGTGGAACAGCGTCTCGCAGCCTATTATATCAGCAGCACAAAGGGAGAAACAGAGCATCTTGAAGCGGTGATACGCTCAAAGAGAATAACCGCTCCTTTTGAAAATCATTTTGTAAAGCTGCTTCTAAATGGAAATTCTGCGGCTGCTGACGTTTCAGAGGATGCACTTTTCGCCTATCAAACGGTCAAACTATTAGAGCAAGCTGAAAAAGAAGAGATGAAAACAGAAGTCATGAGCTGCTGGGTTTTCCATGTCATCCAGCAAATTCGTGCAGCTGCTCCGTTGAAAAATGAGAAAGGCTGGGCAGCAGCCATCTGTTATATTTGGAAAGAAGCCCATGGCAAGCAAGACACGAAAAAAGACACAGCGGCCCGATTCGGCATCTCTCCGGCAACTTTGACGAAATATATGAAATATATTGATGATATTCTAGAATAGTAAATTTTAAAGAGTCGATTTATTTAATCGACTCTTTTTTTGTTTGATAGATTATATTAAGAAAATAATATCGACAGTTTTTTTACACGCTTAAGAAAAATGACAAATGATGTGTAACTTGACATCTGTTTGAAACATAAATGTAATAAAATTTATCGCTAATTTGTCGAAACTTGATGGTATAATGATTCTCGTACATAAGGAATTAGTGTTTTTTACATATGATGTGAAATAAACGCTATACAACCAGAATAAGAGATACACAGAATAATTAACCATAAACAACCATCATTCCTCGTAGAGTATGAGGAACGAAACTTGATGTTCAAAATACGATTCCAAATGAGGACAGGTTCACAGTAAAAGGGAGGATATAAAAAGTGAGAAAGAGTTTAATTACACTTGGTTTGGCTTCCGTCATCGGGACAAGCAGTTTTTTGATCCCATTTACAAGTAAAACTGCATCGGCGGAAACATTAGATGAAAAGAAACAAAAAATCGAAAGCAAGCAATCTGAGGTTGCTTCCAGCATTGAAGCGAAGGAAAAAGAATTAACTGAGCTTCAGGAAAATCAATCAAAGATTGAAAAAGAACTGAAAGACATTAACGCTAAGGCGCTTGATACAAGCAACAAGATCGAAGATAAAAAAGAAGAAAATGATAAAACAAAAGAAGAAATCAAAAAACTGAAAAAAGAGATTAAAGAAACTGAAGCACGCATCGAAAAACGCAATGAAATCCTGAAAAAACGCGTTCGTTCTTTACAGGAAAGCGGCGGATCTCAAGGATACATAGATGTTCTTTTAGGATCAACAAGCTTTGGTGACTTTATCTCTCGTGCGACTGCGGTTTCATCTATTGTGGACGCAGACAAAGATTTAATCAAACAGCAAGAGCAGGATAAAGCGAAGCTCGAAGATTCTGAAGCGGATTTGAATGACAAGCTGAAAGAAGTTCAAGCTGCATTGGCTAAATTAGAAACAATGCAAAAAGACCTTGATAAACAGCTTAATGAAAAAGACAAGCTTTTCGACGAAGCAAAAGCAAGCCAAAAGAAAACGGCTAAAGCGATTTCTGAATTAAAATCAGAGGCGTCTGAACTTGCAAATCAAAAAGCAAATACTGAAGCTGAACAAGCACGCATCAAAAAAGAACAAGAAGCAGCGGCTGCTTTGATCAAAAAGCAGGAAGAAGCACAAAAAGTATCTGATGAAACACAAACAGATGACAGCCAAACGGCTACAACTGAATCAGCAAAAGCAAGCTCATCTGATGATTCTTCAGACAATTCTTCTAACGGTTCATCAAACAGTTCGTCTAACGGCTCATCTTCTAAGAAGAGCAGCGGCTCAAACAGCAATTCAGGCGGTACTGTTATCAGCAACTCCGGCGGAATTGAAGGCGCGATCAGCATTGGTTCAAGCATTGTAGGACAATCTCCATACAAGTTTGGCGGCGGACGCACTCAGTCTGATATCAACAACCGTATTTTTGACTGCTCATCATTCGTACGCTGGGCATACGCTTCTGCAGGTGTTAACCTTGGACCTGTCGGCGGAACAACAACTGATACGTTAGTTGGCAGAGGACAAGCTGTCAGCGCATCGGATATGAAGCGCGGAGACCTTGTGTTCTTTGACACTTACAAAACGAATGGACACGTAGGAATCTACTTAGGTAACGGTACATTCCTAAACGACAATACTTCTCACGGTGTATCTGTTGACTCAATGAGCAACGTTTACTGGAAAAAAGCATTTAAAGGCGTTGTAAGACGTGTTGTTCAATAATAAATATGACAAGGGCCTTCTATAAACAGAAGGCTCTTTCTTTATTAACATATACCCTTTTCGAATACATTTAATCGTGTTGAGCAAAAAAATAGCGTATCACCATGAGATTTTATAGGATATGGGTAAGGAATACGTTTGATGGGGATTCTTATCATATAAGAAAGAGCCCAAACTTGAAAAGATGGTTTAAGGAGTGAATAGTGTGTCAGAAGAAAAAATTTATGACGTGATTATAATCGGCGCGGGCCCTGCTGGGATGACGGCCGCTGTATACACATCAAGAGCGAATTTATCGACATTAATGATTGAAAGAGGAATTCCTGGCGGACAAATGGCCAATACGGAAGATGTAGAAAACTATCCTGGATTCGAAAGTATCCTTGGGCCTGAGCTTTCTAACAAAATGTTTGAACACGCGAAAAAATTCGGCGCTGAATACGCTTATGGCGATATTAAAGAAGTCGTTGACGGCAAAGAGTACAAAGTAGTCAAAGCCGGTTCAAAGGAATATAAAGCCCGTGCTGTCATCATTGCTGCTGGTGCGGAATATAAAAAAATCGGTGTGCCTGGCGAAAAAGAATTGGGCGGACGCGGTGTATCTTATTGTGCAGTATGTGATGGGGCTTTCTTTAAAGGCAAAGAGCTTGTTGTTGTTGGCGGCGGAGATTCCGCGGTTGAAGAAGGCGTGTATCTGACTCGTTTCGCTTCAAAAGTAACAATTGTTCACAGACGTGATAAACTCCGTGCTCAAAGTATTCTTCA
This sequence comes from Bacillus sp. FSL R5-0603, assembly GCF_038050295.1. NCBI lineage: Bacteria > Bacillati > Bacillota > Bacilli > Caryophanales > Bacillaceae > Bacillus > Bacillus sp. FSL R5-0603. The sequence continues at coordinate 3,417,610 of NZ_JBBOYP010000001.1, read as the reverse complement.
AGCGAGAGCATTTGATAATGAAAAAGTTGACTTCCTGTGGAACAAAACCGTGAAGGAAATTCATGAGGAAAACGGCAAAGTCGGTAACGTAACGCTTGTCGATACGGTAACCGGTGAAGAAAGTGAATTCAAAACAGACGGCGTATTCATTTACATTGGCATGCTTCCTCTGTCTAAACCGTTTGAGAATCTGGGCATTACGAATGAAGAAGGCTACATCGAAACAAACGACCGCATGGAGACAAAGGTTGAAGGGATTTTCGCTGCCGGAGACATTCGCGAAAAATCACTGCGCCAAATCGTAACGGCTACAGGAGACGGAAGTATTGCGGCACAAAGCGTACAGCATTATGTCGAAGAGCTCCAAGAAACGCTGAAAACCTTAAAATAAAAAGGGCTGTCATACGAGTTTCACATTACGTTACTGGGTTTTAATTCCGCTGTAACACATGTGTAATGCTTTTCGGTTATGATTAATAAAGTAATTGACCCCCTTTTTATAATGAATACACTTTTTTGGCACGGATTCTCCAGTTATCCGTGTCCTTTTTTTGTCCATAAATAAAAGATGAATGCCAGTTACAGCAAAATCATCTGAATTAAGGAATGAATATGCTGTAAAATAGAAGAAAAGATTGTCAATGTCTCTTCATTGTGGGAGGCATCTTGAAGCGGTATAATAAAGAGACGATGACAGGACGAAGGTTAGGTGACGTACTTGCAAAGAGTGACAAATTGTGTGCTTCAGACGGATGACAAAGTTCTTCTGCTTCAAAAGCCGAGACGCGGATGGTGGGTCGCGCCGGGAGGCAAGATGGAGAGCGGAGAATCAGTCAGAGACTCCGTCATCAGAGAGTACAGAGAAGAGACTGGTATCTATATCATAAATCCTCAATTAAAAGGCGTTTTTACCTTTATTATTAAAGACGGTGACCACATTGTCTCCGAGTGGATGATGTTTACGTTTGTCGCTGATTCATATACAGGACAAAATGTATCAGAATCAGAGGAAGGCAAACTGCAGTGGCACGATGTCAATGACATTCAGAACCTGCCTATGGCCCCTGGAGACGGCCATATCCTTGATTTTATGATGAAGGGACAAGGGCTGCTGCACGGCACATTTACGTATACACCGGAATTTGAGCTGCTCAGTTATCGTTTAGACCCGCAGCACATCAAATAGAAAGACAAGTCAGGGGGGAGAAAGATGAGTGTTAGTGAATCACATGATATTCAGCTTGTCATTATAACCGGAATGTCGGGAGCGGGGAAAACTGTCGCGATCCAAAGCTTTGAAGATCTCGGCTATTTCTGCGTCGATAATCTTCCGCCTTCATTGCTTCCGAAGTTTTTAGAGCTGATGAAGGAATCAAATTCGAAAATGAGCAAAGTTGCGCTCGTGATGGATCTGCGCGGCCGCGAATTTTTTGACCGGCTGATTGAAGCGCTGGATGAAATGGCCGAAAATCCGTGGATCACACCGCGAATTTTATTCCTGGACGCGAAGGATTCCATTCTCGTCACAAGATATAAAGAGACGAGACGCTCGCATCCGCTGGCAGCGACTGGCCTGCCGCTTGAAGGCATCGCGCTGGAACGAGAGCTGCTTGAGGAATTAAAAGGCCGCTCTCAAATCATTTACGATACATCTGACATGAAGCCGCGTGATTTGCGTGAAAAAATTGTGAAGCACTTTGCGACAAACCAAGGAGAGACATTTACCGTAAATGTCATGTCATTTGGTTTTAAATACGGTATTCCAATTGATGCAGATCTCGTCTTTGATGTCAGATTTTTGCCGAATCCGTACTATATCGAAAGCATGCGGCCGCTGACTGGCAAGGATAAAGAGGTTTCCTCTTACGTCATGAAGTGGAATGAAACACAAAAGTTCAATGAGAAATTAATTGATCTGCTGAGCTTTATGCTTCCATCTTACAAAAGAGAAGGAAAAAGCCAGGTTGTCATTGCGATCGGCTGCACAGGGGGCCAGCACCGCTCTGTGACATTAGCCGAGAATTTAGCTGATTATTTCAAAAAGGATTACTATACTCATGTTACTCACCGGGACATTGAAAAGAGAAGCCGGAAATAAGATGGGACAAAAGCCGAAAATCGCAATCTTTGGCGGCGGTACAGGTCTTTCTGTATTGCTTAGGGGCTTAAAGCATAAACCTGTTGACATCACGGCCATTGTAACAGTTGCCGATGATGGGGGAAGCTCTGGCCGTCTGCGGAATGAACTGAAAATTCCGCCTCCCGGAGACATCAGAAATGTGCTTGCCGCTTTATCCGATGTGGAGCCGCTTGTTGAAGATCTTTTTCAGCACCGCTTCAATAAAGGGAATGACTTAACAGGCCATTCTCTCGGGAATTTGATTTTGGCAGCGATGACAAATATAACCGGTGATTTTTTTCACGCTGTCACTGAAATGAGCAAGGTGCTGAATGTAAGAGGAAAGGTTTTGCCGGCTGCCAATGCCAGTGTTGTTTTGCATGCTGAGATGGAAGACGGCCGCGTGGTCTCAGGCGAGTCAACGATCCCGGAATACGGACAGCGTATTAAGCGTGTTTTTCTCACGCCTGAACAGATTGATCCGCTGCCGGAAACAATAGACGTGATCAGGGAAGCGGATTTGATTATTATCGGCCCGGGAAGCCTCTATACAAGCATTCTTCCCAATTTGCTCGTCCCAAAAATCGGGGAAGAAGTGATAAAGGCGCCGGCGAAAAAAGTATACATTTGCAACGTGATGACTCAGCCCGGCGAAACGCTCCATTACACCGCTGCTGATCATGTGAAAGCGCTCAATCAGCATATGGGCTGCGGTTTTATTGATACGATATTAGTGAACAGTGAAGACATTCCCGACGAAATAAAACGTAAGTACGAAATGGAATCGGCGCGTCCTGTTGATTTTGATATCGAAGAGCTGAAAGCGATGGGGCTTGAAGTCATCAGAGATCAAATTGTAACGTATAAAAATGACGTAATACGTCACGATACACATAAAGTGGCCTCTCTTCTTGTTGATTTACTGAAAGAATGAAGCCTTGAAATGAGGTGGCTATATGTCATTTGCATCAGAAACAAAAAAAGAATTAACGAATCTGGAAGTGAAGGACTGCTGCATTAATGCCGAGCTGTCTGCACTCATTCGGATGAATGGAGCTTTATCATTTACAAACCGCCATCTCGTACTCGATGTTCAAACTGAAAACGCGGCGATTGCCCGCCGCATCTATACATTGCTGAAAAAACAATATGATGTGTCGGTCGAGCTGCTGGTCAGAAAGAAAATGCGGCTGAAAAAGAATAACGTCTATATTGTGCGTTTTTCAGAAAATGCAAAAGCGATCTTAGAGGATTTAAAAATACTCGGGGAGAATTTTGTGTTTGAACGAAGTATTTCGAAAGAGCTGGTCAAAAAGAGATGCTGCAAGCGTTCTTATATGAGAGGAGCATTTTTGGCAGGAGGTTCGGTCAATAACCCGGAAACCTCCTCGTATCATTTAGAAATCTTCTCTCTTTATAAGGAGCATAACGATTCATTATGTGACCTGTTAAATGAGTTTCAGTTAAACAGCAAAACGCTTGAACGGAAAAAAGGCTACATTACCTATTTAAAAGAGGCTGAAAAGATTACAGAGTTTCTAAACGTAATTGGCGCTCACAATTCGCTTCTGCGATTTGAGGATGTCAGAATCGTCCGGGACATGAGAAATTCGGTCAACCGCCTCGTCAATTGTGAAACAGCCAACTTAAACAAAACAATCGGCGCATCGCTGAGACAGGTGGAAAATATTAAATACATCGATGAAAGAATCGGCCTGGAGGCGCTGCCTGAAAAACTTCGGGAAATTGCGCAGCTTCGGATTGATTATCAGGAAGTGACGCTGAAAGAGCTGGGGGAAATGGTAGCAAGCGGGAAAATCAGCAAATCAGGGATCAATCACAGGCTGAGAAAACTTGACGAAATCGCAGAACAGCTGCGGACAGGGCAAACCGTCACTTTAAAATAACCGTAAAGAAAAGGGGAGATCTTATGGTTCAACAGAAAGTGGAAGTTCGATTAAAGACAGGACTGCAAGCACGTCCTGCTGCTTTGTTTGTACAAGAAGCAAACCGGTTTACGTCAGATGTGTTTCTAGAGAAGGATGGGAAAAAAGTAAACGCCAAAAGCATCATGGGGCTGATGAGCCTTGCGGTAAGCACAGGCACTGAGGTTACCTTGATTGCCCAGGGAGAAGATGAACAAGAGGCGCTGGAGAAGCTGGCTGCTTACGTTCAAGAAGAAGTTTAGGTGATAAAAATGAGTGACTTTCTAAAAGACTGCTTTCAGAAAATTGGCTGGGAGAAAGATCATGTCAGCTTCGGCGATCTTCCCCTTTTTCTCAAAGCAATGGCATACCGTTTTCCATTCGAAAACCGTGCCGTACTTGCAAAAGAGAATTATAAGATCACAAAAGAAGAGCTATGGCGACGTCTGCTCAAAGATCAGCACGGCGGCCTATGCTACGATCTAAATGGTTTCCTTTATTTTGTCTTGCGTGAGGCCGGGTTTCATGTGAAGCTCATTCGAGGAACGGTTTATGCAGGCAATCAAGAGGGATGGGCACTAGAAGGGACGCATGCTGCTGTATGGCTGTCTGCGGAAAACGGCGATTACCTCGTTGATATCGGCTTCGGCATCAACCTGGCGCTCCAGCCGATACCGCTTTCCGGAGAAACGGTACAGTCACCAGTCGGGTCATTCCGAATCAAAAGAGAAGAGACAGAAAAGGGCAGCCATGTTCTGCTGATGGACAAGGGAGAAGGCTGGCAAATCGGGTACGCCTTTACTCTTGAAGAGAGTGATCTCGGTGATTTAGATAACATGAAGGACATCATTCACTCTCATGAAAAATCTCCTTTTAACAAATCCCCGCTTGCCTCAAAGCTGACGCCGAGCGGAAGGATGGTCATGTCAGAGCGCCATTTTACGATTCATGAAAACGGCAGTGACATTCAAAAAAGTGACATTGGCCCTTCAGAATTTGAAGAGAAATTAAATACTCATTTTTTGTAACGTGAAAAGCTTGCAGGTTATCTGCAAGCTTTTTCTTATGAACAAGTGTAGATTGCTGTATCAAATGCGTCTTCTGGGATATACAGTTTTCCCTTTTCGTATTTATAAGGAATTTCATTCTCTTTAAAGCACTCTTTGGTATAGTCAGTTAGTGTATCCCCAATTTCTATGTATTTCCCGGTATAGTTGGGCTGACATGCTGAAAGAATTGACATAATTGCCAGAAACAGCATGATTTTCTTCATCACGACACCTGCCTATTATGAAAATTTTACCTTTATCATTCTATCATAACAAAAAGAAAAAGACCGATTTACTATTCCGCACATGCTATAATAATTTTGGAATCTTCTAGAAAAATCATCGTGATGTACATATAAGGGGGATCAACGTGTATCGGATTTTGCTTGTGGAAGATGATGAGCGAATTGCTTCTTTGCTGGGCGGTCATCTTCAAAAATACGGATATGAAGTGAAAATTGCTGAACAGCTGAATGATATAAAATTGGAATTTGCAGAAATGAAGCCTGATCTTGTGCTGCTTGATATCAATCTTCCTTTTTTTGACGGGTTTTATTGGTGCAGGCAAATCCGTACCATTTCCAATGCGCCGATTATCTTTATATCGGCACGGACCGATGAGCTGAATCAGGTAATGGCGATTGAAAATGGCGGCGATGATTATATCACAAAGCCGTTCCATCTAGAGGTAGTGGTGGCCAAAATCAAAAGCGTCCTGCGCCGCACATATGGTGAATACTCGCCCTCTTTGCCGCAGGAATCCAGAATAGTGGAGCTTGGCGGGCTAACGATTTATCCTGATCAGAATGAGGCCGAATGGAACAGCGTCCGGATTTTGTTTTCCCAAAAAGAATTCCAGCTTCTCTCGATTTTTGTGAGGGAGCATAAAAAAATTGTCTCTCGTGATGAACTATTGGAGGCGTTATGGGATGACGTTGATTTTGTCGATGACAATACGTTAACGGTCAATGTCAACCGGCTGCGGAGAAAACTGGAGAATGCAGGACTGACAGATTGCATTTCCACAATCAGAGGACAAGGCTATCAATTTCAAGTCAATCGGAAGGATGAAGCGGAGTGTTAAAGACTTATCTCATCGACCGCTTAGCCATTATTCTATTTTCATTATTAGGGATAGGGTCCGCCATGCTGATTGCGTATTTAAGCATTGTAGAGAGCGGCGCAGAACCTTCCAAAGAAAATATGATGTACATATGGATTTTGCCCGGTACTCTTTTAGCCGCAGGTTTTGCTGCTGATTATGTTCGGCAATTTTCCTTTCTCACCTATGTTAAAAAGCTTGCAGAACAAGCCTCTTCTTCGAATGACATCGGACAGTCTTTGAAAGCCCGAAAGCCAAGAACAGGAGAGCAAGCGCTTTGGACGAAGATGATCAACGCACTCGGGCAACAATACGAAAGCAGGCTCTCACAATATATCAATCAGCAAAAACAGCATTATACCTTCACCAACCAATGGGTCCACCATATGAAAACACCGGTATCCGTCATATCCTTAATGATTCAGGAAGGGAAAAACGGAACTTCATCCTCTTTTCCGACGTTTTTAGAGGAGCTGGAGGATGAGAATGAGAGATTTCGCCACGGTCTTGATATGATGCTGCAAACGGCCCGGCTGGAGGAATTTGCATTTGATGTAAAACCGCAAACCTTTGATTTGGCAGAAATGGTTCGTTCACTGATCAATCAGGAAAAACGTCAGTTTATTAAACGGCGCCTTTTTCCAACATTACATGTGCCGCCAAATGCCGTTCAGATTTCCAGTGATCAAAAGTGGCTTTCCTTTGTTGTTGAGCAAATCCTTTTCAACGCCTTAAAATATTCAAAGCAAGGTGTGGGAGACTCTATTACAATCCGGATTGAAACACAGGGACATGAGACGCGATTGTCGGTTGCCGACGAAGGAATCGGCATACCGCCGCAGGATCTGCCGCGGATTTTTGACGCGTTTTTTACCGGAGAAAACGGACGAACCATGAAAGAGGCAACTGGAATGGGCCTTTATTTAGCAAAACAGGTGTGCAGCCGTCTCGGCCATAAGCTGTATGCGGAATCAAAAGAAGGGGCTGGCACTGTGATGACCATCGTGTTTTCAAGTGACACCCTCGTGAATGTGACAGCATTGTAAGGTTGGGGAGGGGAATTGCAAGAAAGTTCGATGGGAGGATGCTGACTTCCTTTTTATAATAGAGAAAAAGGAGGAGCAGAACATGAACGTGTTGCAAACAACGAACCTATCGAAAACGTACTATTCAAATAAAGGAACAATATCATACCAAGCGCTCAGCGCCTTTGATCTCAGTGTGTCAAAAGGAGAATTTGTCGGGATTATGGGGCCGTCGGGTAGCGGAAAAACCACGCTTTTGAATTTGCTGGCTACCATTGATAAGCCGACCCAGGGCGAGATGATGATCAACGGCATTCAGCCGAAAACGTTAAAGGACCAAGAGCTGGCTTTGTTTCGCAGAAGAGAACTCGGCTTCGTCTTTCAGGACTTTAATCTGCTTGATACGCTGACGATTCGTGAAAATATTCTCTTGCCGCTTGCATTGGATAAGGTAAAGCTGAGAGAAATGGAAGCCCGATTGGATGAACTGGCGGATACGCTGCAAATCAAGCACATTCTCGATCACCGCACATATGAGGTGTCGGGCGGACAGCAGCAGCGGGCAGCCTGTGCCAGAGCGATTATTCACAATCCGGCGCTCATTCTTGCCGATGAACCGACAGGAAACCTCGACTCAAAATCGGCAAAGCAAGTGATGAACACACTGGCTCAGTTGAATGAGGAAAAGGAAGCGACGATTCTGTTGGTTACGCATGATGCCACAGCAGCAAGTTTCTGTAAACGAATTGTTTTTATTAAAGATGGACGTTTCTTTTCAGAGATTCACAGAGGAACAAACAGGCAGGTGTTTTATCAAAGTATATTGGATACCTTGAGTGTGTTGGGAGGCGATTTTCATGAATTTGAGAACTATCGCCCGTAAAAACATTCTTGGGAATCTGCAACGGTATGTGGCCTACTTTTTAAGCTGTGTGTTTGCCGTTTCGGTGTTTTTTGTCTTCACATCATTTATTTTTCATCCTGATGTCAATGAAGACAATATATATGGCGGAAGCCTTGTCAAAACATGCTTGAGCGCAGCTCTTGTCGTCATCATTGTGTTTTGTATATTTTTCATCACATATTCCAATTCAGCGTTTTTGCAGGCAAGAAAGAAAGAGTTTGGGCTGCTGACACTGTTTGGCACATCAAAGCAGCAGCTTCGCAAGATGATTTATTATGAGCAGTCACTTATTTCTCTTGCGGCGATTGCGGCCGGCATTGGAGCAGGCCTGTTATTTTCAAAACTGTTTTTTATGATCATGACATGGATGCTCAGCGTGAAGGTGCCGATTTCGTTTGCCATTGTGCCGAAAGCGTTTGTGATGACAATTGCAGGCTTTCTCATCCTGTTTCAGACGCTGCTCATTTTATCACTGGGACGGATTCGGAAGCTGGAAATCATTGAACTGATTAAATCGGCCAAAAAGCCGAAAAGTTTGCCGGTTTATTCGAAATGGCTCACTGTATTGTCTTTGCTATGTCTTGGCAGCGGTTATTATCTATCTGCAACAGCCAATGCAATTGACATGATGTTTCGGGTATTTCCAATTTTGATTTTAGTGTTAGTTGGCACGTATTTCTTTTTTACACAAAGCAGTGTTGCGTTTTTCCGCATGCTGTACCGAAAGAAACACAGCTTCTACAAAGGCACGAATATCATTGTGCGTTCCAACATGATATTCAGGCTGAAGGATCATGCGCGCATGCTGTTTTTAACCTCTGTCATTACAGCGGTCATATTAACAGCTACAGGTGTCATCTATATGTTTTATTCCGATTTACAAAGGCAGGAGGAGCAAAGCATTCCTCAGTCTGTTTCCTGGGTGGAAAAGGATGCTTCCCGCTTTCAGGTCATGAAGCCTGAGACGGCTGAGAATACATTGAAAAAAGCTCATGCTGTTATCAAGTATAAGGTGGATGCCACAGGGATTCCTGTCACTTTTCAGTCAGACTTGCCGTATGGAAATAAGAAGATGGAAGCGGAAGCTTTGCTGATTTCAGAAAAAGTCTATAATCAAGTCGCAAAGGAAAAAGGGTTCCCAGTTATTCATTTACAAGAAAATGAAGCATTTATTAATGTTTCTTTTCAAATGATGGTGAAAGACACATTTGGAGAAGGGGAAACAGCAGCATTTCATATGAAGTCAGGAAAAACCCTTTCCTACGTCATGAAAAAGCAGCAAAACAAAGGGATATTGATGTCTGTCGATGGAGTCAGCCGTTTATTGGTTGTCAGCGAAAAGAGCTTTGACAGTCTGTCACAGGATGTGCCGCTGAAGGAACAGATGAGAATGGTAGGTTATGAGCTTGAGCATTGGCAGGAGACGGTGGATGTCTCTGAAAAGCTTGAAAACATGGTGCCGAAAGAACATACATCTGATTTTCAAACGCGTGCTCCTAGTTATCAAATTGTGAAGCAGGGAGTTGCATTAATGCTGTTTATTGGTCTGTTTGTCAGCGTGCTGTTTTTTATCGTGCAAGGAAGCATGCTGTATTTGCGGATGTTTACGGAAATAGAAGATACGAGAGTGCAGGTGTTAGCCTTAAAAAGGATAGGGGTTACGGACAAAGAGATTCACTCGATCCTTGGAAAGCAAATAGGATTTTTATTCTTCATCCCATTTATCGCAGGTACGATTCACGCAGGCTTTGCGTATGCAGCGTTAAGTAATATGCTGAATTCCAATTTATTTCTTGAGGCCGTAATTGTCATCTTCATTTATTTTGTATTCCAAGCTCTTTATTATATCGTCACCCGCCATATTTATAAGCGTGCTGTTCTTCAGCGTATGTAATATGAAATCCGGTCTGTTATCAGACCGGATTTTTGATTTATTGAAATTCTCTTGTGAGATTTTTCGGTGTTTGTCCTTGAATGGCTGCGATCATATTTTCGGCGGCCTGTTTGCACATGTTGAAGCGCACTTTAGCTGTTGCTGAACCGATATGAGGAAGCAGCGTGACATTATCCAGCTGCAGGAGCGGATTATCTTGCGTGACAGGCTCTTTTTCGTATACATCTAAGCCGGCTCCCCTGATCCAGCCTTCCTGAAGAGCGCGAATCAGTGCTTTTTCATCAACTGTCTTTCCCCGGGAAATATTGACGAAAATTGCTGAATCCTTCATCAACTTAAATTCACGTTCTCCTATCATGTGATAGGTTTCATCAGTCAGCGGCGTAATGAGAAGAATAAAATCAGATTGCTCCAGCAATGTATCAAGCTCTGCATATTTAACGCCGATGCTGTCTTCTGTTTCTTGTTTGCGATGTCGGTTATGATAAAGCACTTCCATATCAAAACCAAATTTGGCGCGTCTCGCTGCTTGTTCTCCAATTCTGCCCATGCCGATAATGCCTAACGTTTGATGATGAACATCAATTCCGAAAAGCGCTTCCTCTTCCACGGTTCCCCATTTTCCTGCTCTGACAAAACGGTCCAGTTCGGCAACACGTCTGGCGGAAGACAGAATCAGTGAAAAAGCCAGATCTGCAACTGTGTCATCCAGTGTATAAGGTGTATGAGTACCGACGACTCCTCTTTCTTTCATTGCTTCTATATCGAAGTTATCGTAGCCTACTGATTGGTTGCTGACCACTTTGAGCTTAGGCGCGTGTTCCAGCAACTCACGATTGATTGACGGGCCGGACGTCCCTGATGTTAAAAGCCCCTCCGCTTCTTTTAATTTTTCAAATAGCACGTCACTCGGAAGCGTATCCTCCTGCCATACTTCATAACGGCAATGTTCACCGATGAATGCTTCAATCTCTTCAGGAATCGGTTTTGTGATAAATACAAATGGTTTCAACAAGGCTCCCCCTTTATGGCTGTTGTCTATTTCATTATATCGGAAATAAATAGGTGTTAAAAATATAGCTGCGTTTTTTTAGTTTCTGGTTCTTTTGAACTTAAAATGAAGATCGAACAGCTAAATCTGCTTAAAAAAGTTTTTTAATTATCAGAATTCACCCATATTTTTTGTCAGACAAATCATCAATATGCGAGCTGCAGCCGGATTATAGGATTCATTAAATATAAATTTTATTATCTTTGAAAGATATAAATGTTTATGTTTTGATTCTACAGTCCAATTATAGTGTCTTTTTCTGAAAGCCTTTTCTTGGCTTATTCCTATGCTATAATTCCTTACTGTAAGCTGGGTAAGAAGGCTTGCAAAATCATATGGATGGGAGATGAATCAAATGGTTTCTTTAACATCAATTTTGGAACACAATCAGCGGTTTGTCAGTGAGAAGAAGTATGAACCGTACAAAACGACAAAGTTTCCTTCGAAAAAGCTCGTCATTGTCACCTGTATGGATACAAGGCTTACAGAACTTCTTCCGCAAGCAATGGGGCTTAAAAACGGTGATGCTAAAATTGTAAAAAACGCGGGAGCCATCGTTTCTCACCCATTTGGAAGCGTGATGCGAAGCATACTGGTCGCGATTTATGAATTGCAGGCTGAAGAGGTATGCATTGTCGGCCATCATGAATGCGGAATGTCAGGGCTGAATGCGTCCTCGATTCTTGAGAAAGCAAAGGAACGCGGGGTGGAGGATAGTTGCCTGAATTTGCTGACAAGTGCCGGACTCGATTTGAAAACGTGGCTGACCGGTTTTCATAGCGTGGAAGAAAGCGTTTCCCACAGTGTGAACATGATTAAGAATCATCCGCTGCTTCCGAAAAAAGTGCCGGTTCACGGACTTGTCATTCATCCTGAAACAGGAAAACTTGATGTGGTCATTAACGGTTATGAAACTGAGCTTATAAACAATCACTCATAAGGGAGGTTATAACAAAATATGCGATTCTCAGGGAGATTCAAGGGATACAATTTGCAGAAATTTCAGAAAGACTTGATTGCAGGTATCGTAGTAGGTGTCGTGGCAATTCCTTTAGGAATGGCGTTTGCCATTGCCTCGGGAGTCGAGCCTGAATATGGGCTATACACTGTTGTTATAGCAGGGATTTGTATTTCTTTGTTTGGAGGATCAAAATATCAGATTGGCGGTCCGACGGGCGCCTTTGTCCCGATTTTATTCGGCATTATCATGCAATACGGCTTGGAAAATCTGCTGATTGCGGGGTTTATGGCAGGAGTGATGCTGGTACTGTTTGGGCTGTTTAAGCTCGGAAAAATAATGAAATTCGTGCCCAAACCCGTTATCGTCGGTTTTACAGCCGGAATTGCCGTGCTGATCTTTACGGAACAAATCGCTAATTTTCTCGGATTGAGAAATGTTGAAAAACATGAGAACTTTCATCACAACATGTTTGAAATTGTGCAGCAGCTCGGCACCTTTAACGTGTATGCCATTTTGACAGCTGTGATCGGGCTCGTCATTTTGCTTGTGTCCGCCAAGGTGATGCCTAAAGTGCCGGGCGCTTTGTTGGCGCTTCTTATTTCCACAGTGGTCGCGGTTGTCTTTTTCCCTGACCGCATGGCAACGATTGGGTCAACTTATGGAGAAATCCCCCGCCATTTGCCTGAATTTCAGTTTCCCGAGCTTACTTTGGATAAAATGGTCATGCTGTTTCCGGCTGCGCTTGTCATCGCGCTTCTTGGAGGACTTGAGTCGATTTTGTCCGCAATGGTTGCTGATAACATGAAGGGCTCAAAGCATGACAGCAACAAGGAGCTTGTCGGCCAGGGGATTGCGAATATGGCAGCGCCCCTGTTTGGCGGAATCCCGGCTACAGGAGCGATTGCGAGAACGGCGACCAATATAAAAAACGGAGCGGTTTCCCCAGTTTCCGGCGTCGTTCACGGCGTAGTCGTTCTCCTTGTCTTGCTTGTATTTGCGCCTTATGCGTCCCATGTGCCGCTCGCCAGTATGGCACCGATTCTGATGGTGGTCGCATGGAATATGAGTGAGCGCAAGGAAGTCGCAAACATGCTGAGACTGAAAAATGCTGATTCCTTTATTTTGGCGGCGACCTTCGCCCTTACGGTTCTGTTTGACTTAATCATCGGTGTGGCAACCGGATTGCTGCTTGCATTTGTGTTCTTTATCAGAAGAATGAGCGAAGCGACCCGCATCCACAATCAGGAATCGCATCCTGTTCTGGCGAAGAGAGAAGATCCATCTGTCAGCATGTATGCCATAGAAGGGCCGCTGTTTTTCGGATCAATTGATTCCCTTGAATCGTCATTGCTGGAGCATGTACAGAAAAAACCGAAAACCCTCATTCTGCTCATGAATAAGGTGCACTATATGGATACGTCAGCTGAAGCGGTGCTTGGGAACATTATGAATCGAATTAAGCGCCACAATGGAAAGCTGATGATTGTAGGATTGCAATCGCAGCCGAAGGAGCTGCTGCATAAAACAGGCCTTTTTCACAAAATAGGAAAGCAGCATTTCTTTGATCACCATGATGAAATCACAGGTTAAAAAAAGCGGCCATCGCGGCCGCTTTTTTATGCATGCTCAAATCGTTTTGTCAGTTTTTCTTGGTGGGCCTTCATGACGTCTTCTAAAGAGACACCATACATATCAGCAAGAATGGCGATATTTCCGATGACATCTCCCATTTCTTCAATCAATTCTTGTTTTTGCTCAGCGCGTGACGATTCTTTCTCATCCGGCCGGTCTCTGCCGATTTCATACGCCCTGACAGCCCGGGCCAGTTCTCCGGCTTCCTCCATTAAAAAACCGACGCGAATAAAAGGTCCGTATTCTGTCCAGCCTCGTTTCTCGTAAAACTCTTTCATCCATTTTTCTGCATCAGCCAGCTGCAACCTCATCACTCCTGCATTCTTTATGTATTTCATATTGATATTATCACATGAAGATGGGACAATATATAGTGTGTTTTTGAATGTTTAACACGATATATAGATGCGGAGATGACAAGATGAAAACCATTTGTGTATTTGCGGGATCAAACCCTGGGGGAAATGAAGCGTATAAAAGAAAAGCGGCAGAGCTTGGCGTGTATATGGCTGAGCAGGGAATCGGCCTTGTCTATGGGGGCTCCCGCGTCGGCTTGATGGGCACGATTGCCGACGCGATTATGGAAAACGGCGGAACTGCAATCGGGGTCATGCCGAGCGGTTTGTTCAGCGGGGAGGTTGTCCATCAGAATCTGACTGAGCTGATTGAAGTAAACGGGATGCATGAACGAAAGGCTAAAATGAGCGAGCTGGCGGACGGCTTTATCTCGATGCCGGGCGGCTTCGGTACATATGAAGAATTATTTGAAGTGCTGTGCTGGGCACAGATCGGCATCCACCAAAAGCCAATCGGACTGTACAATGTAAACGGATATTTTGAACCAATGATGAAAATGGTGAAATACAGCATTCAAGAAGGGTTTTCTAACGAATCGCACCTAAAACTGATTCACAGCTCGTCTCGGCCGGATGAGTTAATTGAGCAAATGCAAAATTATTCTTATCCGATTTTAGAAAAAAAGTGGACAGAAATTTAAAAAAGAGACTTTCTCATGGAAGTGGAGAGAATGAGTCTGCCACCTAGCGTATGAATTCATGAAAAATCGAGTGTTTTTAAAAAAGTGAGGTTTCCTTAAGGGAAATCTCTTTTTTATTTCTCTTTTGCCTGCATCGTATATTTAACAGTAATAGAGGACTTTATCACTAGTTTGGATAATAAGCACAGATAAGGAGGGGATGAAAATGGCAACATTGTCAGATGTGGCGAAAAAAGCAAATGTTTCGAAAATGACGGTATCACGAGTGATCAATCACCCTGAGACGGTGACAGATGAATTGAAAAAGCTTGTTCATTCTGCGATGAAAGAGCTGAATTACATCCCTAATTATGCGGCGAGAGCGCTCGTGCAAAACAGAACACAGGTTGTGAAACTATTGATACTTGAGGAAATGGATACGACAGAACCATATTACATGAACCTGCTGACAGGAATCAGCAGGGAGCTGGATCGCAATCACTATGCTCTCCAGCTTGTGACAAGAAATTCTCTTAATATTGGCCAATGTGACGGCATTATTGCCACCGGCTTGAGAAAGAACGATTTTGAAGGTGTAATAAAAGCGTTTGAGAAGCCGCTCGTCGTATTTGGACAAAATGAAATGGGCTATGACTTTATCGATGTGAATAACGAGAAAGGCACTTTTATGGCAACCCGCCATGTTATGGGGCTGGGGGAGCGGGAAGTTGTCTTTTTTGGCATTGATTTAGATGAGCCTTTCGAACGTGCAAGAGAACAGGGGTATATACGGGCGATGAATAAAAGCTTTAAAAAATCAAATATGTTTCGGATCGACAACAGTTCTAAGAAAAGTGAAGGCCTTGCAAGAGAACTGCTGAAATCCATGGACAATCAGGCCGCATTTGTCTGCGCATCTGATCGAATCGCGCTCGGCGTCATTCGTGCGGCGCAATCCCTTGGAAAGCGAATTCCAGAAGACGTTGCGGTTACCGGGAATGACGGTGTGTTTCTTGATCGCATCTCCTCGCCGCGCTTGACTACGGTCAGACAGCCTGTTGTTGAAATGGGGGAAGCCTGTGCGAAAATGTTGCTGAAAAAAATGAATGAAGACGGTGCTGCACAAGGAAGTCTATTTTTTGAACCAGAGTTAATTGTACGAGAATCAACGCTGTAAGCGCCGTATTCTGTTATCGGTAACAGGGTGAAAAGGATTGTTCCCACAATTTCATCATGATACTTTCAAACTATGAGCCGGCTTCAATAAAACGGAAATCAAAGGGGGAAACATGATGGAATATGCAGCGATTCACCACCAGCCATTCAGCACAGATGCTTATTCTTATGATGGGCGGACTGTGCATATCAAGATTCGGACGAAAAAAGGTGATGCAGATCACATTCGATTCATTTGGGGTGATCCCTATGAGTACAACGACGGCAAATGGTCGGCAAACGAGCAGCCGATGAGAAAAATTGCTGCAACAGAAATGCATGACTATTGGTTTGCTGAAGTGGTGCCGCCATTTAGGCGTTTACAATATGCGTTTGTTGTAACAGACGATCATGAAGACATCTTTTTCGGAAGTTCGGGTGTATGCCCTTATAACGAAAAAACACTGGAAACGATTCATTATTACTTTAAATTTCCGTTTGTTCACGAGGCTGATACATTTCAAGCGCCTGTATGGGTCAAGTCAACGGTTTGGTATCAAATTTTTCCGGAGCGTTTTGCAAATGGAAGAGAAGACTTGTCACCGAAGAATGCATTGCCGTGGGGGAGCAAGGACCCGGGCGTCAATGATTTTTTTGGAGGAGATTTGCAAGGGATTGTTGACAAGCTTGATTATTTAGAGGATTTAGGGGTGAACGGCTTTTATCTGACGCCGATCTTTTCCGCACCTTCTAATCATAAATACGACACGCTGGATTACTTTTCTATTGATCCGCATTTTGGGGATCCGGAGCTTTTTCGTACATTGGTCAGCCAGCTGCATCAGCGGGGGATGAGAATTATGCTTGATGCGGTTTTTAACCATATAGGAAGCGCGTCTCCGCAATGGCAGGATGTCGTCAAAAACGGAGATCAATCCCGCTATAAGGACTGGTTCCATATTCACTCTTTTCCCGTCACAGACGACAATTATGACAAATTTGCTTTTACAGCTGATATGCCGAAGCTAAACACGGCTAATCCCGAGGTGCAGAAATATTTGCTTGATATTGCTTTGTACTGGATTCGGGAATTTGACATTGACGGCTGGCGTTTGGATGTCGCAAATGAAGTGGATCACGCGTTTTGGAAGACATTCAGACAGGCTGTATCTACTGAAAAGCCTGACGTTTATATTTTAGGTGAGATCTGGCATTCTGCCGAACCCTGGCTTAGAGGGGATGAATTTCATGCGGCGATGAACTACCCTTTTACAGAGCCTATGATTGAATACTTTGCTGACCGGACGATCTCAGCTTCACGTATGGCTCACCGTGTCAATGCACATTTGATGAATGGGATGAAGCAGGCCAATGAGGTGATGTTTAATTTACTGGATAGCCATGATACAAAGCGCCTTTTGACCAGATGCGGCAATGATGAGAAGAAAGCACGCGCGTTGCTGGCCTTTATGTTTGCCCAGACAGGCTCACCATGCATTTATTACGGAACGGAAATCGGGCTGGACGGCGAAAATGATCCATTATGCCGGAAATGTATGGTTTGGGAAAAGGAGAAGCAAAACCAAGACATGCTGCAATTTATGAAACGGTTAATTGCTTTACGCAAGCAGGAAAGCACTTTATTGACTGAAGGACATCTTGAGTGGAATCTGCTGGATGACCAAAACGATTTTATTAGCTTTTCACGGACTCTTGATGAAAAAATAGTGATTTATTTCTTTAATCAAGGGAATGCGGTTCAATATGTCAGTTTACGAGAGTTGAATATTGAAAGGAATAAGAAAATCTGTGATGCATGGACAGAGCAGCCGCTACAGCATCACGATGTCATTGCCGTTCAGCCGGGAGAATTTTTGATTTTGAGTGCTGCCGCCCCTGTATAACATTCTGTTATCGGTAACAAATCGAAAGTTGTTGTAACCGCTTTCTATAGGGCAATACAATTGTTATAGTTTCGTAAATAGAAGGGGGAAAAGAGATGGTTCTTTTAAAAAAGGGGTTCGCCATATTGGCGGCATCATTCCTGGCAATCGGCCTTGCCGCCTGCTCAAATTCAAAAAATCCAGCAAGCTCTGATGGTAAAAAGGTGCTGACTGTGTCTGTCGAAGAAACGTATAAAGAATACATTGAAAGCATAAAAGCAAAGTTCGAAAAAGAGAATGATGTCACAGTAAAAATTGTTGAAAAGCAAATGTTCGAACAGTTAGAAGCGCTTCCTCTTGATGGCCCGGCGGGTAATGCGCCTGATGTTATGCTTGCTGCATATGACCGGATCGGCGGTTTGGGACAACAAGGACATTTACTTGATATTAAGCCATCTAACACAAAAAGCTTTGGTGATAAAGAAATGCAGCAGGTGACAGTTGACGGCAAAGTGTACGGAATGCCACTAGTCATTGAGACAATTATTTTGTATTACAACAAAGATCTTTTAAAAACAGCGCCAAAAACATTTAAAGACCTTGAAAAGTTAACGGAAGATCCTCGATTCGCGTTTGCTTCGGAAAAAGGAAAATCGACCGGATTTTTAGCAAAATGGACTGACTTTTATATGTCGTACGGCTTATTGGCTGGATACGGCGGATATGTGTTTGGAAAAAACGGCACAGATTCCGGGGACATCGGCCTGAACAATAAAGGGGCTGTAGAAGCGGTGAAATATGCGGAGAAATGGTTTGAGACATATTGGCCGAAAGGAATGCAAGACAATTCAAGCGCAGACGACTTTATTCAGCAGATGTTTTTAGAAGGCAAAGCGGCTGCGATCATTGGCGGTCCTTGGTCAGCTGCCAACTATAAAGAGGCTAAATTGAACTACGGAGCGGCTCCCATTCCGACATTGCCAAATGGAGAAGAATACGCCCCTTTTGCTGGCGGGAAGGGCTGGGTTGCCTCGAAATATACAAAAGAGCCCGAGCTGGCTGAAAAATGGCTTGAGTATGCTGCAAATGATGCCAATGCTTACGCTTTTTATGAGGATACAAACGAAGTTCCGGCCAACACGGCTGCAAGGAAGAAAGCCGATGAGCAAAAGAATGAACTGACGTCAGCTGTGATTAAACAATATGAAACAGCAACGCCGACTCCAAATATTCCGGAAATGGCTGAGGTATGGACAGGGGCGGAAAGTTTGATTTTTGATGCAGCTTCAGGAAAAAAATCGACACAAACATCAGCGAATGATGCTGTAAACGTCATAAAGGAAAATATTAAAGAAAAGTATGTGAAATAAAACGGCGGGATAGCGTCCGGAAGAATAGAGGGCGGAAAAAAATGAATAAACATCACACACTTGCAAAGCAAAAACGAAAGGCAGGGCTTTTATCGATCATTCCAGGACTTGGGCAGATTGCGAATCAGCAGTTGTCAAAGGGGCTCTTATTTCTTGCCATCACAGGCTTGTTTGCTTTTGAATTATGCGTTTTCGGTATACAGGCGCTAACCGGATTGATGACATTGGGAAGTGTTCCCGGTGAAGACCACTCGCTGTTTATGCTGATTGAAGGCACGCTGCAATTGATCGTGACGGTGATTTTCCTCATGTTCTATATCTTTAATATTCATGATTCGCGTAAGACCGCCGCTATGAAAGCGGCGGGTTTGGAGGTCAATACAACAGCCAAGGATATGATCTGTCATGCGGGCGATAAAGGGTTTCCATATCTATTTACACTGCCGGCATATATCATGATGGTGTTTGTGATTATCTTTCCGGTTTTGGTGACTCTGTTTGTTGCATGTACAAACTATGATTTTTATCATATTCCGCCTAATCGTCTGATTGACTGGGTCGGGTTTAAAAATTTCTTAAATATTTTTTTCCTTGGCTCCTATCGTGAAACATTTGTGAATGTACTGGGCTGGACGGTCATCTGGACAATCTGTGCAACAACGCTGCAAATCATTTTAGGTATTGTGACGGCCCTTTTCGTCAATCAGGATTTTATAAAAGGCAAGCGGATATTTCGAATGATTTTCTTATTTCCATGGGCTGTTCCGGCTTTTATTACAATCATGAGTTTTTCCAACATGTTTAACGACAGCATAGGAGCGGTGAATGCACAGGTGATTCCACTATTCAATCACCTGCCGTTTGTCGAGCTGCCTGCGATTGCGTGGAAGACCGATCCTTTCTGGACAAAGACAGCCCTCATTATGATTCAAACGTGGCTCGGCTTTCCATATATTTATGTCATGGTAACGGGAGTACTTCAGGCGATTCCAGGTGAACTGTATGAAGCGGCAAAGATTGACGGGGCCACTTTTATTCAGCGTTTTCGGCATATTACATTCCCGATGATTTTATTTGCCACAGCACCCGTGATGATTACTCAGTATACGTTTAATTTCAATAATTTCTCGATCATCTATTTATTTAATGAGGGAGGGCCAGGCAGTGCGGGAGCCGGGGCCGGATCGACCGATATCTTAATTTCGTGGATTTATAAACTGACAACAGGCACATCACCCCAATATTCTGTTGCGGCGGCTGTGACACTGTTAATTTCTTTCATTGTCATTGGAATTTCACTGATTGCCTTCAAAAAATCGAATGCTTTTGGCAATGAGGAGGTTATGTAGGTGAACGCGAGAACTGCCAGATTACTTAATAGAATCTGTACGTATTTCTTTTTGACGCTTTTAAGTATTGTCATTATATATCCGTTGCTGATTACGGCATCATCAGCATTCCGTGTGGGGAATTCGGCGGCTTTTCAGCTCGATTTTTCGGGTTCTTGGACATTGGATCATTTTAAACGGCTATTTGACGAAACGCTTTATCTCAATTGGTACAGCAATACACTTGTCATCGCGCTATCGGTCATGGTTTTGCAGGTTACGATTGTGACACTTGCCGGGTACTCGTACAGCCGCTATCGGTTTGCAGGCAGAAAAAAGAGCCTGATATTCTTTTTAATCATTCAAATGGTGCCGACAATGGCGGCGCTGACTGCTTTTTATGTCTTGGCGATGCTGATAGGCGCACTTGATCAATACTGGTTTTTAACAGCGATCTATATCGGCGGCGGAATTCCGATGAACACGTGGCTGATGAAAGGTTATTTTGATACTGTGCCGAGAGAAATTGATGAAGCCGCGCGAATTGACGGAGCGGGACATCTGAGGATTTTCGCTTCAATCGTTCTGCCGCTTGTTAAGCCAATGCTCGCGGTGCAAGCGCTTTGGGCGTTTATGGCACCGTTTGGCGATTATTTGCTGGCGAAATTTCTGCTTCGCTCACCGGAAAGGCTGACCATTGCTGTAGGATTACAATCCTTTATTTCAAATCCGCAGCAGCAAAAAGTCGCTCTATTTGCAGCCGGTGCCATACTAGCCGCACTGCCGATATGCGTTCTATTCTTTTTTCTCCAAAAGAACTTTGTGTCCGGTTTGACAGCCGGCGGAACAAAGGGGTAATGCCAATGAAGAATCTGGAGAATAAAAGCTTTATCATCCGCTGCCTGAAGGCGGCTGCATCCCCATCAGGTGTTTGCCGTTACGGGAATACCTTCAGCTGGCTGCAGCTCTCTTTTCTCTTTCTGTTTTTAACGGCCTGCTTAATGGCGCCGTTAGCGGTTTCGTTTGTGAAAATGGATCGCTTCAGCGTTTCATCTTTCATGCCGTCAGCGATTCAAGGAGTTAATGATCAATTTGCTGACCAATTGCAGGGTTTTCAAATCAGGAACGGAAAACTAACAGGCGGGAAGAGCTCTGAGAAGATTGAAGATGGGCAGAATGTGATGGCAGTCGATATGAAGCATGAATATGAGACAAGCGGTGAAAATGGGCGATTGAAAGTAACTGGATTTGAAAACGCCATCATATTTCAACCTGATCAACTGATGATCACCGATCAAGACGGAACGGGGTTTTCTGTTGGCTATGCGAAAATGGACGTAAAGCTCGAGAAGCCAAACGCCCATGATGTAGAGGTTTTGATCGATACATTATGGTTGGCACAGTATAAGCCGATGATCATGATGCTGGCATATGCGGTGGTTTCTATGATCCAGCTTTTGTTAACGTTTGTTCTTGCCGGAGGTCTCTGGATCACAAAAATATCAAACATGGTTTCTATTGCATCATTCAAGGAAGCGGCCTCTATAGCAATTTGCGCATCAGCACTGCCGGCATTTGCGGCAGCTGCTATCGGCATGGTTCATTTTGATTTGATTACTGTATTGATGATCCATTCGTGTGGCGTTACTTTGATGATCTCTTTTGCATTTAGATATTTAACCAAAACCCGCCGTGATAATGGAAACTTACATTCGGGAGGAAATGATGATAAATCAGCGGTTATTTGAGATTGATGAATGGAAAATCAAAACAAATACATTTAATAAGGAGCATACACGTCTGCTGGAAAGCCTGACGTCTCTTGCCAATGGCTATATGGGGGTCAGAGGGAATTTTGAAGAAGGCTATTCAGGCGACAGTCACCAAGGCACATATATTGCAGGCGTGTGGTTCCCCGACAAAACGCGAGTCGGCTGGTGGAAAAACGGGTATCCGGAATATTTCGGAAAAGTGATCAATGCGATGAACTTTATGGGCATAGGCTTATATGTTGACGGTGAAAAAATCGATCTCCATCAAAACCCAATCGAATCATTTGAGGTAGAACTCAATATGAAAGAGGGGATTCTGCGGCGAAGCGCTGTTGTCCGCATTCAAGATAAAACCGTCAGAATCAGGTCAGAGCGGTTTCTTAGCCTGGCTGTAAAAGAACTCTGTGCGATTCATTATGAAGCGGAGTGCCTGACGGAAGATGCTGTCATTACGCTTGTTCCTTACCTGGATGGAAATGTGGCAAATGAAGATTCTAACTATCAAGAACAGTTTTGGCAGGAGGAAGCGAAAGGTGCTGATTCTCACAGCGGCCATTTAGCGGCAAAAACGATCGAAAATCCATTTGGAACACCGCGCTTCACGGTTTTAGCCGCAATGGCAAACGAGACGGAGGGTTTTGTCCATGAAAGCTTTAAAACGACTGAAATGTATGTCGAGAATCGCTATAGTTATCAAACGAAGGCATCATTGAAAAAGTTTGTGATTGTCACGACTTCCCGTGATTTTCGGGAGGAAGAGCTTTTAACGAAAGCCAAGGAGCTTTTGGCGGATGTGGTTGAGAACGGCTATGAAAAAGCAAAACGGAGGCACACTGATCGATGGAAGGAAAGATGGGCAAAAGCGGACATTGAAATTAAAGGAGATGAGGAGCTACAACAAGGAATCCGCTACAATATCTTTCAGTTATTCTCGACATATTACGGGGACGATGCCCGTTTGAATATCGGGCCGAAAGGATTTACTGGCGAGAAATATGGAGGTGCCGCATATTGGGATACTGAGGCGTACGCCGTTCCGATGTATTTGGCGACAGCCGAGCCGGAGGTGACGAAAAACCTGCTTTTGTATCGCTATTATCAGTTGGAGGCTGCCGAACGAAACGCCGCAAAATTGGGGATGAAGGGGGCACTTTATCCGATGGTGACGTTCACAGGTGATGAATGCCACAACGAATGGGAAATCACCTTTGAAGAAATTCACCGCAATGGAGCGATCTGTTATGCGATCTACAATTATATCAATTATACAGACGACTGTGACTATATGGAAGAATACGGGATAGACGTACTTGTGGCAGTCAGCAGATTTTGGGCCGACCGTGTTCACTTCTCGAAACGAAAAAACAAGTATATGATCCATGGCGTCACAGGGCCGAATGAATACGAAAACAACGTTAACAACAATTGGTATACGAATGTCATTGCGGCTTGGACGTTGGAGTATACTCTACAAAGTCTCGAAAGTATCTCAGCTGAGAAACGCCGCCTTCTGGATGTGCAGGAAGAAGAATTGAAAGTCTGGAGAGAAATCATCCAGCACATGTACTATCCGTATAGTGAAGAACTGCAAATTTTCGTTCAGCATGACACGTTCTTGGACAAAGGCCTGCAAGCAGTTGATGAATTAGATCCAGCGGAGCGGCCTCTTTATCAGAAATGGTCATGGGACAAGATTCTCCGCTCCAATTTTATTAAGCAGGCAGATGTTCTCCAAGGCATTTATCTTTTTAATGACCGTTTTACAATGGAAGAAAAACGGCGAAATTTTGAATTTTATGAGCCGATGACTGTTCATGAATCAAGCCTATCGCCCTCTGTCCATGCGATTCTCGCAGCCGAACTAAAGCTGGAAAAGAAAGCGCTCGAATTATATAAGCGCACAGCAAGGCTTGATCTTGATAATTACAATCATGATACGGAAGAAGGCTTGCATATTACTTCAATGACGGGTAGCTGGCTGGCAATCGTTCATGGCTTTGCAGGCATGCGCACCGCGAATGAGACGCTGTCATTTGCTCCGTTTTTGCCGAAAGAATGGGACGAATATTCATTCAACATCAATTATCGAAACCGATTAATCAATGTGACGGTTGACGAAAAGCGCGTTATTTTTGAGCTTGTAAAAGGCGAGCCGCTGCACATGAACGTTTATGAGGAACCAGTTGTCCTACAGGGACGATGTGAAAGGAGAACGCCTAATGAGTGAATGGTGGAAAGAAGCTGTCGTTTATCAAATTTACCCGCGCAGTTTTTATGATACCAATGGAGATGGATTCGGGGATTTGCAAGGTGTGATTCAAAAGCTGGATTACATCAAAAATCTCGGGGCGGATGTCATCTGGGTCTCCCCGGTATTTGATTCCCCGCAGGATGACAACGGATATGATATCAGCAATTACAAAAACATGTATGAAAAGTTTGGGACAAATGAAGATATGTTTCAGCTGATTGATGAAG
This sequence comes from Bacillus sp. FSL R5-0603, assembly GCF_038050295.1. Classification (NCBI taxonomy): domain Bacteria; kingdom Bacillati; phylum Bacillota; class Bacilli; order Caryophanales; family Bacillaceae; genus Bacillus; species Bacillus sp. FSL R5-0603. Next base: position 3,392,986 of record NZ_JBBOYP010000001.1, on the reverse strand, counting down.
CCCATAAACGCGGAATGAAAATCGTCATGGATTTGGTCGTGAACCACACATCAGATGAGCATGCTTGGTTTGCTGAAAGCCGCAAGTCGAAGGACAATCCTTACCGGGATTATTATTTTTGGAAAGATCCTAAACCGGACGGCTCAGAGCCGAATAATTGGGGATCGATCTTTTCAGGTTCAGCGTGGACATACGATGAAGGAACAGGGCAGTATTATTTGCACTACTTTTCGAAAAAACAGCCTGATTTAAATTGGGAAAACGAAGCCGTTCGCCGGGAAGTTTATGATGTAATGAGATTCTGGATGGATAGAGGCGTTGACGGCTGGCGGATGGATGTGATCGGCTCTATTTCTAAATACACCGATTTTCCGGACTACGAAACGGATCACAGCCGCAGCTATATTGTCGGCCGTTATCACTCTAACGGCCCACGTCTTCATGAGTTTATTCAAGAGATGAACAGGGAAGTGCTTTCTCATTACGACTGCATGACAGTCGGAGAGGCAAACGGCTCTGATATTGAAGAGGCGAAAAAGTACACAGATGCAAGCAGGCAAGAGCTGAATATGATCTTTACATTTGAACATATGGATATTGATACAGAACAAAACTCGCCAAATGGGAAATGGCAGATCAAGCCGTTTGATTTGATTGCTTTAAAAAAGACGATGACAAGGTGGCAGACCGGGTTAATGAATGTCGGCTGGAATACCCTGTATTTTGAGAACCATGACCAGCCGAGGGTTATTTCCCGCTGGGGCAATGACGGGAAGCTGCGTAAGGAATGTGCGAAGGCATTTGCAACGGTTCTGCACGGCATGAAAGGAACGCCGTTTATTTACCAGGGAGAAGAAATCGGCATGGTCAACAGCGATATGCCGCTGGAGATGTATGATGATCTTGAAATAAAGAATGCATATCGTGAACTAGTCGTCGAAAACAAAACGATGTCAGAAAAAGAGTTTGTCAAAGCCGTGATGATAAAAGGAAGGGATCATGCGAGAACACCGATGCAGTGGGATGCCGGAAAACATGCGGGATTCACAGCCGGAGACCCGTGGATACCGGTAAATTCCCGTTATCAAGCTATCAATGTGAAAGAGTCCTTGGAAGATCAAGATTCTATTTTCTTTTACTATCAGAAGCTCATTCAATTACGAAAGCAATATAAGATTATGATATATGGCGATTATCAGCTGCTGCAGGAGAATGATCCGCAGGTCTTTTCTTACCTTCGAGAATATCAAGGGGAAAAGCTTCTTGTCGTTGTGAATTTATCGGAAGAAAAGGCTCTGTTCGAAGCGCCTCCAGAACTGATTTATGAGCGTTGGAAAGTGCTGATTTCAAACTATCCGCAGGAGCGGGCTGACTTAAAGAGTATTAGCCTCAAACCTTATGAAGCTGTGATGGGCATTAGTATATGAAAGCGGTCATTTTTGATTTAGACGGAGTGATAACAGATACTGCTGAATATCATTTTCTCGCTTGGAAGCACATCGCAGAACAAATCAATATCCCCTTTGACAGAGACATGAATGAAAGGCTAAAAGGAATCAGCAGAGAAGAGTCACTTGAAAGCATATTGATCTCTGGCGGTGCGGAAACAAAGTATACAAATGCGGAGAAACAAGAACTTATGCATCGGAAAAATCACGATTATCAAACGTTGATCGGCAAATTGACGCCGGAAGATCTTTTACCGGGGATTGGCAGGCTCCTATGTCAATTGAAAAACGAAAATATAAAAATCGGGTTAGCATCTTCAAGTCGCAATGCTCCTAAGATTTTAAGACGTTTGGCAATTATCGATGATTTTGATGCCATTGTTGATCCGACGACTCTTGCGAAGGGGAAGCCTGATCCTGACATCTTTTTAACAGCTGCAGCGATGCTCGATGTTTCCCCTGCTGATTGCGCGGCAATAGAAGACGCAGAAGCAGGCATTTCTGCAATCAAATCTGCGGGGATGTTTGCGGTTGGTGTCGGTCAAGGACAGCCGATGCTTGGTGCTGATCTAGTTGTGAGACAGACGAATGATTTGACGCTTGAGCTGTTACATGAGGAATGGGAGCAGTATAGAATAAAAAGTGTTTAAGGGAGTCAATTCCTTGAAATGAAAAAAACCTGCAAGAGACGCAGCTCTTGCAGGTTGTGTTATTACTTTTTGTCTTCTGTGTGAGTCAAAATTTTGTCAATCAGGCCGTATTCAAGCGCTTCTTCAGCAGACTTGAAGTTATCACGGTCTGTGTCGCGTTCGATCACTTCAAGCGGCTGGCCAGTACGTTCAGCAAGGACTTTGTTTAATTTGTCGCGAAGCAAGAGAATGCGTTTCGCGGCAATTTCAATTTCTGTCGCCTGACCTTGCGCACCGCCAAGTGGCTGGTGAATCATGACTTCACTGTTTGGAAGCGCATAGCGTTTGCCTTTTTCGCCGGCTGCAAGCAGGAACGCGCCCATTGACGCAGCCATACCGATACAAATTGTAGATACCTTCGGCTTAATAAACTGCATGGTATCATAGATCGCCATACCGGCTGTAATAGAGCCGCCCGGGCTGTTGATGTAAAGAGAAATTTCTTTTTCAGGGTCTTCTGCTGCTAAGAATAAAAGCTGTGACACGATGGAGTTCGCAACGTTGTCATCAATCGCAGATCCAAGCATGATGATACGATCCTTTAATAGACGAGAATAAATGTCATACGCTCTTTCCCCGCGGTTCGTTTGTTCAATGACTGTAGGTATTAAATTCATAATGCTCCTCCTTCACCTTTTAGGTAAGTATGTAGTTACATGATACATTTTTGGTCAATAAAGGTCAAACAAAAAGCTGGCCTGATATGCAAAGTCGTCTCTTTTTCCCATTTTCCCCAAAAATACAGGGGTTCAAACCATCGTATGTCAGATTGCCAATTAAGATGCTTTGTCTATTTAAAAAACGGCCTCTCGAAATAGAGGGTTGTTATTTGAATGGAATTATCGTATAATAAGTTGTGCTGACGTTCTCATAACGCAGTCATTCTGCGCTCGTAGCTCAGTTGGATAGAGCGGTGGTTTCCGGTACCACGTCTGTCGGGGGTTCGAATCCCTCCGAGCGCGTCCAATAGAACAACAGGAAAGACAAGGGTTTGGCGATTTGCCGCTCTTGTCTTTTTTGTTTTGGTTCATAAATTTTCTTGCTGCAACATAAATTTTCCTTCTCTCGGGCACGTTATGGAATGTGTGCGATATTGAATTTGCGAGGAGGATGAACATGGGTATTTTAAGCGGAAATCCACAGGATGAACCGATGCATTATGGTGAGGTATTCGGCTTATGGAGTTATGTGATGGCGGGCAATAAAATGGTCGGCAATTACCAAATGCTATTGAATCATGTCGGTGATGACGACCTGAAGAAGCTGCTTCGTGAGTCTATTGAGAAATGCCAAGATGAAATCAAACAGGTCAGCACGATCTTGAAAGAAAACGGGGTGGCGCTGCCGCCGGCTTCTCCTGAACCGCCGACAGCAGATCTTAACGACATTCCGCCTGGCGCACGGTTTCTCGATCCGGATGTGGCGGCCTCCGCGGCAGCACAAAATGCTGCAGGTCTTGTGACATGCAGTAAAATGATGGGGCAATCGATTCGTGAGGATATTGCCATGATGTTTGGGCAATTTCATATGTCGAAAGCGGCAACCGGCGCAAAATACTTAAGGCTGCTAAAAAACAAAGGCTGGCTCATCCCGCCGCCGCTTCATCTTCAAAAACATCACGAAGCTTAATGGCAAAGGCATATACAGCTGTATATGCCTTTATTTTATGAAGATGACGTAAGACGCAGGCCGATGACGCCGGCTAGAATAAGGCAAAGTGAAATCACCTGTGAAAGCTGAAACCGCTCCTTAAACCAGATGAGCCCGATCGCCGAAACGCCAATGCTTCCAATGCCAGTCCAGACGGCATAAGCGACTCCGGCAGGCAGGACCATCATTGCTTGGGAAAGGCAGTAAAAGGATAAGCCGAATCCAACTGTCATCACAATGATCGGCCATTTTTTTCTTGTTCCGTCTATATATTTCATGGCAATGGCAGCTATAATTTCTTCTATGCCGGCAATCACTAATAAAAACCATGCCATTATTGTTCACCTCCCGGCTGAGATTTGCTTTCTTTCGTAAATAATTTCATTCCTAAAATGCCAGCCAGCAATAAAGCTAAAAAGAACATTTGGGCTGCTGAGAAGGATTCGCCCAGAACAATTCCAGTCAGATATGTTCCGACGGTTCCGATTCCCACAAACACAGTGTACGCCGCGGCCATCGGGATTTTTTGATAAGAGCGGATCAACAGGATAAAGCTGACCGCGATTAAGATAAAAATGATGATCCAATCCAAAAGCGAATCAGCATGTTTGAGGGAAGAGGCCCAAACAACCTCTAAAAGCCCTGCAATAAAAACAAGAACCCAATTCAAATGAAACACCTCTCTATTTTATGAATGAACGTCAGTCATTTTTAGGGCATTAAAAAATGAGCGGTGTTACCCAGTCATTTTTTAAGCAGTGCCTAAGCTCCGTTTTAAGAAAGTGAAAATTTCCTTTTTATACACTTCAACATTTTCATCTTGTTCAAATCCGATATAGAATCGTTCCGCAGTATTCTCGACCAAGTTGATAATCGTTCTGGCCGTCCATTTTGAATTGATACCTTCCGTTACCTCATGGTTTGCAATGGCCTTGTTGATGATTTTTTCAAGCCAGGAATAATAAGGCTGATAGATCGTCTCCCATTTTTCCATGGAGTGGTCGATCGCAAGCCCGGAATAACAGAGGACAATAATATCCTTATGGCGTTCTGTAATGAGAAAAGTCTCATCAATTAATATATCTAAAACGGTCCAAAAATCCTCGTCCCCATGCAGCCTACCTTTGATTTGATCAAGTGTATGGGTGAGAAGATTTTCTGCAATGGCCGGTATGAGGGCATTTTTAGATGAAAAATACAAATAGAATGTTCCTTGGGCAGTGCCGGCCTTTTTGACAATATCAGAAATAGAAGCCTTGTCGAGGCCTTTTTCAGAAATGACTTCTATGGCCGCCTGCAGAATTTTTTCATATTTGCCCGATGTTTGTTTTGGCATGAGGAACACCTCCAATAATGACTGACTCTCATTCATTTTATCGCGTGTATGTATGTTTGTAAAGAATAAAGAAGCAAGAAAACCTCTTGCTTCTTTATTTATCGTAATCAATGGCGGCTTTTGGGAGCCCGGTATACTTTGCCCAGTAATAAATCGCAAGTGAGCCGATCGCGACTAAAATGAGGTCGACGGGATTGCTGATAATCCCTAAACCATGTCCGAAAGAACCGATGTAGGAAAAGATCAGCATCATAATATAAAACCCGATAAGCCACCAGGCTGATTTCAGCTGCTGAGCAAGGCTGACATCTTCTTTAGGCGTATATTTGCTGAAACAGAGATAGATCAAAAACATCACGAGCTGTGAACCGAGCAGCCAGGAGACTGTTTTCCATCCTGACCAGTACACGATAAACGCTGTAAATATAAAGGAAAGCGGCCCGATAATGCTCATTCCCTTTAAATAAAACGGCCTGTTTAAGTCCTTCGCGTTGACCCTCAGCGCGGCTGAAGAAATGGGTGCAATCGCATATGAAAGAATGAGCGCGACTGAACAGACATTGACGAGCGCATTCCACGAAGGAAAGGGAAGTGTCCAGAAAATAGACAGGGCAAACGAAAGCCAAAGCGAAGCGCGGGGTGTCCCCGTATCTTTATTGACCTTTGAGAATATGCCAAATAATGTGCCGTTACGCGCCCAGGCGTAAACAAGGCGGGATGTCGTATTCATAAAGATATTCCCGTTTCCTCCGGGAGACAGAATGGCGTCTAAAATGACAAGCGTTGCAAGCCAGCCTAATCCGAGCATGACCGCAATATCCTTAAACGGCAATGAGAACTCCCGGCCAATTGCCGGCCAGCCATGTTTCAGTGTTTCTGTCGGGATTGCACCAATAAAGGTGACCTGCAAAACAGTATAAATGATGGTTGAAACGATGATGCAAATGATTAAAGCGATCGGGATATTGCGTTTTGGATTTTGGACTTCACCTGCTACAGATACAATCGGATGCAGGCCGAGATACGCAAACATGACGCCGCCTGTCGAGATTGCAGCCTGAATACCTGTAAACCCAAACGGTGCAAATCCTTCAACAGATAAATTCTCCGGCTGAAAATGAAAGATCAGTACAATAATGATGGTAATCGGCACAATATATTTAAAAATCGATATGATGAAATTCGCCTTAGCGAAGGTTTTGACGCTCCAATAATTTAGCAGGAAAAACAAGCATAATAGGGCAAACTGCAAGATCCAGCCGGAAATGGTCGGCGAATCAGACCCTTTAATGGTCAGGCCGGGAAACCAATAGGCCACATACTGGCGCACAGCTGTCACTTCAATTGAAATCAAGCTTGTATAAGCGACAATCGTGACAAACGAAATTAAGTAGCCGACAAGGTGGCCATGTGAATAAACGGGGTATCGAATGATGCCTCCGGTACGGGGCAGAGCGGCTCCGAGCTCTGCATATACGAGCCCGATTAACAAAATAATGGCTCCTCCGAGGATCCAGGAAAAAGCGCCGGAGGGCCCTGCTTTTGAAGCGACATTACTGACAGCGAACAGCCACGCTGATCCAAAGATGGCTCCCATCCCAATCAAAATCAGATCAAACAGCGACATTGATTTTTGAAAATTTCCTTGTTTAGACATTCGCTTCCTCCTTTGAAACCAGCCTTATATTTCTTACAATGCCCAATATGTAACAGAGAATACCGCTCCTAATAAAAAAACAGGGCAGCCTGCGCTGCCCCTGTTTTTATTCATGAACCGAATCAAAGTGTTTCACTGTTATATTCTTGAAGGAGGCTGTGCCGCCGTCAGAATAAAGGGTAATTCCTTTATCTTCAGGCTTTGGGAAGACTTCATTTGAAAAAACGGTTTTCCCGTCGCCAACAAATACTTCTATCGTTGTTTTATCGACAAGTATTTTCAAATGCACCTTACGTTTGCTTACATCATAAGGAGCTTTGCTTTCGACATAGGTATTGCTTTTGTCAGGCTGATTTGTGGCTGCTCTATTGACATAAGCATAGCCGCCTTCAGCGAAAATACCGACATCAATATGGCGTTTTTGGTCTTCTGATTCTCTGAGCCTGACGCCTGCATTCTTTAGCTCGGACCAAGAAAGATCCGTATCAAGCTGGTACGTATCACCTGTTATCGACAATGTTTTTGATCCGTTCACATCCTGATCCTCTATTTCGTCAGTTGAAACAGTCAGCTGCTCCAAAGCTTCAATCGGCTGTGAGACGAGGCTGTATGTTCCATCCTGCTCCTTCAGCCGGAGTTCGCGTATGACAGAATCTGTGCCGTTAAAGCCGTTCTTCATTGTCGGGGTGTTGTTGGCATAATCCCAATTGTTCATCCAGGCAAGCGCATACCGCTTTTCTAATGGATCTGTGCTTTTGCTGTCTTCGAACGTCACACCGCCATACCAGTCGAAGCCATAGTCAAGCCATTGGGCTTCAGTCTGATCCGCTTTGAATTCTTTTCCGTCGAAACTTCCGGTCCAGTAGGCGTACGTATTTGGTTTGCCCCACGGTTTGCCATTCGCGCTGGCACCGAGAACCCACTTATTCGTTCCGTCGCTTGCCCGCATCATGTAGAGGTCGGGACATTCCACCATTCCCGCCTGTTCTGGGAAGAATCCGCTTGTGTAATGCCAGTCCTTAAGATTATCGGATTCATAAAAGCCGATTTTTGATCCTTCAGCCATGACCATGACCCATTTGTTATCCTGGTCATCCCATATGACTTTCGGATCTCTGAAATCGTCTGTACCCGGATTAGGCATAACGGGGTTGCCACTGTAGAATTTGAATGATTTTCCTTTGTCTGTGCTGTACCACAAATATTGTTCCTGTTTTTTGTCTTTGGCTGAGGGCTGTGTCACAATCGCGACAAGCGCATTTTTCCCGAAGCCGGCTGTGTTCTCTTTATCAACCACGACGGAACCGGTCCAAATGTCACCGTCCGGGTTTGTATATTTCGGAATCGCCACGCCTTCATCGGTCCAGTGCACCAAATCCTCTGAGACGGCATGGCGCCATTCTGTGCCGTTGCCTTTTGGGTAATCCCGGTTATATAGATAGAAATAATGATACTTGCCATCAAAATAGATCGGTTTTTGAGGGTCATTTTTCCATTTATCCGGCGTCGTAAAATGATATGCCGCCCGGTAGTCCGGCTTCTGTTTTGTTTTTGTTTTTTGGTCATGTTCTTCTTTTGGAAATAAGTCGATAAACAGCAATATTCCTAAAAAGGTTAGGAATACGGTTAGCCATTTGCCTGCTTTTATATAGTTCATATGGGATTCACCTTTATGTTGATAAGAAATAAAAGAAAATGCCAATAGGATATCGGCATTTTCTTTTGCGTTTTTATTTGTTAACTGTTAATTGTCCTTGTTCAAGGATGCTGTCTTTGACAACAGATGTTTTCTTGCCTTTGATGTTCAGCAGGAAGCTTGGCGCAAACGTTGATTGTTTGTCTGCGTAGAATCCTCTGTTTGTCATATAGCTTGTAATCACGACATTGTTTCCTTTCGCTTGAGGTACAGCGAAGTGTGAGTAAGTAAAGGTTACATCGTTAGGATCAAGATCCATTTTTAACACAAGGCCAGTTTTGTTCAGCGGCTTGTATGGGCCAGTTAAAGAATTAGAAACATAGCCAAGCATGTAAATATCGTTAGACGTGATGCCGTCAATCGTCATTTTTGACCCGCGGGAGTCAGTGAACAGGTACCATTTGCCGTTCATTTTAAAGACGTTCGCGCGTTCAATTTCATCTGTTACTGTGTTAGATGCAATCAGCGGTTTCATCACTTTTTTCAGTGTGTAGTCATCGTTTAGCTCAATCATGCCGAGAGCGCCGTTTGCTAACTCAGCCGTGCGTTTTTTATCGCTTTGCAGAAGTTTTTGACTTTCTTGACGGAAGAACGATGTGCTTTTGCCATAGTATGCTTTGTTAAATAAAGATTCTTCGCCTTGGTAGCCATTTTCAGTTCCAGTGTTTGCTTCAAATACTAAGTATTTGTGGCCTTTATCTTCTACGTAGTGAGGATCTCTCAGCGTATGGTTGTCGCCTGAGCTGTAGTTGCCTTCATCGATGAACTGCTGTATATTTTGATACGTTTTGCCGTCGCCGTCAAAGATTGATTTATAATCCTCTACACCGTTGATGTTCAAAGAGCTGTCTGATGCTGATACGTTTACCTGTGCAGTTGTCAGTGTTTGTTTGCCGTAATGTTTACCGGAGAAATCAGTGTAGAATAAACGGATTTTTCCGTCAGATGTAAATGTGGCTGAACCTGACCATTCTTGCGTTTGGTCTTTTAGGATAGAATCATTTGCATCGAATTTGTCGCTGTCTTTAAAGACGCGGCCAGCGTTTTTCCAGCTATCAATAGAAGTCTCGCCGACTTTTTGATAGAACATGTAAATCGATGTGTCATCCGCATTTTTAGGATCTCCGGCTAATGCAAAGACGATGTGGTAGCCGTGATAGTTTGCGACTGTGCCGTCAGCGTTTTGTAATGGCCAGCTGTCCCAAACGTCCAGGCCTTTTGCAGAAGAGATGTTTTTGATTGTGGACGCATCGAATTCAGGCACTTGATATTTTTCATTTTTTTGCTGTTCAGGGATTTGCAGCATATCATGGCGTGTAATATGGGAAATGCCGTACGTTTCCTTATATGGCTTTTGGTTCGTTTCTTTCGCAAACGCTTGAGTTGCGCCTCCTGCCAGCAGTGCGGTAGTAAAGGTTAATACTGTTGCTTGTTTTGCAAACTTTTTGATGTTCATCGTTCATGTCTCCTTTTTTATGTACTGTGTTAGCGGTCTGCTTCTTCCAGCCCTCCTGTTTGAAGATGGCAAGTTAGTTACGCACAATAAAAAAAGACCTAAAATATGTAAGGGGTGACGTCAAAGTATACACTTTGCCCTTTACACATTTTAGGTCTTGCCTGCTTTATCAGTAACAAACCCGCTCGATTTACTTTTCGACCTCATTCTATTAGACTCTCGTTTGGATTGCAACTGGTCTATTTTCCTCTTTTGTTTGATAGAAAATCATAAAAGGATTTGCGGACTACAGGCCTAAAGAACTAAAATATCTATCTGTTTCTTTTCATTCTCCGATTTTTTATAAATCTGTCGCATGGGCATAAAGTTGCCTTTTTAATCACAATTCAGAAAATATCATAATATCTCATTTCACTAAATAATAGTGAACGGCAGGTGTATGTGATGGGTTAAAAAGGATCTCTAACTGAGGTCTTTCATATAAGGTTAGCTAATGCCTTAGTACAGCATGCCTCTTGGATCAGAAACAGTAATCTGTTTTGGGAACATGCTGCTGTTATTTCTATTTTTGAGTACAGTCGGGCAGATACCGTTTCAATGTCTGTAACGATCAATATAATAATGTATTCACTAGCAAACAAATGATAGAAGCGTAAGGCTTATAAGGAGGAAAAAGTTATGCCGCCACGTCCAACTAAATGGATTAAGAGGAACGATCGACCGGAACCTCTTTTATCACCAAGTGTCATGCAAGGCAGAAATGGAAATACCCCACCAGCTCAACAAAACCAGCTCTTCGCACCAATTACAGCAAATAGTAACCAGCCTATTTCTGCTTTCCGAGCCACCAGCGATACTAATCTGTCAGTGGCTGCAAATGCAGCTGCCGGAGTCTTTTTTCAAAATGTGCAATTTGATTTGGCGAATGAATATAACCCTAACACATCTACATTTTCACCGAGAACAGCAGGCGTGTATTCTCTTAATGCATCAGTTGAGTTTCAACCGAATGCAATTGTTGACTTCAACTTAGAAGTCGTATTTCTCGTAAATCAAAATGTAGTAGGCGGAAATAACAAATCTCAAGCAGGGAACATCCCGGCAGTCGTAGCAATAACTGAAATTCTTCAGTTAAACGCCGGAGATACGGTGACAGTTGCAATGAGGAGTACTGCCGCCGGAGTCATTCAAGCGACTACGAGAACCCATTTTGCAGCCGCTAGAGTTCCTTCCCCGACTTCATAAAAGGGGATTTTTTGATTCATACAGATCTAATACCGCTATATTAAAGTTGATTTTTCCTGTTTGAGGATTGATCAGCTTTTTTTATTATCTTCAAAATATTTGAAACGTTAGTAGCTTAGTAACGTACAGAGATATGGGAGGTGGAGGAATGAAGCAGAATAAAAGAAAGCATCTTCAGACGTTATTTGAGACATTAAGCGAAAAACATCAGTTTAACGGGACGGTTCTGGCTGCGGAGGGTGGCGATATTATATATCATCACTCTTTTGGTTATGCGGAAATGACGGAAAAACGCCCGTTGCAAACCAACTCTTTGTTTGAGTTAGCGTCTTTGTCAAAGCCTTTTACAGCATTGGGAATCATCTTGCTGGAGGAGAAGGGGATTCTTGGCTATGAAGATAAAGTGGATCGCTGGCTGCCCGGTTTTCCGTACCAGGGTGTAACGATTCGGCATTTATTGAACCATACGTCAGGGCTTCCTGATTATATGGGTTGGTTTTTTGCCAATTGGGATCCGCACAAGATTGCGGTGAATCAGGATATTGTCGATATGCTGATGAATGAGGGGCTATCTGGTTATTTTGAACCGAATGAAGGCTGGATGTACAGCAATACGGGGTATGTGCTGCTGGCGGTTATCATTGAAAAAGCATCTGGCATGAGCTATGCGGATTTTATGAAAACAAGTATTTTTTTACCGGCAGGCATGAATGAAACAAGAGTGTATAACAGGAGGCTTTCGCCTGAGCGAATTGATCATTATGCATATGGATATGTGTATGATGTACATTCCGAAACATACGTCCTCCCTGATGAGCTGGAGGAAACGAACTATGTTGTGTATCTCGATGGCATACAGGGAGATGGGACGGTGAACTCTGTCACAAGCGATTTGTTTCGATTTGATCAGGCTTTATATGAGGACGATTTCATCAGCAAGGCTTCTAAGGAATCCGCGTTTTCTCCAGTGCGCCTCAACAATGGAGAAACAATTGATTATGGCTTTGGCTGGGTACTGCAAAATAGTCCTGAAAAAGGGCGGATTGTCAGCCACAGCGGAGGATGGCCTGGCTATTCGACGTTGATGATCCGATATATCGATCATCGTAAAACACTGATCTATTTGAGTAATAAGGAAGAGGATACTGAATATGAACAAGCGATTCTGAAGGCGGCGGAACATATTCTATTTGGCCAGCCATATGAGGTCCCGGAACGTCCTGCTGATAAAAAGAAAAAAGCAATTGATACGGCGATATACAGCCGCTATGTTGGCGGCTACCTGTTGCAGGATGGGACGGCTGCACAGGTGACTGCCGAGAATGAACGGCTTTATTTGGAGATCGCCGGACAGCTGAGACTGGAGTTATTTCCTTCCTCGGAAACCCGTTTCTTTCTGAGAGCATTGTCTGTTGAAGTCGAGTTTACATTAGGTGAGGATGCTGCGAAAAGCTTTATTCTCTATGAGGATGGCTCAGAGGAAGAAGCGGTCCGTACGAAGTAGAAAGGAATGAATTTGATGATCGGAATATTAGCCGGAATGGGGCCGAAATCGACCTCGCCGTTTATTGATAAGGTGATTGATTACTGTCAGAAGCTGTATGGGGCTTCAAACGATATTGACTACCCGCACATGATGATCTATTCATGCCCGACACCCTTCTATGCAGATCGTCCAATTGACCATGCTGAGATGAAAAAAGCGATTATCGACGGGGCGGTAAAGCTCGAGAAAACAGGCGTTGATTTCATTGCGCTGCCTTGTAATACGGCGCATGTCTACTATGAAGAGATTCAACAGGCATTGTCGGTTCCTATGTTGCATATCGTTGAGGAAACGATAAAAGAGATTCCGCATCCCGCAAAAAAAGCGGTGGTTTTAGGAACAGAGCCAACCATCCAATCCGCCATCTACCAAAAAGTTCTGAAGGCAAATGGAAAAGAAGTTGTTCACAAGGACTATTGGCAGCAGGCTGTGAACCAGCTTATCGCCGCAATCAAACAGCCAAATCATATGCAGCATACACAAGCATTGTGGCAGACGCTATATGAAGAAATCAGTCAGCATGCAGACATCATCATTTCAGCCTGCACGGATTTAAATGCGGTGTTAGATCATATTCAAAGTGAGATTCCGATTATAGATTCCTCTGCCTGTCTTGCCAAAAGCACTGTCAGCACATATCTTGCTTATCAAAGCTAGCTTCAGACAAGGACTGTCTTCAAACAGTCCTTGTTTTTTTATGTTCCTATTGTTTGACAGTTAACTGCAATGGTGTTAAAGTAAACATGTAAATAGTTACATGATTTTTTCTGAAGGTGAGGTGGTTCTCGTGAAGAAGCCGGTTTTAAAACCATTCGCCTCTTTAGAAATCAAGGTTGATCCGCCTATTACGATTGGTGAGACAGGCCTGGGACTGAGACGATTCATTCCGATTCGTTCGGGAACAATAACCGGGGAAGTAAAGGGACATATTTTGCCGGGCGGTGCCGATTCACAAATGATTCGCACTGACGGCAGAACCGATTTATCTGCCAGGTATGTGATTGAAACAGCAGATCATGAACTGATTTACATTGAAAACAATGGAATACGGCAAGTCAGCGAGCCGTTTCGAAAACAAGCGGCAGCCGGGGAAATCATTGATCCGGAGCATGTTTATTTTCGTACGGTACCGACGTTTGAAACAGGCAGTAAAGTCTATCAATGGCTCCATGACCGCTTGTTTATCGGTTCCGCAGAAAGAACCCCTGATTACGTTCGACTAGACATTTATGAAGTACAGTAAAAGACTAAGGAGAGTGTGTAAGATGGAAAACTTTATCGGAAGCCACATGATTTATACGTATGAAAACGGATGGGAATACGAGATTTATATTAAAAACGACCATACAATTGATTATAGAATTCATAGCGGAATGGTTGCCGGACGCTGGGTTCGGGATCAGGAAGTGAATATTGTCAAACTGACAGAAGGCGTATATAAAGTGTCTTGGACAGAGCCGACTGGCACGGATGTTTCATTAAACTTTATGCCAAATGAAAAACGCATGCATGGCATTATTTTCTTCCCGAAATGGGTGCATGAACATCCTGAAATTACGGTTTGCTACCAAAATGATCACATTGATTTGATGAAAGAATCCCGCGAAAAATATGAAACGTATCCAAAATACGTTGTACCTGAATTTGCGGAAATTACATTTCTGAAAAATGAAGGAGTCGACAACGAAGAAGTGATTTCGAAGGCTCCTTATGAGGGAATGACAGACGATATTCGCGCGGGAAGATTATAATAAACATAAAAACCCGGAAAAGAGAATTACTTCTCTTTTCCGGGTTTTTTTTGCTGAGTATGCGGGAACCATCACAATTCCTGCGAAAAACAGTATGATGCCAGTCCAGCGCATAGGCTGGTAATAGACTGTGTCCCGTAAACATACCACAGCCGACAAAATAATGATACAAGCTGCCACAACAATGGCAGCACCAATGTATCCTGTTTTCCCCATGTTTATTCTCCTTTTGAAGGGAATAGCTTCTGCCTTTTTTCAGATTCGGGATCGTTTTCGATCGTAATCTCTGAGTCTAAAATCAGCGTCTCTCTCGTTTCTTCATGATACGCAGGCCAATTCACAGCTTCGGTGCTTGGGTTTCCTGTTTTAGCGAACGTGATCCACGCTGATTGTATCGTGTGAGAAAGCTGTTTCACCTCATCCGTAATCTCCGCTTTTGCCATTTGTTCCAATCCGTCCAGATTTCCAAAGACAAAAGGAAGTTCTAATGCGTGAAACGCTTTATTGTACGGCGGCTTCTTCGGGTGCCAATCGAACCTGTACATCCAGACAGGGGCGTAATGAGACTGTGCGGATGCATAGGCGACGGCAGGGCGCCAAAATAATAAATCAGTCATCATATGAATTTGGCTTTCCAGAGAACGCGGATACAAATCGGCAACTTTCTCTGCCAGCGGCTTCCCTAGTAAATACTCGAGCGCTGCATCAAGCGTTTCCTGAGAATGAACGTCTGAATCCGGGGTGAAAAATAAATATCCTTCATCACGGGTTGTTCCAATTAATAGAGGAATACCGGAAGCAGCCCCTTCTGCGATCGCTTTTTCTGGTTCTTCAGGCAGCGTTTTCGGATCAAGGGCGGGCTGGAAGAACAGCTGAAAGATATTTTCTTTTTCTGCAATCCGAAGCTGATCAGCCGCTTTTAGCAAATCTTCCGCTGCTACAGTATGCAATCTGTCCAGCTGGCTCTCATTAATCCCAAGGACTTGTAAAAAGGCAGCCGCAGTGCTTGCCGCTTGTTCTTTCGTCATCGTTCGGGAAGCGCCGCTTTCCATGATCGCTTTCTGGAACAGGCCTTTTGCCGCAGGCATAGCAAGCAGCGCGGCAATGCTCATGCCGCCGGCGGATTCTCCAAATACTGTTACGTTATCGGGATCACCGCCAAACGCTGAGATATTCTCTCGCACCCATTTCAGCGCTGCGGCTTGGTCAAGCAGTCCGAGGTTATCGGAATACGCTTCATCAAACGAAGACAAATGTAAAAAGCCAAACGGACCCAGCCGGTAGTTCAGTGTAACGACAATGACTTCTCCCTGCGCTGCAAGTCTTGACCCATCATATAATGGCTCACTGCCTGCCCCGAGATAAAAAGTGCCGCCGTGAATCCACACCATGACAGGCAGGTTTTGACTTGGAGTGTCAGGCGCAAATACATTGACATACAAGCAATCCTCGGACTGGCGGGGCAGCTCAGCATACGACAGTGACAGCAAATCAGACGGCTGCGGGCAAACAGGGCCGTACGCTGTGGCATCAAGGACACCTTCCCACACTTCAGGCGGCTCAGGTGCTTTAAAACGCCATTGTCCGACAGGCGGCTTGGCATAGGGGATGCCTTTCCACTTATGTACGCCGTTTTCCGTTGTGCCTTTTACTTTGCCGTATTGAGTCGTTACTATTTGATGAGTCATTGTGTTCTCTCCCTTTTTCCCCCATTATAAACAGATTTCCCCTGAAGATGCGAACGTTAGCCCTTTAACCGATCATCATCTTCCCATTGTTTTTAAAAAGGATTTGACTTCATGGACAGACAAGCCGATTTCTCTTGCCTCCGCCATCAGCGCTTTCCATTCTTCTATATTGGATTCCGTCAGTTTGCGGTTGCGGTAAGAGGCAGTTTCGGGCTGTTCTTTCTTGAGTCTGTTCGTAAAAGTGAACAATTCTTCCTTTTCCATCCCGGCTTGTACGGCTTGCACTAAATGTACGCGCCATTCTTCTTCACCGCCGCTGATTTTTTCATACATCATTGTTTCTGCGTCAAATAATTCTGTTAATTCAACTTCCAGTGTGGCAGAAACCTTTTTTAAAAATTGAACGGACGGATTCGTGTGAACGCCTCTTTCAATCTTGCTTAAATAGGATTTGGATACGCCTGACTCAACAGCCAGCTGATTAATAGAATAGCCTTTTCTTTTACGGTACAAACGGATAATTCTTCCAATCATAATATGAAATTCTCCTCTATTCCTGTCGTTATTTCGTTCATTATAAGGAATTTTTCGTTCTTTATAAAATTTAAAATAATAAGGGAAGTGCAGTAAATTAGAGGAAAATCATGATTTTGTTCTCTAAAGAGAACTTATTGGCTTATTTTGCAATTTTTAAATAATAACGTTTTCTTTTATAATCCAATCATTAACAGAAAGGGGCGCGGGAAGCCAGCCGCGGGAAGGCTGAAGGCTATGAATACATGAATGAGAATATGAGTTTCAAAGAATTATATGCGATTGTCAGACACAGATTCGTGCTGATTCTGCTCATCACAATCGGCGTCACCCTTATGATGGGTTTTGTGCAATTTAAGGTCATTTCACCGACCTACCAGGCGTCGACACAGGTGCTGGTTCATGAATCAGACGGTGAAGAAAACTCGAATCTCAGTGACATCCAGCGAAATCTTCAGTATAGCAGCACGTTCCAATCGATTATGAAAAGCACTGCCTTGATGGAAGAAGTTAAGGCGGAATTGCACCTATCTGAATCGGCTTCCTCGCTGAAAGGAAAAGTAATCACCAGCAGTGAAAATGAATCAGAAATTATCAACGTTGCCGTCCAGGATCACGATCCGGCGAAAGCGGCTGAGATTGCGAACACGTTAGTGAACAAGTTTGAAAAAGAAGTAGATGAAAGAATGAATGTACAAGGCGTACATATATTATCAGAGGCGAAGGCTTCTGAAAGCCCGATGATCAAGCCGGCCAGGCTGCGAAATATGGTCATGGCTTTTGGCGCTGCTGTCATGGGCGGCATTACACTGGCATTTTTTCTGCATTTTCTCGATGATACGTGCAAAAGCGCACGGCAGCTCAGCGAGAGAACCGGATTGCCATGCTTAGGCTCCGTTCCTGATGTCCACAAAGGGCGGAATCGCGGGATAAAACATTTCGGGGAGTGAAGCGAGTGGTCTTTAGAAAAAAGAAAGCAAGGCGAGGTTTGGCTCAAATATCTGTTTTACACAATAAATCAGTTGTTGCGGAACAATATCGCACCATTCGGACAAACATTGAGTTCTCATCTGTCCAGACCAGCTTGCGATCTATCCTCGTCACCTCCTCTGTGCCTGGTGAAGGTAAATCGTTCAGTGCAGCGAATCTTGCGGCTGTCTTTGCGCAGCAGCAGGAAAAGAAAGTACTGCTGGTGGATGCCGATTTAAGAAAGCCGACCATCAATCAGACGTTTCAGGTTGATAATGTAACCGGGCTGACAAATGTGCTGGTCGGCAATGCTTCACTCAGTGAGACGGTGCAAAAGACGCCGATCGATAACTTATATGTACTGACAAGCGGGCCGACCCCGCCAAACCCGGCAGAACTGCTGTCTTCAAAAGCAATGGGAGATTTAATATCTGAGATCTATGAACAATTCAGCCTCGTCATCTTTGATTCCCCTCCGCTTTTGGCTGTTGCAGATGCTCAGATTCTAGCAAATCAGACAGACGGCAGCGTGCTCGTCGTTTTAAGCGGAAAAACAAAAACCGATACCGTTCTGAAAGCAAAAGATGCACTGGAACAATCCAATGCGAAGCTGTTAGGCGCTCTTTTAAACAAAAAGAAAATGAAAAAATCGGAACACTATTCCTACTAGTTTTTGTAAAGGTGATGTCTCCTGACCTGTATCAATGGAGGCACTCGGCTCTGCTGTGGGCAGCTGAAGTTGCTGCCTTAGATGCTGGTCGTCGCTGGCGGGGCGTGAGGATGGGTTAAATGCCCACTTATCTCATATATACATAGGACGTATTGTCGGTTTAGCTGCTGCCGATTTTTTGGAGAGACGAAAACCGCCGCAGCTAAACCGATAAAAGAATTAGGGGGGAAAAGGTTGAGTTACCGGAGAAGACTGTCAATGATTATTGCGCTGGATACTTACCTCGTTTTAAATTCAGTTATTGCAGGATATCAATTTTTAAAAGATTCCTATCAATTTTATGACTCCGGAGCATTACTGCTTACCGCTGTCAGCTTGCTCCTCAGCTATCATGTGTGTGCTTTCCTGTTCAATCAGTATAAACAGGTGTGGACATACACCGGACTTGGCGAGCTGATCGTCCTGCTTAAGGGCATTACGCTTTCCGCCGCTGTGACCGGTATCATTCAGTATGCTGTGTATCATACGATGTTCTTCCGTCTGTTAACCGCGTGCTGGGTGCTTCAGCTTTTGTCTATTGGAGGGACCCGTATTTTATCCAGAGTATTAAACGAAAGCATCAGGAAAAAACGCTGCGCCTCGTCCCGCGCGCTGATTATCGGGGCGGGCTCAGGTGGGACTCTGATGGTCAGGCAGCTGCTTTCGAAAGATGAACCTGATATCATACCTGTCGCTTTTATTGATGACGACCAAACGAAGCATAAATTAGAAATTATGGGGCTGCCCGTAATCGGCGGAAAAGAAAGTATCATGCCTGCGGTGCAAAAGCTCAAAATTAATTATATTATTATTGCCATTCCTTCACTCCGCACCCATGAGCTTCAGGTGTTATATAAAGAATGTGTGCGAACCGGAGTGAGCATTAAAATTATGCCTCATTTTGATGAAATGCTGCTTGGCACACGAACTGCCGGACAAATCAGAGATGTAAAAGCTGAGGACTTGCTCGGCAGAAAGCCGGTAACCCTCGACACTAGCGAAATTTCGAACCGCATCAAAGGAAAAACAGTTCTCGTCACGGGAGCGGGCGGATCAATCGGCTCGGAAATCTGCCGCCAGATCAGCGCGTTTCAGCCTAAGGAAATTATTCTGCTCGGCCATGGGGAAAACAGCATTCATTCGATTTATACAGAGCTGAACGGACGATTCGGCAAACACATTGTGTTCCATACGGAAATCGCTGATGTGCAGGACCGCGATAAAATGTTTACCTTGATGAAAAAATACGAGCCGCATGTTGTCTATCATGCAGCTGCCCATAAGCATGTGCCTTTAATGGAACATAATCCTGAAGAGGCGGTCAAAAACAATATTATCGGAACAAAAAATGTCGCGGAAGCAGCCGATATGTCGGGAACAGAGACATTCGTGCTGATTTCATCGGACAAAGCGGTGAACCCAGCCAATGTAATGGGGGCGACAAAACGATTCGCAGAGATGATTATTATGAATCTTGGGAAAGTCAGCAGAACCAAATTTGTCGCTGTTCGCTTCGGCAATGTACTCGGGAGCCGCGGCAGCGTCATTCCGATTTTCAAAAAACAGATTGAAAAAGGCGGCCCGGTGACAGTAACACATCCGGCAATGACCCGCTATTTCATGACGATTCCCGAGGCATCAAGGCTTGTGATTCAGGCTGGGGCACTGGCGAAAGGGCGTCAGATTTTCGTTCTCGATATGGGAGAGCCCGTAAAGATTGTGGATCTTGCCAAAAACCTCATTCATTTGTCCGGCTACACGACTGAGCAGGTTCCAATCGAATTCACAGGCATTCGTCCGGGCGAAAAAATGTATGAAGAATTACTGAACAAAAATGAAGTCCATGCTGAACAAATATTTCCAAAAATTCACATCGGTAAAGCGGTGGACGGCGATTGGCCGGTGCTGATGCGCTTTATCGAGGATTTTCATGAGCTGCCGGAAGCCGACCTGAGAGCGAGGCTGTTTGCGGCAATCAATACATCAGAAGAAATGACGGCTGCCAGCGTTCATTAGGGGGAGTGAAAATGACGAAAAAGATATTGTTTTGCGCGACTGTTGATTATCATTTTAAGGCCTTTCACCTCCCTTATTTTAAATGGTTCAAACAAATGGGCTGGGAGGTTCATGTCGCCGCGAACGGACAAACCAAGCTGCCGTATGTGGATGAGAAATTCTCCATCCCGATTCGCAGGTCACCTTTTGACCCTCAGAACCTGGCTGTTTATAGGCAGTTGAAGAAAGTGATTGACACCTATGCATACGACATTGTCCATTGCCATACACCGGTCGGCGGCGTTCTCGCCAGACTGGCGGCGAGGCAGGCACGGCGGCACGGAACAAAGGTGCTGTATACAGCGCACGGATTTCACTTCTGCAAAGGAGCACCAATGAAAAATTGGCTTCTTTATTATCCGGTCGAGAAATGGCTTTCAGCATATACGGACTGCCTGATTACGATTAATGAAGAGGATTATAAACGGGCGAAAGGACTTCAAAGGCCGGGCGGAAGGACGCAGAAAATTCACGGCATTGGCGTCAACACCGAGCGTTTCCGGCCTGTCAGTCCGATAGAGCAGCAAAGACTCAGAGAAAAGCACGGATTCCGTGAAGATGATTTTATATTGGTTTATCCGGCTGAGCTCAATCTGAACAAAAACCAGAAGCTGTTAATTGAAGCCGCAGCCTTGCTAAAAGAAAAAATTCCCTCGCTCCGCCTTGTGTTTGCCGGGGAAGGGGCAATGGAACAAACGTATCGAACGTTGGCTGAAAAGCTTGGCGCCTCCGCCAATGTCTGTTTTTACGGCTTTTGCAGCGACATACATGAGCTGATTCAGCTTGCGGATGTATCTGTCGCATCCAGCATTAGAGAGGGCCTCGGCATGAATGTGCTTGAGGGAATGGCGGCAGAAAAACCGGCGATCGCCACGGATAATCGCGGGCATCGGGAAATCATCCGCGACGGAGAAAACGGTTTTCTGGTCAAAATCGGTGACAGTGCTGCTTTTGCCCGCCGGATTGAACAGCTTTACCATAAGCCGGAGCTCTGCCGAAAGCTGGGACAGGAAGGCCGAAAAACAGCCTTGCGCTTCTCGGAGGCGCGAACGGTGGAAGAAATGGCAGATATTTATTCCGCGTACATGGATATGGATACAAAGGAGAAAAGCGTATGAACTCAGGACCGAAAGTTTCTGTCATTATGGGCATTTATAATTGCGAACGCACTTTGGCAGAAAGCATAGAATCCATACTCAGCCAATCCTATAAAAATTGGGAGCTGATTTTGTGCGATGATGCGTCAACAGACGGCACGCTCCGCATCGCGAAGCAGTATGCCGCTCATTACAGCGACCGCATCAAACTGATTCGAAACAAAACAAATAAGCGGCTTGCCGCATCATTAAATCATTGTCTTTCGCATGCGACAGGCGATTATATCGCACGTCAGGACGGAGATGACCTTTCGTTTCCGCGCCGTCTGGAAAAGCAGGTCGCGTTTTTAGAAAAGCACCGACACTATCAGGTGGTTGGCACCGGCATGCTTGTGTTTGATGAATTTGGCGTAAGAGGCACCCGCATTCTGCCTTCTGTTCCGGAGCCGGGCATCATGGCAAAAGGGACCCCATTTTGCCACGGCACGATTATGATGAGAGCGAGTGCCTATCGCACGCTGAAAGGCTACCGGTCGGTGCGGCGGACGAGACGAATGGAAGATATTGATTTGTGGCTTCGCTTTTTTGAAGAGGGCTTCAGAGGCTATAATCTTCAGGAAGCCTTGTATAAAGTGAGGGAAGACAGCGATGCATTCAAACGGCGGTCATTTACGTATTCAATCGACAATGCCATTCTTGTCTATCAGGCGTGCAGACGCTTGAAGCTTCCTTTATCTGATTACATATATATCGCAAAACCGTTAATCCGCGCGTTTATGCCTCCAGCCGTGATGAATCGCTACCACAAAAAAAGAGTAATGAACCAAAAGGAAGGGCTTGTCAAGCATGAATAGCAGCCAAAAACGCGTGCTCCATGTTCTCAGTGGCATGAACAGGGGCGGCGCGGAAACCATGGTGATGAATTTATATCGGAAAATGGACAAAAGCAAAGTGCAATTTGATTTTTTAACGTATCGAAATGATCCGTGCGCTTACGATGAAGAGATTTTATCTTTAGGCGGGCGGCTTTTTTATGTCCCGAGCATTGGGCAAAGCAATCCCCTTACATTTGTGAGGAATGTGAGAAACGCGATAAAAGAAAACGGGCCGTTCAGCGCCGTTCATGCGCACACGGATTTCCAAACGGGTTTTATCGCCCTTGCGGCAAGGCTCGCCGGAGTGCCGATCAGGGTATGCCATTCCCACAATACGTCTTGGAAGACCGGCTTCAATTGGAAGGATCGCTTGCAGCTGCTCGTGTTCAGGCGGCTCATTTTGGCAAATGCGACAGCGCTGTGTGCCTGCGGAGAGGATGCGGGCAGGTTTTTATTTGGACAGTCCAACATGGAGCGGGAGCGTGTTCACCTTCTTCCTAACGGGATTGACCTTGAGTTGTTCGCCCCAAATGGGCAGGCGGCTGATGAAGAAAAAGCAGCACGCGGCATTGCAGCCGACCGGCTCATCATTGGCCATGTGGCCCGGTTTCATGAAGTGAAAAACCACGCGTTCCTGCTGAAGCTTGCCGCACATCTCAAGGAAAGAGGCGTTCGCTTTCAGCTCGTTCTGGCGGGAGACGGGCCGTTGCGCGGGGAGATAGAGGAGGAGGCGCGGCAGCAGAATTTGCTATCAGACGTCCTCTTTTTAGGCACGGAAGAACGGATCCATGAACTGATGCGAACATTCGATGTATTTGTCATGCCGTCTCTGTACGAAGGCTTGCCGGTTGTGCTTGTGGAAGCGCAGGCGTCGGGGCTTCCATGCATCATTTCAGACAGCATTACAGAAAAAGTCGACGCCGGTCTCGGGCTTGTCACAAGATTAAGTCTTTCTGAGCCGATCAGCGTCTGGGCTGAAACCATTGCAAGGGCGGCCGCCGCAGGCAGGCCGAAGCGTGAGTTCATCAAAGAAACACTCGCTCAACTTGGCTACGATGCACAGCAAAATGTAGGAGCGCTGCTGAATGTATACAACATCAGCACGGAAAAGGACCATAACCGATGATTGTATATGCCGTCAATATGGGGATTGTATTTATTTGGTCTTGGTTCGCTAAAATGTGCGGCGGCCGTGACGATTCGCTTGCCACGGGGTATCGGCCGAATAAGCTTTTGATCTGGATTCCGCTCGCTTCACTTGTGCTCGTGTCAGGTCTCCGCTATCGAGTCGGCACGGATTTTCAGACGTACACGCTGCTGTACGAATTGGCGGGCGATTATCAAAATGTGTGGCAGATATTCGGTTTCGGCACAGCGAAAACAGCGACAGATCCGGGGTTTACCGCACTCCTTTGGCTGATGAATTTCATCACGGAAGATCCTCAAATCATGTATTTTACGGTGGCAGTCGTGACCTACAGTTTTATTATGAAGACACTCGCCGACTATGGCAGGCCGTTTGAGCTGAGTGTCTTTTTGTTTTTGGGAACCTTTCATTACTACGCGTCTTTTAACGGCATCAGGCAATACATGGTGGCAGCTGCTTTGTTTTGGGCGATCCGTTATATCATCAGTGGGAACTGGAAGCGATATTTCCTGATTGTGCTGGTCAGCTCGCTCTTTCATTCGTCGGCGCTGATTATGATTCCAGTGTACTTTATTGTCAGAAGAAAAGCCTGGTCACCGGCGATATTCGGCCTATCCGCTTTATTTCTCGGAATGACATTTTTATATCAAAAATTTATTTCTGTGTTTGTCGTTGTACTTGAAAACAGCTCATACAGCCATTATGAAAAATGGCTCATGACGAACACAAATGGAATGAATGTGATCAAAATCGCTGTTTTGGTTCTGCCGCTGTTCCTTGCATTTTGCTATAAAGAACGATTACGGAGTCTGTGGCCGCAAATCGATATTGTCGTTAATTTGTGCCTGCTTGGTTTTTTGTTCGGCCTTTTGGCCACAAAGGACGTGATTTTTGCCAGATTCAATATTTATTTCGGTCTGTATCAAATGATCTTAGTCCCTTATTTCGTCAGGATATTTGATGAAAAATCGAACGCCCTTATCTATATCGCTATCGTTGTTTGTTATTTTCTTTACAGTTATTTGCTTATGCCGGTTGATTCATCCGTTCTGCCTTACAGAACGATTTTTTCCCGGTAATTTATGCAAGAGGAGCCGGTCATTATGGAAACACCTGCGGTTAGTCTGTTAGTCGCTGTTTATAACACAGAAACATATATCAGAACGTGTCTCGAATCACTGCGGAACCAGACAGTGGACAATATAGAGATCATCATTGTTAATGACGGTTCAGCAGACGCAAGCCCGGATATCGCAGAAGAATACGCCAATATGGACAACAGGTTCAAGGTGATTCATCAAGAGAACCAGGGTCTCGGTGCGGTTCGGAATAAAGGCATTGAGGCAGCACGCGGCGAATTTATCGCGTTTATCGATTCAGACGATTGGATTGAGCCTGATTATTGCGAGCAGATGCTCCGGGCAGCAGGCGAAGAAACTGATCTGGTCATTTGCAATTACGCCGCAGAGTTTGAGGACACTGGCAAAACCATGGACTCAGACATTGCCCAAACCTATCAGGATCAGCCGAAGGAGCACTATATCAAGGCGTTATTCGAAGGGAAGGTCAGAGGGTTTTCATGGAACAAACTGTACAGAAGAAGCATGATTGAAGCCCATCGGCTGTCGTTTCCGCTCCGAGGCGAGCTGGAGCATGTCGAGGATCAGTTTTTCAGCTTCAGGGCTCATTTTTTCGCTCGCTCAGTTTCCTACGTAAAAACGCCGCTCTATCATTACCGAATTCACCTTTCCTCCATTGTGCAGCGCTATCAGAAAAAATTGTTTGAATCAGGACTTGCGCTGTATGAGGCGAATGCGGCGTTTTTACAGGAGAACAACAAACTGGAGGAGTATCGCAAGGAGCTTGATACCTTTATCGTTCTTCACAGCAGCATCTGTATGCTGAATGAATGGAAAACGAGCGGCAGCCGCCGGCTGTTTGAAAAGCTTAGAAATGTTGGCGTGATATGCGCGGACCCGGTGTTTCAAGAAAGTCTTTCAAAAACGGGTACCGCTCCTTTTGACGCAAAACGGTCATGCCTGCTTCTGATGGCGAAATACAGAATGATTCCGTTCGTCGCTATGGCATCGGCTGTGTATCAGCGGGTGATCGAGTACAAAATGAGAAACAGAGGGTGAGAACATGTCGTTACAATCGTTGAAAATCAATTTTGCAGAATGGCTGCTGCTAAAGGTCAAATACCCGTCCCAATATTGGCTGGGAGCGGCAGATCAACCGGTAAAGGCCGCAGCACATCAGAAAAAAATCATACTGACCCTGCTGCCGTCCCATGACAATTTGGGAGATCACGCAATTGCTTATGCCAGCAAGGCATTTCTTGAGCAAGAATACCCGGACTTTGACATCGTCGAGGTTGATATGAAGGACATTTACAAATCAGCAAAAAGCCTGATCCGCTCGCGCCATCCGGAGGATATGGTCTTTATCATCGGCGGCGGAAATATGGGGGATTTATACCGTTATGAGGAGTGGACGCGCCGCTTCATCATTAAAACATTCCGTGACTATCGGGTTGTCCAGCTTCCGGCAACGGCTCATTTTTCTGACACGAAAAAGGGGCGCAAAGAGCTGAAACGGGCACAGAAAATTTATAATGCGCACCCCGGCCTATTGCTCATGGCACGGGATGAAACAACGTATCAATTTATGAAACAGCATTTTCAAGAAAAGACAATTTTGAAGCAGCCGGACATGGTGCTGTATTTAGACAGAAGCAAGACCCCCGCAGAACGCGAAGGGGTTTATATGTGTTTGCGCGAGGATCAGGAAAGCGTGCTTCAGGAGGACCAGAGGAACCGGGTCAAGGCTGCGCTATTTGAGGAATTCGGCGAGATTAAATCCTTTACGACAACGATCGGGCGCCGGGTCAGCCGCGATACACGCGAACAAGAACTTGAAGCGCTGTGGTCTAAGCTGCAAAGCGCAGAAGCAGTCGTCACTGACAGGCTTCATGGCATGATTTTTTGTGCGCTGACAGGAACGCCGTGTGTTGTCATTCGCTCCTTTGACCATAAGGTGATGGAGGGCTATCAATGGCTTAAAGACATCCCGTTCATGAAGCTGATAGAACATCCGGAGCCAGAGCGCGTAACAGCCGCAGTCAATGAGCTTTTAACAAAAGAAACAGCCCGTGCAGGCTTTCCGAGAGATGTGTATTTTAAAGGTCTGCGTGACAAAATCAGCGGTGAAGCGCAATGACCCCGCTCGTCAGCATTATTGTCCCGATGTATAATGTTGAACCATTCATAGGGGAGTGCATTGATTCTTTGCTTTGCCAAACGCTTTCTGATATTGAAATCATCCTCGTGAATGATGGAACACCGGATCGTTCAGGCGAAATTGCAGAGGACTATGCAAAACGGGATGCGAGAATCCGGGTCATTCATCAGGCAAACGGCGGACTTAGTTCAGCGCGAAATACGGGAATAAAGGCCGCGCGGGGCACTTATATTGGCTTTGTAGACGGAGACGATTATGCATCTTCCGCCATGTTCCAGAGGCTGGCTGAAGAAGCGGAGCAAAATCGGCTCGACATCGTCGGATGCGGTTTTTACAAGCAGTCATCGGACAGGCGGACATATGTGCCGCCGCAGCTTGAGACAAACCGCGTGCTGACGAAACCAGAAATGACTGAACAGCTTAAACATGCTCACGAAACGAGATTTATCTGGTATGTATGGCGTTATCTTTACCGCCGTGAGCTTTTTGATAGGGCGAATCTGATGTTTGATGAAGACATCCGTTTTGCTGAAGACTCTCCCTTCAATTTGTCCGCTTTTTGCGAAGCGGAGCGGGTGAAAATGCTGGATGAAGGCTTGTACATCTATCGTGAAAACCCGAACAGCCTGACAGAAATTCCTTATAAGCCGGCGATGGATGAACATCTTCAAAAACAATATCAGGCTAAAATCGCATTCTACAATCACTACGGCTTAGCAGGCGCATGCAAAGAAGATTTGAATGTGTACATTTGCAGGCACCAGCTTCCGATGCTTTTGGCAAATGCCTGTGCTTCTCCGAATTCGCCGAAAGACATCAAAAAGAAGATCAGACAGATTTTATCCTATGACATGGTGCGACAGGCTGTCAGACATACACCGTTTCAGCATGAGAAATTATTAAGAGGAGAGCGCTTGGTATTAGCACTGTGTAAATGGCGGCTCACTTTTCTCATCAAGCTGTTTTTCGAGCATCGGGGGACAATGAAAGGCAGTGCGAAGCAAGCATGAAATTCACAATAAACTTCAGCGCTAATCTCACGGCTTTTCTCTTGTCCGTTTTCCTATCGGTTTGGATGACGCCTTTTATTGTCAAAACGCTCGGTGTGGAAGCGTTTGGCTTTGTTCACTTGACACAAAATGTGATTAATTACTTTTCGATTATTACCGTGGCGCTCAGCTCGGTTGTCGTTCGGTTCTTTTCTGTTGCTGCCCACAGGGGAGAGCGGGAGAAAGCAAATGCGTATATCAGCAATTATTTAGCGGCCTCTGTTTTGATTTCATTGCTGCTCTTGCTGCCGCTTGCGGGTTCGGCTTTTTTTATTGACCGCGTCATGAATGTGCCGCAAGCGCTTTTGGCTGATGTGCGTTTGTCGATTTTAATCGGCAGTGTGCTGTTTATTTTAACATTTCTGATGGCGGGCTTCGGCGCTGCACCATTTTATGCCAACCGCCTTTATATCACCAGTTCCATTCAGGCGGTGCAAATGCTTATACGGGTGCTGTCTGTGCTGCTCCTGTTTGCATGCTTTGCGCCGAAAATCTGGCAGATCCAGCTTGCAGCTTTAGCTGGTGCTGTCATGGCGTCTGTGCTGTCTTTCTATTTCTTCAAAAAGCTGATTCCGTGGTTTTCGTTTCGTATGAAGGATCTTTCATTCCGCACAAGCAAGGAGCTGTTTCAAGCTGGCGCATGGAGCTCCGTCAATCAAATCGGCGTCCTGCTTTTTTTGCAGATTGATCTGTTAACCGCCAATTTGATGCTGGGGGCGTCCGCATCCGGGAAATACGCGGCGATTATCCAGTTTCCGCTGCTTTTGCGCAGCTTGGCCGGAACGGTCGCATCCCTGTTTGCGCCTATCATGACTTCATATTATTCAAAAGGCGATATGGAAGGATTGATGAATTACGCCAATAAGGCAGTAAGGCTCAATGGTCTTTTGCTTGCACTTCCTGCTGCCTTATTGGGCGGATTGGCGGGACCTTTTCTGACAATCTGGCTCGGACCGTCCTTTTCGTCGATAGCACCGCTTTTATTTATTCATGCCGGATACTTGGTTGTCAGCCTCGCCTTTATGCCGCTGTTTTATATATGGACCGCTTTTAATCAACAAAAAACACCGGCGATTGTTACCCTGCTGTTAGGTGCGGTGAATGTGGTGCTGGCGGTCACGCTGAGCGGGCCGGCTCATCTCGGTCTGTACGGCATAACATTGGCAGGGGCCATTTCTCTTATTTTAAAAAATGCCATCTTTACGCCGCTTTACGTATCCCGCATTACAGGCTACAAAAAGCACGTGTTCTTTAAAGGCATCATCGGGCCTCTTTCAGCCGCTGTGTTTGCCTGGACGGTCTGTAAGGCAATTCAGTTCGTTGTGAAGATTGACGGCTGGCCGTCACTGATAGCGACGGGAGTGACAGTCAGCTTTTGCTACGCTGTTTTCGCTTTTATGCTCGTTTGTACAAAAGAGGAAAGACAGCTGGTATTAAAACGGTTTCGAAAAACGAAAGGAGCTGTGAATCTTTGATCCTGAAACGACTTTTTGATCTGACGGCCGCCATTTTTTTGTTGTGCTGTACGAGTGTGATCATTCTGTTCACCATCGCCGTTGTCAGGCTGAAAATAGGATCACCTGTCTTCTTTAAGCAAGTAAGGCCGGGCCTGCACGGCAAACCGTTCACCCTATATAAGTTTCGGACAATGACGGATGAACGGGACAGTGAGGGAAATCTGCTGCCCGATGAAGTCCGGCTGACGAAAACGGGCAGGCTGATCAGAAAGCTGAGCATTGATGAGCTTCCGCAGCTCCTGAATGTCCTGAAGGGCGATCTTAGCCTTGTCGGGCCGCGGCCGCTTTTGATGGACTATCTGCCTCTTTATACAGAAAAACAGGCACGGCGCCATGAGGTGAAGCCGGGTATCACAGGCTGGGCGCAAATCAATGGCAGAAACGCGATTTCCTGGGAAAAGAAATTTGAATTAGATGTTTGGTACGTTGACAACCGGTCATTTTTTCTCGATTTGAAAATTTTATGTTTGACGGTGCGAAAGGTCCTTGTTTCAGAAGGGATTCAGCAAACCAATCATGTGACCGCGGAACGGTTTACCGGAAGCGGAGATGTGTCCTCATGAAAAATGTGGCCATTGTGGGTGACGGCGGTCACGGAAAGGTGATCAGAGAGCTGATAAACACCCGCTCAGATACGCGCTTAGCCGCAGTGCTGGATGATAAATTCAAAACGTTCGAAGGCGGAAAAGAATGGTACACAGGACCGCCGGAAGCCGTTACTGAACTGCGCAGGCTCATTCCTGATGTGCTGTTTCTGATTGCTGTTGGAAATAACGGTGTCAGAAAACAGCTGGCGGAGCGACTGGGACTGAGGAAAGACGATTTTATTACATTGATTCACCCGTCAGCCATCGTCAGCAGGTCGGCTGTCATTGGGGAAGGGACAGTGATTATGGCGGGCGCGATCATTCAGGCGGATGTGCGCATCGGCGCCCACTGCATCATCAATACGGGTGCAGTGGCAGAGCACGACAATCAAATCAGCGATTACGTTCATCTGTCCCCGCGTGCCACGCTGTCAGGAGCGGTTTCCGTTCAGGAAGGCGCTCACGTCGGAACCGGTGCATCCGTCATACCGCAGATCACAATCGGGGCTTGGAGCATTGTTGGAGCCGGCTCCGCGGTGATCCGTCCCATACCGGACAGGGTAACGGCGGCCGGTGCTCCGGCACGCATCATTTCTTCTATTCAAACATCAAACAAAGGATGATTCTATGCATAAAAAAATCTACTTATCTCCCCCTCATATGAGCGGCAGGGAGCAGCACTATATTTCAGAAGCCTTTCGCTCAAACTGGATCGCGCCGCTTGGGCCGCTCGTGAATTCATTTGAAGAACACCTTGCAGAACGAGTCGGTGTAAAAGCAGCAGCTGCGGTCAGCTCAGGAACGGCGGCGATTCATCTCGCGCTGCGTTTACTTGAGGTAAAAGAAGGTGACAGCGTGTTTTGCCAGTCCTTCACATTTGTAGCAACCGCCAATCCGATTTTATATGAAAAAGCGGTGCCCGTCTTTATTGATTCTGAGCCTGATACGTGGAATATGTCGCCGACAGCCCTTGAAAGAGCATTGGAGGAAGCGAAAAGAAATGGAACACTGCCAAAAGCGGTGATTGCCGTCAATCTATATGGGCAGAGTGCGAAAATGGATGAAATCGTAAGCCTGTGTGATGCATACGGAGTTCCTGTCATTGAGGACGCAGCCGAATCTCTCGGCACAGTCTATAAAGGGAAGCAAAGCGGAACTTTCGGGCGCTTCGGCATTTTTTCATTTAACGGGAACAAAATCATTACCACATCAGGGGGAGGGATGCTCGTTTCAAATGATGAAGCAGCAATTGAAAAAGCAAGATTTCTCGCTTCGCAGGCACGAGAGCCGGCTGTTCATTATCAGCACAGTGAAATAGGACATAATTACAGGCTGAGCAATATCTTAGCCGGCGTCGGCATTGCCCAGCTTGAGGTGCTGGATGAGCGAGTGGAAAAAAGAAGGGCCATTTTCACGAGATACAAAAATGCGCTCGGTCACATAGACGGCGTCCGCTTTATGCCGGAGTACGCAGCAGGCATATCCAATCGCTGGCTCACCACGCTCACACTTGATAACGGAATCAGCCCATATGACGTAGTTCAACGTCTTGCTGAAGAAAACATTGAAGCCCGTCCGCTGTGGAAGCCGCTCCATACCCAGCCGCTGTTCGATCCGGCTTTATTTTATTCTCATGAAGATACAGGAAGCGTATGCGAAGATTTGTTCAAGCGAGGAATCTGTCTCCCATCGGGGTCCAATATGACAGAAGATGAGCAAGACCGGGTCATTGAAGTGCTACTGCACTTATTCCAAACTGCCGAGGTGAAGAAATGGACAGCAAGCATTCGATGATCAGCCTGAAACAGAAACTGTCCGGGCTGCTCGAGGTCATTCCGAAACAATCAGAGATTATATA
The DNA here is from genome assembly GCF_038050295.1 of Bacillus sp. FSL R5-0603. Taxonomy (NCBI): domain Bacteria; kingdom Bacillati; phylum Bacillota; class Bacilli; order Caryophanales; family Bacillaceae; genus Bacillus; species Bacillus sp. FSL R5-0603. The sequence goes on along the minus strand of NZ_JBBOYP010000001.1, from coordinate 3,361,187 downwards.
TGCTGACTATCCTCTATATGGGAATGTAGGGGATTTATTTATTATGAAAGGAACAGAAGCCTTCTTTAAAGAACACGGGATTCGGGTCAGAAAACGCTGGAATCCTGACAATTTTCCAGTCGGGCGAAAGTTGGATCCTAATCTCATCATCGTCTGCCAGGGAGGCGGAAACTTCGGGGATCTGTATCCGTATTATCAAGGCTTTAGAGAGAAAATCGTCCACACCTATCCGAACCACAAAATTGTGATCCTGCCGCAATCGATTTATTTTCAAAACAAAGACAACCTCAAACGGACGGCAGAGATATTTTCTAAGCATGCGAACCTTCACATCATGACAAGGGAAAAAGCCTCCTATGCTACGGCACAGTCTTATTTTTCAAGAAATCAGATTCAGCTTCTGCCTGATATGGCTCATCAGCTGTATCCGGTCATTCCCACGCAGCAGCCGTCCAATCAAAAGCTGAGATTTATCCGAACAGATCATGAAGCAAACCAAGAGCTTCAGGAACACGCAGAAGCGGAAAGCTACGACTGGCGCACGATGCTGTCAGCTTCAGACCGCCGGACGATTGCTTTTCTCCAAACGCTGAACGTCCTGAACAAAAAAGCAGGCAACCCTTTGCCCATTGCGTATATATGGGGAAAATACACGAATTATATCGTCCAAAAAGCCATTCGGTTTTTCAGCCGTTACGAATCGGTGGAAACGTCAAGGCTGCACGGACACATCTTGTCCTCTCTTCTTCAAAAAGAAAACACGGTCATTGATAATTCCTATGGGAAAAACGCCAATTACTTTCATACCTGGATGGAAGGAGTGCCAGGCACCCGGCTCATCCAGCACGCCTCAAAGAAGGAAAACCTTCCTGCTCACATGTGAGCGGAAGGTTTATTTTGATTCTCCACGTTTGACTTTGTTGTATGCTTCATCTAAATGCTGAATCCGTTTCAGGACAACTGCGTTTTTTGTCAGCTGGTCCTGCACTAGTGTTGAGACGACGGAACGGTAGTAGCTGTTCATCGCGTGGATTTTATCCTCAGACTGATTCATTTCAATATGCTGTTTTAAATTCTCAATAAAATAAGGGACGGAAAAAAGTTCAGACATTTCTTTGGCAGCTCCTTTTTCATAAATGTATACGGTGTGATCTCAATCATGTACAATGAAGAAAGGGGAGTGAGCAAGATGGATATGAAACTTCAGCAAGTACAAGTATTAAAGCCTCAACTGACACAGGAGCTCAGGCAGGCCATCACGCTGCTTGGCTATCATTCGGCAGAACTCGCCGAGTACATTGATGAGCTCTCACTGGAAAACCCTCTTATTGAACGAAAGGAAACAGACACACCGCCACTATCTTACCATAAAACAAACAAAAACAGGATGAATGCACAGGAAGCGGGCCTTCAATTAAGTGATCCGCAAAAAACATTGCAGGATGCGTTAAAACAGCAGTCACTCGATATGAATCTGACCAACACTGAAAAAAAGATTTTTAATTATCTGATTCATTCGCTTGATTCAAACGGGTACTTGGAAGAAGATGTGGAGGAGGCAGCACGGCGCCTATCTGTATCGGCTAAGGAAACGGAGGCTGTTTTGGCAAAACTCCAGTCATTAGAACCGGCTGGAATCGGTGCGAGATCTTTGCAGGAATGCATCCTTCTTCAATTACAGCGGCTGCCGAACAGAAATGAACAAGCGGAAATGCTGGTTTCAGCTCATTTTGATGCTTTTGCGCAAAAAAAATGGAAAGCGCTTTCAGTAGAGACGGGAATTCCGCTTCATACCATTCAAGATATCTCAGATGATATCGCGGCTCTTCATCCTAGACCTGGCCTTCTGTTTGCCCGGCCAGAGCAAGATGTGTATATTGAGCCTGACATTTTTATCACCGTAAAAAACGGGCACATTGCAGCGGAACTGAATACCCGCTCGTTTCCCGAGATCGATCTGCATCCGCAGTATAGAACGCTTTTATCATCCGGCTCCTGTCAGGATACTGTCTCCTATTTATCTGCGAAATATCAGGAGTGGCGCTGGCTGAGCCGCGCGCTGCGGCAGCGAAAACAGACAATCACGAGAATTATCAATGAACTGATCACACGCCAAAAGGATTTCTTTCTGAAAGGGCGAAGCGCAATGAAGCCGCTGACTCTCAGAGAGGTGGCGGACTGTCTAAGCCTTCATGAATCAACTGTGAGCCGTGCCATTAAAGGGAAAACAATACAAACGCCTTACGGGCTGTTTGAGATGAAACTCTTTTTCTCAGCAAAAGCCGAGGCTTCAGGAGAGGGAGATGCGTCGAATTATGCAGTCAAAATGCATCTTGAAGACCTGATCAATCAAGAGGACAAAACAAAACCGCTTTCAGATCAAAAGCTTGTCGATTTGCTGTATGAACAACACGGCATCCAAATCTCGAGACGCACCGTGGCAAAATATCGCGATCAAATGAATATTCCGTCATCAGCAGCGAGAAAGCGATATAAATAAAATCCTCCCTAGACGGGAGGATTTTTTTAAGGAATCATCCAGCTGAATACGTGATGCTGCAAAAAGGTGATGATACAAACGAGCAGCAGCAAAAACAGACTGTGTTTAATGGTAAAGCGGAAAAGATCTGACTCCTTTCCGGCGAGTCCTACCGCGGCGCACGCCACCGCAATCGACTGCGGCGAAATCATTTTTCCTGTGACACCTCCTGAAGAGTTGGCGGCCACAGACAGAACGGGGTCCATGCCGACTGATAATGCGGTGACTTTCTGCAGGTTGCCGAACAGCAGGTTGGCGGAAGTATCCGAACCGGTAATGAAGACGCCGAGCCAGCCGAGAACGGGCGAAAAGAAGGTAAACATCGAACCTGTCAGCGCGAGTGTCATCCCGAGTGTCGTGCTCATTCCCGAGGAGTTGGTGACATAGGCAAAACCAACGACAGAAGCGATGGTCAAAATCGGAAGCTTCAATTCTTGGACTGTTTCTTTAAAAACGGTTCCCCAGTCTTTCCACGAAATCGCCGTGATGAACTTTGACAGCACTGCGGCAATCAATATCGCGGTGCCGGCCGAACCAAGCACCTCCAACTTGTAAACCGCTTCAATCGGCGTACCGTCAGCATTGACAATCTGATTGTTCAAAAAAGGCACACCGGGGGCAAAAGTCAGTTTTTCTCCAACAGCATTCAGCCACTTCAAGAACACCGCAGAGCCTTCATAATGCCCGGTTAGTGCAGATTTGACAGATGGAATGCCCCATACGGAAATCATCGCCGTCAGCAGCAGAAATGGCGACCAAGCCTTAAAAATCTGTCCGCCGCTGTATGCAGGCGCCGCCGGATTTGTGCGCGCCGTTTCAATTGAGGCGGCCGACTCTTGTTCACCGGCAAACCGGAATGTTGTTTTCGGCTTCCACCATTTCAAAAACACAGCAAGTGCAGCCATTGAAACAAGAGCTGACAAAACATCGGGCAGCTCAGGCCCTAAAAAATTGGAACTGAGATATTGAACAACAGCAAAGGAAACACCAGATACGAGAATCGCCGGCCAGATCTCCAAGGCTTTCCTGAACCCGCTCATGATGATGATTAAATAAAGAGGAATAAATACGGATAAAAACGGCAGCTGCCGCCCGACCATTTGCGAAATCTCCATCGCCGGAATCCCTGTCGGCCCTTCTACGGCTGTAATTGGAATCCCAATCGCCCCAAAGGCAACCGGCGCCGTATTGGCGATCAAACAGATCCCCGCAGCATAAAGAGGATTAAAGCCGAGACCGACCAGCAGCGCGGCAGAAATGGCGACCGGCGCTCCGAAGCCTGCTGCCCCTTCTAAAAAAGCCCCGAATGAAAAAGCGATCAAGAGAGCTTGAAGCCGTCGGTCATCAGTAATCGAGAGAACAGAGCTGCGAATGATATCAAACTGTCCCGTTTTCACAGTGATTTTATACAAAAAAACAGACGTCACAATGATCCAGCCGATCGGCAACAATCCGTATACGGCTCCTTGTGTCGCGGACATCAGCGCTTTTTCCGCCGGCATCCGATAAACCAATACAGCAATGATAAGGGCGATTCCCAATGTGGCCAAGCCTGCTGTATACCCCTTCATCCGTTTAATCGCGAGTGCCCAAAAAAAGAAAATAATCGGTACAAGTGCGGCAAGCGCTGATAATAGCAAATTTCCCCCTATAGGCGTATATGCCTGTGTCCATTGCATCCCAAACCCCTCCTTGAAACATAAACTGGCGCCATATGTAAGCGGTTTCTATAGATGATATGATCATCTGATGACTGGGTAATAAGACCAGTTACCTAGCATTATATTTTGAAAAAAATCAAAGTACAAGACTTTTTGACAAAATAGTCAAAATCTTTTGGCGTCCCACAAAACAGAGTATAATAGATCGTAAACAGCCAGACCTACAAGTTACGGGGTGAATTGCATTGAAATACAAACAGATTAAAACAAAAAAAATATATGAAGAAGTAGCGGATGCCCTATTAGATATGATCAAAAACGGCGAATTGAAGCCGGGGGATAAACTGGACTCTGTTCAGGCGCTTGCTGAGAGCTTTCAAGTCAGCCGTTCAGCGGTTCGCGAAGCACTTTCTGCGCTAAAGGCGATGGGGCTTGTCGAAATGAAACAGGGAGAAGGCACGTATCTGAAGGAATTTGAGCTCAATCAAATCTCTCAGCCGCTCTCAGCGGCCCTTCTGATGAAAAAAGAGGACATCAAGCAGCTGCTCGAGGTCAGAAAACTGCTTGAAATCGGCGTGGCTTCACTAGCGGCTGAAAAAAGGACAGAAGCAGATCTCGAAAGAATTCAGGATGCACTAAAGGAAATGGGCAGCATTGAAGCGGACGGGGAGCTGGGAGAGAAAGCAGACTTTGCATTTCATCTTGCGCTTGCGGACGCTTCTCAAAATGAACTTCTTAAACACTTGATGAATCACGTGTCATCATTGCTGCTGGAAACAATGAGGGAAACGAGGAAAATCTGGCTGTTTTCCAAGAAGACCTCCGTTCAGCGGCTGTATGAGGAGCACGAACGGATTTACAATGCTGTGGCTGCAGGGAACGGTGCAGAGGCGGAAGCCGCCATGCTGGCGCATTTGACGAATGTGGAAGATGTGCTTTCGGGATATTTCGAGGAAAATGTGCAATAACCAACTCATTTCCCGGGCAATTCCGCCGGTTCCGAATGATACGAACAACTGAGACTGAGCCGCAAATGGTTCAGTCTTTTTACATGGCAGCCAGAGGGCTTTGTGCACTTGACATTTGTGATAAAGAAAGTAAAATATTTTACTAAAACAATGCGAGCTGAATAATGGAGGCAGATACAATGGCGACAATTAAAGATATCGCGCAGGAAGCGGGATTTTCAATCTCAACCGTTTCCCGCGTTTTAAATAACGATGAAAGCCTTTCTGTTCCTGATGAGACACGGGAGAAAATCTATGAAGCGGCGGAAAAGCTCAATTACCGCAAAAAAACAGTAAGGCCGCTGGTGAAACATATTGCGTTTTTATATTGGCTGACAGATAAAGAAGAATTAGAAGATGTCTATTTTAAAACGATGAGATTAGAAGTAGAGAAACTGGCGAAAGCATTCAATGTCGATATGACCACTTATAAAATAGCGGATGGAATCGAGAGCATTCCTGAACATACGGAAGGGTTTATTGCCGTTGGCACATTTTCAGATGAAGAGCTGGCTTTCCTCAGAAATCTCACTGAAAACGGCGTGTTCATCGATTCAACTCCTGATCCCGATCATTTTGACTCGGTAAGGCCCGATTTGGCACAAATGACAAGGAAGACGGTAAACATCCTGACTGAGAAGGGGCATAAGCGCATCGGTTTTATCGGCGGCACATACAAAAATCCGAATACCAATCAGGATGAAATGGACATCCGTGAACAAACCTTCAGATCCTATATGAGGGAAAAAGCCATGCTGGACGAGCGCTATATTTTCTGTCATCGCGGATTCTCTGTAGAAAACGGCTACCGCCTGATGTCAGCAGCGATCGACACATTAGGCGATCAGCTTCCGACTGCTTTTATGATTGCAGCGGACCCGATTGCAGTGGGCTGTCTGCAAGCCCTGAACGAAAAAGGAATTGCCATACCAAACAGGGTAAGCATTGTGAGTATCAACAACATCAGCTTCGCGAAGTATGTCTCGCCTCCTCTGACGACGTTTCATATTGATATACATGAATTATGTAAAAATGCTGTTCAATTACTGCTTGAACAAGTGCAGGACAAGAGAAGAACGGTAAAAACATTATATGTGGGCGCGGAATTAATCGTCAGGAAGAGTATGAATTAAGGATGACTTAGGACACTAAGTCATTTTTTTATTTAGGTAAAAAAATTTACTCTATAAGGTAAATAGTTTGTTTACACATTTTCTCAGGCGTGCTATATTATCTTTAAAGCGCTTTCATTCCTACCGAAAGGGTGACAATCAATGAAAATGGCAAAAAAGTGTTCCGTATACATGCTCTGCGCAGCTGTCAGTTTATCCTTGGCGGCTTGCGGCCCAAAGGAAAGCAGCAGCGCCAAATCGAGTTCAAAAGGGTCAGAGCTTGTTGTATGGGAGGATAAAGAAAAGAGCATCGGCATTAAGGACGCCGTTGCTGCGTTTGAAAAAGAGCATGATGTGAAGGTCAAAGTCGTTGAAAAACCGTATGCCAAGCAGATTGAAGATTTGCGAATGGACGGACCGGCCGGCACAGGCCCTGACGTATTAACAATGCCAGGGGACCAAATCGGAACCGCTGTCACGGAAGGATTACTCAAGGAATTACATGTCAAAAAAGACGTTCAATCACTTTATACTGACGCTTCCATTCAGTCTCAAATGGTAGATCAAAAGCTTTATGGACTGCCAAAAGCGGTCGAAACGACTGTGCTTTTTTACAACAAAGATCTCATCTCAGAAAAGGAATTGCCCCAAACGCTGGAAGAGTGGTACGACTATTCCAAAAAGACTGCTGATGGCAGTAAATTTGGCTTTTTAGCCCTATTCGATCAAATTTATTATGCAGAAAGTGTGATGAGCGGATATGGCGGATACATTTTTGGAAAGGACAAAGATGGGAGCTATAACCCGTCAGACATTGGAATCAATAATGAAGGAGCTGTCAAAGGTGCGGCGCTGATTCAGAAGTTTTACAAAGATGGCCTGTTCCCGGCTGGCATTATTGGAGAACAAGGGATTAACGTATTGGAATCGCTGTTCACAGAAGGAAAAGCCGCCGCGATTATCTCTGGGCCATGGAATGTAGAAGCTTTTTCGAAAGCAGGAATCAATTATGGCATTACGAAACTGCCGAAGCTGGAAAATGGGGAAAACATGAGCTCCTTTATCGGCGTCAAAAGCTACAATGTCAGTGCATTTTCAAAGAATGCAGAGCTGGCGCAAGAATTAGCAGTTTTCCTGGCAAATGAAAAAAATTCTAAAACACGATATGAAGAGACGAAAGAAGTTCCTGCTGTGAAATCCCTAGCCAATGACCCGGCTATTAAGAAAAGCGAGGCGGCACGAGCTGTTACTGAACAATCCCGTTTCTCAGAGCCAACACCAAATATTCCGGAAATGAATGAAATATGGACGCCGGCTGATTCAGCATTACAGACTGTTGCAACTGGGAAGGCGGATCCGAAACAAGCATTGGATCAAGCAGCTGAAACGGCCAAAGGACAAATTAAGGCAAAGCACAGCGGAAAATAAAGAGAAAGCTAGATTTGTATTGTAAGAGAGGTGAAAACGGTGCAGCATCGTCAAGTCGCTTTGTTGCTTTCTATCATTCCGGGACTCGGGCAATTTTATAACAAGCAATGGATAAAAGGTATTGTCTTTCTTTTCTTAGGCGCATCGTTTTTTGCGGTCTTTGGAGATCTGCTCAATATGGGGTTTTGGGGAATCTTTACACTGGGAACAGAAGTGCCGCGGGATAATTCCGTTTTTCTGCTGGCGGAAGGGATTATTGCTGTCATCGTGACCTGCTTTGGCCTTGCGGTGTATTATGTAAATCTTCGCGATGCGTTCCAAAGCGGAAAACAGCGTGATGAAAATAAGCCATTAAGTTCCTTAAAGGAACAATACCAGCATATCATTTCTGAGGGCTATCCTTATGTCGTCAGCGGCCCATCTTTGTTTATTTTAATTTTCGCCGTGATCTTTCCTATCTTATTCAGCTTTGCATTAGCGTTTACAAACTATGATTTGTATCATTCTCCTCCTGCAAAATTAATTGATTGGGTCGGTTTTCAAACGTTCGCAAATATTTTCACAGTTGATATTTGGAGGTCGACTTTTTTTGATGTACTGGCTTGGACGGTGGTTTGGACACTTGCTGCATCCACACTGCAAGTCAGCTTGGGAATTTTTCTCGCGATCATTGTTAACCAGAAAGACCTTCGGTTTAAACGTTTTTTCCGGACGATTCTGATTTTGCCATGGGCCGTTCCCGGTTTTGTGACGATTTTAATTTTTGCGGGACTGTTTAATGATAGCTTCGGTGCGATGAATCACGATATCTTGGCTTTCTTCGGGATAGATCCGCTTCCGTGGATGACAGATGCCAATTGGTCGAGGCTTGCGTTGATTCTTATGCAGGGCTGGCTTGGATTTCCGTACATCTTTCTCGTCTCAACAGGCGTATTGCAATCCATCCCGGACGATCTGTATGAAGCAGCTACGATTGATGGCGCTTCTGTCTTTTCAAAGCTGAGATACATCACTCTTCCGATGGTGTTCATTGCAATGGCTCCGATTATCATTACCCAGTTTACGTTTAATTTTAATAACTTTAATATTATCTATCTATTCAATGGCGGAGGTCCGGCTGTAACCGGATCAACAGCCGGCGGGACAGATATCCTCGTTTCATGGATTTATAAATTGACAATGCAGTCAAGCCAATATTCACTTGCTGCGGCTTTAACCATTTTATTATCTGTATTTGTTATCTCCATCGCATTGTGGCAATTCAGACAGACAAAGTCTTTTAAAGAGGGGGCATAAGGTATGCTGGCAGATATGAAAGTCAGAAAATATATCCGTCTCCTTTTCTCTTACTTGTTGTTAGCCTTTATGGCGGTCATCATTGTTTATCCTCTCCTTTGGACGGCAGGCGCAAGCTTTAACCCTGGCAACAGCTTAATCAGTACATCCATCATTCCGAAGCATCCAACATTCGACCATTACAAAGAATTATTTGCGGGCAAAGAAAGCCTTCAATATGTGCAGTGGTATCTCAACTCAATGAAGATCAGCCTGTTTACAATGGCAGGGTCTTTGCTCTGTGTGACGTTTACAGCCTATGCGTTTTCGCGCTTTCGCTTCAAAGGCAGGAAATACGCTTTAACGCTCTTTTTATTGCTGCAGATGATTCCCCAGTTTTCGGCTTTAATTGCCTTGTTTGTGCTGGCGCAAATCTTGGGAATGATCAATAGCCACTGGCTGCTAATCTTGCTTTATATCGGCGGCTTGATCCCGATGAATACGTATTTGATGAAAGGGTACATGGATTCCATTCCGATGGATTTAGACGAAAGCGCCAAGATTGACGGAGCCAGCAGCACCAGAATTTTCTTCCAGATCATTCTGCCATTATCAAAACCGATGGCGGCAGTCGTGGCCATGAACGGCTTTACCGGTCCGCTCGGAGATTTTGTGCTGTCCTCAACCATATTGAGAACGCCTGAATCATATACATTGCCCGTCGGTCTATTCAATTTAGTGAATGATGTCATGGGGGCCAGCTATACGACATTTGCGGCCGGAGCCCTGCTTATCAGCATACCGGTTGCCGTCATCTTTATCATGCTGCAAAAGAATTTTGTGTCCGGATTAACCGCAGGCGGAACGAAGGGCTAAGAGAACAAGGAGGAGAATGTGATGTCAAAGCTTGAAAAAACGCACGTAACAGAAGCGAAATTTATGCTCCATGGGGGTGACTACAACCCCGATCAGTGGCTGGATCGGCCCGATATTTTAGCTGACGATATCAAACTGATGAAGCTTTCTCATACGAATACGTTTTCTGTCGGCATTTTTGCATGGAGCGCACTTGAGCCGGAGGAGGGCGTATATCAATTTGAATGGCTGGATGATATTTTTGAGCGGATTCACAGTATAGGCGGCCGGGTCATATTAGCAACGCCGAGCGGAGCCCGTCCGGCCTGGCTGTCGCAAACCTATCCGGAAGTTTTGCGCGTCAATGCCTCCCGCGTCAAACAGCTGCACGGCGGAAGGCACAACCACTGCCTCACATCTAAAGTCTACCGAGAAAAGACACGGCACATCAACCGCTTATTAGCAGAACGATACGGACATCACCCGGCGCTGTTAATGTGGCACATTTCAAACGAATACGGGGGAGATTGCCACTGTGATTTATGCCAGCATGCTTTCCGGGAGTGGCTGAAATCGAAATATGACAACAGCCTCAAGACATTGAACCATGCGTGGTGGACCCCTTTTTGGAGCCATACGTTCAATGACTGGTCACAAATTGAAAGCCCTTCGCCGATCGGTGAAAATGGCTTGCATGGCCTGAATTTAGATTGGCGCCGGTTCGTCACCGATCAAACGATTTCGTTTTATAAAAATGAAATCATTCCGCTGAAAGAATTGACGCCTGATATCCCTATCACAACGAATTTTATGGCTGACACACCGGATTTGATCCCGTATCAGGGCCTCGACTACAGCAAATTTGCAAAGCATGTCGATGTCATCAGCTGGGACGCTTATCCTGTCTGGCACAATGACTGGGAAAGCACAGCTGATTTGGCGATGAAGGTCGGCTTTATCAATGATCTGTACCGAAGCTTGAAGCAGCAGCCTTTCTTATTAATGGAGTGTACGCCAAGCGCGGTCAATTGGCATAACGTCAACAAGGCAAAGCGCCCGGGCATGAATCTGCTGTCATCCATGCAAATGATTGCCCACGGCTCGGACAGCGTACTCTATTTCCAATACCGCAAATCACGCGGGTCATCAGAAAAATTACACGGAGCGGTTGTGGATCATGACAATAGCCCGAAGAACCGCGTCTTTCAAGAAGTGGCCAAGGTAGGCGAGACATTGGAACGGCTGTCCGAAGTTGTCGGAACGAAGAGGCCGGCTCAAACCGCGATTTTATATGACTGGGAAAATCATTGGGCGCTCGAGGATGCTCAGGGGTTTGCGAAGGCGACAAAACGTTATCCGCAAACGCTTCAGCAGCATTACCGCACATTCTGGGAACACGATATCCCTGTCGACGTCATCACGAAAGAACAAGACTTTTCACCATATAAACTGCTGATCGTCCCGATGCTGTATTTAATCAGCGAGGACACCATTTCCCGTTTAAAAGCGTTTACGGCTGACGGCGGCACCTTAGTCATGACGTATATCAGCGGGATTGTGAATGAGCATGACTTAACATACACAGGCGGATGGCATCCGGATCTTCAAGCTATATTTGGAGTTGAGCCTCTTGAAACGGACACCCTGTATCCGAAGGATCGAAACGCTGTCAGCTACCGCAGCCAAATATATGAAATGAAGGATTATGCAACCGTGATTGATGTAAAGACAGCTTCAGTGGAAGCGGTGTATCAAGAAGATTTTTATGCGCGCACGCCAGCGGTCACAAGCCATGAGTACCAGCAGGGCAAGGCGTATTTTATCGGCGCGCGTATGGAGGATCAATTTCAGCGCGATTTCTATGAGGGTCTGATCACAGACCTGACTCTTTCACCTGTTTTTCCGGTTCGGCACGGAAAAGGCGTCTCCGTACAAGCGAGGCAGGATCAGGACAATGATTATATTTTTGTGATGAACTTTACGGAAGAAAAACAACTGGTCACGTTTGATCAGAGTGTGAAGGACATAATGACAGGAGACATATTGTCAGGCGACCTGACGATGGAAAAGTATGAAGTGAGAATTGTCGTAAACACACATTAGGCTGATGCTCCGCTCGATATGGGCGGATTCTTTTTTCTATAGAATGAAAACGCTCACTAAGTCTTGGGGGGATGAAATCATGAAAAGCAAAGTGAAAATGTTCTTTGCGGCTGCCATCGTGTGGAGTGCATGTAGTTCAACAGGATATGCCGCTGCCATTGAGAAGGAGAAGCACGTGTCAGAGCTTCGGACAGAGGATCTTTTTGTTAAAAAAGTAGAGGGGATAAACAAGGACTTTATCAAAGGGGCAGATGTATCCAGCGTTATTGCTTTGGAAAACAGCGGTGTCACCTTTTACAATACAAGCGGAAAACGCCAGGATATCTTTACAACTTTAAAACAGGCTGGGGTCAACTATGTTCGCGTCCGCATCTGGAATCACCCGTATGATTCAAATGGCAACGGGTATGGCGGGGGAAACAATGATGTTCAAAAAGCCATCGAAATCGGAAAAAGAGCGACAGCGAACGGAATGAAGGTGCTGGCCGACTTTCACTACTCTGATTTCTGGGCCGATCCAGCGAAACAAAAGGTGCCCAAAGCCTGGGCGAATCTCAGCTTTGAAGCAAAAAAAGCAAAGCTCTATGAGTATACGAAACAAAGCCTGCAAAAGATGATCAAGGAAGGCGTTGACATCGGCATGGTTCAGGTCGGAAATGAAACAACAGGAGGATTTGCCGGTGAGACTGATTGGACGAAGATGTGCCAATTATTTAATGAAGGAAGCCGAGCGGTCAGGGAGACAAATTCAAATATTTTGGTCGCCCTGCATTTTACCAATCCTGAAATGGCTGGAAGGTATTCATTTATTGCGGAAACACTCAGCAAAAACAAAGTGGATTATGATGTGTTTGCGAGCTCCTATTATCCTTTCTGGCATGGCACATTACAAAATTTGACCTCCGTGCTGAAGGCTGTTGCCAATACGTACGGCAAAAAAGTCATGGTGGCGGAGACATCGTACACCTATACCGCTGAGGATGGCGATGGGCATGGAAATACAGCACCAAAAAGCGGGCAGACGCTGCCATATCCAATTTCTGTTCAAGGCCAGGCAACTGCAGTAAGAGATGTAATGGAGGCAGTGGCGAATACGGGCAAAGCAGGACTTGGTGTTTTCTACTGGGAGCCGGCGTGGATTCCAGTCGGGCCGAAGACACAGATAGAGAAAAACAAAGTGTTATGGGAAACATACGGGTCAGGGTGGGCGTCCAGCTATGCTGCTGAATACGACCCTGAAGACGCCGGGAAGTGGTATGGGGGAAGTGCTGTAGATAATCAAGCTTTATTTGATTTTAATGGACACCCGCTGCCTTCCTTGCAGGTGTTTCAATATGCGGAGTCAGGACATATTCCAAAGAAACGCTGAAACAAAAAAATCCATGAGATGTAACAAATCATTGTTATGTCTCATGGATCATTTTATTTTACATCAACTAATATAAAACATTCGTCATCACTCTTATGATGAGCTTCCTTTTGATGCTGCAGTGATGTAAGGATTTTCTCCTTCAGGTCAGCGATTGGCGAATCAGGATGATCCTTTAGTAAATCAAATAAATAACATGAAGCCGTAGGATCCATCACGCCATCCGTATACAGAAGCAATCTTCCATCCTCCGTGTATGAAAGGCTGCTTGACTGAAACTCTAAGTCTTCAAACATCCCGATCGGAGGTGAAGTCGCGTGAAGCAGATGTTGAGTTCCGCTATCGTCCTGCCAAAGTGCCGGCGGATGCCCTGCGTTGACATAATCAATTCTTTGCCGTGCTATATCAATCTCGAGATAAATAGCAGTGCAATAATGTCTTGCTTCCTCATCATTTTGAAACAAGCTGTGAAGGTGCCGGTCCAATTCCTTCATAACTTTAACGGGGCTGAGACCTTGCGTGATCTGGCGCTGGAACAAAGGATGAAGAGACATCGTAATCAATGCAGATGAAATTCCGTGCCCCATCACATCAAGGATAATAATGCCGTAACGGTGTTCATCGATTTGATAATATCCGTAAAGATCACCTGACAATTCACTCGATGCATTGTAATAAGAGTCAATCTGAACCTGATCGTTTACAATCGGTTCAGTCAACGAGTTTTTCTGGATCTTTCTGGCGAGTTCAAGCTCTCTTTTGGTGTTTAATTTAAATTGTTGATTTTGTTTGTTGATCTCAAGAAGTTCTTCTTGTTTTGCTTTCAGCGTTTCCAAGGCAATTTCTAACTCCGCATTGGCTTTCTGTTTGGCAAGCAAAGCTTCCTGAGCCTCATTTCTGGCTATCAGCAGCTCATTTTCATATTCATTTCGCTTTCGCATTGGAATCAGAACACAATCAAAGACAGAAGCCCCGCTACCGTGTCTCGCAATAGCATTGATAAGGACGGGAATTTCTTCTCCATCTCTTGCTTTCAGGGAAATGTATATTTCTTCGATGTGATGCTCCAATTTCAAAAGCGGAAAAAAATAAAGCTGGCAGAAAAGCTGTGCGGGAATGGTCAACATCATATTCATGTGCTGGCCGATAACCTGCTCCGGTCCATAATCCAGAATCTTGATAAGGGTACGGTTGGCAGCTATGATCGACCCCTCTTCTGACAAAGCGAGGAAACCGCATGGTGCATCATTCAATTGTTTGTCCATCTAAGAGGGTCACCTCTATCCCTTTCGTTCCTATATCACACGTGTGCTTTTAAATAATCGCCGATCAGCTGTATCGTCTCATCTGGATGGCTCATATGAGGGCAATGTCCGCGAGCCTCCATTTGTTTCAGACTGCTATAAGGCAGATGCTGATGCATATACTTACCTACTGTTGCAGGTGCGATGATATCATCTGCACATTGGAGAATAAGAGAGGGAACCGTTACCTTCGAAAGATCCTCTCGGTGATCAGAAAAAAACGCCGCTTTCGCGAATTGGCGGGCAATGACAGGATCAGTAGAACAAAAACGGCTTTCAAGCTCTTCCTTAATTTCAGGCCGATCTGGCTGATTCAGAACGGTTGCCGCAAATACAGTTGCCCAGCCGATATAATTTTTCTCCATCATCTCCAGCAAGCCAAGGAGCTGCTCCTCTTCAAATCCTCCGTAATACTCAGGCGGATCATTCAAATAGCAAGGAGAAGGCCCCACCATCACCAGATGGGAAAAAAGCTCCGGGCGGCGGATGGATGCAAGCATCCCAATCAAGGCCCCGACGGAGTGACCCACAAACACGGTTTCCTTCAGATCTAAAGCTTCACAAACATCAAGAACATCCTGGGCATAGCCGTCAAGTGTCTGGTAACGATTCAGGTCATATGCGCGCAAATCTGAATGTCCCGAACCGACGTAATCAAATAAAATCACCCGATGATCTTCTTCAAAGGCAGGTGCCACGGCATTCCACACGCTTTGATCGCATCCAAAACCAGGTGCGAACATGATAGATGCTTTGCCGCTGCCTTTCACCTTCACATGATTTCTAGACAAAATCGCTTCGTTCATGATTGGCTCCTTTCAGCCGGAAAGTAATATAAAGTTCAATATGTCTATCATAACACTCGGATGGTTTGAAGAGTGAATCTTTCTATGAATGTCACAGCAGTTTAAAAGAAAGAGGACCTGGGAGATAAAAAAGATGGGTGAATTGGAAGATGCAGGAGGAGGATTGCCTAGACACCGGGGTGAGAAAGAAAATGACATTTGTCACTTCATCATCATGACACCCCATACTAACATCGTCTTCTCCGTCATTTTACAATCAATGTAAACGATCAGGAGGTGCTCATGTGATGAAAGAAGTAGTAACAGTAAGCAACGTGACAAAACATTTCCATCGAAAAACCGCTGTAAACCACATCAGCTTCAGTATTGAAAAAGGAGAAATTGCAGCCATTCTCGGGCCAAATGGGGCAGGGAAGACGACCGTCATCTCTATGATATTAGGATTGCTGAAACCGAGTGAGGGAGAAATCAAACTATTTAACCGGGTTCCTGATGATCAACAGGTTCGTGAAAAAATAGGTGTAATGCTTCAGGAAGTAAGTGTCATGCCGGGCCTTAAGGTGGATGAAATCCTTGAACTCTTCCGGTGCTATTATCCGAATCCATTGTCCATAAAAGAACTCGTTTCGTTAACAGCACTCACCAAAGAAGATTTGAAAACAAGAGCAGAAAAATTATCCGGCGGACAAAAACGCCGTTTGAGCTTTGCTTTGGCTCTTGCCGGGAACCCGGAGCTGCTTATACTTGATGAACCGACAGTCGGCATGGATACTTCATCAAGACATCGATTCTGGCAGACCATTCACGGACTGTCGGACCAAGGAAAAACAATTATTTTTTCAACTCATTATTTACAGGAAGCAGACGATGCCGCACAGCGAATCCTATTTTTTACTGAAGGACAGCTTGTTGCAGACGACTCACCAATGCAAATCCGCTCAAGAATTCAAAAACAGTCTGTTTCCTTTACGCTTCATTCAAGTGAATCATTGGAAAGGCTGTCTAGTCATCCGGAAGTCGAGAGAGTGATCCATGAGCATGAGAGAACCATCATCCAGACATCAAATACAGATAAAGTGTTGGCGCTGATCTTTCAAGAAAACATCCCAGCACGAGATATTCGAATTGAGCAAGCGACGCTCGATGAGGCATTTCGCCAGCTGGCTGACGGCAACAGGGAGGCGATGTGAGTGAACATGCTGCAAAAGCAAAGCATCGCTGAAATGAAAAGGGTGCTTAGGAACAAGTACTTTGTGCTTTGGTCTCTGATCATGCCGATTGCCTTTTATTATTTCTTTACAAATGTAGTGAATACCAACGTCCCTGATCAACGTGCATGGGAAGCCCATTACCTGATGTCGATGACAGTCTTCAGCGTGATGGGTTCCTCTATCATGACGCTTGGCATCCGAATGGTACAAGAACGGTCACAAGGCTGGACCGCCTTTATCCGCCTTACGCCTCTTCCGGATCATATCTATTTATCAGCTCAGATGATCGGCCAAAGTGTCATTCACGTTTTATCGATTACCGTCATATTTCTGTTCGGCGCAATCATCAATGATATTGCCTTGTCACCGTTTGAATGGATGATGAGCGGACTGTGGATTTTGTTTGGCGCATTGCCTTTTTTAGCATTAGGCACACTAATCGGCCTCATGAGAAAAGTAGAAACAGCGGCCGGAATCAGTAATGTGCTTTATATGCTGCTGGCTTTAAGCGGAGGGATGTGGATGCCGATTGAGGTCATGCCTGACATGATGCAGAGCATTGGCCAGTGGCTTCCGTCTTATCATTTCGGGAGCGGAGCGTGGGAACTTGTCCGGGATGGGAGTCCGACTTGGAAAAATATTCTGATATTAATCGCTTATATGATGCTCTTCATGCTACTATCTAAATATATAAGAAGAAAACAAGAAGCGGTGTAATACATGAAAAAGGCAATATCTATTTTCCCGAAGGAATTCGGGTTTTTCCCTTATATCTTTCTGATGTATACGATTATGCCGTTCCTATCTTTATTAAAAGAATCAGGTGTCAAACAGGGGATCGGATATGGCATGCTGCTCCTTTTTGTAGCGGCATATCGCCAGTTATTCTGCAGCGTGGGCAAAGCTTCGTTTACATATTGGCTTATCGTGCAAATGGCGGTTATTTTGATATATAGTGTGTTTTACAATATCACCTATATATACTTAGGTTTTTTCCCGGCAAACTTTGTTGGTTATTACAAAGAGAAAACGAATTTTAACCGTGCGTTCTGCGCTTTAATCTTTATACTGCTTTTTCCATGCCTATACCAATTTAGCGCGAATTCGGTCTCGCTTCGGGAGCTTTTTTCTGTTCTCCCGTTTCTCGTCATTATGCTCATTTCTCCATTCGGCATTCGTTCTATGTTTCGGAGGATTGAGCTTGAAAATAAGCTTGCACAAGCCAACGAACAGATAAAAGAACTCTCTAAAAGAGAGGAGCGTGTTCGAATCGCCCGTGATCTTCACGATACCCTTGGCCACACCCTGTCGCTGCTTACATTAAAAAGCCAGCTCATTCAGCGGCTGGCTGCATCTGATATAGAACGGACCAAGCTTGAGGCAAAAGAAATGGAAACCAGTTCACGCTCCGCACTCAAGCAAGTTCGAGAGCTGGTTTCTGATATGAGAACGGTCACGATAACAGAGGAGCTCGTAAACATTCAGCACATATTAAGAGCGGGGAACATTACCTTTCAATACGAAGGAGCCGACGACTTTTCAGCGATATCTCCCGTCACTCAAAATATTATCAGTATGTGTATGCGGGAAGCCGTGACTAACATTATCAAGCACAGCAAAGCAACCCACTGTGCCATCACCATTTCTCAGTTTGCTGACAAAATGAGGATCGTGATACGGGATGACGGAAAGGGAGCGCCGAAGGAGAAAATGTTTGGGAATGGCCTGCGGGGAATGGAGGAACGGCTCATGCTCATTGAAGGGGGATTAACGGTTTCAGATCAAAACGGAACGGTTGTGGCACTGACGATTCCGCTTATTAAAAAAGCAGAATGATTGGAGGACGAAAAGAATGATTCGTCTGTTTATTGCTGAGGACCAGCGAATGCTTTTAGGCGCTTTGGGATCTTTGCTTGATTTAGAAGAGGATATGACAGTCATCGGACAAGCATTAAACGGGGAAGAGGCGCTACATGCTATTTTGAAGCTGGAGCCGGATGTATGCATTATGGACATTGAAATGCCGGTTCGAAGCGGGCTGGATGTGGCAGAGGAATTAATGAAAAAAGGCTGCGTCAGCAAGGTCATTATTTTAACCACCTTTGCCCGCCCCGGATATTTTGAACGCGCCGTAAAGGCCGGTGCACATGGCTATCTGCTGAAAGACGGCGAAATTGACGATCTGGCCGATGCCATTCGAAAATGTGTAAAGGGAAAACGTGTCTTCAGCCCCGAGCTGACGTTTAATATGATGCGAGACGAAAATCCGCTAACCGTTAGAGAGCAAGAAATTCTGAGGCTTGCGGCTTTAGGCAAGACAACAAAAGACATTACGCTTGAGCTCTATTTATCTCAAGGCACAGTTCGAAACTATATCTCAGAAATCATCCAAAAGCTTAATGCGAAAAATCGGACAGAAGCCGCCAGCATCGCTGAGGAAAAGGGCTGGATTTAATGGAAACCTGGTTATTTATAGCCGGGTTTTTTTGTGTTTAGCTGGTCATTTATGGTTGTAATATTCAGTATAACTGTATATGATGGGATTATACAGTTATACTGAATATTGGAGGCTGTTATATGAATGAAAATAAGCATTTGCCGCTGACTGAGACTGTTTACTATGTTCTTTTATCTTTGTTACATCCTGCTCACGGCTACATCATTATGAAAAATATTGAAGATCTTAGCGGCGGAAGAGTTAAAATGGCGCCTGGAACTCTTTATGGCGCAATTGAAAACTTATTGAAGCATCAATTGATAGAGCCTTATCCAAGTGAAGATCGCCGCAGAAAAACATATATCATCACTGAACTCGGAAGAAATGTGTTGTGGAAGGATATGGAGAGAATGGAGCGGCTGGTTGACATAACGAGGCAGGAAGTAAATAAAAAGGGGGAGACCATATGAAGAAATACAGATATTTTATGGACATAGACAGTGAGGAACAATGGCTGAATAAGATGGCAGATAAGGGGTGCGAATTAAAAGGGAAAGTTTTTTTATCCTATTGTTTTTCAGATGAAACATCGTCTGACAATTCTACCGTCAAAATAGACTATCGCACCTTTAAACATCCGGGAGATTTTACTGATTATCGAACTCTCTTTGAAGACAGCGGATGGAAGCATCTTTTCAGTTCACAAGGCCTGCATTATTTTAGAAAAGAGAAAGCCAGTGCATCAGACGATATTTTTTCGGATACAGAATCCAGAGCCGGAAGATATAAACGTCTATTGCAATCGTACTTTGCACTTTCTTTTATATTCTTATCCTTCATCATGATCCTCTTTACTACCAATGGTTTGACTGCTGATTTATTTATCCGTCCCCAGAGTTTGTATTATACGCCGGGCCTGTGGGATAAGACGGGAGCAGCTTTTATCAGAGCCTTTTTGTTTGAAACACCTTTTGCACTGATGAGAGGGGGAGCGGGCTGGATTGTTCTCCTTAGTGCTCTTAGCTTCTTTTATTCATTTGTAAAGACATTTAAAAAATACAGAAAGTGCCTGTATGGCCATTAAAAAGTGTGTAGTGCTATGAACGTCTGTCCAGTGGAACAGGCGTTTTTTATTGCCGAGATGTTTAGAAAACCCTTCCCTTCCATTGTCAGAATAGTGTACGATATTTATATAGTTATTTTAACTCAGGTCATCAGATGACCTGATCATATATTGGGGATGAGAGAGGGGTTCATCATGAAAGTCTCACTTTTTGTCACTTGTCTTGTTGATATGTTTCAAACAAATGTCGGAAAAGCAACGGTTGAGCTGCTGGAGCGGCTTGGGTGCGAGGTTGATTTTCCGGAAGGGCAGATTTGCTGCGGGCAGCCGGCTTACAACAGCGGCTATGTACATGACGCCAAAAAAGCAATGAAACGGATGATCGAAACGTTTCAGGATTCCGAATATGTTGTCAGTCCTTCCGGTTCCTGCACAACGATGTTCCGGGAATACCCGCACTTGTTTGCGGATGACCCGAAATGGGCCGATAAAGCGCAAAAGCTGGCGGATAAAACGTATGAACTGACAGATTTTATTGTGAACATCCTTGGGATAGAGGATGTCGGCGCGACCCTTCATACAAAAGCGACCTTACATACGTCGTGCCATATGACTAGGCTGCTGGGTGTTCGGGAGGAGCCAATGAAGCTGTTGAGCCATGTGAAGGGCCTGCAGTTTACAGAGCTTCCGGGCAAACATAACTGCTGCGGATTCGGAGGAACGTTCTCAGTCAAAATGGCGCAGATTTCTGAGCAGATGGTCGATGAAAAAGTCGAATGTGTGGAGGAAACGGGAGCGGAGGTGCTGATCGGTGCTGACTGCGGCTGTTTGATGAATATCGGGGGACGGCTTGGCCGAAAAGATAAGAATGTCAAAGTGATGCACATCGCCGAAGTGCTCAACAGCAGATAAAACTGGATACAGAGGGGGAAAGGATCATGGCGATGAAAATCGGTACTGACGCTTTTAAAGAGCGGGTATCACAGGGGATTGATAATGAATTTATGAGAGGCGCTGTTTCGGGTGCACAGGAGCGTCTGCGGACGCGGCGCCTAGAGGCAGCAGAAGAACTGGGAAACTGGGAGGAGTGGCGCTCATTATCAGAGGAAATCAGGCAGCATGTCCTTGAAAACCTTGATTTCTATCTTGGACAGCTTGCCGAAAATGTGGCGAAAAGAGGCGGACATGTCTATTTCGCGGAAACAGCGGATGAGGCGTCTTCTTATATTCGCGATGTCATTCAAAAGAAGAACGGGAAGAAAATTGTGAAATCTAAATCAATGGTCACAGAGGAAATCAATCTGAATGAGGTGCTGGAGAAGGAAGGCTGTGAAGTCGTCGAAACCGATCTCGGGGAGTATATTTTGCAGATTGATGATCACGATCCGCCGTCACATATCGTAGCGCCCGCCCTTCATAAAAATAAAGAGCAGATACGCGATGTGTTTAAAGAAAGACTGGACTATCAACATACAGAAAAACCGGAAGAGCTGGTGATGCATGCGCGCGCCATTCTCCGGAAAAAGTTTCTGGAAGCGGATATCGGCATTACCGGCTGTAACTTCGCCATCGCTGACACGGGTTCCGTCAGCCTTGTGACCAATGAAGGAAATGGACGGCTTGTGAGCACCTTGCCGAAAACACAAATTACCGTCATGGGAATGGAGCGGATTGTCCCGTCATTTTCTGAATTTGAAGTGCTAGTCAGCATGCTGACAAGAAGTGCTGTCGGACAGCGGCTGACAAGCTATATTACAGCTTTGACGGGTCCGAAGCTGGAAGGTGAAGTGGACGGTCCGGAAGAATTCCATCTTGTCATCGTTGACAATGGACGATCCAATATCCTTGGAACGGAATTCCAGTCTGTGCTGCAATGTATCCGCTGTGCCGCCTGTATCAATGTCTGTCCTGTGTACCGCCATGTCGGCGGACATTCATACGGCTCAATATACTCGGGGCCGATCGGAGCGGTTTTATCGCCGTTGCTCGGCGGTTATGACGATTATAAGGAGCTGCCGTACGCATCTTCACTGTGCGCTGCTTGTTCAGAAGCCTGCCCGGTCAAAATCCCGCTTCATGAGCTGCTACTCAAGCATCGTCAGAATATCGTCGAAAAAGAAGGAAGAGCGCCGATCAGTGAAAAGCTTGCAATGAAAGCATTCGGACTTGGCGCATCCTCTTTATCGCTTTACAAAATGGGCTCAAAATGGGCGCCGGCCGCCATGACGCCTTTTACAGAGGACGAAAAAATTTCGAAAGGGCCCGGCCCGCTTAAAAACTGGACACAGATCCGCGACTTCCCGGCACCGCATAAATCGAGATTCAGAGACTGGTTTGCGGACAGAGAAACAAGTGAACGCACGAAGGAGGAGCAGTGATGACGAAGGGAACCATTCAGAATCAAGAGAGCTTTTTAAACCGAATCGCATCCAGCCTGGGCCGTGAAAGAAGAACAGGAGGCGTGGCAGTCCCTGAATGGGCGCATCAGCCGCAATATAAAACACTTGAAGGTTATTCAGCGGATGACTTAGTCACAGTGCTCAAAAACCATTGTGTCAAAATCCATACAGAGCTGATTGAAACGGATTCAACCGGCCTTTACGATGCCCTGCGCGAGCAAGTCAGCCGCTTTTCCGGAGGCCCTGTCATCATTCCGAAGGACCCCCGCTTTGAAGAATACGGACTGAAAAGCCTGCTCACCAAGGACTGGCCGAGTGAAGGAACGCCGGTCTGGGAGTGGGATGCTGACAAAGGCGAGGAAAATATCAAAAAAGCGGAGCAAGCCAATGTAGGGATTACATTCAGCGAAATGACATTGGCTGAGTCGGGGACGGTTGTCCTCTTCTCCTCAAAAGACATCGGCCGATCTGTCAGCCTTCTGCCGACGACTTATATTGCGATCGTGCCGAAATCAAGCATTGTACCGAGAATGACACAAGCCAGTGATATCATCCGCCAAAACATTGCGGACGGTGTCACTGTTCCTTCATGTATCAACTACATTACCGGACCGAGCAACTCAGCAGACATTGAAATGGATTTAGTTGTGGGAGTGCACGGACCTGTAAAGGCAGCATATATTCTCGTCTCTGACCGCTGAACTCAGGAAGCCCGGCAGGCATATGCCGGGCTTTTTGCTTGAAAAAACTTCAACTTCCAATTTTTTGGCCGATGAGAAGAGTATGACTTGAAATAGGAGGAAATGCGATGAAAAAGTGGCTGATCATAGCGGTTTCACTGGCGATTGCGATTGTTCTGTTTATGTATACAAAAACAGAAGCGAAGGCAGCCGGAATGACACTAGGCTACACGACTGGGGATACGGCTTCATACAATTCTCTTACGAAATATCATACATACATGAATGCCATCGCAACCGATACATTTGCGTTTGAAAAAAACGGACGAATCATTGGCGATGCCCCAAGCAAGCAGCTGACATATGCGAAAAAGAAAAAAATCAAGACATGGGCTGTCATTTCAAACTATAATGATGCCATTTATGATTTTGACGGAGATTTAGCGAGTCGAGTCATGAGCAATAAAACAGCGAAAAAACGATTCACAGATCAGTTAATTACACTGGCCAAAAAGCACTCATATTACGGAATCAATATCGATTTTGAAGCAGTAAATCCAGAAGACCGCGCTGAGTACTCGAACTTCATTCAATATGTCTCACAGGCTTTGAATAAGAAACATATTAAAACAATGGTATCCGTTCCGGCCAAAAGCGCCGATGATAAAAATGATGACTGGAGCTGGCCGTATGATTATGCGAAAATCGGCAAATATGCCGACTTCGTACAAGTCATGACCTACGATGAACACGGCATTTGGGGTGAGCCGGGGTCAGTGGCAAGCACAAACTGGATCAAAAGCTCTCTGCAGTTTTCAGTCAAAAAGATCAAAGCCAATAAAGTCATCATGGGAATCCCTGCGTACGGCTATGACTGGGATGTAAAAGACGGAAGTACCAGCACAATAAGGGAATGGAATGAGCTCAAATCCCTCATCAAAAAACAAAAAGCAAAGCCGGCATTCAACAAAAAATCAGGCTCGATGACGTTTTCTTATGTTGACAAAAAGAAGCATAAACATGTCGTGTGGTATGAAAACGAAAAAACCGTTCAAACGAAAAGCCATCTGGCAAAGCAATATAAAATAGCAGGTGTTTCAGTTTACGCATTAGGAAACGAGTCAGAATCCTTTTGGAAAGCCATTCGAAAAGGGACAAAATAACAGTTTCTTTTTTCTCTGAAGTTATTGACAGTTAAAAGAGAAGCACGTATATTATGTTAATATATTCAGATCATAAAATTTGAGTTTTTTCAGAAAACTAAAACACATAGATTGGGAGCAGTAAAAGAAAGTGATCAGAACAGAGAGCTGCGGGGTGGTGCGACGCAGCCTGATTCTTCTTTGAACTCGCCCGGGAGTGGTAAGACGGAACGGAATAGATTGAATATTCCCTATGTTTTAACGGCTAACCTTCGTTACAGGTCAAAAGCAGGATTCTTCATGAAGAATCAACAAGAGTGGTACCGCGGTCAGCCGAAGGCTCGTCGTCTCTTTATCTATTAGATTAGGTAGGAGACGGCGGGCTTTTTTGTTTTTGAAAACAAGAAGGAGAGGTAGAAGAGGATGAAAAACGACAATCAAACGTTAAAACGCACGATGACGTCCCGCCATATTATGATGATGGCGCTGGGCGGAGCAATCGGCGCAGGTTTATTTAAGGGGAGCAGCTCAGCGATCGATGTGGCAGGGCCATCTGTCATTATCGCATACCTGCTCGGCGGGATTATTTTGCTGTTTATTATGCAGGGGCTGGCGGAAATGGCTGTTCGAAACCGTAACGCCAGAACCTTCCGTGATCTTGTCCAGCAGGTATTGGGAAATTACGCTGCTTACTTTTTGGACTGGATCTACTGGAAAATGTGGGTGCTTAACATTGCGGCTGAAGCTGTTGTAGCTGCGATTTTCATTCAATATTGGCTGCCGGGCTGCCCGATCTGGGTGTTGGCATTAGGAATTTCTCTTATCGTCACGATTGTAAACTTGCTTTCTGTTAAAATCTTCGCCGAAACTGAATATTGGCTGGCAATGATCAAAATTACCGTTATTATTATCTTTATTATTCTGGGATTGCTGCTCTTATTTGTATCATTCGGTGATCATACAGCATCCGGATTTTCCAACCTGACAGACCACGGCGGATTTTTCCCGCACGGCGGCACAGGGCTGATCACGGCGATGCTTGTCGTCATCTACTCTTACGGCGGTACAGAAATTATCGGTGTAACGCTTGCAGAGACAAAAAATCCGGAAAAGGTTGTCCCGAAAGCTGTCCGCAGCACACTGACACGGATTGTCGCGTTTTACCTGCTGCCGTTTTTCATCATCGTCAGCCTGATTCCATGGAACCAAGTCAATTCCGTTCCGGAAAGTCCTTTCGTGATGGTCTTTAAAATGGTAGGCATTCCGGGCGCGGATCATATCATGAATGCAGTCATCCTGCTGGCGATCATTTCTTCTATGAATTCAGGTTTATACGGATCATCACGCATTTTGTATACACAGGCAAGTGACGGAAGGCTTCCAAAGGTCTTCTCTAAGCTTTCATCGAAAAACGTACCGATGTTTGCGATTCTGATGTGCACTTCTTCTCTCTATATTGGCGTATTGATTTCTCTGTTCGCAGGAAGCCAAACATTTAATTATTTAATGGGATCATTGGGATATACCGTTTTATTCATTTGGCTGATCATCGGATTCGCTCATTTAAAATCGAGAAAACAGCAAACGGAAACACCGGCCTATTATGTAAAATGGTTCCCGTACACGACATGGTTTGCGATTGTGGCATTACTCGCCATTCTGATCGGGGTCATCATGACAACATCAATTGTCATTACCGGCATTACTGCGGCGATCTACCTTTTGATTACAGTTGCATATTTGGTCAAAGGACGCAAGCATCAGTAAATAAGAAACCCTCTTGCCGCATCCGGCAAGAGGGTTTTTATTATTGTGCAGCTTTCTCGTTTATACCAATCGCCGCAGCTTTCTGCGCTTTTGATTTTGTATTCACGAGACAGATGCTCGTGACAATCAGCAGCAGCCCTGCCAAGAGGCTAAGGGTGAGCGGTTCATGCAGGAAAATGGAGCTGGCCACGATTGATATGAGCGGAATCAAAAAAGTATAAGATGCGACCTTGCTTGCTTCTCCTGAACCGACAAGCGTAAAAAAGACAAGCCAGCCGAGCGCGATAACGAATACGGAGATGAACAGCAGGCTTGTAATAAACGGAGCTGTCCATTGGATCGCCGAAAAGCTTTCTGTCCAAAAGCCGGATATTAGCAGAAACACGCTTCCGATCGTCAGCTGCAGAGCGACCATCCAGATGGAATCGACGCGGCTGCCTGTTTTTTTCATATATACCGTTCCGAGCGCCCAGCTGAT
This sequence comes from Bacillus sp. FSL R5-0603, assembly GCF_038050295.1. Lineage (NCBI taxonomy): Bacteria > Bacillati > Bacillota > Bacilli > Caryophanales > Bacillaceae > Bacillus > Bacillus sp. FSL R5-0603. The sequence goes on along the minus strand of NZ_JBBOYP010000001.1, from coordinate 3,334,551 downwards.
TGCGGAGCCGAGAGCCAGCAGAACCCCAATGACAGAAATATGCCCGCCAAAGCCCGCAGCACTAATGACGGCTACTCCCGCAAAACCGAGGATGAGTCCGATCACTTTCATTACAAACATGGATTCGCCGAGCCACAGCCAAGAAAATACACCCATCAGAACAGGCTGGAAGAAGACGATTGCAGAAAACAGGCCGGCCGGAAGATAATTCAGCCCGATCGTTTGCAGGCCGTAGAATAACGTAATATTTAAAAGAGCAGAAACAAGATAAATCGGCCACGTTTCTTTTAAGCGTAATTTATGAATACGCGGCAGTGCGACAATGACTAATAAAAGCCCGCCGATCAGCGTTCGGATGCCCGCGAACAATAATGGCGGAGAATAGGCGAGCGCGGCTTTGGACAGCGGCCAATTGACGCCCCACATGATGACGAGAAATGCGAGCAGGAGAGCTGTCCGCGTTTTTGAGAGCTGCTTCATTGTTCATTCACTCCTTGTAGAACTTTTCCATCATATGATACGGTAGAACATAAGATAAATAAAATGAATCTTTTTTATAAGGAGCATAAGTAAATTGTTATGACCATTACACAATTAAAGGTTTTTGTGAAAATAGCTGAAACGGGAAGCTTTACAAAAGCGGGTCAGGCGCTGAACATGACACAGCCGGCTGTCAGCCATGCGATTTCTGCGATCGAAGCTGAGCTTGATGTAAAGCTGATCATTCGTGACCGCCGCAATGGCCTGATGCTGACGGTTACGGGAAAACAGATCTTAGTACACATTAGAGAAGTCTTAAAAGGCATTGAAAAAGTTGAGCAGGTAGCAGCAGCGGAAAAAGGGCTTGAACTGGGAACGATCCATATCGGCACATTCTCAACAGCTTCGGCTTATTTTATGCCGAAGCTGATCAGTGCATTTAAACAAAAATATCCGAAACTTGAGCTCGTGCTGCACGAGGGAACTGTAAATGAAGTCAAGGAGTGGCTTCATACGCGGATGATAGATGTCGGCATTCTTCTGTATCCAACAGAGGAGATGGAGTACATTCATTTGAAAAAAGACAAAATGGCAGTCGTGCTCAGGGACGATCACCCGCTTGCCAGTCATTCGGCCATTACGCTGAAAGATCTTGACCATGAACCGATGATCGTCTGTGACGGAGGCTATGAGTCACCATTTGTCGATATGTTCAGGCAGGCGGGCGCTACGCTGCACCCAGCTTTCACGGTCTATAACATCAACACCTCGATCAGTATGATCAGAGAAGGACTGGGCCTGGCCATTTTATCAGAAATGTCCATGTCGGGGATGCCGCTTCCGGAGCATGTGGTGACCCGGGAATTGGACCCGCAGGTATACCGTGATGTGCAGCTTGCTGTTCCGTCGCTAAAGGAGGCATCTCTGGCGGCTAAGCTCTTTATTGAGATGGCTAAGGAGCTGTTTGGAGCAGAATAATGTTCCAAACCGTTCGTTTTATATTGTTCGAATTTCATCGAATCAAATTCTTTTATTCCTGAATGCAGTTGTGTTATGGTGTGATAGAAGTTCTTTCTATCATGACCTGACAGCTTTGGGCTGTTTACTGATAACACATTTGCAAAGGAGAACAATATGTCTAACAACCAACGCAAAGATACCTTGCTTTCTGTCTTGAATTTATCTCCGGTTGTTCAGGGAGGAACGATTGCAGAATCATTCCGAAACAGCATGGACTTGGCGCGCCGGGCAGAGGAATGGGGCTATCACCGTTACTGGCTTGCTGAACATCATAATATAGAAGGTGTTGCAAGCTCTGCCACCGCAGTTTTGATTGGCCATATTGCCGGAGGCACGAAGAAAATCCGCGTCGGTTCCGGCGGCATTATGCTCCCGAACCACTCTTCATTAGTCATTGCTGAACAATTCGGCACACTGGAAACACTGTATCCCGGGCGGATTGATCTGGGGCTTGGACGTGCGCCGGGAACAGACCAATTGACAGCCAGAGCGCTCCGCAGAAACATCAACAGCGGGGAGGATTTTCCAGAACAATTAGAGGAACTGCGCAATTATTTTAAACCGTCAGGAAATGTGCGCAATCAAGTTCGCGCCATTCCCGGAGAGGGCATAGATGTGCCGATTTGGCTGCTGGGCTCAAGCGGCTTCAGCGCCCGTCTGGCAGGTGAACTAGGTCTTCCGTTTGCCTTTGCCGCTCATTTCTCACCGGCGAATACGGTTCCTGCATTGGAGCTGTACCGCAATTCCTTCACGCCGTCAGACGTGCTCGACGAACCGTATGCGATGGTCGGTGTCACCATTATCGCGGCAGATACAAACGAGAAAGCGCAGCACCTTGCGACTTCGCATTATCAAAGGTTTCTTGATCTTGTCCGCGGTACGCCGAACCAGCTTAAACCGCCTGTTGAGGATATGGACCAAATCTGGAGCCCGTATGAAAAAGCGATGGTCAATGAGCAGCTAAGCTCCACGATTGTCGGAGGTCCGGAAGAAGTGAAGGCGAAGCTTGAAGATTTCGTCAAAACGACACAGGCTGACGAAATTATGGTTAACTCAGAAACCTTTGAACACGCAGACAGAATGCGTTCGTTTGAAATCATCGCTGACGTTTGGAAAAACAGATAACAGCTATAAAAAAAGCAATGTAGCGGGGAGACCCATACATTGCTTTTTTTATTCATTCAGTTTTCGTGCGGACTGGCGAATGATCAACTCAGGCTCAAATATAACATCCTCTTGCTTCGGCTTTTTATGCTCTAAGCAGTCAATGACATATTTGGCGGCTGCTTTTCCAAGCACTGATTTCGGATGTTTGACAGAGGTTAGTTTCACTTCTGAGATTTGGGCGAAATGTGAATCATCATACCCGACAATAGACATATCCTCTGGCACTTTAAGATCCATCTCCCTCAGCATATCAATCACCTTCAGCGCAATTTCATCGTTATAACAAAGAATGGCTGTCGGCATGTGCTTGCTGTTTTTCTCCAGTGTGGCTTTTACTTTCTCCAGAAGTTTTGATTCTTTTTCTTCCGTTGTAAATGTCACGATCATATCCGGAGAAGGAAACAACTCACGCTCCCGGTGCGCCTGTATAAATCCGTTCATCCGTTTCACGCCTTGTGTGTCATCAGCTTTAAAAATACCCATCATATGCGTGTGGCCGAGAGAAAGCAAATGCTCCGCCGCCATCATCCCGCCTTTCACATCATCCAAGGTAAAACTTGGCGCGGCAAGCTCGGCATATGACGCGTTAATCATCGCAAAAGGAATGCCGTTTTTCTCCAAGTTCAGATAATAGCCGATGTTTGGGGTTTGAAGGGCGCTTTTTGTCGGTTCTACGATGAGTCCGTCAATATGCTGGGACAGCAGGTTTTCTAAGCCTCTTCTTTCGTTGTCCGGGTTGTTGTTTGTGCTTGTCAAAAGCATAGAATACCCCTGCTCGCTTAAATAGGACTCGATTCCTCTGATGATGCTCGGGAAAATATAGTCTGATATGTAGGTTGTCAAAACACCGATCGTTTTATTTGAATGCAGCGCTGACTTAGCAGAGCGTGAAGCGACAAAGGTGCCTCCGCCTTGCACGCTGTACAGCAGACCTTGTGATACGAGGTCTCCGATCGCTTTGCGGATGGTATGCCGGCTGACGCCGAATTGCTGCATTAATTCGTTTTCGGTAGGGATTTTTTGATCGGGCAGTATTTTGCCTTGATTAATCCATGAACTGATTTCTTCTTTTACTTGCGCGTATTTTGGTAACATATCCATTCCTCCAAAATGTATACGGACAAATTTCAGTATATCACAGCGTTCTTTGTAAGAAAACATTGACAGAAAATGCAAACAAGATTATTCTATATTTGTACGTACTAATTAAATGTAATTTTCGTTAAATTTTAATATAAGTACGTACAATTGAAAAGTATAATGTAAACGCTTTACTCAACATTCGGGAGGGCAGGGAAATGAAGAATACTCCAACTCAATTAGAACCAAATGTTCCTGTAACAAGAAGCCATTCAATGGGATTTGTCATTTTGATCTCATGTGCGGCGGGGCTTGGCGGCTTATTGTATGGCTATGACACGGCAGTGATTTCTGGCGCCATCGGTTTTCTGAAAGATTTATACAGCCTGAGTCCGTTTATGGAGGGACTTGTCATTTCAAGCATTATGATTGGAGGAGTTGTGGGCGTCGGGATATCCGGATTTTTAAGTGACAGATTCGGCCGGAGAAAAATTTTAATGACAGCCGCTTTGTTATTTGCGATATCAGCAATCGTTTCAGCGCTTTCTCAAGACGTGTCCACCTTAATCATTGCAAGGATTATCGGGGGGCTGGGAATCGGGATGGGCTCATCGCTCTCTGTTACGTATATTACAGAAGCGGCACCGCCCGCCATACGCGGAAGTTTATCTTCCTTATATCAGCTCTTTACGATACTGGGTATTTCCGCAACATACTTTATTAATCTAGCTGTGCAGCGGTCTGGAACATACGAATGGGGCGTGCACACCGGCTGGAGATGGATGCTTGCTTATGGAATGGTGCCGTCCGTCATTTTTTTCCTTGTCCTGCTCGTCGTCCCGGAAAGTCCGAGATGGCTGGCGAAAGCGGGCAAAACAAATGAAGCTTTAAAGATCCTGACACGTATTAATGGAGAAACTGTTGCAAAAGAAGAATTAAAGAACATTGAGAACTCTTTAAAAATAGAACAAATGGGGTCGCTCTCCCAGCTGTTTAAGCCGGGTCTCAGGAAGGCGCTTGTTATTGGAATCCTGCTGGCGCTGTTTAACCAAGTCATCGGCATGAACGCGATTACTTACTATGGGCCGGAAATCTTTAAAATGATGGGATTCGGGCAAAACGCCGGATTTGTGACGACTTGTATCGTCGGGGTTGTAGAAGTCATCTTTACCGTTATTGCGGTGTTGCTGATTGATAAAGTCGGACGAAAAAAACTGATGTCCATCGGTTCTGCTTTTATGGCTATTTTTATGATTTTAATCGGGACGTCGTTTTATTTTGAGTTAACAAGCGGGATCATGATGATCGTCCTTATATTAGGTTTTGTCGCTGCTTTCTGTGTCTCGGTCGGACCGATCACATGGATTATGATTTCTGAAATCTTCCCGAACCATCTGCGTGCGCGGGCCGCGGGCATTGCGACCATCTTTTTATGGGGAGCAAACTGGGCGATCGGACAGTTTGTGCCAATGATGATCGATTCTTTCGGGCTCGCCTATACATTTTGGATCTTTGCGGTGATTAACATCCTTTGTTTCCTGTTTGTCGTTACGATCTGTCCGGAAACGAAGAACAAATCGCTCGAGGAAATTGAAAAGCTTTGGATAAAATGAAAACGCTTTAATGAAACAGCCCTTTCTACGGGAAGGGCTGTTTATATTGGGATGCACCATTTGGCGCTTTCTGTATAAGATAAAGATATATAGGATAAAATATTGCTGGATAAAACGACGCGGCATGAAAACTCTGCGAATATTGTCGATGAATTGGCTCTTAACAGTTGAATAAACAATTCCACCCTGTTAAAATAATTAAAGAAAGCAGAAATGATTTTTTTTGGCTATGACGGGACGTTTTTTGTCATAGCGGGACATATAATGTCCAGCAAAAAAGGAAGGAACGTTTGAGTCATGAACCAGTTAATACAAGCTCAAAAAAAATTATTGCCTGATCTTCTGCTCGTTATGCAAAAGAGGTTTGAAATCTTGCAGTATATCAGGCTGACAGAACCCATCGGGCGAAGAAGCCTGTCTGCCAGTCTCGGAATCAGCGAGCGTGTGCTGAGGGGCGAGGTTCAGTTTTTAAAGGAACAGAACCTGGTCGATATTAAGACAAACGGCATGACATTGACAGAAGAGGGCTATGAACTGCTTTCTGTTTTGGAAGATACGATGAAAGATGTTTTAGGTTTGACTCTTTTGGAAAAGACATTAAAAGAACGTTTAAATCTGAAGGATGCCATTATCGTATCCGGAGACAGCGATCAATCCCCATGGGTCAAAAAAGAAATGGGAAGAGCAGCTGTCGCATGTATGAAAAAAAGATTTTCAGGCAAAAATATCGTCGCTGTAACTGGCGGTACGACAATTGAAGCTGTCGCCGAAATGATGACGCCGGATTCTAAAAACCGCGAGCTTTTGTTTGTGCCTGCAAGAGGCGGTTTAGGCGAAGACGTGAAAAACCAGGCGAACACCATATGCGCGCATATGGCGGAGAAGGCTTCAGGCACTTACCGGCTTTTGTTTGTTCCGGGACAGCTGTCACAAGGCGCCTATTCATCTATTATTGAAGAGCCGTCAGTCAAAGAGGTGCTGAACACCATTAAATCAGCGAGTATGCTGGTTCATGGAATCGGCGAAGCTAAAACTATGGCTCAGCGCAGAAACACGCCTTTAGAAGACTTAAAGAAAATAGATGATAACGACGCGGTGACGGAAGCGTTCGGCTACTATTTTAACGCGGACGGCGAAGTGGTTCACAAAGTGCATTCTGTCGGAATGCAGCTGGATGACATAGACGCCATCCCCGATATTATTGCGGTAGCGGGCGGATCATCAAAAGCCGAGGCGATCGAGGCTTACTTTAAAAAGCCACGCAACACGGTTCTCGTCACAGACGAAGGAGCCGCAAAGAAGTTATTAAGGGATGAATAATCCCTCAATATAAATATCTCTCACTTATTTAAAGGAGGAAACAATCATGGCAGTAAAAGTCGGTATTAACGGTTTTGGTCGTATTGGACGTAACGTATTCCGCGCAGCATTAAACAATCCTGAAGTTGAGGTAGTAGCGGTTAACGATTTAACAGATGCTAACATGCTGGCTCACCTTTTACAATATGATTCTGTACACGGAAAATTAGACGCTGAAGTTTCAGTTGACGGTAACAACCTTGTTGTTAACGGCAAAACAATTGAAGTTTCTGCAGAACGCGATCCTGCTAAACTTAGCTGGGGCAAACAAGGCGTTGAAATCGTAGTTGAATCTACTGGTTTCTTCACAAAACGCGCAGACGCTGCGAAACACTTAGAAGCTGGCGCGAAAAAAGTAATCATCTCTGCTCCTGCTAACGAAGAAGATATCACAATCGTTATGGGTGTTAACGAAGATAAATACGATGCGGCTAACCACGATGTTATCTCTAACGCATCTTGCACAACAAACTGCCTTGCGCCGTTTGCAAAAGTACTTAACGATAAATTCGGCATCAAACGCGGTATGATGACAACTGTTCACTCTTACACAAACGATCAGCAAATCCTTGATCTTCCGCACAAAGACTACCGTCGTGCGCGTGCAGCAGCTGAAAACATCATCCCAACATCAACTGGTGCTGCTAAAGCAGTTTCTCTAGTTCTTCCTGAACTAAAAGGCAAACTGAACGGTGGAGCAATGCGTGTTCCAACTCCAAACGTTTCTCTAGTTGACTTGGTTGCTGAACTGAACCAAGAAGTAACAGCTGAAGAAGTAAACGCAGCTCTTAAAGAAGCGGCTGAAGGCGACCTTAAAGGAATCCTTGGCTACAGCGAAGAGCCATTAGTTTCTGGCGACTACAACGGAAACAAAAACTCTTCTACAATCGATGCTCTTTCTACAATGGTTATGGAAGGCAGCATGGTAAAAGTAATCTCTTGGTACGATAACGAAAGCGGCTACTCTAACCGCGTTGTTGACCTTGCAGCTTACATCGCAAAAAAAGGTCTTTAATTTATAGCTGAAAAAGGACCTGACTTGGTTCTTTCGAATAGAAGCGCTATAATGAAAGCGGACAAGGGAAGGGGACGGACTCCCTTTCCCTTTTTCCATGAAGACCGGCTTTCAGAAAACGCTCTGTGATAGAGAAACGACCGCGTTTTAAGCAGCTTTGCCGGCGCTTTCGCCTAAGGCCGCTGCCCTGGCTTTTAGACGAACTGCCCTGTGCCGAAAAAGACTGCGCTCTGCCCTAGCGGAGTTATCGCTTGAACAGACGGTTTCACGTTTTTCGTGCTGTATGCAAACCATTTTGAAGGAGGATCTCCTAGGCATGAATAAGAAAACTCTCAAAGACATCGACGTAAAAGGCAAAGTTGTATTCTGCCGCGTCGACTTTAACGTTCCAATGAAAGACGGGGAAGTAACAGACGATACACGTATCCGTGCTGCGCTTCCAACAATCAAACACCTTGCAGACCAAGGCGCGAAAGTCCTTCTTGCGAGCCACTTAGGCCGCCCGAAAGGCGAAGTGGTTGAGGAGCTTCGTTTAACTCCTGTCGCTGCACGTCTCGGCGAACTGCTTGGCAAAGAAGTGAAAAAAGCGGATGAAGCATACGGAGATGCTGTAAAAGCACAAATTTCCGAGATGAAGGACGGAGACGTTCTTGTATTGGAAAACGTACGTTTCTATCCTGGTGAAGAGAAAAATGACCCTGAGCTTGCAAAAGCATTTGCTGAGCTTGCAGATGTATATGTAAATGACGCATTCGGTGCTGCCCACCGTGCTCACGCATCTACAGCTGGAATTGCCGAGCATCTGCCAGCAGTTGCAGGTTTCTTAATGGAAAAAGAGCTTGATGTACTTGGAAAAGCGGTTTCCAATCCTGACCGCCCATTCACAGCGATCATCGGCGGAGCGAAAGTAAAAGACAAAATCGGTGTAATCGAAAGTCTTCTTGATAAAGTAGACAACCTGATCATCGGCGGAGGTCTTGCTTATACTTTCGTAAAAGCGCTTGGCTATGAAGTCGGTAAATCTCTTCTTGAAGAGGATAAAATCGAGCTTGCGAAATCATTTATGGACCGCGCTAAAGAAAAAGGCGTTAACTTCTACATGCCTGAAGATGTACTCGTTGCAGATGATTTCTCTAACGATGCAAACGTGAAAATTGTGCCGATCTCTGAAATCCCTAGTGATTTAGAAGCAATCGACATTGGTACGAAAACACGCGAAACGTATGCTGACGTCATCAAAAACAGCAAACTTGTCGTGTGGAACGGACCAATGGGCGTATTCGAAATCGACTTGTTCGCTCAAGGAACAAAAGCGGTTGCGGAAGCATTGGCAGAGGCGAAAGATACATACTCTGTCATCGGCGGAGGAGACTCTGCGGCAGCGGTTGAAAAATTCGGCCTTGCTGACAAAATGAGCCACATCTCAACAGGCGGCGGCGCATCCCTTGAGTTTATGGAAGGCAAAGAGCTTCCAGGGGTAGCTGCACTGAACGATAAATAATCTCAAAACTGCTATAAGGAAGTGGAACAGATGAGAAAACCAATTATCGCCGGTAACTGGAAAATGAACAAAACACTCGGCGAAGCTGTCAGCTTCGTTGAAGAAGTGAAATCTTCCATTCCAGCAGCAGACAAAGCTGAAGCTGTTGTTTGCGCGCCAGCGCTTTTCTTAGAAAAGCTTGCTTCTGCTGTTAAAGGCACTGACCTAAAAGTCGGCGCCCAAAACATGCACTTCGAAGAAAGCGGCGCGTTCACAGGCGAAATCAGCCCGGTTGCTCTGAAAGACCTTGGCGTTGACTACTGCGTCATCGGCCACTCTGAGCGCCGTGAAATGTTCGCTGAAACTGATGAAACAGTTAACAAAAAAGCACACGCAGCTTTCAAACACGGCATTGTGCCGATCATCTGTGTAGGTGAAACGCTTGAAGAGCGTGAAGCCGGCAAAACAAATGATCTTGTTGCTGACCAAGTGAAAAAAGGCCTTGCTGGTCTTTCTGAAGAACAAGTTGCTGCTTCTGTTATTGCGTATGAGCCAATCTGGGCAATCGGAACAGGCAAATCTTCTACAGCGAAAGATGCGAATGACGTGTGTGCGCATATCCGTAAAACCGTCGCTGAAAGCTTCAGCCAAGAAGCTGCAGACAAGCTTCGCATCCAATATGGCGGAAGCGTAAAGCCTGCAAACATTAAAGAATATATGGCAGAGTCCGATATTGACGGTGCTTTGGTCGGCGGCGCGAGCCTTGAGCCACAGTCATTCGTTCAATTATTGGAGGAAGGTCAATATGAGTAAAAAACCAGCTGCACTCATCATTCTTGATGGGTTCGGATTACGTAACGAAACAGTAGGGAACGCAGTCGCTTTAGCGAAAAAACCGAATTTTGACCGCTATTGGAACCAGTATCCTCATCAAACATTGACTGCTTCAGGCGAGGCTGTAGGTCTTCCTGAAGGGCAAATGGGGAACTCCGAAGTAGGTCACTTAAATATCGGTGCGGGACGTATTGTGTACCAAAGCTTAACACGCGTAAATGTTGCCATTCGTGAAGGAGAGTTCGAACGCAATCAAACATTCCTTGACGCGATCAGCAACGCGAAAGAAAACAACAAAGCCTTGCACCTGTTCGGTCTTTTATCTGACGGAGGCGTGCACAGCCATATCAACCATTTATTCGCACTGTTAAAGCTTGCGAAAAAAGAAGGGCTGACAAAGGTTTATATCCATGGCTTCCTTGACGGCCGTGATGTAGGTCCGCAGACAGCGAAAACGTACATCAACCAGTTGAACGATCAAATCAAGGAAATCGGTGTGGGTGAAATCGCCAGCATTTCCGGACGTTACTACTCTATGGACCGCGACAAACGCTGGGACCGTGTAGAAAAAGCGTACCGCGCAATGGCGTACGGCGAAGGCCCATCTTACCGCAGCGCCCTGGATGTTGTTGATGATTCATATGCAAATGGTATCTACGATGAATTCGTGATTCCATCTGTCATCACAAAAGAAAACGGTGAGCCTGTTGCGAAAATCCAAGACGGCGATTCTGTGATTTTCTATAATTTCAGACCGGACCGCGCCATCCAGATTTCCAACACGTTCACAAACAAAGACTTCCGTGACTTCGACCGCGGCGAGAATTATCCAAAGAACCTGTATTTCGTCTGCCTGACTCACTTCAGTGAAACAGTTGACGGCTATGTAGCGTTTAAACCGATAAATCTTGATAACACAGTCGGAGAAGTATTATCTCAGCACGGGTTAAAACAGCTTCGAATTGCAGAAACTGAAAAGTATCCGCACGTCACGTTCTTTATGAGCGGCGGCCGTGAAGCTGAATTCCCGGGGGAAGAGCGTATTCTCATCAACTCGCCTAAAGTTGCAACGTATGACTTGAAGCCTGAGATGAGTGCGTATGAAGTGAAGGACGCGCTTGTCAAAGAAATTGAAGCTGACAAGCATGACGCGATCATTCTTAACTTCGCAAACCCTGATATGGTCGGCCACTCCGGAATGGTTGAACCAACAATTAAAGCAATTGAAGCAGTGGACGAATGCTTGGGCGAAGTCGTTGACGCGATTCTTGCTAAAGGCGGACATGCCATCATTACCGCTGATCACGGTAATGCTGACATTCTGATTACAGAATCAGGCGAACCGCACACTGCGCATACAACAAACCCAGTCCCTGTGATTGTAACGAAAGAAGGCATTACGCTGCGTGAAGGCGGAATCCTAGGCGACCTTGCACCAACGTTATTAGACCTTCTTGGTGTTGAAAAACCGAAAGAAATGACAGGAACATCTTTAATTCAAAAATAATTTGAAAATCAAAAGGAGAGACAAAACTCATGCCATACATTGTTGATGTTTATGCACGCGAAGTATTAGACTCCCGCGGCAACCCAACAGTTGAAGTTGAAGTATATACAGAAACAGGAGCTTTCGGCCGCGCATTAGTGCCAAGCGGAGCTTCTACAGGTGAATACGAAGCGGTTGAGCTTCGTGACGGCGACAAAGACCGTTACCTTGGAAAAGGCGTGTTAACAGCTGTTAACAACGTAAACGAAATCATTGCTCCAGAGCTTCTTGGCTTTGATGTAACTGAACAAAACGCAATCGACCAGCTTTTAATCGAGCTTGACGGTACTGAAAACAAAGGCAAACTTGGTGCGAACGCAATCCTTGGCGTATCTATGGCTTGTGCGCGTGCTGCTGCTGATTTCTTACAGATTCCTCTTTACCAATACCTTGGAGGATTCAACTCAAAAACGCTTCCTGTACCGATGATGAACATCGTAAACGGCGGAGAGCATGCTGATAACAACGTGGATATTCAAGAATTCATGATCATGCCTGTAGGTGCTCCTAACTTCCGTGAAGCACTTCGCATGGGCGCTCAAATCTTCCACAGCCTGAAATCAGTATTAAGCGCAAAAGGCTTAAACACTGCTGTAGGTGACGAAGGCGGATTCGCTCCAAACCTTGGTTCTAACGAAGAAGCGCTTCAAACAATCGTTGAAGCAATCGAAAAAGCCGGCTTCAAACCTGGCGAAGAAGTTAAACTTGCTATGGATGCTGCATCTTCTGAGTTCTACAACAAAGAAGACGGCAAATACCATCTGTCTGGCGAAGGCGTTGTGAAAACATCTGCTGAAATGGTTGACTGGTATGAAGAGCTTGTTTCTAAATACCCAATCATCTCTATCGAAGACGGTCTTGACGAAAACGACTGGGAAGGCCACAAGCTTCTTACTGAGCGTCTTGGCAAAAAAGTTCAGCTTGTTGGTGACGACCTCTTCGTTACAAACACGAAAAAACTTTCTGAAGGTATTAAAAACGGCGTAGGCAACTCTATCCTGATCAAAGTAAACCAAATCGGTACATTGACTGAAACATTCGATGCGATCGAAATGGCGAAACGCGCAGGCTACACAGCTGTTATCTCTCACCGTTCTGGTGAAACTGAAGACAGCACAATCGCTGACATCGCTGTGGCAACAAACGCAGGACAAATCAAAACAGGTGCTCCGTCTCGTACGGACCGAGTTGCGAAATACAACCAGCTTCTTCGCATCGAAGATCAGTTGGCTGAAACTGCTCAATACCACGGTATCAACTCTTTCTACAACTTAAACAAGTAATAAAAAGACCGCCGGGATTTTCTCGGCGGCTTTTTTATGCAAACTTTGCACTAGTTTTTATTATCCATCTATTTATTTCCTTGATGATTTTGTACTTTTTTTTGTGCTAGGCGTCATCATCTCCTATATTGATGTACAAACGGTTCTGTATTTTCAAAAGACGGTTCCGACTGAATACTTCGGAAGAATATTCGCGCTTATTTTTTCTATCGTAAAGATGGGAGAACCTCTTTCAGCAGCTGTTTACACAGTGCTTCTTGTGTTTATGGACGCTGATTATATTTTTCTGGCTGTCGGTCTGGCTCTCGTCCTGACTTTTTTTATACTGTCAGTGAGGAAAGGAATGCAGCGGGATACCGGAAAAAAAGCGAACCAGTTTTTTTAATTTCTATATAAAAGAGCTGCCGATGATCATGCGGCAGCTCTTTTATTAAAGATCCAAATAAAGCCTTACCATATCGCGGCATTGAATCCCGTTTTCAAAAATGTCCTCATCATAATGTCTGACAAAGAAATCGTGGTCGATCGCCTGAAGGCGGAATCCGCATTTTTGATAGAGAGAAAGCTGATGAATGCTGGAATTCCCCGTGCCGATTTCAATCGTGTCCGCCCCCAGCTCCTTCGCTTTTTCGATGGCGTCAAGTACAAGCTGTTTGCCAAAGCCCTTCTTCTGAAGAGATTCTTTTACCGCAATATTTACAATTTCAACTGTTTGCGGCCTTGTTTTTAGCAATACATAAACACCTGCAAGCTCATCACCGGCCCAAGCTGTGTAACATTCTCCCCTCTCAAGATATTCATCTACAATGTCTTTCGATGGATCGGCGAGCAGCAATAGATCATATAATTCGTCATTTGTTTCTTTTCCTAATTCAATCCTGAGCTTTTGCATATTCGTACCACCTTTTTAGTCTGATAGACATTTAATTTTTTCATTCGTTCCCAATTTCATTCTGTTTTATTATAAAATATGAAAAGCAGTAAATGTTATCAAATTAGTAGAATAGGAGGAAAGTCATGTTTTTTTGTAAGAATTGCGGCTCCCAGAATAATGAAGGAGCCAAGTTTTGTAAACAATGCGGCACCCCGATCGGAGGGGGCAGCAAACAGGCAAATCAAGAAACAGCTAGCACTGCAGAAACAAGGCAGGCTCCGCGAAAACCGATCCCTAAGAAAACCATCATTTTATGGAGCAGCATTGCCGCGGCGTGCGTTATATTATTCGCCGCATATAAAACCGGAGCGTATTTTACTTCAAAGGATAGGTTAGTAGACAAGTTTGAACAGGCCGTAAATGATGAGGATCAGGACCAAATCGCGACTCTGCTTACACCGGTAAATGACAATCTTAAACTCACTAAAAATAATGTAAAACCGTTTCTTACATATTTGAAGGATCATCCAGACAAAAAAGATGAACTTTTTGCATCGCTGCGTGATGAAACAGCCCAGAAGGATATCGTATATGCGGAAAAAGACGGGAAAACCCTGCTGGTATTTGACCATTATGACTTAAAGGTAGCACCTGTTTATTTTGAAGTGAGCAGCAATTATAAAAATACCGATCTATATGTCAATAAAGAGGAAGCCGGATCTGTAAAGAAAGCAGATCAAGCACAAACCCTCGGTCCGTACATTCCCGGTGAATATACAGTCTCAGCCAAACTGAAAAACGATGTCGTTGACCTTGTGAAAAAGGAAGACATTCAGGCGGTTGGCGATAGCAGCTTTCGTGTTGATCTCTCATTGGAAGCAGACGATGTGACATTCAGCTTAGCGGATGACATCAAGAGCGGGAAGGGAGATTTGCTGATTAACGGCAAGTCGATTCATAAAGACCCATTCAAATCCGTAACATACGGTCCGCTGCTGACAGATGGATCAATGACAGCTTCAGTCGAGGCAGAATTTCCGTGGGGAAAAACAAAAACTGCCGGCGTTCCGATCGATGATAAAGAAATGGAGTTAACGTTAATTCCTGATCAAGATACACAGGAACAGATTATGAACACAATTGTCAAAACAACAAAACAATACTCCAAAGCTCTATCTGATGGGAATACAGCCCAGATGACAGAGGCAAGTGCCAATTGGAAGGCAGAGACGAAGGACACCGTTGATTCTATGAAAAGCGCGGATTCATACTTAAAAGATAGATACTTGGAAACTGATTTTGACCTGGACACATTTGCCCTCTCTCAGAAAAACGACGGAACGTGGCAGGTATCGGTAACAGGAAAAGAACTTCACCAGTCTTCTTCGTATAACGACTATACAAAATCTGAAATGACTGACGAAAGTCCGAGTTATGAATATCTTCTTTTATATGATAAAAAACAGAAAAAGTGGATTTTCGAAGATGCAGAATCAACATTCCAATCTGCAGGCACAAATATAAAGAAAATCAAAAATGATAAACCAGAGACATACACTTCCGCCTGGGCTGGCTCGAAAAACAAAGGCAGTGAAAGCTCTGCAAGCGGCGATGTTACAGATGAACAAGTGACATTATTTATGGGCAGTTATCTGCAAAGTCAGGCAGATGCCGTGAATCAAAATAATTTCTCACTGATGGAAGACAGCCTTGAAAAAGGCAGTTCCCTTTATTCCGACCAGCAGCATCTCGTGTCGAAATTAAATAAAGAGGGGACAACAGAAGACTTTAATAACTATGAAGTGAAAAGCTGGAGCCAAAATGGGTCGGCTGTCACGATTAAGACGTATGAAGAATTCTATATCACAAAATCAGGCGGCAGTCCAAAGCTCAGAACATATAACTGGACTTATACCGGCGTAGTGAAGAACGGAAGAATTTACTTAACGTCTATTCAATAAAACAACCCCATCACCTGCTGGTGATGGGGTTGTTTTTAAAAGAGCATATAACGGAAAATTTCTTTGACATAGTGTTCGATAATAAGCTGAAATGTAACGCAGATGATCAGATAAATTACAATCGTTGAGTAAATGACATCAACCTTCCCTTTATATGAATGCTGGTAACTGCCCAGCATCGCAGGAGGAATGGCGAAGAATGCACCGATTAAACCAACGGCTAATATGGTAAAGCAAATGTCTGTATGTAATAAAAAGAAGAAAAGGGCAAGAATCAAAATAGCAGTGAACGGTATGAGAAACGCTCCGAATCTTGAGAATGAATCCTTGAAAGATACTTGGTTTCCCGCGATTTTCAGGGCAAAAAAGATGCATGCATGCAGGCCAAATAGAAATAAAATAAAATAAATGGTTGGCTCTAAGAAGATTGCTGTAAAGCTTACGCTTCCGGGACCGTCTGAAAAAAGAATATAAAACATCAAAGGGGTCAGCAAACTAAAAAGAACCATCGTAATGATTGCGCTGATCAGCTGCTCTCCGCCTGTTGTTTTACATTCCTGATAAGGGCGTTTCAGGACGGATAAGACAAATGAACCGAACTGTTTTGCTGCTTGCTTTGCAGCGGCTCCAGTTTGAGCTGGATGCTGGTGGCCTGATTGACCGGGGAGCGGTGATCCGCATTTCTCACAAAAATTTCCGCCATCTGTTTGATGGCCGCATTGAGGACAATACATAAAATAACTCCTTTACCTGTATTATAGGGAAAATAGACTAATAGTTTTATTATAAAAGAAAAAAGTTGTAAAGTAATCAATATTCATACAAAAAAGACACGAGCCCGATAGCAGCTGTGTCTTTTTTTATCTAGTTATTCATATATTTCTCAAATACATCCCCAAAATCCTTAATATGATACTGCGAGCGAACGGATGTCAGCCAAGTGAATCCGAATTCGGTCAGCTCTTTGTATTGCGTTTCAATATTAACGTGCTCAGGGCGGGTATGGTGAAGAATCGTCACTGCTTTATCTAAGCTTTGCTCCGCTTGATTGATTAAAATGTCATTTTCATAGGTTGTTTCAGCGATGCGAAGCAGTGCTTTATAAAGGTCTTTTAACTTTTCAATCTGGTCTTTGTGGACATCAATGTCGAATTGTTCACCGCCCAGCTTGAACTTAATTTCAACATCCAAATCCACTTTTCCGGCAGTTTCAAGAAAAACGTCAGAGATTTTATATTGCGAATAAGGATAGCGTTTCAACGTTCGTTTCGAGGAAGTGGCGCGTTCGCCGTCTACATGGATCAGGGCCAGGTTCGTAAAGCAATACTCGTCTGCTTTTGTTTTAATCAAGAAATAAATTTTCTCATTATCTTCATGCATGACATAATCATCTGCGTCTGTTTTGTCATAGTCCTGAGGTTCGATAATTTTTCCGATATCAGATAAGCCCAAGGCATCTGCCGCAATTTTTTTGAACATCTGTATACGTCCTTCCTATTCAATTTGTCACTTCATTGTAGCATGGCGTGTTTCTGACAGGCTATAAAGGTTTACCGGGAAATCGCCTCCGGGTAAAAGGGTGGAGAATAATTCTATTTCCTGTGCAGAGACTATCAACAAGGAGGTATATGATGTTCTCATTCATCGTTCACGTCTTCATTTCTTTATTCGCAGTATCGAATCCGATCGGAAACGTACCGATATTTCTGACGCTGACAGAAGGCTATACTGCAGCGGAAAGAAAAGCGATTGCCCGGAAGGCAGCTATTTTATCCTTTTTTATTCTCGCGGCTTTTTTGGTTTTCGGCCATCTTATCTTTAAACTGTTTGATATCAACATTCACGCGCTCCGAGTGGCGGGCGGCATATTCATTTTCGGCATTGCCTATAATCTATTGAATGCGAAAGAATCACACGTGCAATCTCTTCACCATGATGAACATAAGGAAAGCAAGGAAAAAGCGGATATATCCGTCACACCTTTATCCATTCCGATCATTGCTGGGCCTGGAACGATTGCAACAGTGATGAGCCTTTCCGCCGGGCATAGCGGCATTGGTCATTATGTGGCTGTTATGATCGGCATAGCCGCCGTTATTGCCCTGACCTTTCTCTTTTTCCACTATTCTGCTTTTATCAGCAGCAAACTCGGAAAAACCGAGATGAATGTGATTACCAGACTGATGGGATTAATCTTAGCCGTGGTTGCGGTCGGGATGATTGGTGCCGGGCTGAAAGGCATGTTTCCGGTCTTAACCTCATGATGCAAAAAGCAGCTCTCTTATTTTAGAGAGCTGCTTTCTTTTGTTTTCGGCACATACCGAAAGACTTCCTCACTCTCAAAAAATTCAATCAACCTGCTCAGCCAATCATAGTAATGAAGCCATTCTTTTAATTCATTCAGCAGCTGATTGACTTTCTCTTCCGCTTCCGGGGTAAGCCCGTCCCTTTGTAAAAGATCACTCAGCTCCCGGTTTAATTTTTTATACAGCACTTTGTTTTTGCTCACGACCTTTGTCCAATTCGCCGCAAATAAAGAAATGAAGGTTTGATAATAATCCTGCTCGACGTCATAAAGGTCTTTTCGTACGCCTTTTTCAAACACCTTTTCGGCGATATTGGCATCGATCATTTCCCGGACAACCTGGCTCATCCGTGTTTTGCTCATGCCCGTTGCCTCAGAGAGCTCGCTTAAGGTCATTGGTTTTCGATTCATATAAATAATTCCGAGCACACGTCCGACAGTTGAAGGCATTCCAAACGTATGCATATTTTCGGCAATCTTCTCAATGAGATGCTCTTCAGCATGTTCAATGATGTCGAGAGCGGTTTTTTTCACAGCTGATCATCCCTTCAAATGGCAATTGATGGTGTCAATATATCATATTTCTTCCTGGTGTTGAAAATAGCTGAATGCAGAGGAAGTGGGAGGTATCCGGCGTAATTGTAAGAACACCCTTTCCGTCTCGGTCATAACAATAAATAATCTATAAATAACATATAATTTCAACACATTGTAAACTTTTTATTTTACAAAGTTCAAACTATAATAAGGATTATACTTTTCAGAAAATTTAAAGGAAACCTGCGGAGGTGCACGGATTGCTGAAATTGGAACAAGTGTCAAAAGTATATAAAGGCGGCAAAAAAGCTGTGAACAGCATTGATTTAGATATTGCCAAAGGTGAATTTATCTGTTTTATCGGCCCGAGCGGCTGTGGAAAAACGACGACGATGAAGATGATCAACAGGCTGATAGAACCATCGTCTGGAAGGATTTTTATCGACGGAGAAAATATTATGGAACAGGACCCGGTTGAGCTGAGGAGAAAAATCGGCTATGTGATTCAGCAGATTGGTTTGTTCCCCCATATGACCATCCAGCAGAACATCTCACTCGTACCAAAGCTGCTGAAATGGCCTGAGGAAAAACGGAAAGAACGGGCGCGCGAGCTGTTAAAGCTTGTGGATATGGGCCCAGAGTATTTAGACCGTTATCCGCATGAGCTCAGCGGCGGACAGCAGCAGAGAATCGGCGTGCTGCGCGCCCTGGCAGCGGAACCCCCTCTCATTTTAATGGATGAACCGTTCGGAGCGCTTGATCCGATTACGCGTGATTCCCTTCAGGAAGAATTCAAAAAACTGCAGAGAACCTTAAACAAAACGATTGTGTTTGTAACCCACGATATGGATGAAGCGATTAAGCTTGCTGACAGGATTGTGATATTAAAAGCGGGAGAAATCGTTCAAGTCGGCACACCTGATGAGATTCTTCGAAACCCGGCAAATGAGTTTGTTGAAGAATTTATCGGGAAAGAGCGCCTGATTCAGTCAAGACCGGATATCGAGCGGGTAGAGCAAATGATGAACAGAACGCCGGTGACGGTATCTGCGGACAAAACGCTTTCTCAGGCGATTCAGCTGATGAGAGAAAAACGTGTTGACTCGCTGCTCGTTGTGGACCGGCAAAACGTGCTGAAGGGCTATGTTGATGTGGAAATGATTGATCAAAACCGCAAAAAAGCGAGCATCGTTGGCGATGTATACCGTTCAGATATATATACCGTTCAAAAAGGGGCGCTTCTTCGCGATACAGTCCGAAAAATTTTGAAGCAGGGGATCAAGTATGTTCCGGTGGTCGATGAACAGAACCATTTAGCAGGGATTGTGACAAGAGCGAGCCTCGTTGATATCGTATACGATTCCATTTGGGGCGACGAGGAAAACCAGCTCATGACGATCTGACCAGGGGAGGAGCTCTTTTAAGATGAATCAAATGATGACTTTTTTGCAAACGAACGGCGGAGAGCTGTTGTATAAAACAGGAGAGCATTTATATATTTCACTCATAGCCGTTGTATTGGGCATTATCGTTGCAGTGCCGCTCGGCGTTGCTCTTACCAGAATGAAAAAAGGCGCAGGTGCGGTTATCGGTTTCGTAAACATTGTGCAAACCCTGCCGAGTCTGGCGATTTTAGCCTTTTTTATTCCGCTTCTCGGCGTAGGAAAAGTGCCTGCGATTGTCGCTTTATTTTTCTATTCGGTGCTGCCGATCCTGCGCAATACGTATACCGGCATTAAAGGTGTAAATAAAAACCTCCTGGAATCGGGGAAAGGGATTGGCATGACTGGCTGGGAGCAGATTCGGCTCGTTGAAATTCCGCTGGCGATTCCCATCATCATGGCGGGGATCCGCACATCAACGATCTACCTAATTGGCTGGGCGACACTTGCGTCGTTTATCGGGGGAGGCGGCCTCGGGGACTATATTTTTATCGGCCTGAACCTATACCAGCCTGAATATATCATTGGCGGTGCCGTGCCTGTCACAATTCTGGCAATTATCATTGATTATGTCCTGGCCGTGACAGAACGAAAGGTGACGCCGAAAGGCTTGCAAGGGATGAAGGAAGTTTCGTAAGGAGTTGGCTCTGTTGAAAACGACAAAAATCAAATGGCTTGGCGCGTTTGCTCTCGTCTTTGTCATGCTGCTAGGCGGCTGCTCTCTGCCGGGTCTAGGCGGCGCTTCTGACGATACGATCAAAATCGGGGCGCAGAGCATGACAGAATCAGAAATTGTAGCGAATATGATCGCGCAGCTTATTGAACACGATACAGATTTGAATACCGCTTTAGTGAAAAACCTCGGCTCAAACTATGTTCAGCACCAAGCGATGCTGGGCGGTGACATTGATATTTCAGCCACGCGCTATTCCGGAACAGATTTAACAAGCACCCTCGGCAAGGAAGCGGAGAAAGATCCGAAAAAAGCGCTGAACATTGTGCAGAATGAGTTTCAAAAGCGCTTTTCTTATAAATGGTTTGATTCCTACGGCTTTGATAACACATATGCCTTCACCGTAACAAAAAAGTTTGCGGAAAAGGAGCATATTAACACCGTGTCCGACCTGAAAAAAAATGCCTCCCAATATAAATTAGGCGTCGACAATGCTTGGCTGAAACGAAAAGGCGACGGGTATAAAGGCTTTGTCAGCACATATGGCTTTGAGTTCGGCACAACTTATCCGATGCAGATCGGGCTTGTCTATGACGCAGTCAAAAATGGGAAAATGGACGCCGTTTTGGCTTATTCAACGGATGGACGGATTAAAGCATATGATCTGAAAATCTTAAAAGATGATAAGCGTTTCTTCCCGCCGTATGACTGTTCACCGGTGATTCCGGAAAAGGTGCTTAAGGCGCATCCGGAACTTGAGGGTGTGATCAATAAGCTGATTGGGCAAATCGACACGGAAACGATGCAGGAACTTAATTATGAGGTGGATGGCAAGCTGAAGGAGCCGTCTGTCGTAGCAAAGGAATTTTTAGAGAAACATCATTATTTTGACTAAGAAAAGAGGTGGATCATATGGAAGTACTACAGCAGCTTGGCACATACTATTCGCAAAACGGCGGTTATGTGCTGCAGGAGTTTTATCGCCATTTTCTGATGTCGGTGTACGGCGTTTTATTTGCCGCCATTGTTGGAATTCCGCTCGGCATCCTGATAGCCAGATACAGAAGATTAAGCGGATTGGTTTTTGCGGTCACGAACGTCATTCAGACGATCCCGGCTCTCGCCATGCTCGCCGTGCTAATGCTTGTCATGGGGCTGGGCGCTAATACGGTGATATTGTCATTATTTCTGTATTCTCTTCTGCCGATTATCAGAAATACGTATACTGGGATTATCAGTATTGAGCACGCCTATCTTGAATCCGGAAAAGCAATGGGGATGACAAAATTTCAAGTGCTGCGGATGGTCGAGCTTCCGCTTGCGCTTTCTGTCATAATGGCCGGCCTGCGCACCGCGCTTGTCATTGCCATCGGCATTACGGCCATCGGGACATTTGTCGGTGCTGGCGGTCTCGGGGACATCATCGTCAGAGGATCAAACGCCACAAACGGAACCGCGATTATATTAGCGGGAGCGATCCCCACAGCTCTGATGGCGGTGATTGCCGATTTGGTCATGGGCTGGCTTGAACGAGCATTAAGCCCGATTAAAAAGAGAAAGAAGAAAAACTTGGCAGGTGCCGCATAAGAAAAAACGCCTTGTAATGACAGGGCGTTTTTTACGGCTTCGGCACATATTTAAAAATTTCTTCGCTCTCAAAAAACTCAATCAAACGGCTGAGCCAATTATAATAATCAAGCCATTCCTTTAATTCTTTCAGCAGTTCATTCACTTTTTCTTCCGCTTCAGGAGTAAGCTCTTCATCCAACACGCTAAGCAGCTCCCGATTGAGTTTTTTATGCATCATTTTGTTTTTGCTGACGACTTTGCTCCAGGTGGCTGAAAACAGCGTGATAAATGTTTGATAGTAGTCCTGCTCAACCTCATATAAATCTTTTCGCACGCCTTTTTCGAATACCTTCTCGGCAATGTTGGCATCAAGCATTTCCCGCACTACCTGGCTCATGCGTGTTTTGCTCATGCCGGTGGCCTCAGATAATTCCGTAAGCGTCATCGGTTTTCGATTCATATAAATAATGCCCAGGACTCGTCCGACGGTAGAGGGCATTCCAAATGCATGCATGTTTTCCGCGATTCTTTCTATAAAATGGTCCTCGGCTTGTTCAATGATCGTTAACGGATCTTTCTCCAACGGTTTCATCCTTTCAGCTAACAATTCCGATGTCAATATACCACATTTTTGATACGGCGAAAATGCTGTCAAAAGAGAATTTGGCAGGAAATTGGAGCAATAAGGAGATCAACACACGTCAATGCGGGTAAATCAGCGTTTACACATACTTTATAAATAATATGAACAAATTGTAAACTTTTTATTTTATAAACTTTATTCTATAATGGGAAGCATTCAATTGTCTGAAAAATTAAATTTAAACTGAACAAATTGAATAAACTTAATTTTGGAGGTGCGATGTTTGCTGACATTAGAAAATGTCTCGAAAACATACAAGGGCGGCAAAAAAGCCGTGAACAACGTAAATCTTAAGATTGCAAAAGGCGAATTTATCTGCTTTATCGGGCCGAGCGGCTGCGGAAAAACGACAACAATGAAAATGATTAACCGATTAATCGAGCCTTCCGCCGGAAAGATTTTCATTGACGGCGAAAACATCATGGACCAGGATCCTGTAGAGCTCAGGCGCAAAATTGGCTATGTGATTCAGCAGATCGGCCTGTTTCCCCATATGACCATTCAGCAGAATATCTCACTCGTCCCAAAACTGCTGAAATGGCCGGAGCAGCAGCGGAAAGAGCGGGCGCGTGAGCTTTTAAAATTGGTCGATATGGGGCCAGAATATGTAGACCGTTACCCTCATGAATTAAGCGGGGGGCAGCAGCAGCGAATTGGTGTATTACGGGCACTTGCCGCGGAGCCGCCGCTTATCTTAATGGATGAACCGTTTGGGGCACTCGACCCGATTACGAGGGATTCCCTCCAGGAAGAATTTAAAAAACTGCAAAAAACCTTACATAAAACCATCGTATTTGTTACCCACGATATGGATGAAGCGATTAAGCTGGCAGACCGGATTGTGATTTTAAAAGCGGGAGAAATCGTTCAAGTTGGAACGCCCGATGACATTTTAAGAAATCCGGCAGACGAATTTGTTGAGGAATTTATCGGCAAGGAGCGGCTGATTCAGTCATCCAGCCCGGATGTTGAACGGGTTGACCAGATTATGAACACACAGCCTGTAACGATCACCGCGGATAAAACGCTTTCTGAGGCCATTCAGCTGATGAGGCAGGAACGGGTCGATTCATTGCTGGTCGTCGATGACGAGCGCGTTCTGCAAGGCTATGTCGATGTTGAAATCATTGATCAATGCCGGAAAAAGGCCAATCTCGTCAGTGAAGTTTTACATGAAGATATATATACAGTACTGGGCGGCACACTGCTGCGCGACACGGTCCGCAAAATTTTAAAACGGGGTGTCAAATATGTTCCCGTTGTGGATGAAGACCGACGCCTGATCGGAATTGTGACGAGGGCAAGTCTGGTCGACATCGTGTATGACTCCCTCTGGGGAGAAGAAAAGCAGCTCGCAGCATTGTCATAGGGAGGGGCGATAAGTCATGCATCATATTGTTCAATTTTTGCAAACCAATGGGAGCGAGCTTCTTTATAAAACATACGAGCATATTACGATATCGCTCATTGCTGTGATCTTAGGCGTGCTGGTTGCCGTCCCCCTCGGGGTTGTGCTTACCAGAATGAAAAAAGGAGCCGGCACCATTATCGGCATTGTGAATATCATTCAGACGCTGCCGAGTCTGGCCATCCTCGCTTTTTTTATTCCGCTCCTTGGTGTAGGGAAGGTTCCGGCCATTGTGGCTTTGTTTTTCTATTCCGTATTGCCGATTCTTCGCAACACGTATACCGGCATTCGCGGCGTCAACAAAAATCTGCTCGAGTCTGGTAAAGGAATCGGAATGACGCCGGCTGAACAAGTCCGCTTGGTGGAGCTGCCACTTGCCGCGCCAGTGATCATGGCGGGAATCAGAACATCGACGATTTACTTAATCGGCTGGGCCACGCTTGCTTCCTTTATCGGAGGCGGCGGATTGGGTGATTACATTTTTATCGGACTGAATTTATATCAGCCGGAATATATCATCGGGGGCGCGGTACCTGTCACGATATTGGCAATTGTGATTGATTATGTGCTGGCAGTTGCTGAACGAAAACTGACACCTGCCGGCATGCAGAGATTGAAGGAATTGTCATAAGGAGGCGGCTCATGAAAAGAAAATATCCCAAATTAATGATAGGTTTAGCACTTGCGGCAACGCTGACGCTGAGCGGCTGTTCGCTTCCTGGTCTCAGCGCTGCTGCAGACCAGACCATTAAAATCGGCGCGCAAAGCATGAGCGAATCAGAAATCATCGCCAGCATGCTTGGCCAGTTGATCGAACACCATACAGATCTCAAAACAACAACGATTAAAAATCTTGGCTCCAACGCGGTGCAGCAGCAGGCTTTAATGAATGATGAAATCGACATTGCGGCCACAAGATATACGGGAGACGCGCTGACAGGCACGTTGAGAATGGAACCTGAAAAAGATCCGGACAAAGCGCTGGCGCTTACTCAGCGGGAGTTTAAAAAAAAATATGATTTAAAGTGGTATGACTCCTACGGGTTTGATAATACATATGCCTTTACAGTCAGCAAGGAGCTGGCCGACCAATACCATTTAGAGACCGTATCAGACGTTAAAAAATGGGCGCCGCAATTAAAGCTGGGCGTTGATAACTATTGGATGAAGCTCAAAGGAAACGGCTATCAGGATTTTACGAAAACCTACGGCATGACATTCGGCGGCACGTATCCGATGCAGATCGGCCTTGTGTACGACGCGGTGAAAAGCGGAAAAATGGACATTGTGCTTGCGTATTCAACCGATGGAAGAATCAAGTCCTATGGTCTCAAAATGCTAAAGGATGATAAACAATTTTTCCCGCCGTACGACTGTTCTCCGGTTGTTCCGGAAAAGGTGCTCAAAGAACATCCTGAGCTTGAAGGCATCATCAAGAAAATGCTCGGAAAAATCGACACAGCCACGATGCAGGAGCTTAACTATGAAGTCGACGGCAATCTCAAAGAACCGTCTGTCGTTGCCAAGGAATATTTAGAAAAACATCACTACTTCGAATCGTGAAAGGGGGAAGAGGTCAATGAACGTGCTTGAACAGTTAATGACGTATTACGCGCAGAATGGCAGTTACGTCATGGATGAATTCGGCCGCCACTTTCTCATGTCGGCTTACGGCGTTTTATTTGCCGCTGTCGTCGGGGTTCCGGCCGGAATCCTCATCGCGCATTTTCGCCGTTTGTCAGCCTGGGTGTTTGCAGTAACAAACGTTATTCAAACAATCCCGGCGCTCGCTATGCTGGCCGTCTTAATGCTTGTTATGGGGCTCGGCGCAAATACCGTGATTCTATCATTATTTCTGTATTCCCTGCTGCCGATTATTCGAAACACGTACACAGGCATTATCAGTATTGAGCATGCCTACCTAGAATCGGGAAAAGCAATGGGCATGACGAAATTCCAAGTGCTCAGAATGGTTGAGCTCCCGCTCGCACTTTCTGTCATTATGGCGGGCCTTCGCACGGCTCTCGTCATTGCCATTGGAATTACAGCGATCGGCACATTTGTCGGTGCCGGAGGCCTTGGGGACATGATCGTCCGCGGCTCAAACGCGACAAACGGAGCTGCGATTATTCTAGCCGGAGCGATACCAACTGCGGTGATGGCGGTAGGGGCGGATTTGCTCATGGCCTGGCTGGAAAGATTGTTGAACCCAGTTAAACAAAAAAACAGAAGAAAGTTAATTCGTGTATCGAGAGCAAAAAGGATTCTTTTCTAAAAGGGAAAAGAGTCCTTTTTTTATGGGATTTATTGGGTGAATCTTGATATTTTTTTGATTTTTCAAATGTATAGTTTAAATAGAATATTATGAAAATTTTAGAGTGGATTGATTAAAATGGAGGACTTTACGAAGGGATGTTGAATTGTTGTTATCGAAGTGGATAAATATGGGAGGTTATAGATTAAGATGAAATCCTTATATACACCTACAGATTATTATATGATTCGGGTTCCTTTGGTACATCAGGCCTTGAAAAATGAGAACTCTCAGGATACAGATCAGTTATTGTATGACCTTTGTAATGATTCATTATTTCGGGAACAAATACTGGTATCTAGCAGGACGCTATATGACACAATGAATATTTTCCTTCAAACGCCCGATAAATTAAAAGGAAAAAAAAAGCGAAACTTTCAGCAAGCAATTTTGAAGTATGCAACAAGAAGAGCAACTAGAACAACGCCTTTTGGCCTTTTTTCTTCAGTGGGTATAGGGGCATTTTCCGATAAAAATCAATTATCTTTTAATCAGCATTCATTTTACAAAAAAGCACGTGTTGATTTTGAGTGGCTCTATCAATTGATGAGAAAACTAGAAAACGAATACATCGACCGGCTTTCTTTTACATTAAATCCCGCTTGTTACATCAAAGGGGATCGTGCTTACTTGTTGTATAGCACAGATGGAAAATCTGAAGAGGTTAGTGTTCGTGCAACATCGGTTTTCCATCTAATAAATGAACTTTGTGGTGAATGTGTTGCTTATCATGATATTATTCGTAGTTTGACAGAGAACTATGAAAATACTCCAATAAGCAAAATTAATCAGTACGTAGCAGATCTTATTGACAAAGAGTTCCTGATATCGAATTTACGGCCGCCAATGACTGTTTCAGATCAATTTCAGTATTTAATTGCTCAAGCGGAAAGCAGCCGAATTCCAAATGAGCTTCTTCAGGCTTGCAGGAAAATACAATATCAGATAGATGCATATAACCGTATCACTATCGGAGAGGGAGAGGACCAGTATTTAAATCTGATTGAAACAATGAACGAACTCATAAAGACTTCATCTCCTCTGCAGGTGGACACGGGTTTAGGTGACTCTTCCATTCAACTAGATAATGAAACATCTCTTGCGATAAGTGAACTGGCTAGTATGTTTACTTATATGGCTGCTCCTTCCGCAGAAAGACTAGACCACACTTAGAAAAGTACAAAAATGTGTTTTTGGAGCGTTATGGGTATGAAAGAGAAGTTCCTCTTTTAGAAATGCTTTGTTCCAGCTCTGGCATTGGTGCCCCTGCTACTTACACGAATCCTGCTAATGAATTCTTCGAAGAAATATCATTTGAGGACCAATTTTCACCTGAAATGAAACAATTTTTTATGAAAAAATACTTTGAATCAGTTAGAAAGAAAGCTCCCATTCAATTACACGACGAAACATTCCATAGAATCTGCAATTATGAAATTGCAGATGAAGAAATTCCAGTATCATTTGAACTCAATTTCTTTGTTAAATTGCGCAATGGCAGAGTCATGCTTTATTTAGGGCCAAATGTCGGATCTACACGCGCAGGGAAAACATTTGGAAGGTTTACTCACTTATCTGATTCAATCAATGCCGTTATAAAAAATATACATAATAAGGAAAAAGAGTTATCAGACAAAAATAAGAAAATTTGTGAGCTGAGTATTGTGCCTAATCAGGTCAGGTCTGGAAATGTAACAAGAAATGTAAGCTATAGGGAAAAAGAAATGAACCTTTTTACAAACAGTGTCTTGCATCACAATGATTCTGTTAAAGCTGAAGATGTTCTAATTGGAATCGATAAAAACCATATCTTTTATGCCAGACATAAACGTACTGGCGAAATTCTGTCTTTTGAATCAAATCATATGTTTAATCCTTTATTAATGCCAAATGCCTTACGATTTTTATTGGAAATTTCAAGAGATGGCAAAAGGAAGTGGAATGATTTCCCGTGGATGGGCATCTATAGTGATTTTAAGTATATTCCTGAAATCAAATATAAAGAAATAATCTTATCATGTGAACAATGGCTGATACACAAAAGTGATTTAAGCATTCATTCGAATTCATCGATAGACGAGGTGAAATCTGCATTTTTTGAATTTCATCGTACTTATGATCTTCCGCAAATATTTTATATCGTTAACGCAGACAATCGATTATTAATTGATATAGAGGATGATCGTACTTTGGATGTTTTTTTCTGGGAACTTAAAAAAACGAATCATAACCATCCGTTACAACTTGTGGCTGCTGAGCTTGATGCAGATGCTTTAAAGGATAGAAACCAAAATGTCTATTCGGGGGAAATCGTTGTTCCGCTGATCAGAAAAAAACCAGAAAAACCACTGAAATTACCGGTCCTTAACTCAGTAGAAGAAAATGGATCCGAAAGAATTAAAATGCCATTTGAAGATTGGCTGTTTATTAAACTTTATTGTAAACAAACTAGAGAAGAAGAGCTAATTGCTTTTGAAATAGCGGATTTTTATAACCAGATTTCTGATCAATATCCAGCCAGACATTTCTTTATGAGGTATCGAGATCCGAAGCCTCATATAAGACTTAGATTTAATGGGAAAGCAGAGGTGCTGTACAGTTTATTTCCACAATTATTGAATTGGCTGAAAAGCTTAAGAGAAAAAGGACTGGTTACTGAGTTTGTTATCACCCAATATGAGCGGGAAATAGAACGATACGGCGGGCTAGACCTAATGGATGCTGCAGAACAGGTTTTCTGTGAAGATAGCAAAGTTGTTGAAACGATGATCAGAATGCATCGCATGAAGGATATTGCGATAAGCAAGGAAATCGCAGGTATGGTTTCTGTCATACAGTTTTTAGAACAGTTCGAGCTTACGTTCGAAGAGCAGTTAACGTTTTTAGAAAAAAATTGCCTGCAGAATGAGTATCGTACTGAATTTAAGAAGGATAGAGAAATGTATATTGAAATATGCAACTCTGATAGAGATTGGGATAATCTCAGAAAAACAAGTGATGGCAGAATATTATATGAAATATTGAAAACTAGAAAAATAGCTGCAGCTAATTATGCATGCTTAATAAACAAGGCATTTGATAACAAAGAAGCAGTATATTCACGCATAGGTAGTGTAATTCACCTACATTGCAATCGTTTATTCGGAACTGATAGAGAATTGGAAAATAAAATACTTACACTTTGCAGGCACTCTTTATATGCGCAGAGATATCAAAAGAAGAATGGTAGTTTAGCATGGAAGTAAAGGAACAACTAAAGTTAAAAGAGCTGCTATTTATCATGAAACAAATGCCTAAGACTATCAAATTAATTTTCACCTTAGAAAGATCACTGTTTTTAAAGTTAATTTTATTCAGTATTATTACCGGTATTCTGCCAATTGTTTCACTCTATATTTCACAAGAATTGATTAATTCCCTTGTGACTATACGCAAAGATGTTTCAGTTGTTATCTCCATTTTTCTAACATATCTTGGCGTATCATTTTGTTCGGAACTGATCTCTCAGGTTTCTGAATATTATAATGGCAAATTCCAATTAAATATTGGTTATAAACTGAACTATAAAGTCATGAAAAAGAGCAGTAATCTAGCATTGAAGGATTTCGAAAATCCTGAAATATACGACAAATTAGAAAGGGTAACTAAGGAAATCAGCTATAAACCTTACCAAATCATTCAAGCCATCATTACAATGACCACATCATTTGTGACTCTGCTCTCATCAATTGCATTTTTGATGTCATGGAACCCTAAAGTTTCGCTGCTCTTGTTGGTTATTCCAGTGATTTCTCTATTCTATTTTTTGAAGATTGGACAGCAAGAATTTTTTATACATTGGAAACGAGCAGGAAAGGAAAGGAAATCGTGGTATATCAGTTATATACTCACACACGATTTTTCTTTTAAAGAATTAAAATTGTATAACCTTAAAGATTATTTATTAAACAAATACTGGGATATTAAAAAATCCTTTATTGATCAAGATACAAAAATATTGAGAAAGAAAACTTATTTGAACCTAATATATGAGATTGCAGTGCAATTAGTTGGAGCTGTCATTATATTTATTGCTATTATGTCTGCTTTTGCGGGAAAAATAATGGTCGGTAATGTGATGAGTTATATCAGATCTGTTTCGTTGGTGCAAAGTCACTCACAGTCTATCATGACTAGCATTTATTCCATCTATAACAGCAATCTCTATATGAATCAATTGTATGAATTTCTGGAATTAAGGGAAGAGAAAAATCAAGGTCATAAGAAGCAAATTGTTGAGCCTATTCATTCTGTTATCTTTCAGAATGTCAGCTTTATCTATCCTAATCAAGGAGAACAGACACTGAATCATATTAATGTTTCATTGAATAAAGGAGAACGAATAGCCATTGTTGGGCCAAACGGGTCAGGGAAAAGTACATTCATTAAGCTCCTTACCGGATTATATGAAGTTCAGCAAGGTGACATTTTGGTTAATGGAGTAAATATTAAAGAATTGGATATGGACAGTTATATGGAACAAATTGCGGCACTCTTTCAAGACTTCATGAAATATGAAATGACCTTAAAGGAAAATATAGGATTTGGACAAATTGATAAACTACATCAGACAAATAAAATGCATGAGGTCCTCGATATTGTAAAAGCTGATTTTTTAAAAGGTCATTCATCCTATCAATTCGATACACAGCTTGGATTATGGTTTGATGAAGGAAGGCAATTATCCGGCGGACAATGGCAAAAGATTGCTTTGGCTAGGGCTTATTTTAGGGAAGCTTCTTTGTATATTTTGGATGAGCCAAGTTCTGCGCTGGATCCAATTGCAGAAAAAGAAACCTTCGATACTTTTTTCAGTTTGTCAAAAGATAAAATAGGAATATTTATTTCCCATCGATTGGTTGCTGCTAAACTTGCAGATCGGATCATTGTTATGGATAAAGGGGAAATAGTAGGAATAGGAACACATGAAGAGTTATTAAAAACATGTCCACTGTATAAAAAGATGGATGAATCCGAGAACTATATGAATCCGCTAGAGGAGGACGGTACTAAATGGAAAGAGGCGCTGTATCAGGGATAGAAGTTGAACTGGTGAAAGAAATCGCTCGACAAGTTTCTGATTACGATAAAGTACTTGAAATAGTGAATAAAAAAGATAACTTCCTCAGTATTGGGGAAGTTCCTCTTATACCTTGGAAGCCGACCGCATTGAGCCATGGTATACCAGGCATATGTATGCTGTATGGCGAATTGCACGCCCATTTTCCTGGGGAAGGATGGGACGACTTAGGACACAAATATTTATCGATTTTAGTAAATGAAATAAAAGAAAAAGGGCTGCATACTCCATCAATGTTTTCCGGAGCAGCTGGCATTGGACTTGCAGCTGTCTGTTTATCGCAACATTTCACCTATTACAAAGGTTTCATTTCCCGTATTAACGAATATTTGGCTGAAGTAGTACCTCAATTGTTAACTGAATTTTCTCAGCGGGAAGTGTATATGAGTGACTACGATGTAATAGAAGGTGTCAGTGGAATTGCAAGTTATCTTCTGCTATTTCAAGAAGATAAGGCAATGAGGGATTTGTTAATTGATATTTTAAAGTATCTGGTTAGATTAACTGAAGACATTACCGTGAATGGAGAAAAAGTTCCTGGATGGCATATTCCATCTGAACATCAGTTTACAGATATCGAAAAAAAAGCTTATCCAAACGGAAACTTTAATATGGGATTAGCACATGGGATACCTGGTCCTATTTGCATTCTATCTTCAGCACTCATGCAGGGAATTAAAGTAAAGGGTCAAGAACGTGCAATTGAAAAAATGGTAGATTTCTTACTGGAATTTTCTGAAAAAGATCAAGGCAACTTGTTTTGGAAAGGAAATATAAGCTTTGAGGAGTATCAATACGGATCTCCACCTAAGGCTCTAAATTTTAGTAGAGATGCTTGGTGCTATGGGAGACCTGGGGTATGTCTTGCGATTGTTAAAGCGGGAAAAGCACTTCAAAATACTAGATTTTTGAATATAGGTGTACAGAATTTAAGGTGCACAGCATCTGATATACAGGGGATTTTTTCGCCTACGATATGCCATGGCTATTGTGGAATAAGTCAGATTTTGCTTGCAGTAAATCAACTCACTGGACAAGAATTTTTTAACGAAGAGCTTCAAAAGATCAAACAAAAAATTATGAGCTGCTATGACAAGGATTATATCTTTGGGTTC
This sequence comes from Bacillus sp. FSL R5-0603, assembly GCF_038050295.1. NCBI lineage: Bacteria > Bacillati > Bacillota > Bacilli > Caryophanales > Bacillaceae > Bacillus > Bacillus sp. FSL R5-0603. The sequence goes on along the minus strand of NZ_JBBOYP010000001.1, from coordinate 3,301,714 downwards.
CACAATTATGAATCAATTGAAGGGAATGAAGCAGTACCTTTGCAGTACGTCGGTCTATTGGATGGAGCTGTAGGTGTAGGATTAGGGCTATTAAACATGGAATTAGGCTCAAAAACAGATTGGCCAAAAGCATTACTTATTTAATAAAAAAAGGAAAAAATGATAAAATCTTGATATTCGTCTGTTACTATATAGGTATTGAAAGGAGGTGACCAATATGTCAAAGTTCGATGATTTCGATTTGGATGTAGTAAAAGTCTCTAAACAAGACTCTAAAATCACTCCTCAATGGAAAAGTGAATCACTTTGTACACCTGGGTGTGTAACTGGTGTATTGCAAACTTGCTTCCTTCAAACAATAACTTGTAACTGCAAAATCTCTAAATAAGTAAAACCATTGAATCACTTTGCTCTGACTCCTTGCATTCCTGAGCGTTATACATACTATTTTCATAGAGTTAGGGCCTAAAAATGATGTAAAAAGTAACGGGTGTGAATGAGTTTAAATTTCACACCCGTTTTTTCATGTGGAAAAAAAGTAACAAGGGGGGATAATGGATAATACATACCCAAGTCAGTCTTTTTATCATGTACAGACAAGTTAAGGAAATTCCTCAGAAATTCATATTTTAATGGATAGATCAATATGAGATAGATCTATCTGGAGTAAACAGTGTGACCTGATCACGCTTTTTTATTTAGACAAGTTGATCGTGTTGCCAGAAGCCCAAATGCTTTAAGTTTCCAGTTAGAAAAAGTATTTTGATTAAATTTTGATAAAAGTATTCTAGAATGATCAACATCCCACATAGATACCGCGCAGAGGAAGAATTCATTTTATCTTTAACATCTATTGGGGAAAATTCATAAGATTGAGGTGATGTACGTGTTTTTGAAAAGATGTGTAAACATTTCAGGCTGTTTTATTGTTTTATTTATGTTATCTGCTTGTCAAGCATTAACGAAGTTTAAAGATAAAACTGTTGAAGAAACAAAAAAAACAGTGCATTTTACTGAGGATAACAACGAAACATCTGAAACAATGGAGAGCTTGATTGATAAGGGAAAGCTCGATCAAGTGGTCTATAACGAAAAACTTTATCAGATGAAAGATAAAGTTGATGAAGACAAAAAAGGAAAAGTAATAGGGGCAATAGGTCAAACCTTCTTTGTAGATAGTGAGGGAAAGAGATGGTCTGAAGAAGAACTGAAAGAACCGTATATCTCTAATGATCCGGATGAAACCAGAGAGAAAAAACCTCTACGTTATGGGAAGGTTTACAGTGCGAACGAGGATACTGATGCCAAAGATGAAATCATTGTGGAGTTTAATCGCGAGTATTATCGAGCGGTTTTGATTAAGAATGAAAAGGGATAAGGGAGAGTGTGACATGAGTACAGTCCTATTAGAAACCAAAAGTCTTACAAAAAAGTTTGGCAAAGAAACAGCTGTTTCAGATGTTTCATTAACTGTTCAAAAAAACAGCATTTACGGTCTGCTTGGACCAAATGGAGCTGGAAAATCGACGACACTTAAAATTTTAACAGGAATTTTACGGAAAACTTCTGGTGAGGTTTTCTTCGACGGACATAAATGGAAACGTTCTGATTTGCAAAATATCGGATCTTTAATAGAAGCCCCACCCCTTTACGATAATTTAACAGCATTTGAAAATGTAAAAGTACATGCAACGTTGCTGGGCCTATCTGAGGATCGCATAAACAGTGTGCTAAAGACAGTAGATATGCAGCATGCTGGAAAGAAAAGAGCAGGGCAGTTTTCGATGGGGATGAGGCAGCGGCTGGGAATTGCTATTGCTTTATTAAATCACCCTAAATTATTAATTCTTGATGAGCCTACGAATGGGCTAGATCCAATCGGCATTCAGGAGCTCAGAGATCTTATTCGCTCTTTTCCTCAGGAAGGAATAACCGTGATTTTATCTAGTCATATACTTTCAGAAGTCGAGCAAATAGCAGATCATATTGGGATTATCATCGGCGGTCATCTTGGGTACCAGGGGGAAATAAACAAGACTGATGATTTAGAGCATTTGTTTATGGAAGTTGTAAAGGCAAGCCGTGAAAAAGAGGGTGTAAAAAGATGATGAATTATATGAAGGCCGAAAACCTGAAGTTTAAAAGGACCTTTTCTAGAAAAATGATTATCTTAGTGCCGCTGCTTAATATAGGTTTTTCTTTTTTAATGAACATTCAATTTTTTGTTCCCGGTACTTTTAACTGGTGGTCTATTATATTTATGCCGGTGATGATAGCTTTATTTTGTTCTTTATCTCATCAAAAAGAAAAAAAGGCCTCTAATTATAATGGTACGTATTCATTGCCTATTGATTTAGGAAGATTATGGTACTCTAAGGTTGTAATTATTATGATTTATTCGCTATTATCTCAAATTGTATTTTTAGTGTTTATGTTACTAATGGGGTTTGTTATAGCTGATTTTGCTATTGTTACGCTTTCTACAATTGCCGCAAGTTTATTGCTTTGGGTAACAAGCCTTTGGCAAATTCCACTTTGTTTATTTGTGGCAAAAAAGTGGGGGCTTACAATAGCGGTAATGTTAAATCTTATAGGAACTTTTGTTTTAGGTATAATGCCGGCATCTCGTTCCTTTTGGTGGTTTATTCCTTGGAGCTGGCCAATTCGAATGATGTGTCCCACAATAGGTATTCATCCTAACGGTCTTTTGCTTGAAAAAAATGATCCTTTGTTGAGTTGGATGGTCGTCCCTCCTGCTATATTGATTTCTATTCTATTATTTTTAATAATAGCGTTTTTGACCAGCCGTTCGTTTGCCCATTCAATCGATTACAGAACAAAAAAGCAGGGGGCGATATAAGGTGAGATTACTTTTGAGGTGTTTAAAAGCTGATTTCCAGAAAAGCAAACACACCTCCTTTATGTGGCTCCATTTAATTATTCCTATAGCTTTTTCAACTGTATTGATTCTGTATTTTTATGAGAGAGATCAGAGTCAATTTCACTTGTATAAGTCTTTTATGGAAGCTATTGCAGTTGCATTGCCGCTGCTTATAGGGGTGTTATGCGGAATGACTGCATCCTTAGAAGAACAGGCAGGGAAATTTCAAGTGTTACTAGGGAGTACGTCTCCAAAAGTCATTGCTTATGCCAGCAAAATGTTAATGCTGCTTTTCATGGAACTTTGCTCTATTGGTATAGCGCTTTTCATTTATATAATAGGATTAAAATTTATTTTACATGTGCCGGATTTGTCTTACGATATTTTTATAACAGGTGGTGCCTGGCTAGTTGCGGGTAGTGTAGCCCTATATTGTATTTACTTTTTTATCAGCTGTATGTTTGGAATGGGTGCTTCTGTCCTGATAGGCGGAGCTGGCCTGCTTATGACCGCTCTAATGAATACTGGATTAGGAGATGCTATATGGAAATATAACCCTTGGGCTTGGGGTATTAGATTGTCAGGTTTAAATGGGGTACTCCACTTTAAAGAAAAAGGGGATAATCCTTTATTAATGCATGAAATAAATTCAGGGGTATTGGTTATGATTTTTGGTATAATATGTATAATCATTGCCAGTGTAATATGGTTTAGTAAATGGGAAGGCAGAAAAACGTTTGAATAGTATGAGGGGGACAGGAAATGGCCAAAATCCTTGCTGTCGATGATGAAAAAGATATTCTTGTACTGATACAAAATATTTTGCGCCGTGACCAGCATCAAGTTGACATTTTAGATCGTGTTAAAGGACAGCCGCCTGACGTATTTCAAGGATATGATTTAATTTTGCTGGATGTTATGATGCCAGATATTGATGGTTTTGAGCTATGTAAACAGATACGTCCTTTGGTTGATTGTCCAATTTTATTCCTCACGGCTAAAACAGAAGAGGAAGCGATAGTAAAAGGTCTTATTACCGGCGGAGATGATTATATTACAAAGCCATTTGGTGTTAGAGAGCTTAGTGCTAGAGTTAATGCTCACTTAAGAAGGGAACGGAGAGATAAACATCAATCGAAAAGAGTCATCTCCGGTTTTTTATTTCATTTTGATAGTAAAGAAGTATTTATCAATAACCACAAACTTAACCTAACAAAAAATGAATATAAAATCTGTGAATTTTTAGCTCAACATAAAGGGAGAACTTTTTCAAGAGAACAAATTTACGAGGAGATATATGGATTAGAGGGGAATGCTTTGTATTCAACAATTACTGAATTTATCAGAACGATTCGAAAAAAATGTAAAGAGCATAATACAGACCCTATCAAAACGGTATGGGGTGTTGGGTACAAATGGGAATAGGTTTTAAGGGCCAGAAAACACTTCTTAGAGAACTGATAAAGTATATGGTCACGTTATGTATAAGTCTAGTTGTACTGGCTCTGCTATATTTATTTATAAATACAATCGCAATGAATACGGGTTTCTCACATCCCGCGAATTATAATGAACGGGAAGCAGAAAAACTTGCGCCAAAGCTGGAAAATACAGATAAAGTCACTGCTGATATGATTCCAGATACAATGTCATATGCCATCCTTGATAAAGAAACAAAACAAAAAACAGCTGGAACCATTAAAGAAAAAGATCTGCAACTGGTTAAAAAGAAGATTGAAAAAAAACCGTATGTCAATTATAAACAAAAAGGATATTTGGTTATAGATAGAAATGAAGAGTATTGTGTTTTGCAATATTCATTACGTGCAGATTTTAGCTCACCTTTATTAAGAAAATACCTTCCTAATTATGAATTAACGAGTATTTGTATTTTAATAGTCTTACTCATTGTAGTCATTTCTATTATAACAACTTACTTTGCTAATAGATTAAGAAAACATTTTGAGACACTGAACGTAATTACTCGATTTATAAAAGAGCAAAATTTGCAGTTTACTCCCGAATTTACAAATATTAAGGAATTTGATGATGTAATTGATTCCTTAATTGAAATGAGAGATGCTCTTCGGTCATCACTCGAAGCTCAGTGGCGATTAGAAAAAAATAAGAAAGAGCAAATTGGTGCTTTGGCACATGATATCAAGATCCCGATTACCATTATTAAGGGAAATGCTGAATTACTCAGCTTGTCTATTCAAAACGAAGAACAAGCTGAATATACAAAATATATTCTTGGAGCAGGAAATCAAATTGAACAATATATTTCTCAGCTGATTCATCTCTCGAGAACGGAGGATTCCTTAACTATTCATTTGGAGAAAGCCTTTGTAGATAAGCTGACAGAAACTCTACAGAAAGATATATCCGCCTATAAAGGAAATAAAAAAATAAATATTTCATTTAAAAAAGAAAATCTCAAGAAAGAGGCGGAAATAGACTGGCAACTGTTACATAGGGCGTTATTGAATATTTTAACAAATGCAGTTGATTATACACCGGAGGATGGGACTGTCTCGGTGCATGCGGAATGCGATTCTGATACTTTTTATTTTTTTGTAAAAGACACAGGAAATGGATTTTCGGAAATCGGGCTAAAAAAAGCAACAGAACTTTTTTACATGGATGACAAGGCCCGTCAGTCTAAAGGTCATTATGGAATGGGGTTGACCTTCGCAAAAAATGCTGTGAATCTTCATAATGGAGAACTTACTCTTGGAAACACTATAGAGGGTGGCGGAGAAGTTCGAGTGAAAATACCCTTATATAGAAATCATTAAACCCACGCCCTATCTGGACGTGGGTTATTTTTAAATCGTAAACTGACCCATCTTCTCATTAAGCTCCTTCGCCAGCTGCTCAAGCTCTTCAGCATTTTGAAGCACTTGATCCATCGAATGGGCGGATTGCTCGGTTATTGAAAATGTTTCTTCAATGCCGGCGGCCGACTCTTCGGATACAGAAGCGATATTTTCAATCGATTGATTGATAGTAATCGATTGGTTTGTTAACTGTTTCAGGCCATCCGTTACTTCCTTAATGCTGTCTGCAACATGAGTGACGGATTGCTTGATATGCCGCATAGCCTGTCCAGTGTCTGTCAGGTTTTCCGTTCCTTTTTCGACTTCTGTAAAGCTGCTTTCCAAGTACGTAATGACAGTGTGGATCTCCTGCTGTGTCCCGCCTACAATCCGGGTAATATCCTGCACGGAATCAGAAACGCCGTCTGCCAGCTTTCTGACCTCCTCTGCCACAACGGCGAAGCCTTTGCCGCTTTCTCCTGCGCGGGCAGCTTCAATTGCGGCGTTAAGGGACAGCAAATTCGTTTGCTCGGCAATTCCGTTGATGACTTGAACGAGCTTGTTAATATCCTGAGAATGCTGTTCCAGTGATCTCACTTTATGCACGGCTTCTTCAACAATATGATGGATGGTTTTCATTTGCTGTAATGACGTAGCCATATTTTCGTTTCCGCTTACCGCGAGTTCGAGAACGTTTTGAGACGTATCGCTGATGGTGATGCCGTGATTATAGGCTTTATCAATGCTTTCAGTGAACTCATTCATCGATTCGGCAATCGTCACCGCGTCTTGTGCCTGCTGTTCAGAGCCCTCAGCCATTTCGTTCATCGTTTCAGTAATATGTTTGCTGCCGGATCTTGTTTCATTCGTTGCGGTAGCAAGCACCTGTGAAGAAGAAAGGACCCGGCTTGATATGTCTTTAGAATATCCGACAATATCTCTCAGATTCCCTACCATTTTTTGCAGCGCTTCATTCAGATCACCCAGCTCGTCTTTTGAGTTGAGCGCCTCCATATCGTTCGACAGATCGCCTTCGGCAATATGATTGGCAGATTCCTTCATGCGAATGATAGGCTTTACAATGTTTCGCGTGATATAAAGCCAGATGAAAATGCTGATGAGGATCGATGCTGCCACAAGCAAAGCAGTGTAAATGAGCCCTTTATGATAGACGGCCTTCGTTTCTTTTACCGCTGTGTTGCTGCCTTCTTGATTTAAGTCAACAAGCTGAGTGATTGTTTTTTTCATATCCTCAAAGCTGGCCTCAGTCTGAACCAATAAACCTCTTGCTTTGTCCATGTCATTCGTACGGCCGCTTTCGATAATTTGCGCATGAATATCCATATAGGTATTCACTTCAGTTTGAAGCTGCTCGAACAGTTTCTGCTCTTTATCAGTGGAGATTGTTTTTTCGTAGTTATCGAGCTTTTGGTTAATGTCTTCCATGATTTGATTCATTTCTTGATCAAGTGTATCCATTTTGCTTTTGTCTGTATAAATCAGAAAGTCCTTTTCTTTAGAAGACAGGTGCTCGGTTACATAATTAATTGAAGTGATTCCTTTGATGCCGTCAATCCATTTTGTGTTGATTTCATCTGTTTTTTGAATGATATGCTGCATATTAAGAACGCCTATTCCGCCTACAAGTAAATTGATCAGGATCAGTGTCAAAAATACCAGGCTGAATTTGCGGGAAATCGTCAGTCGCATATAGTGGTCTCCTTTAAAAACGTAATGTGTGGATGTACTATATATCGGCTGAGAAATCGTTTTTTCACCTGGGAAAAAATAAAAAACGGCTCTTTTCTCGTCTTTGAGATCAGAACCGTTTTAGCAATTAGTCAAGAAAGGAAGGGTCAATCCATTCAGTCGCCCATTTAGAAATCTCACCTAAAATGGGTGCTAGTGCCTTTCCTTTATCAGTCAATGAATATTCGATGCGAACCGGAGTTTCAGGGATGACATCCCGCTTCACTACTCCTTCAAGCTCAAGTTCTTTCAGCCGTTCTGACAGAACTCTGCCGCTTAGATTTGGAAGTGCTGCTTCAATTTCGCTAAATCGCTGAGACCCGTTCAAGAGCTGAAATACGATTAAAGCGACCCAGCGTTTACTCAAGATGTCGACTGCTTTTTCAAATCTAGGACACATTTCTGATTGGTTCATACTTTTCACCTCGTCTGACACTATTATAACGCAAAAAATGAGGGAAGGTATGCAAGCGTGATTGATAAAATGCAGAAAGAGAAGCAGGGGATTATGAAGAAGAGACGCGTTTTTTCGCTTCAGAGGCTAAAAAATCGAAGTATTTGCTGAGATTTTCAATATCCTGCTTTGAAAGGTGTTCCCATTTTTGGCTGTTGAAAATCGGGAGGTGCTCCGTTCCGCGAGTGACAGCTGTCTGGTAAATATTGTAAATGGACTGATAGCTTTCCGAAGCCTCGCGGATTTCTTCTGGAAAGGCTTGAATATGACCAGCGGCAGCCATCAGGTTTTCGTAGGGCACTTTCAGTACAGTCGCCAGTTTTTTGATAGTGGCAGGTTTTGGCGTGCCGCGCTTGCCGTTTTCAATTTTTGAAATGGTGGCCGAGCTGATGCCTGAGTACACCGCAAGCTGATTCACTGTCAGTTTGCGGGCGCGGCGCAGCTCCCGTAATTGCTGTCCGAACGGTGACATGGTCTATCGCCTCACATTTCTATCAAGAGTCAGTCTCAGCAGACCGTTTTTTGGCTTCATCTGAAATAAACGAAAAATAATGATCCAGCATGAGCAAATCTTCTTTATTGAGATATTGCCACTTTTCGTTCTCAAGAAGCGCAAGGTTTTTCAGGTCATAGGCCTCCGCTTTTTCAAGCAGCTTGCACTTCGTTTCGTAAGGGGCCCTGGCTTCATGCACTTCTTCGATGTAACCAGCCTTGTACATAAGCCCCTCATAAGGAATTTTTAAGGCCTCTGCCAGTTTTTTGATGGTGGCAGGTTTGGGAACGCCCCGTTTTCCGTTTTCGATTCTGGAGATGCCGGCCGCGCTTACGCCTGAATAAGTCGCCAGCTGGTTGACTGTTAACTTTCTCTCTTCACGCAATGCCCGTAATTGTTCGCCAAAGCTTTCCATATATCTCACCCCGTCCTCACTGTTACTCATATTTTAGTATGTTTATTGACTAAAGGGAATAGGTAGACTGGAAATGTATTGACAAAAGTTAACATAAGCCGTAATGTAAAAGTATAGAAAAAAGTTTTTCAGGAATGGAAGGTGAGGAAAGTGCCAGTAGAAAAGATACAGATTAGACGTGATTATGTCTTGCAGTATATGGTTAATAACGATTATTCCCTTAATCAGCTTGCGCTGGAAATCGGAGTCTCACCCGCCACACTGAGCCGCGTGCTGAATGGAGAAAGACGGCCGGGGCAGCTTGTGATCGGTAAAATGCTTCACTATTTTAATTTGAAATTTGAGGATCTTTTTTACTACGATTTTATTGACAAAAGTCAATAAAGTAACAAAAAACGCAAGGAAGCCAAGCGTTTTCTATTCCTATGAATGATGTGTCAGCACAAACCCTGTCACCAGCTCATTGCACGTTTTCCATTGTTTTGTCGGCAATTGATGTCCCTGATATTCCAATCTGAAAAATTCGGCATGTCTGCACGCTCTTCGGTAATAGCCTGCGTTTGTAAAGGTCCAGTCCCGCAGGCCGCCATACATAAACAGCATTGGCATGTCTAGGCGGGGCAGCTGTTCAATGCAGTTGTAGCCAAGCGAATCCAGATAATACTGATGCCAATGGGCCTGGTCTGCTTTTTTCATATGGTCTGTTAATATGCTGCGAAGCTGTCTGTCTTTTGTGTGGCTGCCAGCGAGGATTTTCATGAGCAGACCGGGGTTTTTTTCAAGCAGATATATTCCCAGTTTGTGCAGCTTCTGGCCGATTACGTTATGAACAGCGGGGTAGGCGCCGGACAGAATAAGGTGTGACACTTTGTCCGGGCGGGTGAAGCCGATATGCTGCGCGATTAAGCCTCCGGCAGAATACCCGAATAACACAGCTTTATCAATGTGCAAAGCGTCCATGAATTGCGCGATCTCGTTTGCGTAATAGGAAATAGACGCTGGCTGATCGATGTGATCACTATCACCGTGGCCGCTTAAATCGGGAAAAATCACCCTGAAATGCTTGGATAGAAGGCGCTGATAATAAAAAACCTTGCGTCCCATGCCCGGCGGGTGGATAAAAATGATAGGGATTCCCTGTCCATATTCTTCATAAAAAAGATGTTTCCTGCTGTCTATGCTGATAAGCGGCATCGCTTTTCTCCTTTGACCTTTTCATATGAATAGGGTAACCAAGATAAAACGTCTTATCCGGCCTTTTGGCGTCTGATACAGCGTGACATGCCAACCCTTTTCATGTAAAATAGAAGTAATGTAGCCAGTGAGTCTGGAGGTGTATGGGATGCACGCAGTTTTGATTACCTTGTTGGTTATCGTCAGCATTGCACTTATTATTGTCGTTTTGCTTCAATCCAGTAAAAGCGCCGGATTATCTGGTGCGATTTCAGGCGGAGCGGAGCAGCTCTTCGGGAAACAAAAAGCAAGAGGTCTTGATTTAATTTTGCACCGCATTACGGTAGTGCTGGCAGTCTTGTTTTTCGTGTTAACGATTGCGCTTGCTTATATCCTATAGGGCAATGTTTGTATAAGGTCTGATGTGAAGTCAGGCCTTTTTCACGTTTCTGGCTGATATTCAAAACGTTTTTTTCTGATTAAACTGTGGAAAACTATAATGATCGTGCAGATAGAAAGGGAGACATGAGCATGAAAGTTGTGACACCAAAACCATTTACATTTAAAGGCGGAGACAAAGCGGTGCTTTTGCTGCACGGCTTTACAGGCAATACAGCGGATGTAAGGATGCTGGGACGATATTTGAATGAACGCGGCTATACGTGCCACGCGCCTCAATATGAAGGACATGGCGTCCCGCCTGAAGAACTTGTACATACGGGGCCCGAAGACTGGTGGAAAAACGTAATGGATGGCTATGAATACTTAAAATCTGAAGGCTATGAGAGCATTGCTGCCTGCGGACTGTCGCTTGGCGGGGTTTTTTCGCTGAAATTGGGTTACACTGTACCCATAAAGGGAATTGTCCCAATGTGCGCACCGATGCATATTAAGAGTGAAGAGGTCATGTATCAAGGCGTTCTTTCATACGCTCGCAATTACAAAAAGTTTGAGGGGAAAAGCCCGGAGCAAATTGAAGAGGAAATGAAGGAATTCGAAAAAACGCCGATGAATACCCTCAAGGCGCTGCAAGACTTAATTGCTGATGTGCGGAATAATGTCGATATGATTTATTCACCGACATTTGTGGTGCAGGCCCGTCATGACCACATGATTAATACCGAAAGCGCCAATATTATTTACAACGAAGTGGAAACTGATGATAAACAGCTGAAATGGTATGAGGAATCAGGGCATGTCATTACACTCGACAAAGAACGTGACCTCGTCCATCAGGATGTGTATGAATTTTTAGAGAAGCTCGATTGGTAATCAACAGGAGGTCGGATAATGGAAAAAGAAGCATTTATGGAAAAGCTTCTCTCGTTTATGAAGGAAGAGGCATACAAACCTCTGACCGTTCAGGAACTTGAGGAGATGTTAAATATTACGGAAGCCGAGGAGTTTAAAGAGCTCGTCAAAGCGTTAGTTGCCCTGGAAGAAAAAGGGCTTATCGTACGGACGAGAAGCGACCGCTACGGCATTCCGGAGAAGATGAATTTAATAAAAGGGAAGATTTCAGCCCATGCGAAAGGATTCGCCTTTTTGCTGCCTGAGGATACGTCGTTAAGTGATGTGTTTATTCCGCCTAATGAGCTAAATACGGCAATGAACGGCGATATCGTCATGGTGCGTCTGAACTCACAGTCAAGCGGCTCCAGGCAGGAAGGAACCGTCATACGGATTTTAGAAAGAGCGATTCAGCGCGTTGTCGGCACGTATACAGAAACGAGAAACTTCGGCTTTGTCATTCCGGACGACAAAAAAATCACGAGTGACATCTTCATTCCGAAAAATGGGAAAAATGGAGCTGCGGAAGGGCATAAGGTTGTTGTCAAGCTGACGAGCTATCCTGAAGGCCGCATGAACGCAGAGGGTGAGGTTGAAACCATTCTCGGCCACAAAAACGACCCGGGCATTGATATTTTATCGGTCATTCATAAGCACGGCCTGCCGGGAGAATTTCCAGCTGACGCGATGGAACAGGCATCAAGTACGCCTGACACGATTGATGAAAAAGATCTGAAAGACCGCCGTGATCTCCGTGACCAGGTGATTGTCACCATTGATGGTGCGGATGCGAAGGATTTGGATGATGCAGTTACCGTGACGAAACTTGATGATGGAAGCTACAAGCTTGGCGTTCACATAGCTGATGTCAGCCATTACGTAACTGAAAACTCGCCGATTGACAAAGAAGCGCTTGAAAGAGGGACAAGTGTGTATCTGGTTGACCGTGTCATCCCGATGATTCCGCACAGATTGTCAAACGGCATCTGCTCCTTAAATCCAAAGGTTGACCGCCTGACGCTTTCTTGTGAAATGACAATTAACAGTCAGGGACAGGTGACAGAGCACGAGATCTTCCAAAGTGTCATCAAAACAACGGAAAGAATGACATATTCAGATGTGAATAAAATTCTTGTTGACGATGATGAAGAGCTGAAGCAAAAATACGAGCCTCTTGTTCCGATGTTCAAAGACATGGAGCGCCTGGCTCAAATTCTTCGCGATAAGCGGATGGACCGCGGCGCCGTTGACTTTGATTTCAAAGAAGCAAAGGTGCTTGTTGATGACGAAGGAGCGGTTAAAGACGTTGTGATCAGAGAACGCTCTGTCGCCGAGAAGCTGATTGAAGAATTTATGCTTGTGGCAAACGAAACAGTGGCGGAGCATTTCCATTGGATGAATGTCCCGTTTATATACCGGATTCACGAAGAGCCGAATGCTGAAAAGCTGCAAAAGTTTTTAGAATTTGTGACGACTTTTGGCTATGTGGTGAAAGGAACGGCGGGGAATATTCATCCGCGCGCGCTGCAAAGCATTCTGGACGCTGTGCGTGACAGACCAGAGGAAACGGTTATATCTACTGTTATGCTCCGTTCGATGAAACAGGCGAAATACGACCCGCAAAGCTTGGGGCACTTCGGTCTGTCAACGGAATTCTATACGCATTTCACATCGCCGATCCGCCGTTACCCGGACTTAATCGTTCACCGTCTGATCCGAACGTATTTGATCAACGGCAAAGTCGATGAAGCGACACAGGAAAAGTGGGCTGAACGCCTGCCGGATATCGCCGAACATACATCATCAATGGAGCGCCGTGCAGTTGACGCCGAGCGTGAGACGGATGACCTGAAAAAAGCGGAATACATGCTTGATAAAATCGGTGAAGAGTTTGACGGCATGATCAGCTCTGTGACAAACTTCGGAATGTTCGTCGAGCTGCCGAATACAATCGAAGGACTCGTCCATGTCAGCTTTATGACAGATGACTACTACCGCTTTGACGAACAGCATTTCGCAATGATTGGCGAGCGGACAGGCAACGTCTTCCGCATCGGGGATGAAATCACAGTCAAGGTTGTCGATGTCAATAAAGATGAGCGCAATATCGACTTTGAAATTGTCGGCATGAAGGGCACTCCGCGGCGTCCGAGAGAATTGGACAGCAGCCGGAGCAGAAAACGCGGAAAGCCTGCCAGAAAACGTGTTCAAAGCACCAATACACCTGTTTCTCCAGCTCCGTCTGAGGAAAAAGGAGAATGGTTCACTAAGCCGAAGAAGAAAAAGAAAAAACGCGGCTTCCAGAACGCGCCGAAACAGAAACGGAAAAAGAAGAAATAGCAGCTCAACCAGCAAATAGGGCCGCAGCGCTCTATTTGCTTTCTTTCGGAAACAGCTTTTCATTGTAGCGGTACGTGACATTTGGTAAAATAGAGCGTATCGCAAAAGGTGGACAGTTTTTCCTTAGAGAGAGGAGGTTTTGGCATGCCAAAAGGGTCAGGAAAAGTATTATCTCAAAATAAGAAAGCCAATCACGATTATTTTATAGAAGAAACCTATGAAACAGGCATCGTTCTGCAAGGAACAGAAATCAAATCGATTCGCGCCGGCCGCGTAAACCTTAAGGATTCCTTCGCCAAAATCGAACGGGGAGAAGTGTTTCTCCACAATATGCACGTCAGCCCATATGAGCAGGGAAACCGCTATAACCACGATCCGCTCCGGACAAGAAAGCTGTTAATGCACCGCAAGGAGATTAATAAGCTGATCGGGTTAACAAAGGAAAAAGGCTATTCTCTCGTTCCGCTGAAGCTGTATTTAAAAAACGGCTTTGCCAAAGTGCTTCTCGGCCTTGGAAAAGGGAAGAAGAACTATGACAAACGGGAAGATCTGAAGCGCAAGGACGCGAAGCGGGAAATCGAAAGAGCGTTCAGAGACAGTCAAAAAGGCTTCTAAAGGCATAGTGCTTGATTCGAAAATCAGGCCTGTGCTATACTGTGTTCACGATCAGATCACGACGCCATTCATTTGAAGAATTTGACAATTGAAAAGAGCCGTGATCATGTTATAATAAGACTATAGCCAGTTTGAGTGAGAGCTTGATATTTTCTCCCGTATTTCCCTTATACCAAGGGGACGTTACGGATTCGACAGGGATGGATCGAGCTTGAGCTGCGAGCCGAGAGGCGATCTCGTAAACACGCACTTAAATATAACTGGCAAAACTAACAGTTTTAACCAAAACGTAGCATTAGCTGCCTAATAAGCGCAGCGAGCTCTTCCTGACATTGCCTATGTGTCTGTGAAGAGCACATCCAAGTAGGCTACGCTTGCGTTCCTGTCTGAGAACGTAAGAAGAGATGAACAGACTAGCTCTCGGAAGGCCCGCCCGCAGGCAAGAAGATGAGTGAAACCATAAATATGCAGGCTACGCTCGTAGACGCTTAAGTAATCGATGTTTCTGGACGTGGGTTCGACTCCCACCGTCTCCATACATACTTTGAAACCGCAGTGCTATCAAGGCTTTTAAAGCTTTTGAGGGCACTGCGGTAACATTTTGGTAACACTTTTAAAATTTTTCGTTTTTCATAAAGCCAATAACCTCACGTTGTGCAGACGGATAAAGGTGACTATACGTGTTTAATGTTTCGGCGGTCGTGAGGAGGTTGAAGGCTTCCTGAAAACTGAGGTCCTCAGCACTTCTGAAGTTGCCGAGATTTTAGGGGTAAATAAGCAGCGCATGAGTAAATTGATAAGTGACAAACGCATTGAAGCTGTAAAAAAAAGATAGGGAATACAAGTTTGTCTTTACTGCAAGATGCGGAGGCGTTGAAAGAATAGCTTGAAACAAATAAAAAATATCGTCCGCATAATAATTGAGCCCCCTCGTATGAGCAGGGCTTTTTTAATGTGTAAAAAGTTTAAATGTCACAGTTTTGTAATGTAAATTAAATTCCAAATATGATAATATTTAGCATGTAACAAATTAGTAGAAAGGAATGATTAAAGGAATGAGTAAGCTAAAAAGTAGCATGATTGTCATTTTGTCGTCTTTTGCCCTTTTAGTCACTGTCCTCTTAAGCACTCCTGCCAACACCGTAGAAGCAAAATCAATTATGAACAATTTAACATCGGAAGAGAAGGTAAGCGAGGCATTAAAGCATGCAACGGAAGCTGATTTTGAGAAAGCAGAGAAATTTGTCAAAGAAGCTTTAAAACTCAACGATGATTTTACATACAGCGTAGATAAAGAAAAAGCTAAACAAATTGGTTATACTGGTGATGAAATCTTTAACCTTTCATTATTTTATGCTAGCATTCCAACTGAACAGGTTAAATGGTTAGAGCAAAACAAAGGACAAGAAGTCAAAGTTGGAGATGCCTCTACGGCAATTGTTCCAGCACTCCCGTGGGTAGTATATATTGGATTGCAAGAGCTTATTGCTCTTCTTACTGCAATTGGTCTGGCTGGGATAGCTCAACAATTCTTGAAAGAAGTTTATAACGCTGGGATGAATAAAGCTTGCAGAAAATTTGCTAGCAAAAACAAATATATTAAGAGTTTCTGTAAGGCAAATGGTTATCCAACTGAATAAAAACAAGCCTCCTGTAAAGGGAGGCTTGTTATATTACCTAAGTAAAAGCCACAATGCTGAAACAACTGCAACCATAAAATAATCACCATCAGTTAGCTTAGTACCGTTTTTAATAAACACGTTTGCGACCCAATTCGCTTTAGTTCCTTCCGATGTGCTTAGCGCTAATTTTTTACCAATATTGTAATAAGCGACTTTAAATAAATAATAAGCAAAAGAACAGAAGATATAGAGCAATATGAATTTACCTATGAATAGCAACATGTATCAATCACTCTCCTTCATATATCCATTATTTTACCAAATGCAAAATTTATTTTGAAGAGAATATAGCCTATTCATAAAGAAGGCCTACTCATCGAGTAGGACTTTCTAAACAATCCATTTTTCGGATAAGGTTTTCGTGGTATCACGTATTTCCTGTTCACTTTTTCTGTCTTTCTTTTTTTTCTGTAAAGCCGCATATTAACAAAAATCTGATATAACTTGCGTTCAAAATCTGTCATGCTCATTTGTGTTTTCTGTATCACCCACACCCCATACCAACAGGCGGATCAAATGTTAATTTCATAATATATTCACCTCTATCTTTAAAGCACATATGCACATAATTCAATTATATCTAGTGAGACTTTTTGGCGGAAACCATTTTAAAGGAATGTTTGTCTTTGCTTTTAAAATGTTAGAATTACAATCTGGAATCAAGTTCCTCCATTTTTAGAGAGGAATGGAAAAGGCTCTTTCCTAGTGAAGGACCTTTTTATTTGCATGCAGAAAGTTCTACAAGGGCGGTTCCATTTTTTAAAGTAGATTTAGATAATGAGTATATTGATAAACAAAGAATTATTTTTAAAATAAATCAAATCAAAGTGTTAGCTATGTAAAAATTTACCTTAGGTTGAATGATAAGGTGATTATGGACCAGAACAGGGAAAATGAGGAGGGAGGGGAACGATCGGTAAATGGACCTACCGCATCGTAGCAGAATTCAAGGCATTGAGTATGTGTGTTAGGTCCATGACATTTGCGGTAACATTTTGATAATAAAAATATAAAATTTCAGTTTTAAAAAAACTGATTTATCATCATACGTAAAGGCTTATATATCAACGGTTTGTAACTATTTTAAAACATAACCATACCATGGTAATAGACTCCCACCGTCTCCATACATACTGACAATAAAGCAGAACCTCTTAAGAGGTTCTGCTTTATTTTTTCTCCAAACCACAGGCACCAAAAAGTGCGTACTTCCATTTCGATCCCAGCTGTTTCATACTGATTGCAGAGCAGATGTTTCACCAATCAGATTTCTGTCAATAAATAAGAGGAATCAAAAACGGAGGGATGAATAATGAAGCTGAATTTACAAGGAAAAACCGCACTGGTGACCGGTTCGACATCAGGGATCGGAAAAGCTATTGCCTCTTCGTTAGCTGAAGAAGGTGCGGCAGTGATCATTAACGGACGCCGGGAAGAGAAAGTGAATCAGACGATAGATGAACTGAAAACACAACATGCTGAAGCGGTTCTTTATCCGGCCGCATTTGATTTGGGAACTGAAGAAGGCTGCAATGAGCTGTTTCAGGCATATCCAGAGGTTGATATTTTGGTCAACAATTTAGGGATTTTTGAACCGGCGGAGTACTTTGATATTCCCGACGATGAATGGTTTCGTTTTTTTGAAGTGAATATTATGAGCGGTGTAAGGCTGACACGCAGGTATTTGCATAACATGATAGAGAAAAAAGAAGGGCGTGTGATTTTCATTGCCAGTGAAGCGGCGATTATGCCGTCACAGGAAATGGCCCATTACAGTGCGACAAAAACGATGCAGCTGTCCATTTCCCGCAGTTTGGCGGAGCTGGCAACCGGCACGAATGTCACAGTCAACACCGTCATGCCGGGCTCTACCTTAACAGAGGGTGTGGAAACCATGCTGAACTCGCTGTATCCTGGTGAAAACCTGACTGTTCAAGAAGCTGAGGCACGTTTTATGAAAGAAAACCGGCCGACATCTATTATTCAAAGACTGATCCGTCCGGAAGAAATCGCCCACTTCGTTACATTTTTAAGCAGCCCGCTTTCCTCTGCGATCAATGGCGCGGCACTTCGGGCGGACGGCGGTTTGGTCCGCAGTGTCTTTTAAACCTCTCCCAATAGGAGAGGTTTTTTATATATTGTTGATTTCCATAAATTTCTGCCGTATAATATTGGTACTTAAATAGTTTTATCGGTACCGAAAGCGGGGGATTAATATGGATAAAAGAATTCTGGCGGAAACTTTCCGGCTGATCAAGCAAAAAGGATTTTCATTTACGATGAATGATTTGGCTGCAGCGCTGGGAACGAGCAAACGGACGCTCTATGCATATTATTCATCTAAAGATCAGCTTGTTGAGGCGGTTGTCGAACAATTTTTAGCTGAAATGAAGCAAATGGAAAGAGACATCTATGAAAATGAAAGTTTAAATGTGCTCGAAAAGGTGAAACAAATGCTGATCAGCCTTCCGCAGGGGATGGAACTGCTGAACATGGGATTATTAAATGAACTAAAGAAATACCATTACGATGCGTGGCTTACATTAGACGCGTTTATTAAGGAAGAATGGGCGATTGTCCTAGCATTATTAAATGAGTGCAAACAGCAAAAGAGAATCAGAAACATCAATCCGGACCTGTTTGTTCACATGTATATAGGGAGCATCAACCAAGTGTATGACCCTGAATATCCACTGAAACATCAGTTTACGACAGGAGAGGTTCTTGAATCAATTGTAGATGTTTTATTTAACGGTATAACAGCTGATAAGGAGGCTGATGCGACGTGAATTGGGTGTTTCTATGCTTGGCGATTTTGTTTGAGGTTGCGGGAACGGTCAGCATGAAGCTATCGTCTGGTTTTACAAAGCTTATTCCCAGTGTGCTGTTGATTTTCTTTTATGGAGGGAGTCTTTTCTTTCTGACGCTTACGCTTAAATCCATTGATGTATCAGTTGCTTATGCTGTATGGTCAGGGATGGGAATTGTCCTGATTACAGTCGTTGGTTTTTTGTTTTTTCAAGAACATGTTAGTGTCATGAAAGTCATTTCAATTGGATTGATTATTGCCGGTGTTGTGTCTTTAAACCTGATCGAGCATGCTGCGGTGTCTGAGCCGGTACATAAAAGCGGGCAGTACAAATGAGATATATGAAGCTGTTTTTTCTCGTGACTGATATCGGTTTTATCTTGTACTGGCTGTCAGCCGGATTTTCGCTCATACCGGAAAGCTGGGCTTTTAAACATCATGACCATCCGTTTATGATCGCTTGGAACTGGTCTTTTTTTCCGCTGGATATCCTGATTTCTGTCACAGGGTTATACAGCTTGTACCTACAGCGGGTGAATCGTGCTGACTGGAAGCTGATGGCGCTGATTTCTCTTGTGCTGACCTGTTGTTCAGGTCTGCAGGCGCTATCATTCTGGACATTCAGCAGTGACTTTGATCTTGTGTGGTGGCTGTTTAATGGGTATCTATTGATTTATCCTTTATTTTTTATTCACCTGCTCTTGAAGGAAGGCAGAAGGACAAAACAGTCCTGACAGGTGCCGCTTTTATGATAATAAACTGATGTAATGAAGCAGAGACGGTATAAGTCTCTGTTTTTTTATCGGGCGCACCAATTGAGAAGCTAACCGCGTTTTTGGGCATACTAAAGCGAAGAAACGGGAAAAGTTCTACACATTCATTGAAAAGGATTTTGTCAAATGAACAAAACTGCTGCGAACAATCAAAGAATCATGCCTATCGTGAAGGATGCCTTTCGCATTCATGCAAATCCATTTCCTTGGAAAAAGGCTATCGGATCAGGTTTCGCTTCAGGGTTTCCTGTGCTGGTCGGTGCATTGGCAGGTCACACGGATTACGGATTAATTGCAAGTATCGGAGGCTTTGTTTATTTATATGCGGGCGGTGAATCGTACAAAAAGCGCGCCATGAAGCTGCTCTTGGTTTCCTTTGGGATCGCCCTCTCATTTGGATTAGGAACGCTTTTGTCGGGGACGCTTTGGATGATGGCGGCTGTTTTGGGGCTGATCGGGGCAGCGGCGATGTTTATTTTTAGCGCGCTCGGCATTCAAGGCCCTGCACCGATGTTTTTTGTCCTTGCCTTTTTAGTCAGTTCCGGTTTGCCGGCCGATCCTTCACAAGCGCTGTTCAGAGCGGGACTGACGTTTCTCGGCGGCATCTTCGCCATGGGTATCGCTTTAATCGGCTGGTTATGGAACAAACATGGACCGGAGGGAGCGGTGCTGCAAAAAACATATCATCAGCTGGCTGCATGTCTTTCAGCCGTCGGAACGCCAGGTTTTCATAACGCACAGCATCAGACCGTGCTCATGCTTAGAACAGCCCGCCAAACGGTTCTTGGGAAAGGGAACAGACGGAAAAAATCGCGGCATGATGAACGATTTTTCCGCCTCCTTGAAAAAGCTGACGACATATTCATTGCCATTATTCATTTTTCAGCTGAAACGCCGGACAGAGAGACCGCGCAGATTGAAAAGGCACTTCGCCAAACCGGAGATATGCTTGCGCATGCACGGGTTTCCGGTACGTTTCAGATTAATGAGAACGAATCTGAGCCTAGGCGGAAGCTGTTTGAAGAAATCAATGAGGTTTTGCATATCGCTTCAGGACGTTTTGATAAGCAGCTTGACGGGGAACCGAGCCGCCTGCCATCCTCTTTTTACTTTTTGAGAAATGCTTTTGACTGGAAGTCTCCAGTTTTGATTAGAGCGTTAAAGTACGGAATTGTTCTGTTTGCCGCCGATATGTTTGCCCTCGCATTCGGCTTTGCACGTTCCTATTGGATTCCGCTTTCGGCAGCAGCGGTCATGCTTGGCACTACTGTTGTTTTTACGCTTCACAGGGCTATTCAGCGTTCGGCCGGAACGGTGATCGGTGTTATGCTGGCAGGCGCAATCCTGTTTTTTAAGCCGGGCGGTGTTTATATTGCGTTTTGTATTGCAGCGCTGCAATGTCTTCTTGAGATGCTGATCGTCCGCAATTATGCGCTGGCTGTTCCCTTTTTAACCGCAAATGCGCTTGTTATCACAGAAAGTATGCATGGCGGCGCGGGTGCCGGTTATTTTATGATAGCGAGGCTGACTGATGTAGCTGTCGGCAGCGTGATCGGGCTGTTGGGAACAATGCTTTTGTGGCGGCGGTTTTCAACAAAGCGGCTGCCTGAACTGATGAGGAACGTCATCCGGCTGGAAGGGCAGTTTATGGAGAAACTGTTAACCGGGCAGAATGCCGACGAACACAAGTTAAGGGTGAGTCTTGTCAGGCTTCGGGATGCGTATGACAAGGCCCTTGGAGAGTTTCCTCATGCGAATGCGGAGGCGCTCTGGCCTGCCATTTCCGGTGCTCAGCACTTAGGGTACTATTTGCTCTCGGCGCAAGCTCACCGCCGTCCGCCTGCTCCGTTTTCTGATGAAGAGATCAACCAGCTGCGGGCGTTTTTTGAACGGGCTGAGCAATCCTTTATAGTGAAAAGGATGCCTGCGGATATTCAAGTGCCGCATGTTCCTCATTATCCTCGAATCAGTAAAGAATTGTCCGCGCTGTATTCAGGCTTGAGAACAGCTTTTGAAAAGTAAGCTGTTTGGAAAGTTAAATAATCTTTAATTCGAGATGTTTTACTTGAAAGTAAATTTCTTTGTCTCTATAATAAAGTCTAAGAGAGACAGAATAATCATTATGCATCTGTATGATAATAATTGGTGTGTGATTTTTAAAAACGAAAGGGCTGGTAAAAATGGCAAAAGTATTATATATCACTGCTCATCCGCATGACGAAGCAACTTCGTACAGTATGGCAACAGGTAAAGCATTTATCGAATCTTACAAAGAAGCAAATCCAAATGATGAAGTTGTACATATCGATTTGTACAAAGAAAACATCCCGCACATTGACGCAGATGTATTCAGCGGATGGGGAAAGCTTCAGTCAGGTACAGGCTTTGAAGAGCTTTCTGAAAGCGAAAAAGTGAAAGTAGGCCGTTTGGGAGAGCTTAGCGATCAATTTGCATCAGCTGATAAGTACGTATTTGTTACACCTTTATGGAACTTCTCATTCCCGCCAGTGATGAAAGCGTATCTCGATTCTGTTGCCGTTGCAGGAAAGTCATTCAAATACACAGAACAAGGTCCTGTCGGCTTGTTGACTGATAAAAAAGCAATTCATATCCAAGCTCGCGGCGGCTACTATTCAGAAGGCCCTGCGGCTGAGATGGAAATGGGACACCGCTACATCGGCATCATGATGAACTTCTTCGGCGTACCATCATTCGAAGGCATTTTCGTAGAGGGACATAATGCGGAGCCTGATAAAGCACAGCAAATCAAAGAAGACGCGATTGCGCGTGCGAAAGAAGCAGGAAAAACATTCTAATGAAAAAGCCTCCCCTTATTTGGGGAGGCTTTTGTTTTAGTGCTCCAGCATAATGGTTCGTTTCTCTTTACTGCTTTTCATCGCGGCTTCAATGATGCGGATGACATTAATACCTTCCTCAGCAGTGACTGGCAGCGCAGCACCTTCCCGTATGCTTTCCGCTATTTTGCGGTAATAAGTAAGGTAGGAGCCATTTACTGATGGGATCGTTTCTGTTTTTTTGCCGGAGTCACGAATGGTTGTAAGCTGTCCGTAAAACTCCGGATCATCTGCACCCCAGCTGTCATCCTCTGGTTTTCTTCCCGCTCTGAGTGCGTCTTCCTGTCCGTCAATTCCGTATTTGATAAAGCTGGAATCTTTTCCATGGATTTGATAACGAGGTCCGTTTGCCGGAACGATTGATCCTCCGTATAGAATGGCTTGAAGCTTGCCATAGTCAAGGGTTAAATGAAAATAGTCAACCGTTTCGGCATTTTCCCGCTGGGCCATCACGTTTGCAGTCACGGCTTTAGGCATCCCAAACAAATGCAGGGTTTGGTCTATGATGTGGGAGCCGAGATCATACAGCGTACCAGTGGCAATGCCTTCTTTTTCCCGCCACCGCGCTTGAACTTCAGGTCTGTAGCGGTCATAGGAAACTTGATATGTATTGATGTCTTCAAGAGATCCCTCAGAGATCAGCTTTTTAATCGTTAAAAAGTCGTTATCCCAGCGTCGGTTATGATATACGCTTAATAATACGCCTTTTTCATCGGCAGCCCTTTTTAATGTTTCCCCCTCTTCGGCTGTTGCTGTCATTGGTTTTTCCATCACAACATGTTTTCCGGCCTGTATGCATGCCATAGCATGCTCGTAATGAAGGCCGCTCGGGGTGGTGACAATGACAAGCTCAATGGCAGGGTCATTTGTGATTTCCTCAAGCTCATGTACAACCTCAGCATCTGGAAAGTCCCGTTTCACTTCTTCTGTCCGAGATGTCATGATTTTGCTGATTTGATATTCATCCAGAACATCCAGCAGCGGCCCGTGAAAAACAGAACCGGACAATCCGTATCCTAATATTCCAACCTTGATCGTATCCACTTTCCTTCTCCCCTTTAAAAGCGTTATCAACAGAAGTATATACCCTCCTGATCAAATGGTAAAACCTAACTGATTCATTTTTTGCGTCGGCATGCTTAGACAACCGTTTGGACAATCAGTATAATGGGAATTAATATCATTAAACAGAGGTGTACGCATGGAAAAGCATAACGAACATAAAACATTAAACCATAAAAGCTCGAAAGAAAAAGATCAGATTACAAACCGGCTTAAGCGGATTGAGGGTCAAGTCCGAGGCATTCAAAACATGGTGGAAAACGACAGATATTGTGTAGATATTCTTGTGCAAATTTCAGCTGTTCAGGCGGCAATGAAAAATGTGGCGCTTCATTTGCTTGAGGATCATGCCCATCATTGTGTAGCAGATGCCATCAAAAGCGGAGACGGGGAACAGGCCATTTCTGAGCTTTTGGACGTATTTAAAAAGTTCACAAAATCATAAAGCGTTTTTATTGTAATACCCTACGGGGGTATGGTAGGATGAAAATAGAAAGAATAAACAGGAGGAATTGATTATGGAACAAAAAACATTGCAAGTTGAAGGAATGTCTTGTCAGCACTGTGTCAAAGCAGTAGAAACAAGCGTAGGAGAACTGGACGGCGTCAGTGCCGTTCATGTCAATCTGGAAGCGGGTAAAGTCGATGTTTCGTTTGAAGCTGACAAAGTATCAGTCAAAGATATTGCGGATGCGATAGAAGATCAGGGCTATGACGTAGCTGAGTGATTCAAGGTATCGCGCCTTTAGGGAGGCGCGATATTTCTTTCATTTTTATATACCCCCCAGGTGTATATAAAGGAGTGAGTATGTTGAGTGAACAAAAGGAAATCGCGATGCAGGTCTCTGGTATGACCTGTGCGGCATGTGCTGCCAGAATTGAAAAAGGCCTGAAGCGAATGCCCGGTGTCACGGATGCAAATGTTAATCTGGCAACGGAAACATCAAATGTAATCTACGATCCTGCTGAAACAGGGACTGCAGCGATTCAAGAAAAAATAGAAAAGCTGGGCTATCACGTTGTTACAGAAAAAGCTGAATTCGATATTGAAGGCATGACCTGTGCGGCTTGCGCCAATCGGATTGAAAAACGGCTTAACAAAATAGAAGGCGTCGCAAATGCACCAGTAAACTTCGCTTTAGAAACAGTTACGGTCGAATACAATCCAAAAGAAGCGTCTGTCGGCGATTTGAAAGAAGCGGTAGATAAGCTTGGATATAAGCTAAAGTTGAAGGGGGAACAGGACAGTGAGGCTGCTGCTGCTAAAAAGAAAGAAGAACGGAAGCAAACAGCGAGACTGATTTTTTCAGCTGTCCTGTCATTTCCATTGCTTTGGGCGATGGTGAGCCATTTTACATTTACATCATTCATTTGGGTACCCGATATATTTCTCAATCCGTGGATGCAATTTGCGCTGGCGACACCAGTCCAATTTCTGATCGGCTGGCCGTTTTATGTGGGTGCGTATAAGGCGCTCAGAAATAAAAGCGCCAATATGGATGTATTGGTCGCCCTCGGTACGACGGCTGCTTACGCTTATAGCCTTTATCTTACTTCTCAAAGCCTTGGCTCTCACGGGCATACAGATGGCCTTTACTATGAAACAAGCGCGATTTTGCTGACGCTGATTTTATTAGGCAAGTTGTTTGAAACAAAAGCAAAAGGCCGTTCCTCGGATGCGATTAAAAATCTGATGAAGCTTCAAGCGAAAACAGCGACTGTTGTAAGAGACGGACAGGAGCAAATCATCCCGATCGATGAAGTGCTTGTTAATGACATTGTTTACGTCAAACCCGGCGAACGAATTCCTGTCGACGGAGAAGTGGTTGAAGGCCGTTCAGCGGTTGACGAATCGATGATTACAGGAGAAAGTCTTCCTGTTGACAAAAATCCTGGTGACAGCGTGACAGGTTCAACCGTTAACGCAAACGGCTTTCTGAAAATGAAAGCTGTCAACGTCGGAAAGGATACTGTGCTTTCTCATATCATCAAAATTGTTGAGGAAGCACAAGGGTCAAAAGCGCCGATCCAGCGTCTCGCTGACCAAATTTCAGGCATTTTTGTGCCCATTGTATTGGGGATTGCCGTTCTCACTTTTCTCATTTGGTACCTTTGGGCGGCTCCTGGCGATTTTGCTGAAGCGATCAGCAAGTTCATTGCGGTTCTTGTCATTGCCTGTCCTTGCGCCCTCGGTCTTGCCACTCCGACAAGCATAATGGCTGGATCTGGACGCGCTGCTGAATTCGGGATTTTATTTAAAGGCGGCGAGCATTTAGAAAAAACACATCGTCTCGATACCATTGTTCTTGATAAAACCGGAACCGTGACAAACGGGAAGCCGCGTCTGACAGATGCCATTCCATTCGGCCATTTTGAAGAAAAAGATTTGCTTCAATTTGCAGCGGCAGCCGAAACGGGATCAGAGCATCCGCTTGGCGAAGCCATTATTGATGGCGTGAAAGATAAAGGGCTTGAAATACCGAAGCTAACCCGCTTTGAAGCAAAAGTCGGCGCAGGCATTTTGGCTGAAGCCGGAGGAAAAAGCATTCTCGTCGGCACAAGAAAATTAATGGAGAGCGAACAGGTTGAGCATGGGGCTCTTCTCGCCAAAATGGAAGAGCTAGAGGCAGAAGGGAAAACAGTTATGCTTGTATCCATTGATGGAGAAGCAGCTGGGCTAGTAGCGGTTGCAGATACGATTAAGGACACGTCACGGAAGGCTGTTGCCCGTCTGAAAGAGTTGGGCCTTGATGTCATCATGATGACAGGAGACAATCGCAGAACCGCAGAAGCCATCGCGAAGGAAGCGGGAATTGCGAATATCATTGCGGAAGTTCTTCCTGAACAAAAGGCGGCGGAAATCGCCCGCTTGCAAAAAGAAGGCCGCCAGACAGCAATGGTAGGCGACGGAATTAACGATGCGCCGGCGCTTGCCACAGCTGACATCGGCATGGCGATTGGAACTGGCACGGACATTGCCATGGAAACAGCAGACATTACACTGATTCGCGGCGATCTGAACAGTATTGCCGACGCAATCCGCATGAGCAGATTGACAATGAAAAACATTAAACAAAATTTATTCTGGGCGCTTGGCTATAACAGCCTCGGCATCCCAATCGCAGCACTTGGATTTTTAGCGCCGTGGATAGCAGGAGCAGCAATGGCATTCAGCTCCGTTTCCGTTGTTCTGAATGCTCTTCGTCTGCAAAAAGTAAAATGAAAAACCGGCTATATGCCGGTTTTTGTTTTTCATTGACACTTTCTTGGAAAACAACATATAATAGGTGTAACTTATATATGATTATATGCTCATATATATAATAAATACAATACTCATTGATACGCTTTGAAAAGGGAACCCTAAATCGGAAGGTAAGGTGAGACTAGTGAAACAGGAATACGTTCTGGACGGTTTGGATTGCAGCAATTGTGCCCAAAAAATCGAAAATGGAGTCAAAGGCATAAAAGGCATTGACGGATGCGCGGTAAATTTTGCGGCAAGCACCTTAACTGTCTCAGCCGATGGGAAAGAAGAGCAATGGGTCACGAATAAAGTAGAGAAAAAAGTGAAATCAATTGATCCGCATGTAACGGTTCGCCAAAAGCATATAAAGAAATCAGCTGATGATGGCTATCGTAATCGAATGGTCAATATGCTGATCAGAATGGCGGCGGCTGTCATTCTCGGCGCAGCGGCATATTTGGTTCATTCGGGAACCATTGGATTTTTCCTTTTCCTCGCTGCTTATTTGATCATCGGCGGTGACATTATGATCCGCGCAGTCAAAAACATCATCCGCGGTCAGGTGTTTGATGAGCATTTCTTAATGGCTCTTGCTACAATCGGCGCCTTTCTGATTCAGCAATACCCTGAGGGCGTCGCCGTTATGCTGTTTTATCAAATCGGTGAGCTTTTTCAAGGTGCCGCGGTCAGCCGTTCCAGAAAATCAATTAGTGCATTAATGGACATACGGCCTGATTACGCCAATCTCAAAACAAAGAACGGCATCGAACAGGTTTCCCCGGAGGACGTTCAGACAGGAGACATCATTGTGGTTAATCCGGGAGAAAGCATACCCCTGGACGGTAAGGTCGTGCAAGGGTCAGCGATGGTTGATACATCTGCTTTAACAGGTGAGTCCGTTCCGAGAAAAGCTGCGGAAGGACAAGATGTAATGTCAGGCTTTATCAATCAAAACGGCGTTCTGCATATTGAAGTCACAAAGGGCTATCAGGAATCAGCAGTATCAAAAATATTAGACTTGGTTCAGAATGCGAGCAGCCGTAAAGCCCGGACAGAAAACTTTATCACGAAGTTTGCCAAGTATTATACACCTGCTGTTGTGATCATCGCGGTATTGCTGGCCTTTGTTCCGCCGCTTGTTCTTTCTGGCGCCGCGCTTTCCGATTGGGTGTACCGCGCGCTTATCTTTTTAGTGATTTCTTGTCCTTGTGCGCTTGTTGTCTCCATTCCGCTCGGTTTCTTCGGCGGAATCGGAGCGGCCTCAAAGGCCGGAGTGCTTGTAAAGGGAAGCAATTATTTAGAAGCCTTGAATCAAGTCAAATACGCGGTGTTTGATAAAACGGGAACACTAACAAAAGGCAGCTTTGAAGTGACAGAAATCAAACCCGCGGAAGGTTTTACAAAGGATAGATTACTTGAAGCGGCGGCATACGCTGAGCTTCATTCACAGCATCCGATTGCTGAATCTGTGCGTAAAGCTTACGGGAAAATGCTTTCCTCCGATGAGATTGAGTCATACGAAGAAATCTCCGGTCACGGCATTTTTGCAAAGGTAAATGGAACTGAGATCCTTGCTGGGAATAAAAAGCTCATGGAAAGAGAACAAATTGAGGATGTCCCGGATGAAAATGCTGGAACAATCGTACACGTTGCTGTTGATCAACGCTATGCCGGAGCAATCATCATAGCGGATGAGATAAAGGAAGACGCAGCACAGGCGGTTGCTGATCTGAAGTCGCTTGGGATCAAACAGACAGCTATGCTGACGGGTGATTCGAAACAAACGGGAGAAGCCGTCGGAAAACAGCTTGGGATTGGTGAGGTATATGCAGAGCTGCTGCCGCAAGATAAAGTCGCGCAGGTCGAAGCATTAGAAGCTAAGCTTTTGCCTAATGAAAAACTCATTTTTGTCGGTGACGGTATCAATGATACACCGGTGCTTGCCCGCGCAGATATAGGGATCGCGATGGGAGGCCTTGGCTCAGATGCCGCGGTAGAAGCCGCAGACATCGTGCTAATGACAGATCAGCCGTCAAAAATTGCGGAAGCGATTCGGATTGCGAAACGGACACGGCGTATCGTGTGGCAAAACATCGGATTTGCTTTAGGTGTGAAAGCGATCTTTCTTGCTCTTGGTGCATTTGGAATTGCGACCATGTGGGAAGCGGTTTTCTCAGATGTCGGCGTTACACTGCTTGCTGTGGCGAACGCCATGCGCGTCATGCGCCTCAAAAACAAATAAATTGTCGGAGAGAATTCATTTTTTCGGGGTTTTCTTATCAGCGCTTGTCTTGTTAAAATAAAGAAGTGGGTCAATTGCGATCCGCTTCTTTTTTAATTTTAAAACGATGAGGTGTCGGAGTGAAAAAGAAACAGCAGTCTTCTGCGAAATTCGCGGTCATCCTTACGGTTGTGGTTGTTGTATTGTTAGCAGCCATTGTCATCATTAATAACAAAACGGAACAAGGCAATGATGCGGTTTCCGGACAGCCGTCTATCAAAGGGCAGCCTGTGCTTGGCAAGGACGATGCATCGGTAACTGTAGTAGAATTCGGAGATTACAAATGTCCGTCTTGCAAGGTGTTTAACAGTGACATCTTTCCAAAAATACAAAAAGACTTTATTGATAAGGGCGATGTGAAATTTTCTTTCGTGAACGTCATGTTCCATGGAAAAGGTTCAAGATTAGCGGCTCTTGCATCTGAAGAAGTATGGAAGGAAGACCCTGACTCTTTCTGGGATTTCCATGAAAAGCTGTTCGAAAAACAGCCGGATACGGAACAGGAATGGGTAACCCCAGGCCTCCTTGGTGATCTTGCAAAAAGCACCACAAAGATAAAACCTGAGACGCTCAAGGAAAATCTTGATAAGGAAACATTCGCTTCTCAAGTGGAAAAGGATTCTGACCTTAATCAAAAAATGAACATACAGGCAACACCGACGATTTACGTCAATGATAAAGTGATCAAAAATTTTGCGGATTATGATGAAATCAAAGAGACAATAGAAAAAGAGCTGAAAGGGAAGTAACGATATGAAAAATAGAATCGTATTTTTATATGCTTCCTGGGTTGTGGCTCTTATCGCTATGCTGGGCAGCCTGTATTTCAGTGAAATCAGAAAGTTTATTCCATGTGAACTGTGCTGGTACCAGCGTATCCTCATGTATCCGCTCGTCCTGATTTTAGGCATCGCCACCTTTCAAGGGGACACACGAGTGAAAAAATATGTGCTCCCGATGGCGATTATAGGGGCATTCATTTCGATCATGCATTACTTAGAGCAAAAAGTGCCCGGCTTTAGCGGCATTAAGCCATGTGTCAGCGGCGTGCCGTGCTCGGGCCAATATATTAACTGGTTTGGTTTTATTACGATTCCATTCCTGGCCCTGATTGCTTTTATCCTGATTATCATTTTTATGTGCCTGCTGAAAGGCGAAAAATCTGAATAACAAAAAAAGCGCCCGCGTATGCCGGGCGCTTTTTTAATTTCGCAAACTCATGTCCATCAGCAATAGCCGTATTCCCTCTAAATTTATCTTTTTTTCTCATAAAAATGTTATTGATTTTACGCTTGAGCGATTATAAAATCTAGAGGTCGTCAGAAAATTTAACAAACATAAAAGGGAGTCATCAGAATGGCTTGGGAGCTGCTCAGTGTGATTGGCATCATTGCGTTTGCAGTCAGCGGCGCAATTGTTGCGATGGAAGAGGAATATGATATTTTAGGAGTTTATATATTAGGGATTGTCACTGCTTTTGGAGGAGGAGCGATCCGCAATTTACTGATCGGTGTTCCGGTGTCAGCGCTATGGGAGCAGGGAGCGTACTTTCAAATCGCGCTTTTATCTATTACAATTGTGTTTCTGTTTCCGAAGCTGCTGCTGAAGCATTGGAATAAGTGGGGCAATTTATCAGATGCGATCGGCCTCGCTGCCTTTGCTATCCAAGGCGCACTGTATGCCGTCAAAATGGGCCATCCGCTTAGTGCCGTGATCGTGGCTGCGGTGCTGACGGGAAGCGGGGGCGGGATCATCCGCGACCTTCTTGCCGGGCGCAAACCGCTTGTGCTGAAGGCAGAAATTTATGCAGTCTGGGCGGCTCTCGGCGGTTTAATCGTCGGCTTGGGCTGGCTGGGGAACTCGTTCGGCTTGTACGTTCTGTTTTTCGTGCTCGTTGTTTGCCGGGTTTGTTCCTATATGTTTAATTGGAAGCTGCCAAACCGTTCTTTTCGCTTAGATAATTAATAGCAAAAAAACCGATTTCGAGTTGAAATCGGTTTTTTCTGCATATAAATAACCCAAACCTTGATTGATATTGGGTGAATGTGCTAAGATAAATTGTATTTGTCAGTTTTCATCACATATTTAATATATGTATCCAATTATATTTTACAGTATTTCATCTATGTTTGTCAACTATTTTCTGGAGGTGCCGTTCATGAATCAGCAGGATAAGGAATGGAAGGAAGAGCAGTCGAGAATAGATGAGGTGCTGAAGGAGCTCGAAAAAAAAGAGCGGTTTCTGGAAACGTCTGCGGGCGGGTTGAAGCATGATATCATCGGATTAAGAAAAAGCTTTTGGGAGGATGTTAAGGTTAATTTTGATGATGCCCATGAAGCGATTGAAACGATGGCAAGCATTAAGCAGCAGGCAGAGCTGCTGTCTGATCGGGAACAGAATCATCGGCGCATGGATCAGCAGCTCAAACGAATTCATCAATTAAAAAAATCGCCTTATTTCGGCCGGATTGATTTTATTGAAAACGGCGAGGAGCAGGCAGAGCGAATTTATATCGGTTTAGCTTCCTGTTTGGATGAGAAGGAGGAACACTTTCTGATTTATGACTGGAGGGCGCCGATATCAAGTTTGTACTACAATTATTCCCCAGGAAAAGCGGAGTACGAGGTGCCCGGTGAAACGATAGAAGGGGAAATGGTGCTGAAACGCCAGTTTATGATCAAAAACGGCACTCTCAAGGCGATGTTTAATACCGATATGACGATTGGTGATGAAATGCTGCAAGAGGTATTAAGCCATCACTCCGATACCCAAATGAAAAACATCGTGTCTACGATTCAGAAAGAACAAAATCAGATTATCCGTAATGAAAAAAGCAAGATCCTGATCGTGCAGGGAGCGGCTGGCAGCGGGAAAACATCGGCTGCGCTTCAGCGTGTCGCTTATTTGTTATACAGGCACCGCGGTGTCATTGATGCCGGACAAATCGTTTTGTTTTCTCCTAACTTCTTATTTAACAGCTATGTCTCCTCTGTTTTGCCGGAGTTAGGAGAAGAGAATATGGAGCAGGCGACGTTTCAGGAATATATCGAGCATCGTCTTGGCCGCAAGTTCAAATGTGAAAGCCCCTTTGATCAGCTCGAATATTGCCTGACGGAAACAAAGGACGGCGATTTTCCAACAAGGCTTGCGGGAATCACATGGAAGGCGGGTTTATCCTTTCAGCAATTCATTGATGAATACGTCACACGGCTTTCCTCTGAAGGGATGATTTTTAAAAGTATTATATTCCGCGGACAAAAGCTGATCACAAAGGAACAGATTCAATCCTATTTTTACTCACTGGATCAAGGCCAGTCCATTCCAAACCGGATGGAGCAAACCGCGAAGTGGCTGCTGAGTGAGCTTAACAAGCTTGAGAAAAAGGAACGGCGAAAGGATTGGGTCGTTCATGAAGCTGAGCTGCTTGACAAAGAGGACTACTTGGACGTGTACAAAAAACTGCAAGAAAGGAAACGGTTCAGCGAGAGTACGTTTAACGATTATCAAAGAGAGCAGCAGCTGCTTGCCGCCATCATTGTGAAAAAAGCTTTCAAACCGCTCAAGCAGGCAGTCAGGCTCCTTGCATTTCTTGATGTGAAACAGCTGTACCTGCAATTGTTTTCTGGTTGGGGAGGGAAATTTCAGCATGAGAAGATGGCCGTGATAGGTGAGCTGACCCGTTCGGCATTTACGGATAATAAATTGCTCTATGAGGACGCGGCACCGTTTCTTTATATGCAGGATCTGATTGAGGGCAGAAAGAAAAATACGAAGATCAAACATCTATTTATTGACGAAGCCCAGGACTATTCACCGTTTCAGATGGCTTACATGAGAAGCATTTTTCCGGCTGCCAGCATGACAGTGCTCGGTGATATCAATCAGTCCATCTACGCGCATACCATACATGGGGATCAGCGTATGGATGCGTGCTTTCAGGATGAGCCTGCTGAGTATGTTCGTTTAAAGAGAACATACAGATCAACAAGGCAGATTGTCGAGTTTACCAAAGCGATGCTTCAAGATGGAGCGGATATTGAGCCGTTTAATAGAAGCGGGGAAATGCCGCTCGTTGTCAAAACTGAAGGACATGAGAGCCTTTGCCAAAAGCTCGCGCAAGAAATTGGTCGGCTCAAGAAAAAAGGGCACGAAACAATAGCCGTCATCTGCAAGACTGCGCAGCAATGCATACAGGCGCACGCCCACATGAGTGAATATACAGATGTTCGCCTGATTCATAAAGAAAATCAACCATTTCAAAAGGGTGTTTGCGTGATTCCGGTGTATTTAGCAAAGGGAATTGAATTTGACGCAGTGCTTGTCTATGATGCATCTGAAGAACACTATCATACAGAGCACGACCGCAGGCTTTTATATACTGCGTGCACCCGTGCGATGCACATGCTGGCGGTATTTTATACAGGTGAAGCCAGTCCGTTTGTAACCGCTGTGCCGCCTCACTTATATCAGATTGCTGAATGAAGAGAAGGGAGTCCTTCTCTTTTTTCTATTTACATGAAGCATAGCCGTTTTATCATTAGGATTCTTAATAGTTATCATCATGTAAATATATTTTACTTAAGCCTAGTATTCCGGTAAAGTTCAATTAGATGCAATTTTCGATCAGTTTATAACTTTGTGAGGTGGATACGTTGCAACTTCAGGTAATGAACAGTCCGTTTAATCAGGAGCAGGCAGAGCTCCTTAACCGCCTTCTGCCGACCTTGACCGAATCCCAGAAAATCTGGCTGAGCGGATATTTATCCGCTCAATCTGTTTCCGCCCAAGAAACTGCGGGTGCGCCGGCGGCAGCTGTGTCTGCGGAAGCACCGGCACCGGCCGTTTCAAAAGAAGTGACCGTTCTTTATGGTTCACAGACGGGAAACGCACAGGGGCTTGCAGAAAATGCCGGCAAGCAGCTTGAACAGAGCGGTTTTCAAGTGACCGTCTCATCCATGAGCGATTTTAAGCCGAATCAGCTGAAGAAGGTAACCAATCTTTTAATCGTCGTCAGTACGCATGGAGAAGGCGAGCCGCCTGATAACGCGCTGTCGTTTCATGAATTTCTGCACGGAAGACGGGCGCCTAAGCTTGAAGACCTGCGCTTTTCCGTTTTGGCGCTTGGTGACAGTTCGTACGAATTTTTCTGCCAGACAGGGAAAGAATTTGATCAGCGCTTAGAAGAACTCGGCGGAAAACGGATTTCTCCGCGCGTTGATTGCGATCTTGACTATGATGAACCGGCAGCCGAATGGCTTGAGGGTGTATTGAAGGGATTAAATGAAGCTGGGGGCGGAAGCGCCGCACCTGCGCCGGCGGCTGCGTCTCAAACCGGTGAGTCTTCGTATTCCAGAACAAACCCGTTTCGGGCTGAAGTGTTAGAAAATTTAAATTTAAACGGCAGAGGATCAAATAAAGAAACACGCCATGTGGAGCTGTCTCTTGAAGGATCTGGCCTGACTTACGAGCCTGGTGACAGCCTCGGCGTCTATCCGGAAAACGATCCGGAACTTGTCGAGCTGCTCCTTAAGGAAATGAATTGGGACCCGGAAGAAATTGTGACGCTTAATAAGCAAGGTGATGTCCGTCCGCTAAAAGAAGCGCTGATTTCTCACTATGAGATTACCGTTCTCACAAAACCGCTTCTTGAACAGGCAGCCCAGCTGACAGGGAACGATGAGCTTAGAGAGCTTTTAGCCCCGGGAAATGAGGAGAATGTAAAAGCCTATATTGAAGGGCGCGATTTGCTTGATCTCGTCCGTGACTATGGCCCATTTAGTGTATCTGCGCAGGAGTTTGTCTCGATTTTGCGAAAAATGCCTGCCCGCCTTTATTCGATTGCAAGCAGTTTATCCGCAAATCCGGATGAAGTGCATGTAACAATCGGCGCAGTCCGCTACGATGCGCACGGCCGTGAACGAAAAGGCGTCTGCTCGATTTTGTGCGCGGAACGACTGCAGCCGGGAGACACACTGCCGGTTTATGTACAGCACAATCAAAACTTTAAGCTTCCGAAAGACCCTGAAACACCGATTATCATGGTGGGCCCTGGGACAGGCGTCGCACCTTTCCGTTCCTTTATGCAGGAGCGTGAGGAGACGGGAGCGGAAGGAAAGGCATGGATGTTCTTTGGCGATCAGCAATTTGTCACGGATTTCCTTTACCAGACAGAGTGGCAGAATTGGCTCAAAGACGGTGTGCTGACAAAAATGGATGTGGCGTTCTCGCGTGATACGGAAGAAAAAGTATATGTGCAGCACCGCATGCTCGAACACAGCGCAGAATTGTTTGAATGGCTTCAAGAAGGAGCGGCTGTTTACATTTGCGGAGATGAAAAGCACATGGCGCATGACGTCCATAACACATTGCTTGAAATTATCGAAAAAGAAGGCAATATGAGCCGCGAAGAAGCGGAGGCTTATCTTGCCGATATGCAGCAGCAAAAACGCTATCAGCGTGATGTATATTGATTTGACTTGAAAGGAGTTTTTCAACATGGTGACCAAAATTTTAAAAGCACCGGACGGCTCTCCAAGTGATGTTGAACGCATTAAAAAAGAAAGTGATTATTTGCGCGGCACGCTGAAAGACGTGATGCTCGATCGAATCAGTGCCGGAATTCCGGATGATGATAACCGCCTGATGAAACACCACGGCAGTTATTTGCAGGATGATCGGGACCTCCGAAATGAACGCCAAAAGCAGAAACTTGAGCCCGCATATCAGTTTATGCTGCGCGTGCGTATGCCAGGGGGCGTCTCGACGCCTGAACAATGGCTTGTCATGGATGACCTGTCCCAGAAATACGGGAACGGCACATTAAAATTGACGACACGTGAAACGTTCCAAATGCACGGGATTCTGAAATGGAACATGAAGAAAACCATTCAGACGATCCACTCAGCACTTTTGGATACGATCGCAGCCTGCGGAGACGTAAACCGTAACGTCATGTGTGCATCAAACCCTTATCAATCTGAAATCCACTCAGAGGTATACGAGTGGTCTAAAAAATTAAGTGATGATCTGCTGCCGCGGACGAGAGCCTATCATGAAATTTGGCTTGATGAGGAAAGAGTTGCCGGCACGCCGGAGGAAGAAGTCGAGCCAATGTACGGACCGCTCTATCTGCCGCGGAAGTTTAAAATCGGTATTGCCGTTCCGCCGTCTAATGATATTGACGTCTTTTCACAAGATCTGGGATTCATTGCGATTGTCGAGGATGGCAAGCTGATCGGTTTTAACGTGGCAATCGGCGGCGGTATGGGAATGACGCATGGCGATACTGCGACATATCCGCAATTAGCCAAGGTGATCGGATTCTGCCGGCCTGAGCAAATGTATGACGTTGCTGAAAAAACGATTACGATTCAGCGTGATTACGGCAACCGTTCTGTCCGTAAAAATGCGCGGTTCAAATACACAGTTGACCGCCTCGGTTTAGAAAACGTAAAAGAAGAATTGGAAAACCGTCTCGGCTGGAGCCTGGAAGAAGCGAAGCCGTATCATTTCGATCATAACGGCGACCGCTATGGCTGGGTGGAAGGCATCGAGGATAAATGGCATTTCACGCTGTTTGTCGAAGGCGGCCGTATAACGGATTACGATGATTATAAGCTGATGACGGGCTTGCGGGAAATCGCCAAAGTTCATACAGGCGAGTTCCGGCTGACGGCCAATCAGAACTTAATGATTGCGAACGTTTCAAGCGATAAAAAAGAAGAAATCAGTGCTTTAATTGAACAGTACGGACTAACTGACGGCAAGCACTATTCAGCGCTTCGCCGCAGCTCGATGGCATGCGTCGCTCTTCCGACCTGCGGATTGGCAATGGCTGAAGCAGAACGTTATTTGCCGACCCTGTTAGATAAGGTTGAAGAGATTATTGACGAAAATGGCCTTCGTGATCAGGAAATCACCATTCGCATGACAGGATGCCCGAACGGCTGCGCACGTCATGCGCTCGGTGAGATCGGATTTATCGGAAAGGCGCCGGGCAAATATAATATGTATCTTGGCGCTGCGTTTGACGGAAGCCGTTTAAGCAAAATGTATCGTGAAAACATCGGTGAAGCAGACATTTTAAGCGAGCTGCGCGTCCTTCTTTCCCGCTATGCGAAAGAACGCGAGGAAGGCGAGCATTTCGGTGACTTTGTCATCCGTGCGGGCATTATCAAAGCAACAACTGACGGTACGAATTTTCATGATTGAGAAAACTAAGAAGAGAGACAGGGAATAGCTTCCTGTCTCTTTTTTCTGTAATTTGCTCTGCTGCAAAAAAGTTCACTGTGAGCATATCATGAGAAAAAATACCCTAAAAAGGGTACTATAAAAGAAGACAAGTGTGGAGGGAACTCCTGCGAAACCACATAGCGGATGCAAGGCCAGACTAGCTTAGCGGCTTTTAGACAAACAGATTTTTTGGCTCATCATGCCGACACACAACAGACGAAGGAGGTCATGCATTTGGACATATTTTTAGTTGTGCTCGTATTATTAACGATTATTGCGATTTCTAATATCGTGAACCGGTTTATTCCGTTTATTCCGGTGCCGCTGATTCAAGTGGCTCTTGGGATTCTTGCCGCCTCATTTCCACAGGGTCTTCATTTTGAATTAAATACCGAATTGTTTTTTGTTCTGTTTATCGCGCCTCTGCTATTTAATGATGGAAAGAGGACACCGCGGGCAGAGCTTTGGAATTTAAGGGCTCCGATTTTATTGCTTGCACTCGGCCTTGTATTTGCGACTGTGATTGTAGGCGGCTACACGATTCACTGGATGATTCCTGCTATTCCGCTGGCAGCGGCCTTTGGACTTGCGGCCATTCTTTCACCGACTGATGTCGTCGCTGTCAGCGCATTATCAGGAAGAGTGAAAATGCCAAAAGGGATTCTTCGCCTGCTGGAAGGTGAGGGGCTGATGAATGATGCATCAGGTCTGGTGGCCTTTAAGTTTGCGATTGCAGCGGCAGTGACTGGTGCATTTTCATTAGCACAAGCGGCTGTCAGCTTTGTCTTTATTTCTCTCGGAGGCTTGCTGTGCGGGGTTGTCATTTCATTTTTGATTATTCGTTTTCGCCTATTTCTGCGCCGCCTTGGCATGCAGGATGTCACGATGCATATGCTGATTCAAATTCTGACGCCGTTTGTGATTTATTTGGCAGCTGAAGAAATCGGCGTTTCCGGCATTTTAGCTGTTGTGGCTGGCGGTATTACCCATGCGGTTGAACAGGATCGTCTGGAATCAACGATGATCAAGCTGCAAATTGTCTCCTCAAGTACGTGGAACATTATTTTATTTATTTTGAACGGCCTGGTCTTCGTTATTCTCGGCACGCAAATCCCTGATGTTATTTCTGTTATCTTTAACGACACTGCCATCAGCAACATGAAGGTGATTGGCTATATCCTAGTCATCACATTTACGTTAATGCTCCTGAGATTCCTGTGGGTGCTGTTCTTCTGGAACGGCAAATGGTTCTTTAATAAAGATCAGAACATCTATAAACCGGGTCTTCGTTCGACGCTGTTAATTTCGATTTCCGGTGTGCGTGGAGCAGTAACACTTGCAGGTTCTTTTTCCATTCCGTATTTCCTGGAGGACGGCACGCCGTTTCCGGAAAGAAATCTGATTCTCTTTTTAGCAGCCGGCGTCATTTTATGCACGCTTGTCATTGCTACCGTTGTGCTGCCGATTCTGACTGAAAAAGAAGAAGAGGACGAGGAACGAAACAAGAAGCTGCTGACGGCGAGACGCAAATTGATTAAAACAGCCCTTCAAACGATTAAAGAGGACATGAATGAGACAAACAAAACGGCCTCTCTTGCGGTGATAGCTGAATACAATGAGAAAATGAAAAATCTTCGTTTTCAGCAATATACATCATCTAATCGCATCAAAAAGCACGAGCGTAAAGTCCGTGCCCAAGGGGTTAAGGCAGAGCAAGAGGCGCTGATGAAAATGCTGGAGCGGGGAGACATCCCGGAAGAAACAGCAAATGTGCTGCAAGAACGATTTAACGAGTTGGAAATTTTGTATGCGAATCCGTTTAAAGTCGGATTATCAAAAACAAGGCTCAAGAGGCTGATGTATTGGATTTTCTTCGGTGAACATAAAAAGCCGGAGATGTCGATTTTAAATGAAGCGGGATTGATACGGGCAACAAGAGTGAAAACGGCAAAAGCAGCGATAGAATATCTGGAAAAACATAAGACGGAAGAGCATAAAGAAGTGTTTTTATCTGTCATTACATTCTATAAGCAGTTAATTTTCAGGCTGGAGCACAGCCATCATGAGTTAAAATCAAGCGCCCATTTTGAAAATCAGAAGCTGGAAGTGAAGCTGAAGGCTGTACAGGCGATCAGAAATGAAATTCAAACACTTTTCGAGGAAAGAGAAATTTCCCGGGACATCTCCCATGAGCTTCGCCAATACATTAATGATGTCGAAG
The DNA here is from genome assembly GCF_038050295.1 of Bacillus sp. FSL R5-0603. Taxonomy (NCBI): domain Bacteria; kingdom Bacillati; phylum Bacillota; class Bacilli; order Caryophanales; family Bacillaceae; genus Bacillus; species Bacillus sp. FSL R5-0603. The sequence goes on along the minus strand of NZ_JBBOYP010000001.1, from coordinate 3,262,322 downwards.
CCGCCATGCTTGAAGGCGGCGAATAAATGCAGCAAAAAAGCTGGCGTTAGAGCGCCAGCTTTTTTCTATATTAAGGGCGATGAAATGCGACAGTGCTGCCATCCCGGTCGAACCAGCCTCTGAAGGCCCAGTTGATCCAGCCGCCATCGCCTTTGTTTGTAAAGGTTCCGTCTTCAAATACCCAAATGCCATACGTAATGCCGTCGTAAACGGCTGAGCCGTAAAATTGCACACCGTTCAAATGATCTTCATATTCCTGGCTTAAATTAAAGACCATGACGTTATATTTTTGGCCGGACGCGTAGAAGGAAGACTCCATGAGGTTTTTCACAAAGCCATCCCTATTCTGTGCGGATTTGATGGCATCAGCGATCTGGTTGGCAATTCCAAGTACATCCAGGTTGACGTTTAAACCTACATCAGCGGCAGTTGTTCCAGCAGTAGTTGTCTGCGACATCTTCGGAGCAGGATTTTCTTCAGCGGAAGCAAAGGACAAAGGGGCAATTGTCAAAGCGGCACCAAGAGCAAGTGTCATTGGGATACGAATACGTTTCAAGTTGTTTCCTCCTTTGTTTTCATTTGGTTACACTACACGCATACCCTGCTCAATGTATTTGTAATCTCAATATTGTTAAAATAGGAAAAAAATAGTGTTTGAATTTGCCTGTGCTGTGAAAAAAGAAGCAAAAAGAGGGTCTTAAGCGTATTATTGGTATCGGCTGAGAGGAATGTGAGATAATATAGACGCTTACATTTCAGTGAAAGGGTGGATGTTCAAGTGCCAACAAGTTTAAAAGATACTGTAAAGTTACATAACGGAGTTGAAATGCCTTGGTTCGGTCTGGGTGTTTTTAAAGTAGAAAATGGTAATGAAGCGACTGAATCAGTGAAAGCGGCAATTAAAAATGGCTATCGCAGTATTGATACAGCAGCGATCTACAAAAATGAAGAAGGCGTTGGCATCGGCATTAAAGAATCCGGTGTGGCAAGAGAAGAGCTCTTCATCACATCAAAAGTGTGGAATGAAGATCAAGGCTACGAAACAACGCTTGCTGCCTTTGAAAAAAGCCTGGAAAGATTGCAGCTTGATTACTTAGATTTATATTTAATCCATTGGCCTGGCAAAGATAAATATAAAGATACATGGCGCGCGCTTGAAAAGCTGTACAAAGACGGAAAAATTCGCGCGATCGGCGTCAGCAACTTCCAAGTTCATCATTTAGAAGAGCTGTTGAAAGATGCTGAAATCAAACCGATGGTGAACCAAGTTGAATTTCACCCTCGCTTGACGCAAAAAGAATTAAGAGATTACTGCAAAGCGCAAGGCATTCAGCTGGAAGCGTGGTCTCCGCTCATGCAGGGACAGCTTTTGGATAACGAAGTGCTGACACAGATTGCTGAAAAACACAATAAATCTGTGGCTCAAGTGATTTTGCGCTGGGATCTGCAGCATGAAGTTGTAACCATTCCAAAATCCATTAAAGAACACCGTATCATCGAAAACGCTGATATTTTTGATTTCGAATTGTCTCAAGAAGACATGGACAAAATTGACGCATTAAATAAAGATGAGCGTGTCGGCCCAAATCCTGATGAGCTTCTGTTTTAATCAAAAACTCCCCGTTATGGGGAGTTTTTTTAGTGCGTTTTTTTCTGTTGAATGAAAAACAGCATCAAAAAGGAAATGACAACAATACAGACGACCCACGCCCAAGCAAGGGTATTGTTGCCGGAATCCAATGCGACATATATCGCCGTCGGCAGTGTTTGCGTAACACCGGGGATGTTTCCTGCAAACATGAGTGTTGCGCCAAATTCTCCGAGCGCCCGCGCAAGGCTGAGGATACTTCCGGTCAGTAACGAAGGATAGGCAAGCGGGACGGAGATATGGATAAACACTTTCCATCTGCTAGCGCCGTCTATCATTGCCGCACCTTGTATATCGGGATCAATGTCAGCAAATCCGGTTTTTGCTGATTGATACATAAGCGGAAAGGCTACAACAGCCGAGGCGATCACAGCGGCCCACCAGGTGAAAATGACAGGCTGCCGGAAGATCCACTCGATGACTTGTCCGATGAAGCTGTGCTTTCCGAAAATGACGATCAAAATAAAACCGACAACAGTAGGCGGAAGAACGAGCGGAAGCATAAAACATGTTTCGAGTGCCGTTTTTCCGAAAAATGATGCCCGTGACATCCATGCTCCAGCAAGTGTTCCGAGAATAATGACAACAATTCCGGCAACTGCCGCCACCTGAAAGGAAAGCACAACGGGTGTGAAAAATTCTGAAACGCTTATGCTACTCGGCAGTAAAGCCATATTTCTCAAATACTTTCATTGCTTCATCAGATTGCAGGTATTCGTAAAATTCCTTCGCTTCCTTACGGTGTTTTGTATTTTTTACGATTCCTAACGGATAGACAATTGGGCTGTGTGTATCTTCTTTTGCCTCGTCAATAATGTTGACCTTTTTCGAGACCAGGGCATCTGTTTTATAAACAATACCTGCGTCTACATTGCCGGTTTCAACATAAGAAAGAACTTGGCGAACGTCTTTTCCATACACAATTTTATCCTTCACTTTGTCCCATAAAGACAGCTTTGTCAGTGATTCTTTCCCATAAGCCCCTGCCGGTACGGATTCCGGAGTGCCAAGGGCGATTTTTTCTGAGTCAGCCAGATTGCTGAAGCTTGTCACAGGTGAATCTCCGTTTTTCGGTACGGCCAGCACAATTTCATTACCGACTAAATCAGTGCTGTCTTTTTTTGCGATATCTCCATCATCCACCAGCTTTTTAAATTTATCCTCAGCAGCTGAGAAGAACAGATCTGCTCCTGCTCCTTGAGAAATCTGTTTTTGCAAGGCGCCGGATGAGCCATAGTTATCTTGGATGGTAATATTTTGATGATCTTTTTCATAATTTTTTTGGATTTCCTCAAGTGCATCCTGAGCGCTGGCGGCAGCTGAGATGGTTAACGTTACTTTTTTCTCGCTGTCCGTTGAAGACTGGTTTGAAGAACAGCCTGCTGTAAGGAGAAAAGCAGTTAAGGCTGCGATGAAAATAGAATACTTCTTAAACATGATTGCACCCCTTATCATTAGATATAACTAATTATAACTGATTATGTTTGGTTTATGTGGGTTTTTTTACATTCGGCGAAAAGGTATAATAAAATAGGAGAGTGATGATGATGAATGAAACCTCTTCCTATACGATAGAAGAAGTTGCAGGTCTGCTGAAGGTATCAAAGCTGACCGTTTATGATTTGATTAAAAAAGGCGTGCTGCCTGCTTATCGTGTCGGAAGGCAGATGCGTGTGGATGAAGAAGATTTAAAGCAATATAAAACGAATATGAGAATGTCTCAGCCCCTCGCTGCAACAGAAGCGCCGAAACAGGTGCAGGAGGCTGAGCCGGACGGCAGACCGAATGTCATGATCAGCGGACAGGACATTTCGATGGATCTCCTCAGCAAGCATTTGGAGAGTGCCATTCAGGAGACGCCGCTCCGTAAATACAAAGGAAGCTTAAACAGCCTGATTGATATGTATCAAGGCAAGTGTGACATTGTCAGCCTCCATTTGTACGATGCTGAAACGGGCCAGTATAACGCGCCTTATGTGAAGCGGATTTTGACAGGTGAACCATTTTGTCTCATCAATGTCGTTCTCCGCAAAGCAGGACTGTATGTGCAAAAAGGGAATCCGAAAAACATTCAAGGCTGGAAAGACTTGAAAAGAGCCGATATCCGGATCATCAACAGGGAAAAGGGTTCTGGCGCAAGGGTGCTCCTTGATGAACAGCTTGGCTTGCTTGGTGTGAATCCGGCTGATGTAAAGGGATACGGCGATATCGTGACCGATCATTACGCTGCCGCTTCACAAGTTTCAAGCGGACAGGCTGACGCGGGAATCGGGGCGCAGCACGCGGCACATATGGGCAGTGTTGATTTTATCCCGCTCATCGACGAACAATATGATATCGTCGTTTTGAAAAAACATGAGCAGCTGCTTAGGGCCGTGAAGGAGATTTTGAATTCTGAGGAATACAAGGCGAATTTGTCTCATTTAAACGGCTATGAAACGAAGCTGACTGGCAAGGTGATGTTGGAAACATAAAAAATCCCTCTTGATAGAGGGATTTTTTCATTCGGAAAACCTGAGCAGGTCACCATTTAAAATTTTATCAGAGAGAGAAAGTTCTTCGTTTGCTTTCTCCTTGTAAGGGAGGCACGCATCCTGATCTTCCAGCACTTCACCTGTTTTTTGGCTATAGCACGTGTTCTTTGTGTATATATAATCGTTCGTAATAAAGCTGCCGTTTCGCAGAACGGCGAATGGGGTGCGGTCGCTGGACAGCAAATCATTGCCGAATTGGATATCGCCTTTTGTCTCAACGCCGAGCAAATGCATCAGCGTCGGCCTTACGTCGACCTGTCCCCCGGCATCAGGGATGGTTTCCGGCTTTTGATCGGTGATTCCCGGGATATGTATGATAAACGGCACCCGCTGGAGCTGAACGTTGTCATACGGTGTGATTTCGTCTTTCCCTAAAAACTCAGCCATTGCTTCGTTATGGGCTTCAGAAATGCCGTAATGATCTCCCATAAATACGATCATCGAATTTTCGTATAAGCCTTCGTCCTTCAGTTTTTTGATAAAATGCTTCAATGCCTCATCCTCATAGCGAACCGTGGTCACATAGCGGTTTAACAGATCACTGCTTGAATCGAATTCATCTATCAGCTGATCCTTTTCATCAATCTCAAACGGAAAATGATTCGTTAACGTGATAAAACTGCTGTAGAACGGCTGCGGCAGGCTTTTCAGCTTTTCGGCGGACTGCTCTAAAAATTCTTTGTCTTTTAAGCCCCAGCTTGTCGATGTCCCGGGAGTGACATGAAAATCATCAACATCAAAAAAGCGGTCAATGCCAAATGTATCGTACATGACATCTCTGTTCCAAAATGTTTTATGGTTAGCGTGAAAGACGGCTGAATAATAATCATGCTGTTTCAGCGATTTATACATCGTATGAAATTGATGGTCGCTTTTCGTGAAAAAGACGGCGCCGCTAAGGGAAGGATACAGTGAGTTAGCGACGATAAATTCTGAATCTGATGTTTTTCCTTGTTCTGTTTGCTGATAGAAATGATCAAAGGAATAGCTTTTTTTAATGAGATCATTCATAAATGGGGTAATTTCTTTTCCATTTACTTTTTCATTCAGAACAAAGCTTTGGGTCGATTCAAGTGTTACAAAGATGACATTGCGCCCCTTTGCAAGACCGAATTTGCTTTGATCAGGATTGCTGTAATCAGCCTCTGTGTAGTTTTTAATGGCAGTCATACTGTCTTCATCGGCAAAAGCTTTCGCGCTGATATTAACAGTCTGAGAAATTGTATCGTAAATATGGAACTGAAACAGGCCGATGCTTTTGACTAGCATTTCCCGGTCAAAAGAATGTGCCAAAAGCCTCGGCTGCTGTACTTCTGCAAGTGCCAGCGTGCATAAAAGCATGCCGCAGGAAGCTGCATAGTACCGTTTGATCGTGCGGGGAGCGGCTTTTGTCTGTGGGTGTTTGGTTTTTCTGGCGAACAGCAGCAGAAAAACCAAATCCACAAACAGGGCGATAAACAGAGGATGGAACAGTTCTTTTACACTGCTGCCCATATCGCTCATGTTGCTGGCCTGAAATAAAACCGGAATGGTAATAAAATCGATATAAAAGCCGTAAAAAATCGTATTAGAGATCAAGATAACAGTCAGAACCAAATTGGCAATCAGCAAAAAGGCCCGCTGCTTGTTTTCTTTCAGAAGCAGGCCGATACCGAATAAAGGAAGAATAAAGCTGAGCGGGTTGACCAGCAGCATTAGCTCCTCCAACAGAGTATCGATTTGCAAATCAAAGCCGAGTTTATATATCACATACGTTTTGATCCACATAAATAAGATCGAAAAACATAAAAACCGCTGATTGTGAAAAAAGGTTCCTTTCATCAATATGACTCCTCACGTTTTCTTGATCATCTGCATGAAATGCTTCTTAAGTAAAACCTACTAAAAACAGCCGGTTCAGACAAGTCTCAGCACTCATGTTTAAAACATGCGCCCATGAAACAGCATATAAAAGTAGTAACATGAAGCAAGGGTCAGGCCGGCTAGCACGAGCTGCTCAGAAAAACTGCCTGTCTTCATATATAATGGAAGCCGAACGCGGATCGTTGAAGGGAATAATAATTTGATTCCGTTCACCGTCCAAGCGTCAAGAATCAAGTGGCTCGCCATTCCGATCATCAGGCCGGCTGATATGTTTTTATCTGGAATGTATGTAGAAGTGATAAAAAACATGATGAGCATAAACAGCAAGCTGTGTGTAAATGTACGATGGCCAAAAACGGAGCTGACCACTTTCGATAAAATAGGAAATTTTCTCCCGATTTTGCTTTGTGTGTGGCAGATATCGGGTATTAATGCCCCAACCGCGCCTGACGCAGCCATAAGCACTGGATCAAATCCATAATAATAAGCCGCTGCCGTACAAGAAGCGATGCCTCCCATGATGTGTGTTTTTCCTGTCATTTGCCGCTTCTCCTTTTATCTTTTGCAAAAAATCTCTGAATTACAAATATATCAAGAGAATGTATGTTTGATCAACAGAACTTTGGACGATAAAAAATATCCCACATAATTTTTCAGGAAAGAGGCATCTTAAACATGTACCTATTTTTTAAAAGAGGTGATACGAATGGGTTTCTTTAATAAAGATAAAGGAAAACGTTCCGAAAAAGAAAAAAACGTAATCCAAGGAGCTCTTGAAGATGCTGGTTCAGCTCTAAAAGATGATCCGCTTCAAGAAGCTGTGCAAAAAAAGAAAAATAATCGATAACCACATGCGGATAGAGCTTGGCTCTATCCGTATTTTCCATCTGTTCCCTTTGACAGATCATCCTTTCTTTGATAACCTTCTGGGAGTAACTGAATAATTAAATCCTCACTCTTTCTCAGTGAGGTAGAGGTTGCGCGGATGATGAGTCACACATGCCAGGCTGACAGGAGCTGTTAAACATGTGTAAAAGGCATCAGCGCCGAAGTGTGGAGAAAGCCGATCCTTCTCTATGCTGGGACTGTATCTGAATAAGTGCAGGACTGCCGCGTGCTTTTTCGCGGAGGGCTATCCGGAGATCAAGGGTGTGTGTTTCTTTAAGCATGGACTTTTGTTCAGGCTTTTTTTGCGTTTATATGATCTCGGGGTCTGGTCCGTACAAAGAATCATGGAGGTACTGGAATGGAACAGACAAAAAAATGGGGTTTTTGGTTATTAACGGCGTTTGTCGTTGGAAATATGGTTGGATCAGGAATTTTCTCCTTGCCGAGCTCGCTTGCTTCAATTGCGAGTCCGTTTGGAGCTACGTCCGCCTGGCTTTTGACAGGTGCCGGCGTGCTGATGATTGCTCTTGTGTTCGGACACTTGTCCATTCGCAAGCCTGAACTGACAGCGGGACCGCAAAGTTATGCAAGAGCGCTGTTTTCTGACCCGAAAAAAGGCAACGCTGCCGGTTTCACAATGGTGTGGGGCTACTGGGTGGCGAGCTGGATCAGTAACGTGGCGATCATCACAAGTCTCGCCGGTTACTTGACTTCGTTCTTCCCGATCTTGGTTGATAAACGTGAGATGTTTTCGATCGGCGGGCAAGAGGTGACACTCGGCCAATTACTGACGTTTGCCGTATGTACGATCTTGTTATGGGGAACGCACGCGATTCTTGTTGCCAGCATTAACGGCGCAAGTAAATTAAACTTTGTCACAACGCTTTCTAAAGTATTAGGTTTTGTCTTCTTTATCGTTGCCGGTTTATTTGTGTTTCAAACGGCATTATTCGGTCATTTTTATTTCCCGGTTCAAGGAGAAAACGGCACAAGCATTGGAATTGGCGGCCAGGTTCATAACGCCGCGATTTCTACACTGTGGGCGTTTGTCGGAATTGAATCCGCGGTGATCCTGTCCGGCCGTGCGCGCTCTCAGCGTGATGTGAAACGTGCGACAATTACCGGCTTGCTGATTGCCTTGAGCATATATATTATTGTGACTTTAATTACGATGGGTGTTCTGCCGCATGATAAGCTTGTCGGCTCTGAAAAACCATTTGTTGATGTACTCTATGCGATTGTTGGAAACGCGGGAAGCGTGATTATGGCGCTTTTGGCTATCCTTTGTTTATTCGGAACGATGCTCGGCTGGATTTTGCTTGGCTCTGAGGTGCCATACCAAGCCGCTAAAGCAGGAGATTTTCCGGCATTTTTTGCAAAAACAAATAAAAAGGGAAGTCCGGTCATTGCACTCATTATTACAAACGTCATGTCACAGGTCTTCATTTTCTCGGTTATTTCCCGGACAATAAGTGACGCATTTACATTTTTAACGACAGCGGCTACACTTGCATATTTAATTCCGTATCTTGTATCTGCAATCTACAGCTTGAAGGTAGTCATCAAAGGTGAAACGTATGACCAGCTGAAAGGCTCCCGTGTAAGAGACGGATTGATCGCAATACTGGCGTGTGCATACTCCGTGTTTGTTATCGTAACAGGCACAGCAGATTTAACGACATTTATCCTCGGCATCGGTTTATTCTTTGTCGGCTTAATCGTTTATCCATTTGTGAGTAAAAAGTTCCAGAAAGAAAAACAAACATAATGAAAAGACACCTGATTTGCTCAGGTGTCTTTTTTATAAAATCACAATTTCTCCTGTTAGGAATCCGTTCGTTAACCTAGCTGACAGGAAAGCTGAAATCGAAAGAAAAACTTTAAGGCACAATCGAATATGCAAAAAACGTTTTTCAGTCTCTCCAGCATAAAAAAACTGATCGCGATGAGGATGCAGCTTAATATGAATGGCTCAAAGAAAATATCTGATATGATTCAAATTGAGCTGTCCCTTATAAATAAGCAAAAGAGCCGCGGGCAGGCGGCTCTTTTGTTTATTTAGTCAAGCTTTCCGTAATATACTCCAGTTGTCCTTCTAATGAAATTGGGTCTGTGAAATAGAAGCCGATCGGATCAATCTTGTATACATGGCCATTTTTAACGGCATTCAGGTTCTTCCAAATGGAGCTGTCAAATACGCCGCCATCATCACCGCCTGATTGCCATGGGCCCGCGAAAATGTAATCTCCGGCGAAGTCAGGGAGCTTCTCTAATGAAATACTTGTATAACCTGGCCCCTGGTCAATGGCTTTTTCTTTTGTCAGCTTTGTAGCCTGCAGGCCGAGGTCTTTGTAAATGATGCTTCCGCCTCTTCCAAAGTCTTTACCAAATACGTAAATGTCTTTTCCGTTCGTTTGCATAATGGAAATGGTTTTGTCACCGACCGCTTTTTTGATTTTTGTTTTAGCGGCCGCAACTTTTTTATCCCACTCGGCCAGCCATTTTTCAGCTTTATCTTCAGTTCCCGTCATTTTTGCAAATTCTTTCAGCTGTTCAATGTTGTCGAGCTTATCGTATTTTACTGCGACAGTCGGCGCAATTTTTTCAAGCTTTTTAATATCAGCGCCCTGTGTTGTCCAGACGATAATCAGGTCAGGGTTCAAATCAATGACCTTTTCAACCGAAGTGCCGTCTCCGATGTTTTCGACGCCGTCGGTTTTTCCTTTGTAGTAAGGGTTTTTAAATACATTCTCAGGCGCGCCTACAACGTTGATGCCGAGTGTTTTGAAGTAGCCGTAATAGCCGTCTGCCATGACAACCACCCGTTTAGGATGCTTCGGGATTTTTACATTTCCGTTTTCAGCCTTGTATGTAATGGTTTCTGCGCCTTTTGAATCAGAGGCAGAACCTTTGCTTTCTGAGTTATTCCCGCAGGCTGCCAGCGCTGCAATCAATAACAGGGCAAAAAACGCGGCTCCGAATTTCTTGTATATATGGATCATATCTCATACCTTCTTTCTAAAAAATAGATGAAAAAGAGAATCATTATCATCTGTGATTATACCACTGCAAGTGCTGGTTGACACGATATTTTTGCAAATGCATTTTCATTTTTGTTCAAAACACTCTATTAAATCAGCTGAAAAAAGTGATATACTGAAACAGCAATTGATAATCATTATCAGTAACAGAAAGGAAGTACGGCAGTTGAGTCAATATAAAAATATACAGACTGCATCAGAAGAAATCCAATGGACGTCAAGGACATATGGCGCGGTCATCGTCCTTATTGCAGGTCTATGCCTGCTTTGCCTTGGCGCATTTTTATCCATATCTCTCGGTGCAGCGGATATTCATTTGCGCACTGTATGGGACGCCATTTTTCATTATCAGCCGACAAAGACATCTCACCAAATTATACATGATCTTCGACTGCCGAGAACGGCGGCTGCCGCGCTTGTAGGCGCATTGTTGGCAGTGTCGGGAGCAATCATGCAGGGGATGACGAGAAACCCTTTGGCAGAGCCTTCGATTATGGGTGTGACATCAGGCTCTGCGTTTGCAGTTTCGATTGCGTTTGCCTTTTTTCCCGGGCTTTCTGCAATGGGGCTTGTGATATGGTCCTTTGCGGGAGCGGGGCTGGGGGCATCGACGGTAATGGGCATAGGCATGTTTTCAAGGGGCGGACTTACGCCTGTAAAGCTTGCTCTGGCGGGTACGGCAGTTACTTATTTCTTTACCGGCATTTCAACTGCCATTGCAATCCGCTTTGATGTCGCTCAGGATATCAGCTTTTGGTACGCAGGCGGGGTAGCGGGTGTGAAATGGTCGGGGGTCCAGCTTTTGCTTATTGCAGGGGCTGTCGGTTTAACGCTCGCGTTTTTCATCGCCCGGTCTGTGACAGTGTTAAGTCTCGGTGACGATCTGGCAAAAGGGCTTGGACAATATACATCAGCGGTGAAACTGGTTGGCATGCTTATTGTAGTGATTTTGACAGGAGCTGCGGTTTCCATAGCCGGCACCATCGCATTTATCGGGCTGATCATTCCGCATATTACCCGATTTTTGGTCGGTGTGGATTATAGGTGGATCATTCCTTGCTCGGCGGTGCTCGGTGCTGTTTTGCTTGTTTTTGCTGACATAGCGGCCAGACTCGTAAATGCGCCCTTTGAAACGCCTGTCGGCGCGCTGACTTCTCTTATCGGCGTTCCCTTTTTCTTTTATTTGGCACGTCGTGAAAGGAGAGGGCTGTAATGAAAACAAAAACAAACAAACCGCTCGTTGTAATGGCTGTGACCTTTTTGCTTATCGTGGTGGTCTTTTTTATCAGTCTCAATTTGGGCGTTATCAAAATTGCACCGCTTAAAACGCTACAGGTCTTTTTCGGCCAAGGAACGGCGCGTGATGAACTTGTCTTATTTGAGTTCAGGCTGCCTCGGATCATCCTTTCTTTGCTTGTTGGAGCAGGGATCTCCGTAGCTGGAGCCATTTTGCAAAGCGTGTCTCAAAATGAACTTGCCGAGCCTGGTATTCTCGGAATTAACGCCGGCGGTTCACTTGCTGTAGTGCTTTTTATATACTTTTTTCAAGGGTCAGCTTCAGATCTCAGCTTTTTCGGAACATTTATGCTGCCGTTCAGTGCTTTGGCAGGAGCAATCCTCGCTGCGTTTCTCATTTATATTCTGGCATGGAAAAAAGGCGTGACACCGATTCGGCTGATTTTAGTCGGCATAGGGGTGAATGCCGGATTCAATGCCCTGTTGCTGATTTTTCAGCTTAAGATGGACCCTCATGATTTTATGCAAGCCGCGGTTTGGATATCCGGCTCAATATGGGGGGCGAACTGGAATATGATCTGGACGATCCTTCCTTGGATTGTGATCTTGCTTCTGTTTACTTTATATAAGGCACGCTATTTGAACATTATGCAGCTCGGAGACCAATTGGCGACCGGGCTGGGCACCGCTGTTGAAAGGGAAAGACGAATTCTTCTTCTGGCGGCGGTCACTCTTGCCGCTTCATGCGTGGCAGCTGCGGGGGGCATCGCGTTTCTCGGATTGATCGCGCCGCATGTGGCTAGAAGGCTGACAGGTCCACGTCACCAGACGCTGATACCGGTCTCCGCCTTCATCGGTTCATTCCTGTTTTTGCTTGCTGATACGCTGGCGAGAAATGTATTGGCACCATCAGAAATTCCGGTCGGACTTGTCATTTCCGTGCTAGGTGCGCCTTACTTTATTTATTTATTGATGAAAGCGAATTAGAGGAGGGGGCCGAATATGAATTCATTATCAACGGAACAGCTTGGAATCGGTTATGGCGACAGGGTGATTGTAGAGGATTTAAATATATCGATTCCTAAAGGGAAAATTACCACCTTAATTGGCCCGAACGGCTGCGGGAAATCAACGATTTTAAAAACAATGTCCAGAATTATGCGTTCACATGCAGGTGCCGTCTATTTAAACGGCAAAGCGATTCATAAAATGTCTACAAAGGACATTGCAAAAGATATGGCGATTCTTCCACAGACACCTGAAGCGCCGAGCGGCCTAACAGTGCACGAATTGGTGTCGTACGGCAGGTTTCCGCATCAATCAGGATTCGGCAGATTAAATGACGAAGACCGCCGGATTATCAAATGGGCGCTTGAAGAAACAGGCATGGCTGAATATGCTGAACGGCCGATTGAGGCATTGTCAGGCGGACAGCGTCAACGCGTGTGGATTGCCATGGCGCTTGCGCAAGGTACGGAACTGCTTCTGCTGGATGAACCTACAACGTATCTTGATCTTGCACATCAGCTTGAAATTCTGCAGCTGCTTGACAGACTCAACAAAGAGCAAGGGCGGACGATTTTAATGGTCATTCATGATCTTAACCATGCAGCTCGTTTTTCTCATTATATGATCGCGCTCAAAAAAGGCACGGTCATCAAGGAAGGAACTGCACTGGAGGTCATGACACCGGACATTTTGAAGCAGGTATTTCAGATTGATGCCGAAATCGTGACTGATCCCCGTACAAATAAACCTGTATGCTTGACCTATGACTTGATTAAAAATGAAAAAGAGCTAGTTACTGTATGAAAAAATCCCGGTTCGAAGCCGGGATTTTTTTTATTCGGCTTTGAAAATACAATTTTTCTATTTGATTCCGTCATTTCAATAAAAGGATTGCAAGTCTTTTTGAATTAATAGATAATATTGGTTAGAATGTTTCGAAAATATTACATAGTTTACAGAAAGAGGAGATCGTTGTGTCCAAGAAGAAAAAATGGCTTATTGGCGGTGCGATATGTGCCGGTGTGCTTGTATTGGCTGGGATCGGCGCTGGCGGTTTTTACTTTTTTACCCACATGAACCAAGTTGCCGTATCATCGGAGCCCTATGCTGAATCGGTCGCGGTATACATGGGAGGAGATTCAGAATCAGGCCAAACGTTTTCTGGAAAGGTTGAACCTGAGAAACAGCAGAAAGTATACATAGATTCAGAAAAAGGCAGCATTAAAAAAACATACGTCAAAGAAGGCGATCAGGTTAAAAAGGGCGATAAGCTTTTTGAGTATGAGGGCGAGGATCATTCTGATGAAGTGGAGCAAGCCAATTTGCAAATTGAAATGACAAATCTGCAAATCAACCGTTTGCAAAAATCAATAACGGAAACGGAAAAGAAGCTGAAAGTTGCAGGAAAAGAAGAGAAAACCCAGCTTCAAGATGAACTTGATCAGGCCAATTTCGATTTGAAAACAAGCCAGCTTGAACTGAAGCAGCATCAAAAAGAACTGGCTGGCCTGACGAAAAACAAAGGTTCCAATGTCATTACAAGCAAGCATGACGGAATCGTTCAAAGCGTCAATCAGGATATCGCTGACGGTGCAACAGGTGACCAGGCAACAGGCCCGTATATCCAGATTGTTTCGACGGGCAAATATCTGGTCAAAAGCCAAATCAATGAGCTGTTAATGGACACGATCAAAAAAGGCAGCAAAGTCAGGGTCACGCTGAAAACAGGCGGTGAGGGCGAGTGGAAAGGAAAGGTCACCTCGATCGGCAAGCTTCCAGCGGGAGCAGGCGAGGGTGAAGAATCAGAAAGCTTTGCTGATGAAGAAATGAATCCCCAGTCCTCTAACTATCCTTTCACCATTTTATTAGACAGCCATAAAGGTCTTGAAGTCGGCTATCATGTCAACATCGAAGTGATGAGTGATAATGCTGATGCGGATACGATCAAGCTGCCGTCCGACATGGTCATTCAGGATGACGGCGAACCGTACGTGTGGAAAGCTGATGAGAATCAGAAAGCGGTTAAGCAGCCTGTTGAAATCGGTGAGACTGATGAAAATGACATGATGGAAATTAAGAGCGGCCTGACGCCGGAAGATTATGTGATCTATCCTGATCCCGCGGTCAAGGAAGGAAAGCAGGTTACAGTCAATGCTGACACTGAATAATATTTCGAAGTCGTACAAGCTGGGAAAAGAAGAAGTTCCAATCTTGAAACATATCAATCTGACTGTTCAGGCGGGGGAGTTTTTAGCTATTATGGGGCCTTCGGGTTCTGGAAAGTCAACGTTAATGAATATTATCGGCTGTTTGGACAGGCCAACCTCAGGAACCTATACGCTTGACCAGATCGATATATTGAAAGGGAAAGACGGGGCTTTAGCCGAAATTCGCAACGAATCAATCGGGTTTGTGTTTCAAACTTTCCATTTGCTGCCGCGTCTCACCGCGCTGCAAAATGTCGAGCTGCCGATGATCTACAATAAAGTGAAGAAAAAAGAGAGAAGGCAACGGGCATATGAAGCGCTGGAAAAGGTCGGATTAAAAGACAGGGTCTCCTACAAACCGCCTAAGCTGTCCGGCGGCCAAAAGCAGCGGGTGGCGATAGCGAGGGCCCTTGTCAATCAGCCGAGGTTTATTTTAGCTGATGAACCGACCGGGGCGCTTGATACCAAATCAAGTGAACAAATTTTGTCACTGTTTTCTGAACTGCATCGGGAAGGCAAGACCATTATTATGATAACCCACGACCCGGACGTCGCCAAAAAAGCTGACAGAACCGTGTTTATCAGAGACGGAGAGCTGGTATTAGATGAGAGAGGGGATATCAGCCATGCTTGAACATATTCGAATCTCCTTTCAATCCATTTTTTCTCATAAATTAAGATCGATTCTGACAATGCTCGGCGTGATTATCGGCATAGCGGCAATCATCGCGATTGTTTCAATGCTGAAGGGCCAAAGTGAGCAATTAAAGCAAAGTATGATCGGTATGGGAAACAACGCCATCAACGTTGTCTACCAGCCGTCTGGCGGAGAAGAGGAGAGCGGCGGCCCTCAGGTGTCGTATGCGTCCGCGCCGCCTGTAGCGGAAGAAACAGTAAAGGCGATCAAATCAGATCCGATGGTCAAAGGATTATCCTTATATTACTTGTCAGAAGGCGCGAGCGTTTTTCATTTAACAAACGTTTCGTATCCCCAAGTGTATGGAGTGGACGATGATTACTTCGACATGTTTCCAATCCGAATAACCGAAGGGAGAAAGCTGACGGAAAACGATTTAAACAGCACACACCAAGTAGTGATGATCAATGAAGCTGTCAGAGATGAACTGTTTCCAGACGGAGAAGCTCTGCATAAAAACATTGAGATGAATGGTGTGCCGTTTAAGGTCGTCGGTGTTTTTAAAGAAAAAAATCAACAGGAAAGCATGTTTGAAGGCGACTATGCGAACCCGGTTTTGTACGTGCCGAAAAAAGTGTGGCCGCTTATTGAAGGATTTGACGCACCAACGCAGATTGCCGTGCAGGCTGATTCTTCTGAGCATATCCAAGAAGCGGGTGTAATGGCTGCAGATCTTTTAAATCAGGGACTGTCAGAAGCTGAGCTGGAAAAAGCAGAGTACAGTGTAATGGATCTTCAGGAGATCGCGCAGGAAGTGGAGTCCTTTAATCAGTCATTTGCATTGCTGCTTGGCGGAATCGCCAGTATTTCACTTTTGGTGGGCGGTATCGGGGTCATGAACATTATGCTCGTTTCCGTAACGGAGCGCACGAGGGAAATCGGAATTAAGAAAGCGCTCGGTGCTAAGCGGCGTGTGATTTTATTTCAATTTTTAACCGAGGCTGTTGTGCTGACAAGCATTGGCGGATTACTCGGTGTGCTGGCGGGCTTCGGCATCGCCAAGCTGCTGACGGTCATTTTTCCGATGCCTTTTATCGTCTCCATTCCAGCTGTTGTCGGAGCACTCATCTTTTCAATGGCAGTCGGCATTATCTTCGGCTTGCTTCCGTCTATCAAGGCTTCGAAGCTTCAGCCTGTAGACGCGCTTCGCTATGAATAAAAAGAACGCATCCAATTGGAATGCGTTCTTTTTTTAGCTGGGAAGAGCCGAGTTGCATTTGTCTAAAATCAAAAAAACGGCTGCGACAATCATTTCTTCTGTGGTGGACAGCCAAATGTCGCTGATCAATTGGTCTGTTGTATGAGCAGTCATCCACAAAAACAGCAGCTGTACAATGCCGG
Organism: Bacillus sp. FSL R5-0603; assembly: GCF_038050295.1. Classification (NCBI taxonomy): domain Bacteria; kingdom Bacillati; phylum Bacillota; class Bacilli; order Caryophanales; family Bacillaceae; genus Bacillus; species Bacillus sp. FSL R5-0603. Next base: position 3,245,859 of record NZ_JBBOYP010000001.1, on the reverse strand, counting down.
CAAGGAGAATGAATAGACGTTTTCCTGTCTTGAAAAATGTAAAGCTATGTATCATCAGCCGTTCAAATGGTTCAAAGCATAATCCGAGAACAAGGAATACCACGGCAAAAAGCAGGACATGAGCCGCTGAGCGGTAGCTCGTTCCCGCTAAAGAAAACAATATATAGATGACAGCAAAATAGGTCAACACCACTGCTGCTGCGGCCAGCAAGTACTTTATGGAGAGCCGCAATAAGCGTTTTGAAGGGTTTTGATGTTTCACTGGTTCAGCTCCTTATGAAGGCTTGCAGAGAACGAGTGCTCTCTGCAAGCCGCAAGTCTTTTATTTACTGCATTTCTTTTTCACTACTGGGTGCTTTTCTTTTGAAAGCACATCAGTAAAGTCTTTGCCCAAGTCAAGGTGCGCTTGAACAAATTTTTCAGGAAGCATGGCAAGCCATTGGTTTAAAGATACATCAGCATAATGGTCGTCTTTGAAGATTTCTAAAAAGACAAGCGGTTCATCCCCGATGTTTTCAACGTAATGACCCATTGCAAATGGCACATATCCGACATCACCGGCTTGGTAATTAAACGTTCTGGCATGGCCGTCAGATGCAAAAACGGTCATTCTAGCTTTACCGGAGATGTAGTATTGCCATTCGTGGGTATTCGGATGCCAGTGCAGTTCTCTCATGGCGCCGGGTTCTACTGTTACAAGTGCTGATGCGATGGTTTTAGACACTTTGAAGTTTGTCGAATCTGCAATGTATACTTTTCCTCCCTCAGATTCGATCGGCTCTTGTTCAAGAAGGCGGTAAGTAAATGGATAAGGCACTTCGCCATTCGGCCCTTCCACAATATCATCTTTTAAACTGCCAGGAAGTTGGTTTTCAAATATATATTTTTCTTTGCCAGGCAAATTGGCAATCTCTTCTTTTGTCACGCCGAAGTTCGCAGCAATGACTTCTTTTGGAGTGTGGGCAAGCCAATCTGTCAGCTGGAACGTGCTGTTTTCAGAGAATGATCCATCGTCAAACACGAGCAGGAACTCAGCTCCCTCATCCAGCGCTTGGATGGAGTGCGGCAGGCCTGACGGGAAGTACCAAAGGTCTCCTTCACCTACATCGTCAATAAAGCTGCGCCCTTTTTCATCTACAATTGTGACTCTTGCACTTCCGTAAATCATATAAGCCCATTCAGCTTCTTTATGCCAGTGAAGCTCGCGAATCGCGCCTGGCTTCAGCCGCATATTTACGGATGCAAGGTTTTCTGAAATCGGCAATTCACGTACTGTCACTTCACGGGCATATCCGCCTTTTTCTAATCGGTTATGAGTATCAGAGAACGAAAACTTCATATTGCTGACGGTGCCATGATCGGTTTCAGGCGGAACGAGCATATCAGGGTTTTGCCGGTCTCTTTCAATATTGCGCGGGATTTTTACCGTTGCTCCTTTGTCTCCTCTAATTGGCTGCGGAATGTCATTTTGTTTTTTCATGAAATGTTTCCTCCTTAAATGTAAATGTGATAGCAGAAAGAGAAGGTGAAAGGCCTTTCGTTTTCCCTTCTGTTTTGTTAAGTGAAAAAAACCAGTGAAAAGTCAACTTCGATTGAAAAGTTATTTTTTTGCATGATCTTTCAGTTCTGTCATTAGTTCTATTAGTTGATCAAACTTCTTTTCGAATCGGGTCAGCAGATACATTGCAATCAGCGCGGGAAACCCCAAATTGCCGATCTGTTTTACGACTTCCTCTATAAAAACCTGATCCATAGGAAAATACCTCCCTTCTTTTTCTGCAGTCATGTATGTAAGTGAAGGAAATCCGATAAAACGTAAACTGTTGCAAAGTATTTTGGAAGACACTAGTCGGAAAGTAGTAGTTTACTTTTTTTTGCTTTCCTTCATTTAATTTAGTAGGGAGGCGGTTTGATGGACTATCAAAGTCTTTTACGGTCAAAATGTAAGGAGATAATGAAGCATCCCATCGTGAAGCATTTTTTGAGCAATCCTCAGCATTACCGTTTGTTCAAAAACGTAATGGAAAGCCCTAACGAAAAAGATGCAAAATCATTGGACGAGCTATTTAAGCAGTTTTATAAAGAAATCCGCATCGTCAAGTATATGAATTCAATGATTCGCATCTTTTCTATTGATTTTGATAAGCGGGTTCGCAAAAATCAAAAACGGTATCCGCTGACGGTTGATCATCCGGAGGCAGGAGATCGGCTTCCTTCCGAAACAGGAAGCGATGCATTTGAAGAATTTTTAGACAGGCAGGATGATTTGAGCCAGCATGTCCAGGATTATCAGCTCTACCAAGCGATTCAGAAGCTGACTGACAAACAAAAAAGTGTGCTGACGAAAGTGTATCTTCACGGTGCCACGATGCAGGAGATTGCAGATTCATTAGGGGAGTCCCGACAAAACATTTCCAACATTCATAAAAAGGGGCTGGAGAATATCAGAAAGCAGCTAGCGGCGCAAAAAAAGGGGGAAAAGTAAGCTGTGAACGGCCAGTTTGAACAAAAAAAGAGACAAAAAGACGAGACTTATGACATTGAGCACCTGATTGCATGCTTTTCACCGATGATCAGAAAAAAACTCAGCAATACGTCCTATCAAGAAAGAGAAGATTTAGAGCAAGAGCTGAAGATCAAAATGTTTGAAAAGGCTGATATGCTTTTGTGTCAGGATGTCCCGGGATTTTGGGAGTTTATTTTGTACATGGTAGATGAGAACTCATAATACTTTCATATGAAAAAACATCAAAAGGGAGCGCTTGTTTGCTCCTTTTTTGCTGTTTTGATTTGCCAAGCTCCAATGTATTCAAAAATGTACCATAAATAAACGATATAATGATAAGATGAAAAAAACAGTGACAGAAAGGAACATAAAAGTGGAAAATGCGTCAATTTTAATCGTAGACGATGAGAAAGCGATTGTGGACATGATCAAACGCGTTCTCGAAAAAGAAGGTTATCGAAATATACTGGATGCGGCAAGCGCAGAAGAAGCGATTCCCGTTGTGAAGGCCAATAAGGTTGACTTGATTGTGCTGGATGTCATGATGGGCGGAATGTCCGGTTTTGAAGCCTGCACATTGATCAGAGAGTATTCAGACGCTCCGATTTTTTTCCTGACGGCAAGATCATCCGACGCGGACAAATTATCGGGCTTTGCGGTTGGAGCTGATGACTATATCACAAAACCATTTAATCCGCTGGAATTAGCGGCGCGGATCAGAGCGCATCTCAAGCGTACATATCAATCGAAAGAAACGAGTTCAAATCAAACCTACACATATGATTACTTTACTTTTTCTCCGCAAAATGCCGAGCTGATCGTAGGCGGGGAAGCCGTTGCCTGTTCAGCCCAGCTTCTGCAGCTTTTGCAGTATTTTTGTGAACACCCTAACGTGGTGCTTTCCAAAGATCAAATATATGAAAAAGTATGGGGCTATCCTTCCTACGGTGACAACAACACCGTCATGGTTCATATTCGCAAGCTTAGGGAGAAGATTGAGCGCGATCCGAGCAATCCGGAGTATATTGTAACCGTTCGAGGTCTCGGCTATCGTTTTATCCCAAATCCTGAAGGCAAGCGGTCATGAGGTTAAGATGGAAGTTTTTGTTTCACTTTTTCGGCCAGATGCTGATTGTGATCCTGCTGCTTACGGTTATGCTTGTTGCGTCGTTTTTCTATTTAGACGCCCGTTTTAGCGATGCGGAATCCAATTCAGGGCTGACGAAGGCAACGACCGACACACTTGAGGCATATCTCGATGTAAACGAAGACGGGACATGGGAAGTGGATAATTTCCTTAAGAAATCTGTTGATAAACAGCACGGCTGGATGCAAATCATTGATTCGGAAGGAAACACTGATTATTCCTACGGCGTGCCAAAAGACGTGCCGGGCACCTATACCAAGAAAGAGCTTTTGTCTATTTATAAAACCAAAAAGCTTCATAACTATAAACTGAATTATTGGGCCATCAATATTGAAGATAAGTCGTATCTTCTATTGTCCGGCTGGAAATCAAAAAGTGAACAGCTCCTGACTTCCGTTGAAAAGCGCGAACAAAAGATAGACTCACTAGCGCACTATAAGTCCAGTACCATCGACTATATTAAACGGAAAAAAGGCGCCATTTACCTGTTAGACAGCAATGGAAAGATTCTCGACAGCATCAACAGCACAAAAAGCGAAAGAAAAACGATGAACCAGCTGGAGCTGCTTAAATACAGCTCTAAGCCTTGGAACTATAAGCGGGAAATTTCCGTTAAGATCCTCAATAAAGACAGATGGATGGTCGCTACGGTGCCGAACCCAGTCTATGTAACCGATCAGGAGTTTAACAAATCATTCCTGAAGGTTGTATTAAAAGCGATGTTTCTCGTGATGGCCGTTTTGTTCATGTATATCATTTGGATGACCGTTTGGTATATGTTCCGATTCGGGCTGCCGATTTTTCACACGATTAGATGGCTGGTCAATCTGTCAAAAGGGAAGCTTGAGGAACCCAGAAATCGGGAAGGCCGTCCTGTCAGCAAAAATAAAAAGGGAAAAATCAAACAGCCGTACCGCTTCTTCGGTGAGATATTTGAATCAATGGATCAGCTGACTGAAACGCTGAGAAGGGATAAAAGAAACAGAGAAAAAATCCAGGCGACAAGGGAAGAATGGATTGCCGGTTTGTCACATGACTTAAAAACACCGCTCAGCAGCATTTACGGCTACAGCATGATGCTCGAGTCGAAGCAGTATGACTGGTCGCCGGAAGAAGTGAAAGAAATGGGGCAGGTTGTCAGAGAAAAATCTGAATACATGTCCAAGCTGATTGAAGACTTAAATTTAACGTATCGGCTGAAAAATGATGCTCTTCCTATTGAGAGAAATCTCACTAGCCTTATCCCGTTTTTTAAAAATGTCATTGAGGATTTTAAGAAAAATCCGTTTTCTGAAGGCTATGATATCTCGTTTGTATCCAAAGAAGAGCATATTGAATTTGCCCTTGATGAAGCGTGGTTCAGGCGCATATTAGAAAACCTTCTTGGGAATGCCGTGAAGCACAACGGCAAAGGAACAGAGATTCAAGTCATTCTGGAGCAAACAAAAAATCATATTTCTTTAAAGGTGAAGGACAATGGGAAAGGAATGGATGAAGAAACAATTACCCATTTGTTTAACCGTTACTACAGAGGGACGAACACAAAAGATTCAACTGCCGGAACGGGTCTCGGGCTCGCGATTGCCAAGGAGCTTGTCCATCTGCATAACGGAACGATACATGTGAACAGCAGAATGAACATTGGAACGGTCATTACCATCCTTTTTAAAAAACAATAAACATCAAGTGGTTTGGACACCTCTTTGCCGGGAATAACAATATATAGACTGAAGCTAAAGAGGTGTAACACATGGATGCAGTATTGGAAGCAGACACTCGGGCAGTGATTGGAGAAGGCCCGTTATGGGATGAAGAAAACGGCCGCTTATATTGGGTTGATATCCTGGGGAGCGAGCTCCATATCTTTGACCCTGAAGAAAAAATCAACCGATCAATCAAATTCAAATCCTTTGTGACGGCGCTTGCGAAATATTCAAAGGATGAACTGATTATGACGATGAAGGACGGGTTTTACCTGTATCATCTTCGGGATGACAGCTTGGAAAAAATTAAACAGCCGAAGGACATGCATGAGAGCCTGAGATTTAATGATGCTAAATGTGACCCGTACGGAAGGCTTTGGGCGGGGACGACGAGCATGGAAGGCGAGCAAAAACAGGCGTCGCTGTACCGTTTGAATCTAGACGGCAGTCTTGTCAAAATCAAGGATCAAGTCTCCACCTCAAACGGTTTGGATTGGGACCGCGAGCGGAATTTGATGTATTACATCGACACGCCGACGCAGGAGATTGTGCGTTACAGCTATGATCCTCAAAGCGGAGATGTTTCGAATCCAGAACCTGTCTATCGTTTTGAGCAGTCAGACGGATTGCCGGACGGCATGACAATTGACCAAAATGGCATGCTGTGGGTGGCGCTGTTTGGCGGCAGCCGCGTTGTTCACATTGACCCGTTTCAGAAAAAAGAAATCAATTCAATCAGCGTGCCGGCTAAATATGTCACGTGCTGCGCGTTCGGCGGCAGAGACTTAAAAACCCTTTACATTACAACGGCAACAGAACAAATGACAGAAAAAGAGAGATACGAGCAGCCTCACGCTGGAGGGTTGTTTTCAGCACAACTGGAAACAGGCGGATATCAGCCGGTACCATTTGCTGGAGACGTATAAAAAAACGCATCCGAAACAACGGATGCGTTTTTTATACTACAGAGAACGGATAATGCCGCCTTCCACACGCTGTGCCGTGCCGTTAATGGCGGATGCGGCGTCAGACGCGAGGAATACGATTGTGTTGGCGACTTCTTCTGCTGTCGCGTATCGCTGAATAAGAGAGGTTGGCTCATTGACCTTGAAATAGTCTTTGATAAATGTATCTGTATCCTGGCCGGCTGCTTGTGCGGCGCCTTCCATATAGGATGCCACGCCCTCTGTCCAAGTAGGTCCCGGGAGCACTGAGTTGACCGTCACATTTGTGCCTTTTGTCATTTCAGCCATTCCTCTTGAAAGGCTGATCAGCGCCGTTTTTGTCATTGAGTATGGAATCATCGTTGGCAGCGGTTTGACGCCTGCTTCACTTGCGATATTTAAAATACGGCCGCTGTTTTGGGCAAGCATTTTTGGAAGGAAGTGACGGCTTGTCCGAACGGCGCTCATCACGTTCACTTCGAAATATTGATTCCACTCTTCATCTGTCACATCGGCGAAGTCTTTTACCTCGAAGAAACCAAGGTTGTTGACAAGGATATCGATATCACCGATTTCATTTACTTTTTCGATAAAAGCCGCTGCTTCATCTGTTTTTGACAAATCGGCAGCAGCACCGTGCACTGTTCCATAGCCAGAAAGCTCTTCAATCGTGCGATCGACAGTCTCCTGTTTGCGTCCGTTGACAATGACTGCCGCACCCTCTTGCAGAAAGCTTTTTGCGGCGGCTTTCCCGATGCCGGACGTCGAGCCGGTGATTAAGACGAGTTTGTCTTTTAGCTGTAAATCCATAAGAATCATTCCTTTTGATTGATGATGGTATTAAGTATACAAGATCAAATTTAGTGTTTACGAGGATTTTGCTCCCATACACAATACGGGGAAAAGTCATTCAGGACACATATACAAGCCTGTCAGTCATATAGTATAATTACTCCGAAAAAAGGATACGAATGTCAAATAGGTGCCGGTCCGTGAACAACAGCCGGCTTAAAAGGGAAACCGGTAAAAGCCGGTGCGGTCCCGCCACTGTAATTGGCCAAGCGCCAAGAGCCAGGATACCTGCCTGTTTGATCAGCACGAATTCTGCGAGGACAGATGATGTGTAAACAATAGGCTTTTTTGTGTTGTTTACAGCATCTTTACCGTCGTAGAGATGCTTTTTTAGTTCGTTTAGGAGGAAAAGATTATGAAAAAACGAGCCGGGATATGGACTGCGCTCCTGCTGGCTGCTGTTATGCTGGCAGGCTGCGGCAATCCTGCGGATCAGAAGGATTCAAAGGCAAAACAAAAAACAGAAGCGTTTCCTGTCACCATTGATGATGCGTCAAATCAAGATGTAACCATCAAAAAAGAGCCAAAAAAGATTGTTTCATTAATGCCGAGCAACACAGAAATTACATACGCACTCGGCCTTGGTGACAAAGTGGTCGGTGTCACCACAAACGATACCTATCCAAAGGAAGTCAAAAAGGTTGAGAAAGTCGGAGATATGAATGTAAACTTTGAAAAAGTCATTTCTCTAAAACCAGATCTCGTTCTGGCCCATGAGTCTTCCATGTCAGCATCAGCAGATGCCATCAAACAGCTGAAGGACGCGGGCATTACAGTGCTGACTGTCAATGATGCACAATCATTCTCCGAGGTGTACAAATCAATCGAAATGATCGGAGAAGCTGGCGGGGCGGAGAAAAAAGCCGATCAGCTCGTGAAAAGCATGAAATCAGATCTAAAGGATATTCAAGAAAAAGCGAAAACCATTTCAAAAGACGAGGAGAAAAGCATATTTATCGAGGTTTCTCCTGATCCTGACATTTATACAACCGGAAAAGATACGTTTATGAATGAAATGCTGAATGTCATCCATGCTAAAAACGCAGCTGCGGATCAGACAGGATGGGTGCAAATGACAGATGAGGCGATCGTAAAACTCAATCCTGATGCAATTGTTACAACGGACGATGTGAAAGCGAAAGCTGTGGAAAAACGCGATGGCTGGAGCGAAATCAATGCTGTGAAACATCATCGTGTATATGATGTGGACCCTGATCTTGTGACACGTTCCGGTCCCCGTCTGATCGAAGGGGTCGAAGAACTTGCGGAAAGCATTTACCCGGATACGTTTAAGGAATAATCGTTATGCCGCATATATCATTGGTTTCTCATTTTTAGCCGTGAGCATCATCTTAGGAATTTCTTGCGGCAGCCTGCATATTCCTATTCCCGCTGTTTTTCGTGTCTTTTGGCATCAAGGCTTCGGCGGCTCTATCGGTTCTGATGATCCTATGTACACTAATATTATGATGAATATCAGACTGCCGAGAGTTGTGCTGGCCGCCCTTGTGGGGGCGGCTCTTTCTATTGCAGGGGCCGCTTTTCAAGGATTGTTGAAAAATCCACTTGCTGATCCCTATACGCTAGGTGTGTCATCCGGTGCTTCAGTCGGAGCTGTTGTGACTCTGTTCTTAGGTCTGCACCTTCCTGTCATCGGAGGGTTTACACTCCCGGTTGTGAGTGTAGCCGCGGCACTTGCCACGATGGCGGCGGTCCTTTTCTTCAGCCGCCTCGTTCATGCTTCGATGTCTGTTTCCACCCTCATTTTGACCGGTGTCATCACCAACTCTTTTTTGGGCGCATTTATTTCTCTTATCATCGCCTTGACAGGAGACAACCTGCTTCCGATTGTGCATTGGCTGCTTGGCAGCGTCTCAATGAGGGGCTGGAGCTATGTTATTTTGTTTCTCCCGTTTTTTCTTTTGGGAACCATTTTATTGATTATAAACGGAAGGGAATTGAACGTGATGACATATGGAGAAGATAAAGCAAAGCTTCTTGGAGTCAGCGTTCAGCAGAGGAAGATGATGATTCTAATAGCCGGATCTCTTTTGACGGGAAGCGCTGTGGCAGTATCGGGTACGATTGGCTTTGTCGGCCTTGTGATTCCGCATATCACAAGGCTTTTGTGGGGAACGGACCATCGGCATTTACTGCCGCTGTCCGCCTTGCTCGGGGCAGGATTTCTCGTTTTAGCCGACCTGCTTTCCAGAACCATCATTGAGCCGATTGAACTGCCGATCGGGATCATTACGTCCTTGGCGGGAGCGCCTGTGTTCGCTCTTATTTTAATTCGGCAGCACCGCGGGGGGAGAAGCTTATGATGAAGGCAGAAGGGCTGTCGGGAGGATACGGCGACAGCCGCCTAATTAACAATATCAGCTTAACCGTGGAGAAGGGAGAATTTCTCGGAATTCTTGGCCCTAATGGAAGCGGAAAAACCACGCTTTTGCACTTGCTGACAGGTACGCTGCCGGCCAAGGAAGGCAGGGTTTATCTGGCCGGAAAACTGCTGGCGGACTATAAACCGAAGGAACTGGCGCAAATCATGGCTGTCCTGCCGCAAAAAACGGATCAAGCCTTCACCTTTACCGTCGAAGAAACTGTAGCCTTTGGCAGATATCCATTCCAAACGGGGCTGTTCAGACAGCAGACTGAAAAGGATGAAGCCATTGTACAGGAAGCAATGGAGCAAACAGGAGTGGCCAATTTTGCGCAAAGGCCGATTCGCGAACTAAGCGGAGGGGAACAGCAGCGGGTGTATTTGGCACAAGCTTTGGCGCAGCAGCCGTGTATTTTATTTTTGGACGAGCCGACTAATTTTCTCGATCTGGCTTATCAAAAAGACCTGCTTGATCTGATCAAACGCCTGACGAGAGAAAGCGGATTGGCAGCTGTCAGCGTTTTTCATGATCTGAACACCGCAAGCCTGTACTGTGATGGGCTCATGTTTATGAAAAACGGTGCCGCCGGGCCTAAGCAAAAACCGGAATATGCTGTCACAGAACAAAGCATAAAGGCGGTGTACGATACCGATGTCACCGCCTTGGTACATCAAAGCTCACCTAAACCGATGATTGTGATTCAGCCTGAAAAAGATAGCGCGAAGCGGCAGTCTATCCCATTTGAAGCATTGCTCCAAGCGGGGCGTGATAACATTCTTCTGCAAACGGAAATCCCGCTTCGAACATTGTCCTCGACGCCTATCGGTGCAGGGTTTTCGTGGAGCAGGACGCTGATCCATAAACGGCTGCCAGATCAGCCAGATCCGATAGAAGGACTTACGGCCTGTCTTTCAGAAAGCGGTTTTCAACTGCAGGAGACGTGTGCGATGGCTTCTTCAGAAAGACTTGACCGTTTCGTGTATCGAACGTATGAAGACAGAGAGTTATCCGTTTTCATATGCGTTCAGACCGGCTTTTCGATTTGGATTTTGATAAACGGCTATGCGGCAGATCAATTCTTCATCAAAGCTCTTATGGCTGCCGAAGCAGAACGGACGAAAGTGCTGGGAGACGGAGGAGGCACAGGTGATATTCTCATCGCCGCGACTCAAACTCAGCAATCCGAAAACATAGAACATCGGCTGAATCAATTGATAAAGAAAGGGACAGCTGAATGTATAAAAGAGGCTGCTGAGTTGTTTGAATAAGTCTGTAAAGGAGATTCAGGGTATGAAACTATATACAAAAACAGGCGATAAGGGACAAACGGGCTTAGTCGGGGGCAGAACGGACAAGGACAGCCTACGCGTCGAAAGCTACGGCACGATTGACGAGCTTAACAGCTTTATCGGGCTTGCTTTGGCAGAGCTTTCCGGGCAGCCCGGCTTTGAAGATCTGACAGCCGAGCTGCTGACCATCCAGCATGAGCTGTTTGACTGCGGAGGCGATCTGGCAATCGTCACAGAAAGAAAAGACTACAAACTAACGGAAGAATCTGTTTCCTTTTTAGAAACGCGCATTGATGCCTATACAGCAGAAGCGCCGGAACTGAAGAAATTTATTCTTCCAGGCGGATCAAAGTGTGCTTCGCTTCTCCATATCGCACGCACCATTACAAGGCGGGCAGAACGAAGAGTGGTGGCGCTGATGAAATCGGAGGGGATTCATGAAACAGTGCTGCGTTATCTCAATCGTCTGTCCGATTATTTCTTTGCCGCCGCACGGGTTGTGAATGCAAGAAGCGGTATTGGCGATGTAGAATATGAAAGAAGTGCCATTGTGTTTCGGGACCGAGACAGCAGTGAATCATAAAAAGTGAAAACGAAAGCCGGCGTGTTCAAATACATGCCGGCTTTTTTTGTTTTTCACTCTGTCAATTTCCCATTTTACGACAAAAAATGAACCTTATGAATTATTGACTGAAAAATGGAAAAATGAGATATTGTAATAAATAGATGTAAAAAATAGGCAACGGGGGGCTCTGATGGATGGTGAATTTAATTGAAAGTGATAGCATCTGGAAGAGAAATTTCAATTATCTGTTTTTCTCAAGAATAGTCAAGATATCCGGCGATATGTTCGCATTTAATTCAATATTATGGTTTTTAATTTATGACGGCAAAGGTGCGATCGGCACTGCTTTATTGATTGCTGTCACGTTTTTGCCGGAAGCCGTTCTGGCGCCTGTGACGGGGCCTTTTATGAAACAGACCACGCTGAAATTTTGGATGTACTTTTCAGATCTGACAAGGGCGGCGATTGTTTTGATTATCCCTCTATGTCATTTTGCGGGCTTCTCTCCGCTGTGGTTTGTCATGACGCTTATGATTGTGCATTCAGCTACTGGAGCTGCCTACAATCCCGCCTCTATCGCTTTGATTCCTCAAATCGTCAATGAACAGGGCATTCAAAAAGCAAACGCTGTGCTGCAATCCTCCGCTCAAATTGTCAGGCTCGGGGCTGTCACATTATGCGGCGCTTTTCTTACATTTATCAGTCCTTCTTATACCATGCTTATCGCACTTGTGCTCTATTTGGTGTCAGGTTTTCTCGTTCTTTTTATTAAGTACACTGCGGTTGAATCTCAATCAGAGTCTGCGGTTGTTACACAGAGAGGCACATATATCGGAAGACTGAAACGCGGCTTTAGGCTCGTCAGAAAACACCAGATTTTATATCCGCTCGCCATTTACTGTATCTTTATGAATTTCGCGGCTGCCCCATGGGAAGCGCTCTCTGCCGTATACGTTGCGGAAGATTTAAACGGCCAGCCGATCGTATACTCGCTTTTAAAGGCCACCACCGCCGCGGGCGCGTTTTTATTAGGGTTTGTGCTGGCGAAAGTCAAGGTAAACAGGTACGGCTTGTTATTCGTCACTGCCGGCATTATTGAAGGATTTGCTTTCTTTATTACAGGGATGAATACCTTTTTGCCGCTCGTCTTTTTCGCTGCTTTTACCTTTGGTGCCGCAGTCAGTGCTGTTAATGTTCCTGAGTACACGATTATCCAGACGTCTGTGGATAGTGAGGATCAGCCGCAGGTTTACGCCGTTATACATATGATCTCAAATATTTCGATCCCTGCCGGAGCTGTCATTTGCGGGTATGCCGCTAATGCTTTCGGCTCAGGAACAGTGATTGCTGCCGGCGGGATTGTCGAAATTATTGCGGGTATCGGAATTTTGCTGTTTACAAAACTGGCCAAAGCAGAAAGGTCCGACCTGATTAAAGAAAGGGAAGCAAGTGTTCATCTGTAAAGGGTTTTAAAACGCCATGCCTCGTGCATGGCTTTTTTTGTGCCGATGGGTCCGGTGCGAGATACGACTCCGGTCTTATATAAAAATCAATCTCTGATTCGTTTTGCATATCTTCCAACTTGTATAAGATGAAGACAAGGAAAACGAAAGGAGGATCTGCATGAAGATCAACAAGAAAACAATAGGCGGATTCTTATTAATTGTATTTGGGATCTCTGTCTTTTTTGGAGGAGGAAGCTTCGGCTTTATCATCCCGCTCGCCATCGGGAGCTTCATGACATACGCAGGAGTCAAAAGGTTTGCCGCGGGAAAAACCATTACGGGAATCATCGTGGGCGGTATCGGGGCCATTATGCTCATCTGCTCACTTCCGTTTGTCGTCGGAATCGCATTGGCGGCCGCTATGGTGTATTACGGCTGGAAGCTGATGAAAAACGGATCAGCTGATAGCGGTGTATCATCTTTTGATCCTGAACCGGCTTCTGCTGCCTACCAATCTCACTTTGATGACGAATGGGAAGAATTTTTGAAGAAAAAATAATATCAATATATTAGGAGGAATTAGGTATGGTATTAAAAAGAATCAGAGACATGTTTGTTGCGTCAGTTCATGAAGGACTTGATAAAATGGAGAATCCAAAGGTGATGCTGAATCAATATGTACGCGATATGGAAAGCGACATCGCAAAAGCAAAGCAAACAATTGTGAAACAGCACACGATTGCCTATCAATTTAAGAGAAAATATGAAGAAGCCGCTGAAGTGGCTGGCAAACGGAAAAATCAGGCACAGCTCGCATTTGACGCAGGTGAAGAAGAACTGGCGAAAAAGGCGCTGACTGAAATGAAGTATTTAGAAGGAAAGGCGGCTGAGCATAAAGCTTCCTATGAACAGGCAAACAGTCAGCTGGCTGATCTGAAAGAGCAGCTGGCTGCACTTGAAACAAAGCTTCAGGACGTAAAGGATAAAAAACAGGCGCTGATTGCGCGGGCAAATGCGGCGAAAGCTAAAGAGCATATGAATACGACATTTGACAAAATTGACAGTGAAAGCGCGTATCGTGAATTTTTGCGTATTGAAAATCGTATTGAAGAAATGGAAATCCGCGCGAATTATTCAAAGTCAGCGGAAGCCGGCACAGAACTTACACGTAAAGAATTCGCAGACGATGTAGAAGCGGAGATTGAAAAAATGCGGACACTTTCACTGCAAAAATCAGACCAGACACAAGCGGCAAATGAATAAGCGGAACGGGGAAGGATTTGCGGTCAAGTCCTTCCCTTCCGCACGTATCAATTCGCAAGCTTTTCCTTTATAATAGAATGAATGAGAAGGATGAAACCGAATGAAAAAAATGCTTGGCAAACTGTTGATCACTGCCGGTATTCTGGTTTTTTTCGCCGTCGTCGTAAAAGATGTGTTTGCTGCAGGCCTAGGTTTCATAAATGGCACAGAAGCCGATTCAGCCAGCGCGTCGCCGCGGGACATTGACAGCATGGTCATTGAGTCGGATAGCAAGGATGTCCGGATTATAGCGGAAGAACGAAGTGACATATCGGCAGGCATTTCAGGAGACTCAGGAAAGTTATTTGTTACTGAAAACAAAAGAAAACTGGAGTTGACCGTAAAGGAAAAAGAATTTCAATTTTTGAATGGGTTTAACCGTTCAACTCTTATCGTCAGGCTTCCGTATGATTATAAAGGTGATCTGGCAGTACGAACCTCAAGCGGTGACGTGTCTGTGGCCGGGAATGACCATCTTGCGCTTTCCGGGCTGAACGCAGTATCTGCGAGCGGAAATACGAGCGTGACGGACGTCCGCATTCAAGACCTGAAAGTGAAGGCATCATCGGGGGATGTTTCCATTTCAAATACCGTCTCTAAAACAGCCGGCATTGATTTAGCTTCAGGGGACGCAAATCTGGTTCATGTATCAGGCTCTCTTGATGTGAAAATGACTTCAGGAGATTTTAATGCTGTATTGAAAAAGGTAACCGGTCCCGTATCTGTCACGCTGACAAGCGGTGATGCTAATTTAAGCCTTCCCCAAAACGGCAGCTTTGCAGTCAATGCTTTATCAGCAAGCGGTGACGTCAGTTCGCCGTATTCATTTGCTGACAAAGCACATAAAGAACAGCATCACATCACAGGCACGCAAGGAAGCGGCCGGCATCCAATCGACATCAAAACGGACAGCGGGGATCTAGCGATACGGTAGCACCAGGCAGAAGAAAGGAGGCGGACACCAGGAATGACAAAAAAACAGCTTCTCGGATTGATCATTGCTTTATTCGGCATCAGTATGTTTTTGCAAATTATCGGAATAGGCGATCTGCTGTTTTGGCCGCTCTTTTTTCTGATTGCCGGCTATTTCCTTAAAAAATATTCCCGTGATTGGCTTGGCTCCGTCATGTATATCTTTGCCGCGTTTCTATTTTTGAAAAACCTCTTCAGCATCACCTTTAATTTATTCGGCTATGCGTTTGCCGCATTTCTGATTTACGCCGGCTACAGGCTTGTCAAAGGGAAGCCGATATTCGAACCGAATGAGAAACAGGTCAACCTCAATAAAAAAGAACATCATGATCCGCCAAAAGATGTAAAACATCCCGACATGCGCAGCTTTTTTATCGGTGAGCTGCAAATGATGAAGCAGCCGTTTGACCTGAATGATTTAAATGTCTCTGGTTTTATCGGTGATATCAAAATCGATTTATCTAAAGCGATGATTCCTGAGGGAGAAAGTACAATCGTCATTAGCGGAGTCATTGGAAACGTTGATATTTATGTACCATCGGACCTTGAAGTGGCTGTCAGCTCAGCTGTTTTTATAGGTGACATCAATCTGATCGGCTCGAAGAAAAGCGGATTAAGCACGAAGGTATATGCCGCGTCAACCGATTTCAGCGAGTCAAAGCGCCGTGTCAAAGTGTCCGTTTCCTTATTTATCGGTGATGTGGATGTGAAGTACGTATGAGAAAAAAAATGCTTGCCAGCCTCCAATGGCGCGCCATCCGCATGACAACGGGAATCAGCCTGCTCCTTTTTGTTTGCCTGATTTCCTTTATGATGTTTTACTATCGGCTCGATCCGCTTGTTTTGCTGTCATCAAGCTGGTTCGGAATTCCGTTTATCCTGATTTTGCTTCTGATCAGCGTGACCGTCGGTTTCGCCTCAGGGTATATGTACGGCAACCGGTTGAAGACAAGGATTGATACATTAATTGAATCCATTTTAACCTTTGAAAACGGCAATTTCGCTTATCGGATACCGCCGCTCGGTGATGATGAAATCGGCCTGGCCGCCGATCAGCTGAACGAAATGGCGAAGCGCGTGGAGCTTCAAGTCGCATCCCTGCAGAAACTTTCCAATGAACGTGCGGAATGGCAGGCGCAAATGAAGAAGTCGGTTATCTCAGAAGAACGCCAGCGATTAGCCAGAGATCTTCATGACGCGGTCAGCCAGCAGCTCTTTGCCATATCGATGATGACATCAGCCGTGCTGGAACATGTCAAGGATGCTGATGATAAAACAGTCAAGCGGATCAAGATGGTCGAGCATATGGCAGGCGAAGCCCAAAATGAGATGAGGGCGCTGCTGCTCCATTTACGGCCTGTTACTCTTGAAGGAAAAGGGCTGAAGGAGGGCCTTACGGAGCTTTTGGACGAGTTCCGAAAAAAGCAGCCGATTGATATTGAGTGGGATATACAGGACACAGCGATATCCAAGGGTGTTGAAGACCACTTGTTCAGAATCGTGCAGGAGGCCCTTTCAAACGTATTTAGACATTCAAAAGCGTCAAAAGTAACCGTGATTCTGGGCATAAAGAACAGCCAGCTCCGTCTGAAGGTGATTGATAATGGAAAAGGCTTTAAAATGGACCAGGTGAAAGCATCCTCATACGGCTTGAATTCTATGAAGGAACGTGCAAGTGAAATCGGCGGGGTCGCCGAAGTGATTTCAGTAGAAGGAAAAGGTACCCAAATTGAAGTGAAGGTCCCGATTTTCCCGGAAGAAAAAGGAGAGAACGAACGTGATTCGAGTATTATTGATTGATGATCATGAAATGGTCAGAATGGGGCTCGCGGCTTTTTTGGAGGCGCAGCCCGATATTGAAGTCATCGGCGAAGCATCGGACGGCAGCGAAGGTGTTCGGCTTGCTGTGGAACTGTCGCCTGATGTCATTTTAATGGACCTTGTCATGGAGGGCATGGATGGCATTGAAGCTACAAAGCAAATCTGCCGCGAGCTTTCTGACCCGAAAATTATTGTGCTCACTAGCTTCATTGATGATGACAAAGTGTACCCGGTTATTGAAGCTGGCGCGCTCAGTTATCTGTTGAAAACCTCAAAAGCGGCAGAAATCGCCGATGCCATCCGCGCCGCAAGCAAGGGAGAGCCGAAGCTGGAGTCAAAAGTGGCGGGAAAAGTATTATCTAGGCTGCGCCACTCAGGTGAAAACGCGCTCCCGCATGAATCGCTTACGAAACGGGAGCTCGAAATACTCTGCCTGATCGCAGAAGGAAAGACAAACAAAGAAATAGGCGAGGAACTGTTTATTACGATTAAAACAGTCAAAACACATATTACCAATATTTTATCAAAGCTGGATGTCAGTGACCGGACGCAGGCGGCGGTGTACGCACACCGAAATCATCTCGTGAATTAGGCGTCTGCTATTTGTTTGCGCCTTTCGTTCCGAAGTCTCTGACAATCACATTGACCCGGTAGTCTATTTCCGCATTGCTGAAATAATCATCATCCCATTTTCTTGCGATCTTATTCCACTTTTGAGGATAATGAATTCTGACTTGGTTTCCCAATCCGGTCACATCCGCTTTGATCTCTTTCTGCAGCTTCTCTGTAATAAATGACGTTACTGTTTCGTGTACCCGTTTTTCGACTGTCTTTTCAATGCTTTTAATATATGAATCCTTAAACGAATCTTCACTGGGATTCCAGTCCTCAGATAGACGACCTTCAATAGTGCGGGTGACGGTGAATTTGAACTTTCCGTCCTTATAGGCCGTCTTGATCTTCCGATTGCTTGAATATACTTCATAAGAAAAGAGATGGCCATCACGCTTCAAGTCAATGACGCCTCCCTCGACAGTGCCTGAAAATAAGTTGATATTTTGAACCTCAATCGGGGTGAGATCCCGGTGCCATAATTTATTTTTTATGATAGAGGCTCCGTTTATCGCGAGCTTGCCGTTTTCCTTACCGACATGTGGGATGAGGAATGAATCGTCAGAGGTTAAGTGTTCTGAGATCTCCCCCAATGTAACTGGCTCCATCATTCTGATCGTCACCTTATTATTCTCTGTCAGATCATATATCACGTTGGATGCGGGCTCGCCTTCATCATTCATGTTAAATATATCCTTAGTTCGGCCGTTGGTGATAAAGACGTAGGAACTCCTCCTTGTTCCGTTGTCTCTGACAAACTGGTTAATGATCGCGTCCATTCCAATTTGATCAGCGATCACGCTTTTGGAAAGCAGAATGAGACGCAAATGCTGTGAAAACGTAGGATTATGCTTTAATGCAGAGGTTCTCATCATTTGATGGACAGTTTCACCCTTTGTGATAGAAAGCTGTGTCGGATCAGATGAAGAGCCCTCCTTGGCGCTGATTTTTTTCGGCACGAGAATTTGCTGTGTCAGCTCTAAATTTTCATCGTCAGGCTTGTCTAGCCCTACTCCGATCACTAAGCTTAATTCCTCGATATTCTCACTGTCCCAGCATCCGGACAGCAATAGGGTGCATATAAATATACATAAAATCCGGATTTTCATTTTGCTGTAATCCTCCTCTTGAGAGCTACAATGAAAAAGAGAATGAAGGGAAGCAGAAACAGGCAGACGAAAATGTACCCGAGATAATCGCTGTACATCATGACTTGATTGGCGTCATCCGGCCAGAGAGAAAAATAAAAGACCGTTATGCCGATAATCACCATGCTTGTTTTAGTCGATAACCCAAACGTCTTCTTTAGTCCGTTAGCGGCAAAATATCCGTAAATGACAAAAGTCGTGAAAAACTGGATAATCCAGACGACCAGTAAAAAGGATTCAAATCGTTCAATGAATATGCCTTTAAGCTCAAAGGACTGAAAGAGAGAAATGGTCGGCCAAATCAGCGTTTTCACTTCGGGAGCGGTCAAAGCTCCGACAACGAGAATATACGTCAGGATATATAAAATAATCGGAATCAAAAATCCTATTGATGCATATCTGAACGTGTATTTCTTTTTCTTCATATGTTCAGGGAGAAACAGCATTACTTCCATTCCTAAAAAAGAGATGGAAACAACAGTAAGGGAGTTTGCAATGGGGCCAAGGCCTTGGCCTAAAACAGGACGCAAATTATCGATATCAAAAATTTTAAAACTGATCCCAAACACAACCAGCAAAATAATAATGGTTACCGTTAAATAAAAGGGAAACAGCCGCGACACATCGCTTAAGCCCCCAACCATTAAATAAATACCGCAGCAAATAAACGTTAAAATAATGACTTGAATTGGCGTTCTCTCCAGCAGGAAAAACTTCACCATTTCAGCCATCGCCCGGGTCTCGAAGCTGGCTACGCCGAGGAAATAGCCGCAGATCAAAAGGCCGATGATGCTGCCGATCCATTTTCCAAGCCCTTCCTGCAAATACTCAAAGAGTGAAGGGTATTGATGTTTTTTCTGAATGAGCGTGTTTAAATAAATAAAGAAAATAAAAATGAAACCTTCTAATATCAGCGTGATCCAGCCGTCAGGCGTATTAGCCTTAGTGGTCAGCGCTCGCGGCAATGTTAAAAGTCCGGCCCCAAGCATTGTATTTGCAACAATAGAAATACCTTGAAAGGTATTAAGTTTCAGTGGAGTCTGTTTTTGGCTCATTTGGATTATTCGCCTCTTTTGGTTTGTTTTTAATTGGGAGACGGATAATGGAGTCATCCGTATTTTTCAGGCTGAAGAATCCATTCGGCGAAAAATACGGAGACCCAAAGCTCGTTTGTCTCGTTAAGTGCGTATAAACGACAAGCATAAATAAAATAATCCCGTACAGCCCTAAAATAGCGGCGGAAAACATCGAAATAAAACGCAGCACCCGGAAAGACAGACCCATTCCGTATTGAGGAACGGTAAAGGATGCCAGGGCAATGACACTGACGACAATAACCATAATCGAACTGACGAGATTCGCTTCTACAGCCGCCTGTCCGATGACTACGCCCCCGACGAGGCCGATCGTCTGTCCGAGCGGATTGGGGAGACGCAGTCCGGCTTCCCTAAGCAGCTCGATGGTTACTTCCATCAGCAAGGCTTCAAATATCGGAGGGAACGGCACGTTTTCCCTGTTCGCCGAAATTGTGACGGCGAGTGCGGTCGGCAGCAGACCCTGATGGAAGGAAACGAGTGCAATATAAATTGATGACAAAAACAAGGTGATAAAGATAGAAGCAAAGCGCAGCGACCGGATAAGAGATGCTGAAATCCAGCGTTCATAGTAGTCATCCGGGGACTGCATCAGGATGCCGAGAGAAACCGGCACCAGCAGCACAAATGGTGAACTGTCGACCAAAATGGCCACACGGCCGTTAAACAGGGCTGAAGATACTTTGTCAGGTCTTTCCGTATTTTGAATCTGCGGAAATGGTGAATATTTATTATCTTCAATGAGTTCCTCGAGCGTTCCGCTGTCCTGGATATCTTCCAGCTGGATATTTTTAAGCCGCGCTTTCACTTCTTTTATGACGGACTTTTTTGCTTTGCCTTCAATGTACATAATGGCTGCAGGCTTCAGCTTGTTTTCGCCGATCATGATTTTTTTGGTGATCAATTTCGGATGAGAGGTTCTTTGTCTGATCAGAGCGAGATTTGTATCAATATCCTCTACAAACGCTACTTTTGGGCCGCGAACCACTTTTTCAGTTGTCGGCTCTGTCAGGCTTCTTGTTTTTTTCTTTCCTGTGGTCAGAATATAGGCTTTATCCAATCCGTTGATAAACACAGCGCAATTGCCGTTGAGAATCGATTCAATCGTTTTTTTTGCGGTTTCAACAGGTCTTGCGTCAAGCTGGTCAAGGCGTTTTTTGACCTGGTCAAGCGTTAAGGTCTCCTCATCTTTAATCAAAGTTTTAATGGCTTCTGACACCTTATTCTCATCAGTCAGTTCACTGAAATAGAGATAGTAAAAAACCAGTCCGTTCGCAAGCATTTTTTTGTTTTTCATCAGATCATCGTTTTCTTTTAATTTTGGCAGCACCAATGCTAAATTATCGTGTATATATTCCTTAAACTCTGTTTGTTCCAATGAGGTCACCTCTTATCCAAAACCTTAGTAGAGGTTATCTTTTCCTGTTAAAAAAATGATATACTGTGTTAGAGTATTTCATGGAGTAAGTTTTTTTATGAAAGCGGAGGATACGAAGTGGCACAGGTAAGGCTAGCTGGAAAACAAGAAGAAATTGAACAGCTCATTAGATCATTTGAAAAGCATTATGAAGTCTCTTATACATCAAAGGAGTACGGAAGGACGAATCCAAAATACAAATATTCAAAGGATTCCCGCGTATATCTTGAATTAAAATTAAAATCTGCCAAGATCGAAAAATAAAAAGGATTTTTTGTGTCATTGGCGAATTATGATCTATTGAAGCAACCGTTATGGAGGGATACATAAATGGAATACAGAATTGAACGAGACACCATGGGAGAAGTAAAAGTTCCTGCTGATAAATTTTGGGGCGCCCAAACACAGCGAAGCAAGGAGAACTTTAAGATCGGTTCTGAAAAAATGCCGATGCGTGTTGTGAAGGCGTTTGCAATTTTAAAACGAAGCACTGCTCTAGCTAATAAACGCCTCGGCAATCTGGATGCTGAAAAAGCAGAAGCGATTGCAGCGGTTTGTGATGATGTGCTCAAAGGCAAGTACGATGACAACTTCCCGCTTGTCGTATGGCAGACCGGAAGCGGCACACAAAGCAATATGAACATGAACGAAGTGGTAGCCAACCGTGCGACTGCTTTATTAAAAGAGAAGAACTCTGATCAAACGATTCATCCAAATGATGACGTGAACCGAAGCCAAAGCTCAAACGACACATTCCCGACTGCGATGCATGTTGCCGCTGTTTTGGCTGTTTACGAGCAGCTTGTGCCGGCGCTTGATCAGCTTCGCAATACACTGGATGAAAAAGCAAAAGCATACAATGATATTGTCAAAATCGGACGCACGCATCTTCAGGATGCTACGCCACTGACCCTCGGACAGGAAATCAGCGGATGGGTTCACATGCTGGACCGTTCGAAGGAAATGATTTTGGAAGCGACAGATAAAATGCGTGCGCTTGCAATTGGTGGAACGGCTGTTGGAACGGGTATCAACGCCCACCCAGAGTTTGGAGAGCTTGTCTCAGAAGAGATCACTAAGCTGACCGGCCAAACGTTTAGCAGTTCACCGAATAAATTCCACGCGCTGACAAGCCATGACGAAATCACTTATGCGCATGGCGCATTAAAAGCGCTTGCGGCTGACTTAATGAAAATCGCGAACGATGTCAGATGGCTCGCAAGCGGACCTCGCTGCGGCATCGGGGAGATCGTCATTCCTGAAAATGAGCCGGGAAGCTCCATTATGCCTGGTAAAGTCAACCCGACACAAAGCGAAGCGTTAACAATGATCGCAGCGCAAATCATGGGGAACGATGCGACAATCGGCTTTGCTGCGAGTCAGGGAAACTTTGAACTGAACGTGTTTAAGCCTGTTATTATATACAACTTCCTGCAATCTGTGCAGCTGCTCAGTGACGGCATGAATTCATTCCATGATAAATGTGCTGTCGGTATTGAGCCTAATAAAGAAACCATTCAGGAAAACCTGTCAAATTCATTAATGCTTGTTACGGCGCTGAACCCGCATATCGGTTATGAAAACGCGGCGAAAATCGCCAAGCTTGCCCATAAAGAGGGATTGACGCTCAAAGAAGCAGCTTTGAAGCTTGAATTGCTGACAGAGGAGCAATTTAACGAAATGGTTAAGCCGGAAGACATGGTAAAACCAAAGGCGTAATAGTAAGAAAGAACGGCTGCTTTTTAAGCAGCCGTTCTTCTAAATATGTTGCTGTTTTAATAAATATTTAAGCTGTTCCGCATCTTTGGCGAGAGCTTCAGACTCCGTCAGATTATGAATCATTCCTTTTATGATCGCCAGCTTCGGTGTTTTTTTCTTCATTTCTGCTTCAAGTATGTCCAAGCTCTCCGATAATTCAAGAGAGGAGTTTGTGTTTAAGCTGTTAATTTTGTCACGTAGGCTTTTCACAATCGATTCAGTCAGCGGGTCAGGCCGTCCGTGCGTAAGAGGGCCGAATAAAGAGCTCGCCTCTTCCAATGTGATGAAAGGCTTATCGTTTCGTTCAGACATGCCTTTTACCATATCATCAATTCGATTCATAATGATATCAGCTAATTGAGACGGCTTCACAGTGTACCCGAGCAAAATCATGCATTCCAGGTAAATCTGGCTGATGCCCTCTATTAAAAAACAAAGCTCAGCAGTGTACGGTTCCGCTTTTTTTCCATAGATGTTCAGCAGGCTGTCAATATGAAATTGAAGTGAGGACTGGCGGATTTTTTTTGCGCATTGCTCCACTTCTTCTGTGTAAGGCAGAGAACCCTCCTTCAACTGCATGCTGATAAAATCTTTGTGTTCAAGAATGTTTTCATAGAGGACGGTCAGCTGTTTACGGTAAGCCGTTCTGGGGCTGTCGCCCTTCGTTTTAATATTTAAAATTCGGGTAAACGTTTTATCATAATAGTAGTTCAGCATAGAGAGAAGAAGCGCTTCTTTCGAAGGAAAATAAATATAAAAAGCGCCTTTAGATATTTTGCATTCTTTTGCGATTTCCTGGACTGATGTTGAGTTGTATCCTTTTTGGGCAAATAGTTTTAAGGCTGTTTCAATAATCAGTTTTTCTTTTTCCTTCAATGGTTCCACCCTTTCGGAGCCCGGAGGCCTGCTAGGATATGACCATATAGTCACACCGTCTGTTATAAAATTAACCTTATTGTAACTTGTTTTTTTATCATGTATTATTTATATTATAAATTGAGATGACCGAATGGTCAAAGCTCAAGCGAAAGGGTGAATCTAGAATGAGAGAATTGGACGAAATGATCAGCCGCTTGCGAAACAGAGGAATCAAAGTGGAGAAAGTCAAATATCCGAAGCAGACCTTGTCAGAGAAAAAATGGGTTCATCAATGCAAACAGCCGCTCAAAACAAATTACAGAGATTTTAACGGCTATTCTTTCACATAAAAAAATAGACTGCAAAACATCTACAGTCTATTTTGGCACTGCTATGCGGTATGTTACACCCGTTTTGTCATTTTCAATTGAGATAGATGCCTTATGAAGAGTTAAAATTCGTTTTACGATGCTTAGACCAATGCCGAATTCGCCTTTCTTCCCTTTATTAAAAGGCTCATAGAGGCTGGAGAGCATCTCATCTTCAATATGCGGACCGTCATTTTTAATGGTGATCACGATATTTCGATCATCTTGTTTCATGCTGATTTCTATTTTTGTCTCAGCATAGCGGATTTGATTTTCCAAAATGTTTTCAAGGAGTTTGTTCCATTGCTCCGGATCGCCCGGCATCAAAATATCCTCTTCTACATCAATTTCCCACGATAGTTCTTTCCGCGCCCACTTCAATCGTTCAATGACTTCTTCTGTCACTTCCACAATACTGAACATGTCGTGCTGCACTTTTTGCTTCGCTAAATAATCCAGCTTCGTTAAATATAATAAATCCTTTATTTTTTTCTCCAGCTTAAGAGCTTCGCATTCAATAACATCTACAGTGTTTTCAAGGTCTCCTTTAGGAAAAATCCCGTCTTTAATTGATTGTGTATAGCCTCTGATGACCATGACCGGCGTTTTTAAATCATGGGAGATATTTTGCAATAGGGTTCTTTCTGTTTCATCCTTTTGCACAAGCTTTTGGCGCATCTCTTCGATGGTATGGCCCAATTTGCCGATTTCATCTTTCCGGTCCACTTTTACTGGGTCATCCCAATCCTGTTCAGAAATCCGTTTGACGTGTTTTTCAAATGATACAAGAGGCCTTGATAAATACTTTGCAAGCCAAATAGCCGGAATCCAGCTTAATAAAATGACGACAGCTATAATAAACAGAAGCTGTTTGAACAAGGTATAGGCCAAATCGTCCCGATAAGAATCAAGCGCGTAAGAGAGCATCATCGCTGATTGTCCATTGACTGAAAGTCCCTTTTTAATGACAAAAAACACTTTCTCTCCATTGACGTCGGCGCTGTAACGTTTCTTTTTAGCTTCCTGCTTATCAGCCAGCTTGTACACCTTGTGGATAAATGAAGATGACAGAATGCTTAAATCCTTGTCTGAAGAAGCCTCTTCATTTTCAGGAAGGAGCACGTGCTGTACGGAGCGGACAGTTGTCGGCGCCGTCGCTTCTTCGCTGTAATAGCGCCTTTCAATCGAACCTGGCAGGCGGTACTCTGTCAGAACATGCTGCTCATTTTCAATCGTCGTATACGTTTCATTAGTGAAAAAATCTCGCAGCGTGTTTGAAAATAACACAAGCAGTAAAATCGATATCGCTAACAGGATGCCGGATATGACAACCCATATCTGAAACGCGAGCGGCTTGTTTTTCATGATGACATCATCCTGTAGCCGAAACCGTAAATCGTCTCCACCTTCAATTTAGGCATCTTTCTGCGCAGTCTCCGGACGAGATCATCAACGACCCGGTCTGTTCCGAAGTAGTCATGTCCCCACACTTTTAGGAGGATATCCTCACGAGAGTACGGATGCCCTTTATGATGGATAAATAATAGCAGCAGATCAAATTCCTTTGACGTCAAATTGATGATATTCCCGTTTTCGTCATAGACCTCGCGGGCGTCTTCAGCGACCCGATACGAGGAGACGGCAATTTCATTTTTTTGGACAGGAGGAGCTTCCTTATATACGAGCTGCAGCAGCTTTTGCACACGGATAATCAGCTCCCGCGGCAGAAACGGCTTTGAAATGTAGTCATTGCTGCCAAGCTCTAAGCCAAGCACTCTGTCAATATCCGCATCTCGGGCGGAAATAAAAATGACCGGCACGTCAGGATCTTTCGCCTTGATTTCTTTTATTAATGTATAGCCGTCGGTATCCGGCAGCATGATATCGAGAATCCATAGGTGGGGAGACGGTGTCATTTTCTTTCTGGCGTCTTCACCTTTCGTAAAAGATGTAATGTTCCAGCCCTCATTCTCTAAATACTTCGTCAGCAGTTCATTCAGGTTATCCTCATCTTCAACTAGATAAATGGTGTATGACAAGGCACTTCACATCCTTTCAACGTCATTATAAACTAGTTTTAACATACGGCAGGCAATTTTCATAATTTCACATATTCTTTTCATTTTTATCCCACAATGTTTGTTTATGATATGGTTAAGGGAAGAAAGGAAGAGAAAAAGAGCGAGGAAGATGTAGGATGATTAAACATATTCTATTTTGGTGCTTTGCTTTTCTCCTCATTATTGGGACAATTGAACTTGTACATGCGATGAATATGTAACGATAAATGAATAACCGTTAAAGGAGTGTAAGAACATGGATTATCGACGTGATGGCCAAAACGATCAACATCAAACTGAACCTTCACATACAGAACAGCAGAATACAGAAAACCAGAAGCTGATTGGACATTCTGAACAAGAATTGCTTGACGCGCCTGTGTCGTATGAAGCAGGACGGCAGGAAACGGCTTCTGCTTTAGAAATGGAAAAGCAAGAAACGGCTGTGAAAAAAGAAAAGAAACGGAGAGCCGCATGGCTGAGCCCGATTTTAGGCGGTATTATCGGCGGGGGCCTCATGCTTGGCATCGCGCCTTATCTGCCGTCAGACCAAAATCAGGCGACCGAGACCGCTTCCGCAAATAAACAGGTGCAGTCTGATAATTTTACAACGGCGCCGATAACGAACGCATCAAACATCGCTGATATGGTAGAGGATTTAGAGCCTACGATTGTCGGAATCTCAAATATCCAAACCTCTCAAAATAACACATTCGGCACGGGAGGAGGCTCCAGCTCAGAAAGTGAAAGCGGAACCGGGTCAGGTGTTATTTTCAAAAAAGACAGCGATAAAGCGTATATCATTACAAACAACCATGTCGTTGAAGGCGCGAACAAGCTGACTGTTACGCTATACAACGGAGAAACGGAAACTGCCAAGCTTGTCGGCAGCGATACCATTACTGATTTGGCAGTTTTGGAAATCAGCAGCAAGAACGTCAAAAAAGTGGCGAGCTTTGGTGATTCTTCACAGCTGCGCACGGGCGAAAAGGTAATCGCTATCGGTAACCCGCTCGGACAGCAGTTTTCCGGTACGGTGACACAAGGCATCATTAGCGGACTGAACCGGACAATTGATGTGGATACAACACAAGGGACGGTGGAAATGAACGTGCTGCAAACTGATGCAGCGATCAATCCGGGGAACAGCGGAGGCCCATTAATCAATGCAAGCGGCCAGGTCATCGGCATCAACAGCTTGAAGGTGAGCGAAAGCGGCGTGGAATCACTTGGATTTGCGATCCCAAGCAATGATGTCGAGCCGATTGTTGACCAGCTGCTGCAAAACGGGAAGGTGGACCGTCCGTTTTTAGGCGTGCAGATGATTGACATGTCACAAGTTCCTGAAACCTATCAGGAAAATACGCTCGGCCTGTTTGGAGATCAATTGGGCAAAGGTGTTTATGTAAAAGAAGTTCAAGCAAATTCGCCGGCAGAAAAAGCAGGTATTAAATCTGAGGATGTCATTGTCAAACTAAACGGTAAAGACGTGGAAAGCAGTGCGGATATCCGTCAGATCCTTTACAAAGACTTAAAAGTCGGAGATAAAACAACAATCCAAGTGCTGCGAAAGGGAAAAACGAAAACGTTGAACGCGATACTGACCAAGCAGACAGAAAGCAGTTCAAGCTAAGAAAAAACAAAAAGCTGAACCCAAATAGGGTTCAGCTTTTTTTATCCTAAGTAAGAGGAAAGCATCCACACTTGTTTTTCAACTTCTTCAATTAATCCGACAAACAAGTCCGCTGTCGCATTGTCTTGATTTTCTTCAGCCAGGCCGATCACGAATTTAGATTCGCTGCTGATTTGTTTGTAGTCGTTTACCAATGCTTGTACCATTTCTGAAGCTGATGTTTCGTTTCCGCCGTCTGTGATAGATGCATGCTCAGTGTATTCTTTCACTGTGGCAACAGGCTGTCCGCCAATCGCCAGCAGGCGCTCAGCGATGGTATCCACTGTTTCAGCCGCATGGTCATAAAGTTCTTCAAATTTCTCATGCAATGTAAAGAAATGAGGCCCTTTCACATACCAATGGAAACGGTGGAGCTTAGAGTATAAAAGAAACCAGTTTGATAATTGTGTGTTCATTGAATTCTCAACTAATGTTTGATTTGTTTTTGCATTTTCAGTTTTCATAAGATAACGTCCTCCTTGTGATCTGTTGACTTAATTATATCATATACTAAATAAAAATCAATACTAAATTATAATAATTATAATTTAGATTAACTGAATAGCTTTTTCTTCAGGATAGACTCCCATGCAGACCAAGGAAAAAGCGATCGGAATAGCAGGGTGAGCTTGATGCCCTTTCCGATCGGGTATCGCAATTTCTTTATGTGCTGTTTTGTTGCCAATTGATAAATGAGGTCGGCAACCTCTTGGGGATCTCCGCTTTCTTCTCCGTTTTTTTGAACGTAGGAAAGGATCTTTTTATAGTATTGATGATAGGCTGAATCGTCAGCAGGCACCGACATAAAATTTGATAATGACGTTGACCAGATTGATGTCTTGTATGAGCCCGGCTCGATCAAAGCGGTTTCGATACCGAACGGAAGCAGCTCGATACGCAGGCTTTCAGAAAAACCTTCCAATGCATGCTTGGAAGAAACATATGGCGACAGCGCTGGGAATCCGGTCAGTCCGCTGATGCTGCTCACGTTTATAATCTTTGCGCCGCCATGCTTTCTTATGTAAGGGAGAACGGTTTTTGTCACATGGATCACTCCGAAGACATTCGTTTCAAATTGTTGTCTGAAATGTTCCATCGGCACATCCTCGACAAAACCTCCATAAGCCGTTCCGGCGTTGTTAACGAGTAAGTCGATCGGGGCGTAAGCACTAACGGCTTTTCCGAATGAGACTATAGATTGTTCATCGGTGACATCGAGAGCTGTAATGTGGATGGAATCAGACACATTGTGTGCTGCAGCCAATTCTCGAAGTTGTTCCGCTTTTTCAGGCTGTCTTGATGTGGCTATCACGAAAAATGATCGGGCAAGCTTTACAGCTGCCAGCAGACCGAAGCCGCTGGACGCTCCCGTTACGATTGCTATTTTTTTATTCATCCTAACCCTCCTATTAAACTGCTACAGCTATTGTACTATCCTGAACGGGAAATGACGCCTGTAAAAGAAATTTTTATACAACAATTCAGAATTGTTCTATAATAGAACGAAAGAAGGAAAGGGGTTTTGTGATATGGCGCTGCAAGGGGTAGGCCAAAGATGGGATCTTGATTCATTTTTTAAGGGCGGGAGCCAATCAGAAGAATTCAAAGGATATATTGAGAAGCTGTCACAAAGTCTGCGTGCATTTCAAGACAGGACTGATGCGTTTCAGGTGCCTGAATCGCCTGAAGAGGCTGAAGGGCTGACCGCGTTGCTTGATTTATTCGAACAGACATCCGTCAAGCTTCAGCAGGCCGGCGCTTTTGTTGCTTGCCTTCAGGCCCAGAATATCAATGATCAAAAGGCTATAGAGCATCAGGCGCTCATGAACCGGCTTTCCGCAGATTTTCAATCGTCGCTCGTTACATTAGATCATAAACTTGTGGACATTGATCAAGACGTGTGGAATGAATTGTTAACAAAACCGGGATTGCGCGATGTATCTTACATATTAAATGAAAGAAGACAGAGGGTTGCCGAAAAGCTTAGCCCCGGTAAAGAAAAACTGATCGGGAACCTTGCGGTGGACGGATATCACGCTTGGAGTGACCTATACAATATGGTTGTCGGGAAAATGACGATCCCCTATGACGAAAACGGTGAAAACAAGCAATTGTCTGTCGGTCAGGCGGAGAATATGATGGACCATCAAGACCGTACTGTCAGAAAAACAGTATATGAACGTTTCCGCCAAGCTTGGGAGAGCAAGCAAGATATTTTCAGCAGCACGCTGAATCATTTGGCGGGATTCCGGCTTGAAACCTATAAAGCGCGCGGCTGGGAGAATGTCCTGAAGGAACCGCTGCAAATTAACAGGATGAAAAAAGAAACACTTGATACGATGTGGAAGGTCATCACTGAAAACAAGAAGCCGTTCGTTCAGTTTTTGAACCGGAAAGCATCCATGCTCGGCCTTGAAAAACTCAGCTGGTACGATGTCGAGGCACCGATCGGTTCTGACGGAAAGGTCTATTCCTATGATGAAGCCGCAAATATCATTACCAGCCAGTTTTCAACGTTTGGCAAAAAGCTGTCCTCATTCACTGAAAAAGCGTTTCGGGACGGCTGGATTGAGGCGGAAGACAGGAGTGGAAAAAGAGTCGGCGGCTTTTGCACCAGTTTTCCTGACAGCGGGGAATCCCGGATTTTCATGACATTTTCGGGCAGCGCCTCAAATGTCTCTACTCTTGCGCATGAACTCGGGCACGCGTTCCATCAGGAAGCAATGCTCGGCGTCAGGCCGTTAAACCGTTCCTACGCTATGAACGTTGCGGAAACGGCTTCAACGTTTGCAGAGATGATAGTGGCGGACGCGACTGTCCAGCAGGCCGAGACAAAGGAAGAAAAGCTTGTTCTTCTGGAGGATAAAGTGCAAAGAAGTGTTGCGTTCTTCATGAACATTCACGCGAGATTTCTATTCGAAACGAGATTCTACGAGGAACGAAAGCGGGGAGTGGTACCGGCCAGCCGCTTGAATGAACTGATGGAAGAGGCGCAAAGAGAGGCATACTGTAATGCGTTAGGAGAGTATCATCCGCTTTTTTGGGCATCAAAGCTTCACTTTCACATCACGAGGGTGCCGTTTTACAATTTCCCTTATACATTCGGCTACCTGTTTTCTCTTGGCATTTACGCGCTGGCGCTTGAAGAAAAAGAAACATTCGAAGAGAAGTATATGGCGTTATTGCGCGATACGGCTTCTATGACCGTGGAGGATTTGGCCATGAAGCATTTAGGCGCTGACATCACGAAGCGCGATTTCTGGGAGAATGCCATCAAACTGGCTGTGCGTGACGCCGAAACCTTTTTACAAATGACCGAATCTTAAAGAAAAAGCCGTGGCGTTAAATGCCCCGGCTTTTTCAATTCTTCTCTGAATGAGGATTTCATTCTCTGGATATACCTAAAATAAATGGAATCCTACAGGGGGGAAACATATGCATTTGATCAGAGCAGCCGGGGCTGTATGTCTCGCAGTGGTTCTGATTGCGGGCTGCCGTTTCAATGAAGACCAGCAGCAGGCAGAAGGAGAAAATACAGCCGTCACCCAGCTGAAGTCCGTTCCCTACAGCAATTTTTCGCTTCGTGTGAGCTACGGGGATGGTGAGCATAACCGTTATGAAGGAATCTATACAAAGAACGGGACTCAGGAAAAAGCGGAAATACAGGATAAGCTCTCCGGTGTCAATCAGGAGGGAGAAGAAGCATTGGATGAGATGAAAATGATTTTGAGCGAGCTTTCCGTAACAGACCAAATGGCTGAAACAGAAGTGATACACAGTGTGCTGGCAGCATTTAATCTGGACAGTCATTATGATCATATCGATTTAAAATTGAAGCTGAAGGACGGCTCCATCAGAGAAATCAAGAAGTAATCTTGTGATAAAAAAGCCATAAACGTCAATTATGTCCATAAAACTAATTGAAAATGATTTTCAAAGTCAGTGTTTTCTGCTACAATGAGGGATATATGACCATATCAAATGGCTGAATATCAGAATCACTTGCATTGATGACAATTGACTTAAAAGCATGTATATAGAAAACGTGCAATACATAGTGCTGCTAAAAAGCCAGCAAAAAGGAGCGGTTATGGGTATGAGTGCAATTTCTACAGAAACGCTGAGCTTAGGATACGGGGATGCCGTTATTATTGATGAGTTGAATTTAACAATTCCCAAAGGTGAAATTACCGTATTTATTGGCAGCAATGGCTGCGGAAAATCGACACTTTTACGTTCATTAGCGCGCCTGATGAAGCCGAGAGGCGGTTCAGTGCTTCTGGAAGGAAGAGCGATTGCCAAGCTTCCGACGAAGGAAGTCGCAAAAGAGCTCGCAATCCTGCCCCAAGGTCCTTCGGCTCCAGAGGGGCTGACGGTGCATCAGCTGGTGAAGCAAGGAAGATATCCTTACCAAAACTGGCTGAAGCAGTGGTCAAAAGAGGATGAGGAAGCAGTTGAAAGAGCGCTTAAAGCAACAAAGCTTGAGGACATGGCTGATCGTGCCGTTGATTCTTTGTCAGGCGGACAGCGCCAGCGGGCTTGGATTGCGATGACGCTTGCCCAGGAAACGGATATCATCCTTCTTGACGAGCCGACGACGTATTTAGACATGACGCATCAAATTGAAATTCTTGATTTGCTGTTTGAGCTGAATGAAAAGGAAGACCGGACGATTGTTATGGTTCTCCATGACTTAAACTTGGCGTGCCGCTATGCGCATCATCTTGTGGCCATAAAAGATAAACGGATTTATGCAGAAGGCCGTCCGGAAGAGGTCATCACTTGTGATCTTGTGCAAAATGTGTTTTCTATGAACTGTCAGGTTACACAGGACCCGCTCTTCGGAACGCCTCTTTGCATTCCTCATGGCAGGGGCAGATGCATTGTCCAGGAAGCGGCTTTCACATCACATGGATAAATAACGCAGCGAAGGAGCTTTCAATTGAGAAAGCTCCTTGCTGTTTTTTCGAAAGGAAGATGGCAAATGGAACAAAAACTTCAGGAGCAGCTGGATGGATTGCTGGAGAAGTATACTGAGCTTCTGCTTGGTGAGACAAACGATGAGCTAAAAGAAGAAGTGAAGCAATGGATTTTGTACACGCATATAGCCAAGAGCATGCCTCCGCTCGCTAAGCATTGGAATGCGACATACCCCGACGCAAAGCAGGGCATTAAAGAGATCATTCAGCATATTAAGGAATTAAATGAAGCGCATCGAAACAAACAATAGCCAAAAAGCAGTCTGTACATTATAGCAGACTGCTTTTTTGTGATTCAGCCGTTTTATCTGGCGCAAAGGAATCCATAAAGGTTCTCAGTGCGCTGCTGATAAACGAATCTTTTCGAACAATAAATTCTGTTTTCATCTGGCTGAGAGCTTCAGGCAGCGGGTACAATCGAATTGATCCTTCTGCTTCATGTTTCTGCACAACCGTTCTTGGCAGCAACGAGATGCCAAGACCTGCTGTAACCCCGCCGATGATTGCTTCAAGCGTCCCAAATTCCATAATGACTGGCTGTGTGACACCGACGGAACGCAGCCATTTTTCAAGTGTTTCTCGATACGAACAGCCTGTGCTGTAAACGAGAATCGGCTTTGTGATGGCTTCCTCAATATCGGGCACGGAGGCAGCCGAAACAACTACTGGTTCTTCCTCAAACGCAGGATAGGATTCGAGCTCAGGATGATGGCATTCGCATCCGATAAACGCGCCATCCAATTCATAACGAAGAACTTTATCAAGGAGAAATTGCGTATGTCCTGTTGTTAAAGACAACTGGACGTTTGGATGTTCTTCATAATAAGATGCCAGGAGCTTTGGAAGCCTTACCGCGGCTGTTGTCTGAGTAGAGCCGATCATAAGCGGCCCGCTTGGTTCTGCGGAGGATGAGAGCGCTTTAGACGCTTCATCAAGCAGGCCGATAATTTTATTTGCGTAGTCCAGCAGCAATTTTCCGCTTGCAGAAAGTGTCATGCCCCGATTATGGCGCAAAAACAGTGTGGTACCCAGCTCAGCTTCCAATTGCTGAATTCTGGCCGTGACATTCGATTGTACATAGCCAAGCTGCAGGGCTGCTTTCGTAATGGTTCCTTCACGAGCTACCATTTGAAACACACGTAAATCTCCGCTTTCCATTTTGAACTCCTCCGTTCGTTTGCTATCAATCTAAGTGATATCTAGTATCTTTAACAATCATTATACGTAACATCAAAGCTGGATTACAATGGAATCAGAAATATACTTTAGTCAACAGCAAGGAGTGGCGGCAATGAATGTCTTGAACAAAATAGCTCTCGTAACGGGGGGCGGCACAGGAATCGGAAAAGCAGCCAGTATGGAATTGGCAAAGCGCGGGGCGATTGTGGCGGTGAATTATTCACGCTCGCAATCAGAAGCGGAGGAAACAGTGGAAAAGATTCGAAAAGCTGGCGGGCAAGCCTTCGCCATCCAAGCAGATGTATCCAAAAACAGCGACGTGCAGGATATGGTTCAAACAATCGTGAAAACATACGGCCCGATTGATGTTTTAGTCAACAATGCCAGCATTACACGGCATATTCCAATGGATGATCTTGAGGCTGCGACAGAAGACGTCTGGGATGAGCTGTATGCCGTCAATGTGAAAGGGATGTTTTTCTGCGCGCGGGCAGTGGTTCCGTTCATGAAGAAAAGCAAGGCCGGGGCGATCGTAAACGTCGGCAGCATCGCAGGGATAACTGGTGCCGGCTCATCTATGCCTTACGCAGTATCAAAATCAGCGGTGCACGGTTTAACGAAATCATTGGCCCACGCCTTAGCGCCTGAAATCAGAGTGAGCGGTGTAGCACCAGGAGCTGTGGCAACGAGATGGTGGGCCGGACGGGAAGAAAAAATGAAAAGCATGATCGGCTCTTTGCCGCTGCAGTGTATTGCTGAACCAGATGATGTTGCCAAATTGATTTGTTCACTAATTGAACAGGAATCACTCACAGGCCAAATTATCACAATTGACAGCGGACAGACGCTGTAAAGAAAGGGATGCAGGGAGATGCCATTTGTACAGATTCATTTACGGTCGGGAAGAAGCGAAGCGTGGCTTCAAAAACTGAGCAGGACTATCCACCAATCGATGATTGAAGAAATCAATGTGCCGGAAGATGATTATTTCCAAGTCATCAGACAATATGAAAAAAGCGAATTTTTTTATGATCCATTTTATCTACAAGTCGAGCGTACTGATGAACTGATATACATTCATTTTACACTGAAACAGTCAAGAACAACTGAACAGAAAAAAGCACTTTACCGCTCAATCGCGAGCCGGATTCATTCCGAGCTTGGTGTAAGAAAAGAAGATGTGTTTATCATGCTGGCCGGAAATCAGGATGAGGATTGGTCTTTCGGAAATGGAAGAGCCCAGATGATTGAATAAAAAACCCCGCGGATTGATACCCGCGGGGTGCTCTATTAATGGGAAGGTGATTCAACGGCTTTTGCCGCTTTCTCTTTTTCTTGTTGGTCTTCCGTTTTCTTATTTGATAGCTTGATAGGTTTTAAGAACAAGGTGAATACGGCTCCGACTGCGATAAAGATCAGGCCTGTATAAAACACGCTGTGGAGCGAATCCATCAACGATGTTTTTAAAATCGGCACAATATGGGATGAGAAAGCCGCAGGGATTTGTTTGACTGCGTCCGGACTGAACAGTGATTGCAGCAGCCCTTGCGGATTTGTATCAATCATACCCTTTAGCTGGGCGGCAAACGAGCTTGCCTGTGCCGGAAGAGAGTCTAAATATGGAACCAATTTATCTGTTAATAGATTTCCTGATCTCGCATTCATTACGGCTCCCAGCATGGTAATGCCGAATGTTCCGCCGATAGAACGGAAGAATTGGCTGGATGAAGTGACAACTCCAAGCTCCTCCTTCGAAAAGCTTTCCTGTAAAGCCAATGTCAGAATCGGCATAACAAGACCCATTCCCAGACCAATAATCGCCATAAAAGATGTAGCGACAAGCTTGCTCGTGTCGAGATCCAATGTCGTTAACAGCAGGAATCCGCCGGCCATAACCAGCATGCCTGCAATGATTTGCGGTTTAATCCCGATTTTATAAACAAGCTGTCCGCCGATGATACTTGTAATAATCATAGAAATCATCATCGGTGTCATAATTGTACCCGATTCAGACGCACTTACACCGACAATTCCCTGCATAAAGAAAGGAACAAACGTAATGGCGCCAAACATACCGATACTCATAAAGAAGCCGATCAAGTTTAGAAATGTAAATGTTCTGTTTTTAAATAAATACATTGGCAGGATTGGCTCTTTTGCTTTTGATTCTACGATGATAAAGCTGACAATGCCGATCAGTGCGAGAGCGAACAACCCAAGAATCTGCCATGAATCCCATGCATAATCTTTTCCGCCAAAGCTTAAGGCGAGCAGGAGGCTGACCACACCGACAATCATTGTGAAAATACCAGCGATATCGAAGTTGATCGGACCAGTCTGCTGGCGTCCCTGTAATCCTCTGGCAATAAAAATAACCGCAATAATTCCGACTGGCAGGTTAATATAGAAAACCCATTTCCAGTTTAACGAGTCTACAATCCAGCCGCCGATTTGCGGCCCAATCACTGAAGCCAGCCCGTAAATTGCGCCAAAGACACCTTGGAATTTAGCACGCTGTTTTCCTGTGAATAAGTCACCGATAACAATCATCGCCATCGGCATCATGATGCCTCCGCCGATTCCCTGCAGTCCACGGAAGATAATCAATTCTGTCATGTTGTTGGCCATTCCGCACAAAGCAGAAGCGGCCATGAAAATAATCAAACCTGATACATAGACAATGCGGCGTCCCAATAAATCAGCCAGTTTACCGGCAATTGGAACAATGGTTGTTGATGTTAACAAATATGCAGTTGTCAGCCAGGTCATCATGCTCAAACCGCCCAGATCACCGACAATTTTCGGCATGGCCGTTCCGACAATGGTACCGTCAAGGGCTGAAAAAAACATGGCAATAATTAAGCCTGTTATTAATAACGTTCGTTTTGATTGTTTGCCTTCTTTACTCATTTTCATCCGTTTCCTCTTTTCATGTTTTGCTTTTCATCCGTTTCTGCTGCTTGTGCGAGCTTTGCTGTAATATGCGCCGCCTGCAGCATCTCCTCCTCCGTCAAAAAGGAAAGATAGCGCGCCATAATGGCCTTTCTGCCTGCCAAAATCTCCTCGAACTTTCTGTCTCCTTCGTCAGTAAGACTGAGATCAATTACTCGCCTGTCTTTTGTGTTGTGTGTTCTGGCGATAAGATTTTTTTGTTCAAGGCGATCTGCCATCAGCGTCACCGCGCTTGGCTTCACCTCCATACGCTCGGCAATTTCAGAAATTTTGAGGCTGCCGTGTTTCTTTAGGCTGGCCAGCACAAACAGCTGCGCTGGGGTGACACCTTGTTTCTCCATGCTTTCCAGCATTTCAGGCTGTATCTTTTGAAAGAGCGCCTGAAGCGATAATTGAATATCGGACATTAACTGATCCGCACTCTTCATATTCATTTCCCCTCTGTTACATACACTGTATATATATTTTAATGACAAAATAGTTAATGCTTATTAAATATAAATAAGCGTAAATGAAAAGTCAACTGATTTTACACAAAAAAAGGATAGATGCCCGAAAGAACATCGTATCCTTTTTACTAATGTTGTTATTGCTGATAAGGAGACTGCTGCTGAATGGTCTGCTGGAATTTTTGATAGGACTGCTGCAGCTTTTGTGCATCCTCCGCTTCAACAGAATACCATCCATATTGGAACATGAGGTCATATAGTTTTCTTTGCGCTTTTTGTGACTCATCAAAAATGGATTGAATATCCTGATAAAGAGACTCGTGGCTGAATTCGTGCAAGGCAGTGCAATAAGCTGTTGTCATGTATTTTTCGGTTGTCAGCAATTCGTTGACGAAATCTCTGTCATTCATTTCCGATGTTGTCGGTACAGGTGTCTGCGGATTGCTGATTTTTTGATTTTGCTGATTCATTCTGGCGCCTCCTTATTGGATGTAGCCGGACTGCTGCTGGCCTGGCTGCAGGTGCTTTAATATTCTTTGATAGTGATCATGATGCATGTGTCCGACGCGGTCGAGTTCTTGCTTTAACGTTTGATCCTGGCACTGCTGCGCCATGAAATGCGCTTTTTTCATCGCGAGCAAATTCCAGTTCAGCATGTCATTGAGATACAAATGATCCTTTGTCGAAATAACGGAAGGCGGCATTTGAGATTGCTGCTGATTATCCATTGTGATCCTCCTTTGGTTTCTGTTCATTTTATAGTTTCCTTCAGACTGGGAGTTATATACAGGTGTTTTGAAGATGACGGCGGGAGGGA
Organism: Bacillus sp. FSL R5-0603; assembly: GCF_038050295.1. NCBI lineage: Bacteria > Bacillati > Bacillota > Bacilli > Caryophanales > Bacillaceae > Bacillus > Bacillus sp. FSL R5-0603. The sequence continues at coordinate 3,207,566 of NZ_JBBOYP010000001.1, read as the reverse complement.
GTCGGATGTTGAGACATGTGTTTTTATTCTTATCTCAAAATAAAACACTTACCAAGTTCGCAAAAGCATACGGAAAGCGGCTTGGAGCACGAAGGTTTGTCGCAGGGGATACGATTGAATCAGCGGTTAAGACCGTCAAAAGGCTAAACAGATCCGGTTTGTGTGCAACAATTGATTATTTAGGCGAGTATGCAGCTTCGGAAAAAGAAGCAAACCAAGTCGCAGAGGAATGCAAGAAAGCCATTCAAGCCATTGCTGAACATCAATTGGATTCAGAGCTTTCACTTAAGCTGACCTCAATCGGGCTCGATCTTTCAGAAGAACTTGCTCTTACTCATTTGCGCGCCATTATTTCCGTTGCGAAGCAATATGATGTTGCTGTGACCATTGATATGGAAGACTATTCCCATTATGAACAGACACTTTCTATTTACAGGAAATGCAAACAGGAATTTGAGAAGCTCGGCACGGTCATTCAGGCGTATCTGTACCGGGCGGCAGAAGATATCAGAAAGATGCGGGACTTAAAGCCGAATCTCAGACTTGTAAAAGGCGCTTATAAAGAATCTGCGGCTGTAGCGTTTCCCGACAAAAGAGGAACGGACCTTCATTTTCAGAGCTTAATAAAGCTGCAGTTGTTAAGCGGGAACTACACGGCTGTCGCCACACATGACGATGACATCATTGCATTTACGAAACAGCTCGTCGCCGAACATCAAATCCCCGCGTCGCAATTTGAGTTTCAAATGCTATACGGCATCAGGCCGGAGCGTCAGAAGGAACTCGCCAAGGAAGGCTACAGAATGCGTGTGTATGTCCCATATGGAACGGACTGGTTCAGCTACTTTATGAGAAGAATTGCCGAACGGCCTGCCAATGCAGCGTTTGTGTTAAAAGGAATTTTGAAAAAGTGAAAGCAGCCGCGGGAAGCAGCTGCATTATGATTGTTCCATGTTATGTTTTTTATACTGCTGATTTTGACTTGTCCGTTTTCCGCCGCCGTAATGCTGAGTCGGACCGGCATCTCCTTTTACGCTCGCCGCGCTGACTGCCGCTGAAGACGGATTTTTTTTCTCTCGTACCATTCCCTTCACCTCCGGGCTTAAGTTGCCCGACTTTTATAGGCTTCATACAAAAAAATAACAAATTAGCTATTGAAGTCTAACCGGAAATCTTTTAAGATGAAAGAAGAAACGGGTTTCATTTTTTTTGGTCAAAAAATGAATGACTATTCATTCAATGTTCAAGGGGGATATCTCATGCACAAACACATTCGGAAGGCAGCCGTTTTAGGATCGGGGGTAATGGGTTCCGGGATTGCGGCGCATTTGGCTAACATCGGAATTCCTGTCCTGCTGCTAGATATTGTGCCGAACGATTTGACAAAGGAAGAGGAAAAAAGGGGGCTGACGAAGGACAGTCCGGAGGTGCGCAGCAGGCTTAGCCGGCAGGCAGTGAAAAAACTGCTGAAACAAAAGCCCGCTCCCCTCACATCAGCGAAAAATACCTCCTATATTACACCGGGCAATTTGGAGGATGATGCAGAAAAACTGAAAGAAGCAGATTGGATTATTGAGGTCGTTGTCGAAAACCTTGAAGTCAAAAAGAAAATTTTCGCTCTTGTGGATGAACATCGAAAGACTGGAAGCATCGTCTCAAGCAACACCTCCGGCATATCAGTACAGGAAATGGCTGAAGGCCGGTCGGATGATTTTAAAGCCCATTTTCTCGGAACGCATTTTTTTAATCCCGCACGCTATTTAAAGCTGCTGGAGATCATTCCGATTAAGGAAACGGATCCTGATATTTTAAAGTTTATGACAGCTTTCGGAGAAAATGTCCTCGGGAAAGGCGTTGTTACAGCAAAGGACACACCGAACTTTATCGCAAACCGAATCGGGACTTACGGGCTTCTCGTGACAGTCCAAGAAATGCTGAAAGGCGGTTATCAGGTCGGGGAGGTTGACTCGATCACAGGACCGCTGATCGGCAGGCCGAAAAGCGCCACCTTTAGAACGCTTGATGTGGTCGGCCTCGATACATTCGCCCATGTTGCCCGAAATGTGTATGACAAAGCGGATGGCGATGAAAAAGAAGTGTTTCGCCTTCCAAGCTTCATGAACGATATGCTGGAAAAAGGGTGGATCGGAAGTAAGGCCGGCCAAGGCTTTTATAAAAAAGAAGGAAAAACGATTTATGAGCTTGACCCAGTGACGCTTACTTACGGCGAGCGGACAAAAATGAAAACACCGGCACTTGAAGCGGCAAAACAGGCAAAAGGGACAAAAGCCAAAATGAAAGCGCTTATTTATTCGGATGACAGGGCCGGCCGTTTGCTGTGGAATATCACTTCTCAAACCCTGCTTTACTCAGCCGAGCTGCTTGGTGAGATTGCCGATGATATTCATGCGATTGACCAAGCCATGAAGTGGGGATTCGGCTGGGAACTGGGACCTTTTGAGATGTGGGACGCCATCGGCCTCAAGCAGTCAGCAGAAAAGCTCGAGCAGCTTGGAGCAGATATGCCTGACTGGATAAAAGAGATGCTGGACAAAGGAAATGAAACCTTCTACATCAAAGAGAACGGAACGGTATTTTATTATGACCGCGGCGAATACAGAGCCGTGAAAGAAAATAAAAAACGAATTCATTTACAAGCACTTAAAGAAACAAAAGGCGTGATTGCGAAAAACAGCGGAGCAAGCCTGATTGACCTTGGAGATGATGTGGCCCTTCTTGAATTTCATTCGAAAAGCAATGCGATCGGCCTCGATATCATTCAAATGATCAACAAAGGATTAGAGGAAACAGAGCGGAATTACAAGGGCCTTGTCATCGGCAATCAAGGGAAAAATTTCTGCGTCGGCGCGAATCTCGCCATGATTTTAATGGAAGTCCAAGATGACAACTTTTTGGAAGTTGATTTTGTGATCCGCCGTTTTCAGGAGACGATGATGAAGATCAAATACAGTGCGAAACCGGTCGTCGCCGCGCCATTTGGCATGACGCTCGGCGGAGGAACGGAAGTATGCCTGCCTGCGGCGCGTACTCAAGCGGCAAGCGAAGCCTATATGGGCCTTGTAGAATCAGGTGTCGGCCTCATCCCTGGTGGAGGGGGAAACAAAGAGCTGTACATCAATCATCTTCGCCGCGGCCTTGATCCGATGAATGCGGCAATAAAAACATTTGAAACGATTGCGATGGCGAAAGTGTCCGCTTCCGCTCAAGAGGCTCGTGAGATGAACATCTTAAAAGAAACGGATCACATCAGCGTGAATCAAGACCACCTGCTGTACGATGCGAAGCAGCTGGCCGCATCTTTATACGATACCGGCTGGCGGCCGCCTGTAAAAGAAAAGGTCAAGGTGCCGGGAGAAACCGGTTATGCGGCACTCTTGCTTGGTGCTGAGCAGATGAAGCTGTCCGGTTATATATCTGAGCATGATTTCAAGATCGCGAAAAAACTCGCTTATGTCATTGCGGGCGGAAAAGTGCCGTTTGGTACAGAGGTTGATGAAGAGTATTTATTGGAGATCGAAAGAGAAGCGTTTTTGAGTTTAGCAGGAGAGGCAAAATCTCAAGCGAGAATGCAGCATATGCTTGTGAAAGGTAAACCTTTACGGAATTAGGAGGGAGCTTATGAAAGAGGCAGTCATTGTGTCAGGTGCAAGAACACCGGTTGGAAAAGCAAAAAAAGGATCGTTGGCCACCGTTCGCCCGGATGATTTGGGAGCGATTTGTGTAAAAGAGACACTGAAACGTGCAGGCGGTTACGAAGGCAATATTGACGATTTGATTATTGGCTGTGCAACGCCTGAAGCGGAGCAGGGGCTTAATATGGCGAGAAATATCGGTGCGCTCGCGGGCCTGCCGTACACGGTTCCGGCGATTACAGTTAACCGTTATTGCTCTTCAGGCCTTCAGTCTATTGCATATGCAGCAGAAAAAATTATGCTGGGCGCCTACGATACAGCGATCGCCGGCGGAGCGGAATCCATGTCGCAAGTTCCGATGATGGGGCATGTTACCCGTCCGAACCTTGCTTTGGCAGAAAAGGCACCGGAATATTATATGAGTATGGGGCACACAGCCGAGCAAGTCGCGAAAAAATACGGCGTCTCCCGTGAGGATCAAGACGCGTTTGCTGTTCGCAGCCACCAAAACGCTGCTAAAGCCCTTGCAGAAGGAAAATTTAAAGATGAAATTGTACCTGTCGAAGTGACGGTTACAGAAATTGGAGAAAACCATAAGCCTCAAGAAAAACAATTTGTATTTTCTCAGGATGAAGGTGTTCGCCCGCAAACGACTGCAGACATCTTATCGACATTGCGCCCGGCCTTTTCCGTTGACGGGACGGTGACTGCGGGCAATTCCTCGCAGACGAGTGACGGAGCGGCGGCTGTCATGCTGATGGACCGGGAAAAAGCCGATGCTCTTGGCCTGGCGCCGCTTGTGAAATTCCGCTCCTTTGCGGTAGGCGGCGTGCCGCCGGAAGTGATGGGAATCGGACCGGTGGAAGCGATTCCGCGCGCTTTGAAGCTTGCCGGACTTCAGCTGCAGGACATCGGCTTGTTTGAACTGAATGAAGCTTTTGCCTCACAGGCCATTCAAGTAATCAGGGAATTGGGAATTGATGAAGAAAAAGTGAATGTCAACGGGGGCGCAATCGCGCTTGGACACCCGCTTGGCTGTACGGGCACAAAGCTTACACTCTCACTCATCCATGAAATGAAACGGAGAAACGAGCAATTTGGAGTCGTGACCATGTGTATCGGCGGCGGGATGGGAGCGGCCGGTGTATTTGAATTATGCTAAAGGGGGAAAAACAAATGGCAAAAAAAGCGGCTGAAGTACAAAAAGGCGGCGGATTTTTAATCGAGGATGTCACATACGATCAAATGTATACACCGGAGGATTTCACTGACGAGCATAAAATGATTGCGAAAACAACAGAGGATTACATCGAGCAAGATGTTCTCCCTCATATAGATGATATCGAAAACCATCAATTCGAGCATTCTGTCAGATTGTTGAAGAAAGCGGGCGAACTAGGGCTGCTTGGCGCCGATGTGCCGGAAGAATACGGAGGGCTCGGCCTAGATAAAATCAGCTCGGCACTCATCACTGAGAAATTTTCGCGTGCGGGAAGCTTTTCTCTTTCTTATGGCGCGCATGTCGGTATCGGTTCCTTGCCGATCGTCTTTTTCGGATCAGAAGAACAAAAGAAAAAATATTTGCCTGGACTCGCTTCAGGCGAAAAGATCGCCGCTTATGCTCTGACTGAGCCTGGCTCTGGGTCTGATGCACTTGGAGCAAAAACAACAGCTGTGCTGAATGAAGCAGGAACCCATTATGTATTAACAGGGGAAAAACAGTGGATTACCAACTCTGCTTTTGCCGATGTATTTGTGGTTTACGCCAAGGTAGACGGCGACAAGTTTTCAGCCTTTATTGTAGAAAAAGAGTTCCCGGGTGTCTCCACGGGACCGGAAGAAAAGAAAATGGGAATCAAGGGATCATCGACAAGAACCCTCATTCTGGATCAAGCTGAAGTGCCAAAGGAAAACCTGCTCGGAGAAATCGGCAAAGGGCATGTCATCGCCTTTAATATTTTAAACATCGGCCGTTACAAACTGGCGGTTGGCACAATCGGCGCATCTAAACGCGTCATCGAGCTGTCTGCGGCATACGCAAATCAGCGCCGCCAATTTAAAACGCCGATTGCTGGTTTTTCATTGACACAGGAAAAAATCGGGACAATGGCCTCAAGGCTGTATGCGATGGAAAGCTCTGTATACAGAACCGTCGGGCTGTTTGAAGACAATATGAGCCAGTTCACGGCCGAAGATCTCAAGGACGGCCGGCAAATCGCCAAATCGATTGCGGAATACGCCATCGAATGCTCTCTGAATAAGGTATTCGGCTCTGAAACGCTTGATTATATCGTTGATGAAGGCGTGCAGATTCATGGAGGCTACGGTTTTATGCAGGAGTACGAAGTAGAAAGGGCCTATAGGGATTCAAGGATCAATCGGATTTTTGAAGGCACAAACGAAATCAACCGGTTAATCGTGCCAAGCACCTTCCTGAAAAAAGCGCTTAAAGGCGAGCTGCCTTTATTCGAAAAAGCGCAGTCGCTGCAGGAAGAACTCATGATGCTTATGCCTGAAGAGCCTGGAAGCGGCGTCTTAGAGCAGGAGAAATATATCGTCAAGCAAGCCAAAAAAATTGCGTTGTTTGCTGCCGGCCTAGCCGCGCAAAAATACGGAAAAGCGATCGATCGAGAGCAAGAAATTCTCGTAAACGTAGCGGATATCGTCAGCAATGTATACGCAATGGAATCAGCCGTGCTCAGAACGGAAAAGGCCATTGCCGCACAAGGCGCTGAAAAAGCAGCGCAAAAGGTGCTGTACACAGAAATTTTCGTTCAAGAGGCCTTTAACGAAATTGAAGCGCATGCGAAGGAATCCCTTATCGCAATGGAAGAAGGAGATTCACTCCGCATGATGCTTTCCGCTCTGCGCAAGCTGACACGCGTAACGCCTAAAAACGTGATTCAGAAAAAACGCGAGGCGGCGGCAGGCATTTTTGAGGCTGAGAAATATATTGTCTGATTGGCCATGAGCTCCGCATGCGCGGAGCTTTTTTTAAGAAGCACTGTTTTAGGTTTTTAAAACAAACTGTGTTAAAATAACCTCGATTATTTTATTGAGGGGGAAGAAGATGTCGTTAACTTTTTACTGGTACCCTAAATGCGGAACGTGCCGCAAAGCAAAGAAGTGGCTTGAAGAGCATGGGAAAGAAATAAACGAAATACATATTGCTGAGCAGCCGCCAAGCAAAGAAGAATTAAAAGCGCTTTATGAAAAAAGCGGGCTGGATCTCAAGAAATTTTTCAACACGAGCGGCATGAAATACCGCGAGCTCAATCTCAAGGAAAAGCTGTATCACATGTCAGAGGACGAACAGCTCGAGCTGTTGGCTTCAGATGGTATGCTGATCAAACGCCCGCTTACAACAGACGGCGAAAAAGTAACTGTCGGATTTAAAGAAGACCAATTTGAAGAAAACTGGGCTTAATGTAAATTTTTTTTGAAAAGTGTGGTATCTTCTTATTGTAGTGCTGTAAAAAATGGAGGGATTCAATTGAGCATACCAAAAGATTTGCGTTACTCAGGAGAACACGAGTGGGTAAAAGTTGAAGGAGAAAAAGCCAGAATCGGAATTACGCATTTTGCCCAGTCCGAACTAGGCGACATCGTGTTTGTCGAACTTCCTGAAGTGGGCGCTGAAATCAAAGCGGACGAGCCATTCGGCAGTGTTGAATCCGTTAAAACGGTATCTGAGCTTTATGCACCGATTAACGGAACGGTTGTGGAAGTAAACGAAGATCTTGATGACAGTCCGGAATTCGTAAACGAATCTCCGTACGAAAAAGCATGGATGATCGTCGTTGAGCCATCTGACGCTTCTGAAATTGAAAAACTGATGACAGCAGAGCAATACGAAGAGATGACACAAGAAGACTAAAACAGGATAGCCGTAAAAGCAATTGGACACGCTAACGTTATGGGAGGTGTCCAATATGGCTTTCGACAAACAAAAGCTCGATGTCACCAATGACGTGACAGGCCGCTTTCAAAATGGCCGGCTCTCGTTATATCATGATAATGAGATGATCGGCCAAATGACAAGCATGAATGAATATGAGCTTAAGTCCGGTTATTCCTTTGAAAATGAGAAATTTTATAAGACAGCCGATGTGGTCTCTGGAGACGACGCAAAATATGTAGATTGTGACTACGAAAACGGCTGGTGTTAATGTTGGCGGTGAATTTCACTGCCTTCTTTTACAATCTGAACGTTTCAAATTTGACGCGGCAGGTGAACAAGATGAAGATGGATGAGCTGGAAAAGGTTATGATTGTCGAGGGGAAATCAGATAAAGAGAAAATCGAAAGCGTCCTGAATGAGCCGGTGCGCATTATCTGCACAAACGGAACAATCAGCCAGCTGAGGCTTGAGGAATTGGCTGACGAGCTTTATGATAAAGACGTCTATATATTAGTTGATGCTGATGAATCAGGTGAGAAATTGAGAAAACAGCTGAAGCGTGAATTTAATGAAGCCTGCCATCTCCATATCGACAGAGCCTATAAGGAAGTAGCGGCTGCGCCCAGGCACCATGTCGCCTCTGTATTGCTGCGTGCGAATCTGAATGTCCATACTATTTTTCTTGAAAGAAAGTCCCGAGGTGTATAGCATGAAAGAACTCCAAGAACACGAACTTGATCACATTGAAGATGATGTGTACCTTCTATATTTATATACTCCGTTTTGCGGCACCTGCCAGCTTGCAAGCAAAATGCTGACAGTGGTGAAAGAAATGCTCCCTGATGTCGCCTTCTATCAAAACAATGTCAATTACTCTCCGACATTCGCAAAAGCGTATCAAATTGAAAGCGTCCCTTGTTTTCTGCTGTTTAAAGGCGGAAAGATGGTCGAAAGAGGATATGCATTTCATTCCGTTTCTTATTTATATGAGCTGATCAAACAAAAATCATCTTCCGCATCCCATTTATGACATATTTCTCAGCATATCCAATGAAATTGTCGTTCGTTTTATAAAGGGGTTCTTGCGACAAAGAGAGAAATGTGTATGTATGACCAACAAATAGGAGGTTGTACATATGGAGAAAGCGGAAGTTTTAGAAGATGAGTATCAGCATCTGTTTTTAAAACCCCTTTTGAATGCCTCAACATTGCTCATTACCTTCCAAGGAGAAGCAGAAGCCTTAACCGTCTCAATAAACGAACAGGGAGAAATGAAAAAAGTTTCCCCGCCCCAAACGTCCAACCTGACCTTTTACGGAAACCAAACGGAAATTATTGATTTATTGCACGGAGACATTTCCCTTCAGCACCTGATTCAGAGCGGAAGCCTCAAAGTAAAGGGATCATTCAGGGCCCTGTTAAAACTGGAAGCCATTCTCTGGCTGACAAATGGATTTTTTCAGAGGATTTTAAAAAATTAAAAAATAATAAATTATTATAATAGTAAAAGTTGACATCATTTATTTTATTGACATTTAATCATTCGCCGTGCTATTCTACATTAAGAATTTCCGGACGAAAAAGACTATATATTTCTCTTATCAAGAGAGGTGGAGGGAAGTGCCCTATGAAGCCCGGCAACCATCAACGCTGTTGAAATGGTGCCAATTCACACGAAGCGTTCAGCTTTGAAAGATGAGAGAAAGGCATTTTATATAAGCCTTTCTGCTCAAGTGTGCAGAAAGGCTTTTCTTTTGCAGAAAAAACCGGAAGATTTCTTAGAATAGTGTTAAGGCAGGTGATTGCTTTGATCAATCTTCAGGATGTTTCAAAAGTTTACAAGTCGAAACATGGAGATGTCAATGCTGTCCAAAACGTCTCGCTTTCCATTAAAAAAGGTGAGATTTTTGGAATTATAGGATATAGCGGAGCTGGTAAGAGTTCCTTAATCCGTCTGCTGAACGGCCTTGAGAAACCAACCTCAGGAACCGTGGAAGTGGCGGGAACCAAGATTAATGAAGTAAATGGACGCGGTTTAAGAAAAGCACGCCATGAGATCAGTATGATTTTCCAGCATTTCAATTTGCTTTGGTCACGGACTGTCAGAGATAATATCATGTTTCCTTTAGAAATTGCCGGAGTGAAAAAGAGCGAGCGGATCAAGCGCGCCAATGAACTGATTAAACTGGTAGGTTTAGAAGGAAAAGAAAAATCTTATCCGTCTCAGCTGAGCGGCGGGCAGAAGCAGCGTGTGGGAATTGCCAGAGCGCTTGCAAACAATCCGAAGGTTCTCCTTTGTGACGAAGCGACATCAGCATTAGATCCGCAAACGACAGATTCAATTCTGGATCTATTGTCCGATATTAATGAAAGACTCGGTTTGACGATTGTGCTGATTACGCACGAAATGCATGTCATACGCAAAATCTGCAACAGAGTCGCCGTCATGGAAAACGGCAAGGTGGTCGAAGAAGGCGAGGTTCTCGATGTCTTCAAAAATCCAAAGGAACAAATGACAAAACGATTTGTTCAGCAGGTGACAGAGCCGGAAGAAACGAAAGAGACGCTTCAGCACCTTCTTGATGATACAGCATCAGGAAAAATGGTTCAGCTCACATTTGTCGGTGAGTCAGCTGAACAGCCTCTGATTACAGAGATGATCAGAAACTTCAATGTCAGCGTCAATATTCTGCAAGGGAAAATTTCGCAGACGAAGGATGGGGCTTACGGTTCACTGTTCATCCACATTGACGGGGACGAGGAAGAAGTGCAAAACGTGATCCGTTTCATTAATGACAAACAGGTGAAAGCAGAGGTGATCACGAATGTTTGAAAAATACTTCCCGAACGTTGATTTAACTGAATTATGGAACGCGACATATGAAACACTTTATATGACGCTGATTTCTTTACTGTTTGCTTTTGTCATCGGGGTCATCCTCGGCTTGCTGCTCTTTCTGACGAGCAAAGGAAGCCTCTGGCAGAATAAAGCGGTCAACTCTGTGATTGCGGCCGTTGTTAACATATTCAGATCGATTCCGTTCCTTATTTTAATTATTTTACTATTAGGTTTTACGAAATTTTTAGTCGGCACGATCTTAGGGCCAAACGCCGCATTGCCGGCGCTGGTAATCGGCTCGGCACCATTTTACGCGCGCCTTGTTGAAATCGCGCTGCGTGAGGTGGATAAAGGTGTGATTGAAGCCGCTAAATCAATGGGCGCGAAAACGTCTACGATTATTTTCAAAGTGCTGATTCCGGAATCAATGCCTGCTCTTATTTCTGGCATTACGGTTACTGCCATCGCTTTGATCGGCTCAACGGCAATTGCCGGAGCCATTGGTTCAGGAGGCCTTGGAAACCTTGCGTACGTAGAAGGATATCAGTCTAATAACGCTGATGTTACCTTCGTTGCTACTGTGTTTATTTTAATCATCGTGTTTATTATTCAAATCATCGGTGATCTAATAACAAATATTATAGACAAACGATAAGGGAGGATTTACATTGAAAAAGCTATTTTTGGGTGCATTACTGCTTGTATTTGCAGGAGTTATGGCTGCCTGCGGTTCGAATAACGGCGCTGAATCCGGCAAGAAAGAAATTGTCGTTGCGGCAACAAAAACACCGCATGCGGAAATTTTAAAAGAAGCTGAACCATTGCTGAAAGAAAAAGGCTATACGCTGAAAGTGAAAGTGCTTAGTGATTACAAAATGTACAATAAAGCTTTAGCTGATAAAGAAGTGGACGCGAACTACTTCCAGCACATTCCTTACCTTGAGCAAGAAATGAAAGAAAACACAGATTACAAACTTGTGAATGCCGGCGCTGTTCACTTAGAGCCATTCGGTATTTACTCTAAAACATACAAATCACTGAAAGACCTTCCAGACGGTGCGACAATCATTCTGACAAACAACGTTGCTGAACAAGGCCGTATGCTTGCAATGCTTGAAAACGCTGGATTAATCACTCTTGATTCTAAGGTGGAAACAGTTGACGCAACATTGAAAGACATTAAGAAAAACCCGAAAAACCTTGAATTCAAAAAAGTAGCGCCTGAATTAACGGCAAAAGCATATGAAAACAAAGAAGGAGACGCGGCCTTCATCAATGTAAACTATGCGATCCAAAATAAATTAAATCCTAAAAAAGATGCAATTGAAGTAGAATCAACGAAAAACAACCCATACGCTAACATCATCGCAGTAAGAAAAGGCGAAGAAGATTCTGCAAAAATCAAAGCGCTGATGGAAGTTCTTCACTCTAAAAAGATCAAAGACTTCATCGAGAAAAAATACGACGGAGCTGTGCTTCCTGTATCTGAATAAGACTGAAACCCCGGATGAGAAATCCGGGGTTTTTTTCGCGTATTTTCCTAAAAGCTGTTCATAATAAAAAAGAATGTTAAACAGATGGAGGGATTTTCTTTGAATCAAGACAGAGGAAGCATGCAGGACGCGTTAAAACAATATAAACATGGTTTAGGCACATTTGAACAAAAGATGCCGCTGATGGGAAGAAAATTTAACGAATTTACTGAACAGTGCTTTGCCGGGAATTCTCTGACTGAAAGAGAAAAACAGCTGATCGCCCTCGGAATTGCCATCAATGCTCAGGACGAATATTGCATGATCTATCATACAAAAGGCTGTCTCGATCAGGGAGCGACAGAAGAAAACATTCTCGAAGCCGTCAGTGTGGCAGCGGCATTTGGAGGCGGCGCGGCTTTCAGCCAAGGCGTGACAGTCGTTCAACAGTGCATTGAGGAATTCGGAAACACCACGCATTAAGAGAAGGAATATTCCGAAAAACCATTCTCATTTGTTCTGAAAGGATGCTTTCGTCTCATCTGCCGCTATTTCACGCCAAATCGTTTTTGCGGCATCCAACGCAGCACTGGTACAATAAAAAGCAAATATATGAAGGGATTGATTCATTATTTGCAGCAGCCAGGACAGACTGAACCTCGATTATACGTCAGAAATGGAAAAAGCGATGCAGCTGTCACACGGAATTGGATACGAGGAATATGGACGCCGGCTGGAAACAAGAATGAAAGTAGAGCGGCAGAGAGAGCTTGATTACGAAAAAAGCAAGCGGATTTCTGCGGGAGCTTATTGAGAAAATCAATCTTTTAAAAAAGGGTGGGAATCCACTCTTTTTCTTTTTCAATCGCTTTAATAAAGTGCTGATCTTTGTTAAACTTGAGGAATGTGCAAGGCACGATAAAAAGTTGTATTTACTTTTCATTTGTTATAAAATTAGAATGAGAATAAAATGAGAATAATGATTATATATTTTTGGAGGTATAGATATGGCTGCTTCAACATTAACGATCAAAGATCTTCACGTTGAAATCGAAGGGAAAGAGATCTTAAAGGGTGTAAACCTTGAAATAAAAGGTGGAGAATTCCACGCAGTAATGGGCCCGAACGGAACTGGTAAATCCACTTTATCAGCTGCTATTATGGGGCATCCTAAATATGAAGTAACAAAAGGCAGCATCACGCTTGACGGCAAAGATGTACTGGAGATGGAAGTGGACGAGCGTGCGCAGGCAGGCTTATTCCTTGCGATGCAGTACCCAAGTGAAATCAGCGGTGTGACAAATGCCGACTTCCTTCGCTCAGCAATCAACGCGCGCAGAGAAGAAGGCGATGAAATTTCTCTTATGAAATTCATCCGCAAAATGGACGAAAACATGGAGTTCCTTGAAATGGACCCTGAAATGGCTCAGCGCTACCTTAACGAAGGATTCTCAGGCGGGGAGAAAAAACGCAACGAAATCCTTCAATTAATGATGATTGAACCGAAAATCGCCATCCTTGATGAAATCGACTCAGGTCTTGATATTGACGCTTTGAAAGTTGTATCTAAAGGAATCAACAAAATGCGCAGCGAAAACTTCGGCTGCTTGATGATCACTCACTATCAGCGCCTGTTAAACTACATCACTCCGGATGTTGTTCACGTTATGATGCAAGGCCGCGTTGTAAAATCCGGCGGTGCAGAGCTTGCACAGCGTCTTGAAGCAGAAGGTTATGACTGGATCAAACAAGAACTTGGCATTGAAGACGAAACTGTTGGCCAAGAAGCGTAAGCGTTAGGGGGATTAATATGACACTAGGTACAAAACTATCCGTAGATCAGGAGTATCTCAAAAGCTTTTCCGAAAAGCACCAAGAACCTGCCTGGCTGAAGAACCTGCGCTTACAGGCTCTTGAACAAGCTGAGGATCTGCCGATGCCGAAACCTGACAAAACAAAAATCACAAACTGGAACTTCACGAATTTCGCGAAGCATACAGTGGATAACGAACCGCTTTCTTCATTAGAAGATTTGACTGATGAAGTAAAAGCGCTGATCGACGTTGAAAACGAAGATAAAACATTATACGTACAGCGTGACCAGACGCCGGCATATCTTTCTCTTTCTCAAGAATTGAAAGACAAAGGCGTCATCTTCACTGATATTATGACTGCTGCACGCGAGCACAGCGACTTGGTGGAGAAATACTTTATGAAGGACGGCGTGAAGGTTGACGAACATAAGTTAACTGCACTTCACGCGGCTCTTGTTAACGGAGGAGCATTCCTTTATGTTCCGAAAAATGTTCAGGTGGAGACGCCGGTTCAGGCTGTTTATGTCCACGAAAGCAATGATACAGCTCTATTCAACCACGTGCTGATTGTGGCTGAAGACCACAGCTCTGTAACATATGTAGAAAACTACATCAGCACTGTAAACCCGAAAGACGCTGTCTTCAATATTATCAGTGAGGTCATCACAGGTGATAATGCCAGCGTGACATACGGTGCGGTGGATAATCTGTCAAGCGGTGTGACAACTTATGTGAACCGCCGCGGTGCTGCGCGCGGACGCGACAGCAAAATCGAGTGGGCTCTCGGCCTGATGAACGACGGCGACACGATTTCCGAAAATACAACAAACCTTTACGGTGACGGCACATACGGCGATACGAAAACGGTTGTTGTCGGAAGAGGAGAGCAAACAGAAAACTTCACAACACAAATCATCCATTTCGGTAAAGCTTCTGAAGGCTATATCTTGAAGCACGGTGTGATGAAGGATTCCGCTTCTTCTATCTTTAACGGAATCGGCAAAATCGAACATGGCGCTTCTAAAGCGAATGCGGAGCAAGAATCACGCGTGCTGATGCTTAGCGAAAAAGCACGCGGAGACGCAAACCCTATTCTTTTAATTGACGAAGACGATGTAACTGCAGGACATGCGGCATCTGTCGGCCGTGTGGACCCTATTCAGCTTTACTACCTGATGAGCCGCGGAATTCCGAAAGAAGAAGCAGAACGCTTAGTCATTTACGGATTCCTTGCACCGGTAGTAAATGAACTTCCGATTGAAGGCGTTAAGAAACAATTAGTTTCTGTTATCGAAAGGAAAGTGAAGTAATGAATATCACAGATATTCGTGAACAGTTCCCGATCCTTCATCAGCAAGTGAACGGACATGATCTCGTTTATCTCGACAGCGCGGCGACTTCCCAGAAGCCGCGTGCTGTCATTGAAACACTGGATAAGTATTATAACCAATACAATTCCAATGTTCACCGGGGCGTCCATACACTTGGAACCAGAGCGACAGATGGTTATGAAGGAGCGCGTGAAAAAGTCCGCAAGTTTATTAACGCGAAGTCAATGGCTGAGATTATTTTCACAAAAGGCACGACCACATCACTGAATATGGTGGCGTTAAGCTATGCACGCGCCAACCTGGAACCTGGTGATGAAGTGGTCATCACCTACATGGAGCATCATGCGAATATCATTCCGTGGCAGCAGGCTGTAAAAGCAACTGGCGCCACATTAAAATATATTCCGCTGCAGGAAGACGGAACGATTTCTTTAGAAGACGTCAGAGAAACGGTCACAAGCAACACAAAAATTGTTGCGGTGTCTCATGTATCTAATGTCCTCGGCACGGTCAACCCGATTAAAGAAATGGCGAAAATCGCTCATGACAATGGGGCTGTCATTGTGGTGGACGGTGCACAAAGCACGCCTCACATGAAAATTGACGTGCAGGATCTCGATTGCGACTTCTTTGCGCTTTCTTCCCATAAAATGTGCGGACCTACCGGTGTTGGTGTGCTGTACGGAAAGAAAGCCCTGCTGGAAAACATGGAGCCTGCCGAATTCGGCGGTGAAATGATCGACTTTGTCGGGCTTTATGAATCAACTTGGAAAGAGCTTCCGTGGAAATTCGAAGCGGGTACGCCGATTATTGCAGGAGCAATCGGCCTCGGTGCCGCCATTGATTTTCTCGAAGAAATCGGTCTTGATGAGATTTCCCGCCATGAGCACAAGCTTGCAGCTTATGCGCTTGAACGCTTCCGCCAGCTTGACGGCGTAACGGTTTACGGGCCGGAAGAGCGTGCCGGGCTTGTTACATTTAACCTTGATGATGTTCATCCGCACGATGTGGCGACTGTGCTTGATGCGGAGGGAATCGCAGTCAGAGCCGGCCACCATTGCGCGCAGCCGCTGATGAAATGGCTGGATGTAACTGCTACTGCAAGAGCAAGCTTTTATCTGTATAATACAGAGGAAGAGATTGATAAGCTTGTGGAAGCTCTTCAAAAGACAAAGGAGTATTTTACAAATGTCTTTTAATGCAAACTTAGATACATTGTACAGACAGGTGATTATGGATCATTACAAAAACCCGCGAAATAAAGGGGTTTTGAATGACAGCATCGTCGTGGATATGAACAATCCGACATGCGGCGACCGCATCAGACTGACAATGAAGCTTGACGGAGACATCGTGGAAGATGCGAAATTTGAAGGGGAAGGCTGTTCCATTTCAATGGCATCCGCTTCGATGATGACTCAGGCGATTAAAGGGAAAGATATTGAAACTGCCCTTTCCATGTCTAAGATTTTCTCGGATATGATGCAAGGGAAAGAGTATGATGATTCTATAGATCTCGGGGATATTGAAGCCCTTCAAGGCGTTTCAAAATTCCCGGCCCGTATCAAATGTGCAACCCTGTCATGGAAAGCACTTGAAAAAGGAGTCGCGAAAGAAGAAGGCGGCAATTAAAAGGATTGGAGTGAAAATGGATGGCTAAAAAAATGCCTGATATTGGTGAATACAAGTATGGTTTTCACGACAAGGACGTTTCCATTTTCCGTTCAGAGCGCGGATTGACAAAAGAAATCGTAGAAGAAATTTCTCGCATGAAAGAAGAGCCTCAATGGATGCTTGACTTCCGCTTGAAATCTCTTGAGCATTTCTACAACATGCCGATGCCTCAATGGGGCGGAGATTTAAACTCACTGAACTTTGACGAAATTACGTACTACGTAAAACCGTCTGAGCGTTCAGAGCGTTCTTGGGATGAAGTTCCTGAAGAAATTAAGCAAACATTCGACAAGCTCGGTATTCCTGAAGCTGAACAAAAATACCTTGCGGGTGTTTCTGCTCAGTACGAATCTGAGGTTGTATACCACAACATGAAAGAAGATCTTGAAGCGCAAGGCATCGTCTTTAAAGACACTGACAGCGCGCTGAAAGAGAATGAAGATATTTTCCGTGAGCACTGGGCAAAAGTAATCCCGCCGACTGATAACAAGTTTGCGGCGCTTAACTCAGCTGTTTGGTCCGGCGGATCTTTCATCTACGTGCCTAAAGGCGTGAAGGTTGAAACACCGCTTCAAGCTTACTTCCGTATCAACTCTGAGAACATGGGTCAGTTCGAACGTACACTGATCATTGTTGACGAAGAAGCAAGCGTTCATTATGTTGAAGGCTGTACTGCGCCTGTTTACACAACAAACTCACTTCACAGTGCGGTCGTTGAGATCATCGTGAAAAAAGGCGGCTACTGCCGTTATACAACGATCCAAAACTGGGCGAACAACGTTTACAACCTTGTAACAAAGCGTACAGTCTGTGAAGAAAACGCAACAATGGAATGGATCGACGGCAACATCGGTTCTAAGCTGACAATGAAATATCCGGCTTGTATCCTAAAAGGCGAAGGCGCGCGCGGTATGACGCTTTCTATCGCTCTTGCGGGTAAAGGCCAGCATCAGGATGCAGGTGCGAAAATGATTCACCTTGCACCAAACACATCATCTACAATCGTATCAAAATCGATTTCAAAACAGGGCGGAAAAGTAACGTACCGCGGAATCGTCCACTTCGGACGCAAAGCGGAAGGCGCCCGCTCTAACATCGAGTGCGATACGCTCATTATGGATAACAAATCAACTTCAGACACAATTCCTTACAATGAAATCTTAAATGATAACATTTCATTGGAGCACGAAGCGAAAGTGTCTAAAGTATCTGAAGAGCAGCTCTTCTACTTGATGAGCCGCGGTATTTCTGAAGAAGAAGCAACTGAAATGATCGTAATGGGCTTCATCGAGCCATTCACAAAAGAGCTTCCAATGGAATACGCAGTTGAAATGAACCGTTTGATTAAGTTCGAAATGGAAGGTTCTATCGGTTAATGATGAAAACTCCTTTGTTTATCAAGGGGTTTAGAGATAGTTTTTAAAATGGCCGGCGTGCCGAATTTGATTGTAGAAGACGAACTTTTGAAGTTCGTCTTCTTTTATTTTTCAGAGACATATCCACTGTTATTTTAATGGTTTTAAGTCCTTATCGATTAGAACATTTCAGACCTGCGCCGGATAGGTTCAGTTCCTATATCACGCAACCATACAGTTGCTTATACTCAATATATGAATGGGAACAAAGACGCTATATTCAAAGCACTCGGCGATTCGACTCGGCGGCTTATATTAGACGAATTATCTGAACGCAACGAGCTGACGTTGTATGAACTTACGATACGTCTTATTACAAAGTACGACCTTTCTATTACGCGACAGGCGATAGCTAAACACCTTTCTGTACTGGAGGATGCAGGACTCGTAACATCAAAACGAAAGGGAAAATATCGAGTACTTATATTCAACAACGAACCGCTTAAAAATTTGCTGAAAGGATGGATAGAGTAATTTTATAAAACCAGTACTGACTTTCTGTAAAATGTTGGTTTGTTTTGCTTGAAGCCGGATTGTTTGCACAGTACCATACACCATAAATATCAAAGGAGGAAACAACAATATGAAAATCATTGTGACTAGTATATTCGTGCAAGATCAAGACAAGGCACTGAAGTTCTATACAGAAAAACTGGGGTTTGTAAAAAAGGAGGATGTTCCCATGGGGAAATTCAGGTGGATAACGCTTGTTTCTCCAGATGATCAAGACGGAACCGAGCTTTTACTCGAACCGAATGAACATCCTGCCGCCAAGGAGTATCAAAAGAAGATATTCTCCGAAGGCTTCCCGGCCACAATGTTTGGCGTTGCAGATATTCAAAAAGAGTACAACCGATTAAAGGAAAAAGGCGTGACGTTTACGATGGAACCGACAAAAATGGGCGAAGTCACAATTGCTGTCTTCGATGATACATGCGGTAACCTTATTCAAATTGTACAGAAGTAACCGATTCAGTCGCGTCCTTTTTGTATGCAGAAGAAAAACCGCTGGCCGAGGGGCCGCGGTTTTTTACTCTTCTTCTGTCTCCTGATTGATAATTTGCTTTACAGATGATCTGCTGTTATTTTCTCTGTTCATCTCTCGCAATTGAGTATAAGCCATATCGAATTCCTCTTTTGTCATCTGCTTTGCGGCTAATGCAGAGCATAATATAGCAAAAGCAATTGGCATTGTATCAATGTGAATGTCGATATGGACCTCTGAGTTGCCGCTGTTTTTGATAACAGATTCAGTAGTGGGTATCTCTTGAGTATGTCTGTTGAGAGGAATGATGTTTTCGTTCATTAGTCTTCTCCGTCTTGTGACTGCGCCTGTGCCTGATCCTGATCTGTATTCACGTTGACCACGACTTTTGCATTACCGCTGTTTTGGACTTTTGCGACTGCCGCATCGCGTCTGTTTTCTTCATTTTCATGACGATTTTCGCTCATGGTATCATCCTTTCTCTATTGATAGTGACAGGATATTCGTTAGGAGAGTAAAGAGATTGGACGAACTTCGCGGTTTTTCCACATTAGGGCAAAAGGTCGAAGGAAAGCATTCTATTTGGTAAAATGAATAGACATTATAATAGAAAAGGTGTTTGCATATGAAATCGTACATCATCGTCGGCGCAGGGATTCTGGGCGCGTCGACGGCTTATCATCTCGCAAAATCAGGCGCTCGCGTTACTGTCATTGATCGGAAAGAGCCGGGACAAGCGACTGATGCGGCGGCGGGGATCGTCTGTCCTTGGCTCTCTCAGCGCCGCAATCAGGATTGGTATCAGCTTGCTAAGGGCGGGGCGCGATACTATGCGGATTTAATCAATCAGTTGGAAGAGGACGGAGAAACGGATACAGGATATAAACGTGTTGGTGCGATCAGCATTCATACTGATGCGTCAAAGCTTGATAAGATGGAGGAGCGGGCGTATAAGAGACGGGAGGATGCGCCGGAGATCGGCGACATTACCCGCTTGTCTGCCAGTGAAACGAAAAAGCTGTTTCCGATTTTAGCTGACGGCTATGAATCGGTTCATATCAGCGGTGCCGCCCGTGTGAACGGAAGAGCGCTGTGCCGGTCGCTTTTAAGCGCTGCAGAGAAACGCGGCGCAACAGTCATCAAAGGAAATGCATCTTTGCTTTTTGAAAACGGAACAGTCACCGGCGTGCAAACAGATACAAAGCAGATTGCGGCTGACGCGGTCATTGTGACGGCGGGAGCATGGGCCAATGAGATATTGAAGCCTCTTGGCATTCATTTTCAAGTGTCATTTCAAAAAGCGCAGATTATGCATTTTGAAATGACAGATGCAGATACAGGATCGTGGCCGGTTGTAATGCCGCCGAGTGATCAGTACATTCTTTCGTTTGATAACGGCAGAATTGTAGCTGGCGCCACACACGAAAACGATGCCGGTCTTGATGATCTTCGTGTGACAGCCGGAGGCCAGCACGAAGTATTGAGCAAAGCGTTAGCCGTTGCACCGGGTCTTGCTGATGCGGCTGCTGTTGAAACAAGAGTGGGCTTCAGGCCGTTTACACCGAGATTTCTGCCGGTCGTAGGGGCCGTGCCGAATGTTCAAGGCTTATATGCTGCAAACGGTTTGGGTGCTTCTGGACTGACGATGGGGCCGTTCTTGGGTGCAGAGCTCGCAAAGCTCGTTCTCGGAAAGCAGACTGAAATCGACCTTGGCCCGTATGATCCAGCCGGAGCGCTTGCATAATAAATAAAGGCTTAACAAACAAATAGTATAAAGCTGTTCTGGCTTTTCTTTTCTGTATGTGTTAGCATTTATCTTTAATGAAAAAGAGGACGTGAACTGATTTTGATAAAAATTGATATACCCGCACCGAATGTCACCATCACTGAACGACAGCAGTCAGCTAATGATAACGAGCCGAAGATAAAACCGATTCACGGATTCATCGACTTTCACCAGATCCCAAGGGACAAAGGCGGCATTTTTATGTTTTACAACATTCATGACGAGCTGCTGTTTGTCGGTAAAGCTAGAAAGTTAAGACAGAGAATTAAGAAGCATTTCGAAGACACTGTTTCACCGATCAAACATCACAGAGATGAAGTTTATAAAATTGAGGTATGTGTAGTTGATGATCCAATGGAAAGAGAGATTTACGAAACATATATCATCAATACACAGCACTCGAAGTACAATATAGACAAGGTATTTTTTAAATAAGACGTCAGTCTGCGGATTGAACAGCGAAGCCAGAGCTTAAGTCAAGTTCTGGCTTTTGATTTGGGCATTTTTTCGCATATAGACCCTTTGTCTGTCATTCGAATAAATTATTGAGAAATTTCAGAAAATAATATTGACAATCCTACCCGCGGACTTTAATATAACAATATATAATGTTATATAACGTTATATAATAAAAACGGGGAGTGAAGGATTTGAGTCAGGCCACAGCAAAAGTAAATCGTGAGGTTCAAGCTTTCTTGCAGGATTTGAAAGGGAAAACCATTGATCATGTATTCTTTGTCGCATGCGGAGGGTCTTCTGCCATTATGTATCCGAGTAAGTATGTGTTTGACAGAGAGTCAAAATCAATAAACTCCGACCTCTACAGCGCCAACGAATTTATTCAGCGCAACCCTGTTCAGCTTGGTGAAAAGTCTCTTGTTATTTTGTGCTCGCATTCGGGAAATACCCCGGAGACAGTCAAAGCTGCTGCGTTTGCAAGGGGCAAGGGCGCACTTACGATTGCGATGACGTTTAAACCGGAGTCTCCTTTAGCGCAGGAAGCGCAATATGTTGCCCAGTACGATTGGGGTGATGAGGCGCTTGCGATCAATACAAACTATGGCGTTTTGTATCAAATCGTTTTTGGAACCCTGCAAGTATTAGAAAACAATACGAAATTCCAACAAGCAATTGAAGGCTTAGATCAATTGCAGGCTGTATATGAAAAAGCCCTTAAGCAGGAAGCTGACAACGCCAAGCAATTTGCAAAAGCCCATGAAAAAGAAAGCATTATTTATACCATGGCAAGCGGTGCAAACTACGGTGTCGCTTACTCCTACAGCATCTGCATTCTCATGGAAATGCAATGGATTCATTCCCACGCCATTCATGCCGGAGAATATTTTCACGGACCGTTTGAAATTATTGATGAATCCGTGCCGTTTATCATCCTGCTCGGTTTAGATGAAACAAGACCTCTTGAAGAGCGGGCGCTTACCTTCTCGAAAAAGTATGGCAAAAAGCTCACTGTGCTTGATGCTGCATCTTACGACTTCACTGCAATTGACGATTCAGTTAAAGGCTATCTTGCTCCGCTCGTTCTCAATCGTGTGCTGAGAAGCTATGCAGACGAGCTGGCAGAGGCGAGAAATCATCCTTTATCTCATAGAAGATACATGTGGAAAGTTGAGTATTGATCTGAAAATGAGGAACCATTATGCATTAGACTATAATGTTATATAACATTATAGTCTAATGTCCAGAGGAGGCCAACCCTTTGAAGAAAATGTTGTTGTTCTTGATCATTGCAGCTATCAGTATGTTCACCATTGCAGGCTGTTCGAGCCAAAGCAGTTCAGCGGACGGAAAGGTGACATTGAAATTTTTCCACAGATGGCCGAAGGAGCCGGAAAAAAGTTATTTTGAAGAGGTTGTTAAGGAATTTGAAAAAGAACACCCAGATATCGATATACAAATTGAAGCCGTTTTAAATGACTCCTATAAAGATAAAATTAAGGTCATGCTGGGAACCACCAGCCCTCCTGACATTTACTTCTCTTGGAGCGATGAGTTTGCTTTTAAATTTATCAGAGGCAATAAAGCACTTGATCTCTCGTCCTACTACAAAAATGACACCGATTGGTCATCACAGCTCGTTCAATCGCAAATTACACCATTTACTTATGAAAACAAGCAATATGGCGTGCCGTGGCAAATGGACGCTAAATCATTCTTCTATAATAAAGACATTTTCCAAAAGCTGAATCTTGATCCCCCGAAGACGTGGGATGAATTAATCGATGTGTCAAAAAAGCTGAAAGAACATGGCTACACACCGATCAGCTTCGGAACAAAGGCGACTTGGACAATCTCGCACTATATCGGCACGCTTAATCAGCGGATGGTCGATGAAAAAACGCGAGACAAGGACTATAACGCCAAAACGGGTGAATTTACTGATGAAGGCTATGTAAAAGCCCTTGAAAAGCTTCAGGAGCTGATGCCTTATTTTAATAAACATGTAAACTCCGTCGACCACGAATATGTGAGACAGCAATTTAAGAGCGGAAAGTCAGCGATGATATATGCGGAAACAGCGGAAATCAAGCTGGTTGAACCGGTTAATCTCGGGATGTTCCCATTTCCTGAAATCAGCGGGCAGAAAGGATCTTCAGAAGCGTTAACGGGAGCGCCGGAAGGATTCATGATTTCCTCAAGAACAAAACATCCGAAGGAAGCAATGGAATTTTTGCAGTTCTTGACGTCGGAAAAAATGGGCGAAAAGCTCGTGAAAGATGTCGGGAAATACAGTGCAGTGCAAGGTACGGCTACTGAAGAAAATGCAACAGCCATTCAGCGTGAAGCCGTTCAGCATATTGTTGATGCCAAATCAATGGTTCCATGGTTTGATATGGATGTCGATGTTGAAGTCGCAGATGCGTACCTAACGGGTGTCCAGCAAATGCTTGGCGGCGACATGACACCGCAGCAGGTGATGAAAGCCGTTCAAAAGGCAGCAAAGCAGGTGAGGGCGTCAGATGAATAAATCAAAGAAAAGGTGAAGCTTCGCACCTTTTCTTTTTATAAAGGAGATGAGATACCCTTGGTCAATCAGAATAAAATAATCCCCTATTTGTTTTTGGTGCCCGCTCTCGTTTTTTTACTTTTCGTTTATATCCCGATTTTTGAGAATGTATTCCTCAGCCTGTTTCAGTGGAGCTCATTTTCTCCGGAAAAAACGTTTATCGGCTTAAAAAACTATGTTGAATTATTTCATGATCCTGTCTTCTATCAGGCACTTACCAATAATGTGCTTTATGCAGTGATCTCAATTGTATGCCAGGTATTTGGCGGTTTGATTTTGGCGGCGGTGCTTGAGGATAAGCTGGTCAGAAAATGGTCGCCGTTTTTTCGTACCGTTTTCTTTTTGCCGGTTGTCATCTCAATGACGGTGATCGCGCTTTTGTTTGATTTTATTTACAATCCGGAGACAGGGCTTTTGAATCAGCTGCTTCAGGCCATCGGTCTTGATCAGCTGACGAGGGCCTGGCTCGGGGATGACAGCACAGCTATGCTTTCTGTCATTTTTGTGTCCCAGTGGCAATCTATCGGTTATATTGCGATGCTGTACATCGTGTCGATTCAAAAAATACCGGATGAACTGTATGAAGCGGCCCGGCTTGACGGCGCGGGTAAAATTCAGCAGTTTTTTCATATTACTGTTTCCCAGACGAAAGAGATGTCTTTTGTTGCGGTGGTCATGACGCTGACCGGGGCCTTTACGGTCTTTAATGAGCCGTACATTTTGACAGGCGGCGGGCCGGGAAACGCGTCAGAAGTCTTGAGCACGTTTTTATATAAAAGCGCCTTTACAAAGGATATGATGGGCTACGCCTCAGCGATTGCCACTGTCGTGTTAATCATTACGCTTGCATTATCGCTCATGCAAATGAAGTTCTTTAAAACCGGAAAGGAGGAGTAACTGATGCTGCCTCAGAAGAAGACAGATTCGTTCAGATTGGAGCCTGTGCCTGACCAGCACATTGAGGTTAAAGATAAGCCTAGACGAAAATGGTATATCGGAGAAACGTCTGTGTGGGTTTTTCTGTTTCTATATTTGATTGCGATTGCCTATCCGCTTCTCTGGATGGTGATGAGCGCCTTTAAAAACTCTGACGATATTTTTGAGCACAGCTGGTCGCTGCCGTCTTCGTGGCATCCGGAAAATTTTGTTTCCGCCTGGAACCAGGGGATTTCTTCTTATTTTATGAACAGTGTCATCGTTACGGCGCTGACGTGTGTGATCACTGTCTTTATCAGTGCATGGGCAGCGTATGGCCTTTCCCGGTTTGAGTTTAAAGGAAAAGGATTCTTTTTGGTGCTATGTCTTGGCGGATTGATGCTGACGCCGCAGGTCAGTCTTGTGCCGCTTTATTCTATTATTCAGTCGCTTGGCCTGTACAATACGTATTGGGCGTTAATCCTGCCGTATGCGGCTTATCGGATCCCATTCACCATCATTTTGATCCGCTCTTATTTTCTTTCTATTTCCAAAGAATTGGAGGAGGCGGCCTATTTGGATGGGTGTACAAGTTTTGGAGTATTTTTCAGAATTTTCTTACCAATGAGCGTGCCGATTTTGGTGACATCCGGCATTTTGACAGCTTACCATACATGGAATGAGTTTATGTTTGCGATTATTTTCATAGATGATGAGAATTTGCGGACCATTCCAGCCGGGCTGATGCAGTTCAGAGACGCGCTGCAGACAGACTGGGGTGTCCTGCTGGCGGGGTTAACGATTTCAGCCGCGCCGATTATTATTCTATTTTTATTGATGCAGAAATATTTTGTCCGCGGGATTGCAAGCGGCAGTGTAAAAGGATAAAGGAGGAAGCGCTATGAAATTGATTGCGGTTGGAGATAATGTTGTAGATTACTACCAGGATCAAGAAACATTTTACCCGGGAGGAAATGCCTTAAACGTTGCTGTGCTTGCCAAGCGGCTCGGGCATGAGTCTTCCTATATCGGAATCGTCGGCAATGACGAAGCCGCGGCGCATCTGTTGAACGTTCTCAAGCTGGAGCAGGTCAATGCAGATTATATCCGCCAGGCGCACGGAGAAAACGGGATGGCGATTGTCACCCTTGATGAACAGGGGGACCGCATTTTTGTCAGATCAAATAAAGGCGGCATTCAGTCCCGGCTTCGCCTCGCGTTTCAGGAGAAAGATGTATCTTTTATCAGCGGGCATGATCTGCTGCATACGAGCGTGTACAGCAGGCTTGAGAACGATCTTCCGCAGCTGTGCGGGCTGGTCCCTGTCTCATTTGATTTTTCAACCAATCGGGAGGATGATTATTTGAGGAGGGTCTGTCCTTATGTGACGTATGCGTTTTTTTCAGGAAGCGATTTGAGTGAGTCGGAATGCGGTGAGCTTGCCAAAACAGCTCATGGGTACGGAGCCAAAATGGTTTGTATGACCCGAGGGGGCCAAGGAGCAATCCTGTCTGCGGGTGATCGAGTCTATCATCAGCCGATTGTGGAAGCTGATATAATAGATACACTTGGAGCGGGAGATTCTTTTATAGCAGGCTTTTTGACTGCCTTTTGCGTGAAGCAGGATATAACGTATGCTTTGCGCCAGGCTGCTGAAACGGCTGCGAAAACTTGCGGTGTGTACGGAGCTTTCGGCTATGGCTATCCTTATCGCTTGGAGGACGGGGGAAGCAGTGAAAAAACGAGAATACTATAAGCAGTGTCTCGTTTTTTATGCCTGTTATGTGTAGGGGCTGTTGATGGTAAAAGTGACACGGTTTGTGTGCATCAAAAACAATGAGCAATAGATTGGCTGGTCGTTTGATGTAAAAGCCGTTTTATCAATTTCAAACAGCGCATCCCCGATATCACAATCCAGGTATTTGCTTTCCTCCTGTTGGGCATATACAACGTTTAATAGCTTCGTATTGTGCGTGGGTACAACTTTGTATTGCTGTTTTAAAATATCATGCATGGAGACGCCGTCAGCAATAAAGGTATCAATGCCGGGAAACAAATCAAGCGGATAATGCGTCACTTCAAAGGTGAGAGGCTGATCATCATTATATAAAATCCGTTTTAATTCAACGACAGGGCTCTCGGGATGGATTTGAAGCTTTTCGGCGATGGGCTTTGACGCTGGAATGATGTCATGGGACAGCACATGATGCTTCGGTTTTTTGCCGGTGGATTCCATAAATTCCGAGTAGCCGTTTACAGCGATCAGCTCTCGTTTTAATTTAGGGCTTTTAACGAACGTTCCCTTTCCCTGCTGCCTGATCAGATAGCCTTCTTCGACTAAATCGAGAATGGCTTTCCTGACGGTGATGCGGCTGACGTTATACTTGCTGCAAAGCTCGTTTTCGGTAGGCAGCTTGGCGGTTGGGGAATACACGCCCTTTTTGATGTCATCAGTGATGATTTGTTTTAGCTGAATGTATAAAGGTGTAGAACTTCCGTTGTTTAACAAAGGGTAGCCTCCTTTTAACCTATTATTTATATTATAATGTATTATGACGTTATAATACAAATTTACATTTTTTATTTTAGAAATATAGCAAAAATGGGAATCGATTACTCTAAAAATAACAGAAAGACCAAGTTGTTTCCAGTGACGAAATAACGGGTCAAAAGATAGGGGGACTTTTCTGATGGCTTCATTAACATTTGAACACGTCAAAAAATCATATCACTCACAATTAACCGTGAAGGACTTTGATTTAGATGTAAAGGATAAGGAGCTTTTGGTGCTGGTGGGGCCGTCAGGATGCGGAAAATCAACAACGCTGCGGATGGTGGCTGGATTAGAAAGCATTTCTGAAGGAAATCTTCTTATTGATGGGGAGCGGGTCAATGATCTTCCGCCAAAAGAACGTGATATTGCGATGGTATTCCAAAACTATGCGCTTTATCCGCATATGACGGTTTTTGATAATATGGCGTTTGGATTAAAGCTCAGAAAGATGGCGAAACAGGAAATTGCCGAGCGGGTTCATGCGGCAGCTAGAATTTTAGAAATTGAACATTTGCTGAAGAGAAAACCGAAGGCGCTCTCCGGCGGGCAGCGGCAAAGGGTGGCGCTTGGCAGGTCGATTGTGAGGGAGCCGAAGGTCTTTTTAATGGACGAGCCGCTTTCTAATTTGGATGCAAAACTAAGAGTGACGATGCGGACAGAAATCAGCAAGCTGCACCAGCGATTAGAGGCAACGATCATTTATGTCACGCATGACCAGACCGAAGCAATGACAATGGGAGATCGGATTGTCGTCATGAATGAAGGGGAAATCCAGCAAGTGGCGAAACCTCATGACATTTATCATTACCCGGCCAATTTGTTTGTCGCAGGCTTCATTGGCTCTCCTGGGATGAACTTTTTGAAAGGCATCATAGAACAGCAGCATGGCGAGCTGTTTTTCACAAATTCTTCGATCCGGCTTCATATTCCTGAAGAAAAAGCAAAGCGGCTGAAGGAAAAGGGATATGCCGGAGAACAGATGATTGCCGGTGTACGGCCGGAGCACATCACACAAATGACAGGAAATGACCAGTTGTTTGATTCAGTGTTTCAAGCGAAGGTGGAAGTGAATGAAAATTTGGGCTCGGAGCTCATAGTGCATGTCATGGCTGGGGATGAGCGGCTCAAGGTCCGTCTGGACGGAAACACGCGAATCGATGCAGGCGATTTAATCCAGCTCTCAGTGAAAATGGACCACGTCGTCTTTTTCGATGTGGAAACGGAAGAGGCTGTGTATTAGAAAAAGGTGCTCCTCAAAAGGAGCACCTTTTTCTTACGGCCAAATCTCATCCGCCCATTCAGGGTGGTCGATAAATGGATTGCGGTTGTGCTGATATTTTTCATAAATGATTTCATTTCTTTTCCGCTCGCGGTCGTCAACCGGATCCTGCTTATTCCATTCGAGCAGGACAGATTGTTTGCCATGATAAGGAGCTGAGCCGTTGCCTGTCTTATCATTAAGCTCAAGATCAGGATAGCCGTCATCACCCTCGTAACGGACAGCCATGTAAAACAGCATGCGGGCAACATCGCCTTTCACATCATCGCGGGGCTCCCATGAATCGCCGTCATAATAATTTCCGGGTGCCTTCGCATATTCAGTGCCGCCATTGTCAAAATCCATATTTCCTCTGGCGCTGTTAACTTGAACATCAGCCGGGCGCAAATGATGAATATCAGTACCAGGTCCCTTGCTCGTACCAAAATCGCCATGGGATTTCGCCCAGACATGCTCGCGGTTCCAATCGCCGACATTCCCGCCGTTCAGGTTTTTGGACCGCGATTCTTTCGTATAGAGCAGGATGACGTTATTCGGATTTCTCGGATCTTCATCCGTTTCTTTCAGCGCGTTCCACACTTCGCTGTAGGACAGCATCGTGTGTCCGCTGATAATACGGTGCAGGGTGCTTTTTAGCGAGTCTCCTGTTTTACCTTCAGCCCCTTCATAATAGGTATCTGTGTCAGCATAGGGTGCAGCGGGGGCGGCTAATGAGAGAAGGCTTCCTGTTCCTGAAGGGGAAGACGCCAATCGGTCATTAAGGCTTAATGCGGTTTGCGCGCTTGCTGAAGCTGCCGGTGCAAGCCATCCGGAAATCAGTAATACACAGACGAGTGGCAGAAACCATGCTTTTTTTGTCATCACTTGCCCTCCTTTTATCAGATCATGTCTATTATCTAAAATTGAAATAAAGGATAGAAGTGTCATTTTGTATATTTTTCATTAAAATTGTAAATTAGTCCCTTTGGAGGAGGCGGAAAGATCTCCTGTTCCCATATCTTTAGGTACTGTTTTTGCGAGCTGCCGGCATTTCCGTTTTCATCTGTTCCGCAAACATCGCCTCTCCGGCAAGCTTAGCTTGTTCATATGAAAGGCATTTTGACCCTCTCTTTCGCTCTTGCTGGCTCTCTTCCTTACCGTGTTTTCTTTTGAGCTTTACATCAAAATAGTTGTGACTTGTAGGGTGAATCTGGTTGCTGGATAGATAATGTGACTAAAAAATAAACGTTTTTTTGGTTAATCTGTCAATGAACTATCATGTTCCTCCTTCTATAATGAAGTCACCATAGCGGCCAGAGGGGGGAGTACATGGAAAAGCAGAAGCTTTCAGTAAAAAACAGCATCACAGATTATATTGAATGGCTCGCCCAATACGGTGCGTCTGCGGATGGCGGCGTAACGAGGCTTTTATACACAAAAGAGTGGATGGACGCACAGCTTGCCGTGAAAACGGAAATGTCTTCTTTCGGGCTTGAAACAAGATTCGATGATGTCGGCAATGTGTTTGGAAGGCTTTCAGGCACCCAGTCTCCGGATGAAGTCATTGTAACCGGTTCACATATCGATACTGTCATCAATGGGGGAAAATACGACGGCGCCTATGGTGTTCTGGCGGCAATGCTTGCGATAAAGCGGCTCAAAGAGACATATGGAGCGCCGAAAAAAACACTCGAAGCGGTATCTTTATGTGAGGAGGAGGGCAGCCGTTTTCCAGTGACCTATTGGGGATCAGGGAATATGACGGGTGTTTTTTCATTACAGGATGGAGCAGAGCCAAGAGACGAATCAGGAGTCTCACTGCAACATGCGATGCATGAGAACGGTTTTGGCAAAGGTGTGTTTCAGGCAGCATATCGGACAGATATCAGCGCTTTTGTTGAGCTCCATATTGAACAGGGACAGACATTGGAAATGTCAGGACGGGATCTCGGGATTGTGACAAGCATTGCGGGGCAGAGGCGATATCTCGTCACGCTGGAGGGGGAATGCAATCATGCGGGAACCACCTCCATGAAATGGCGCAAGGACCCGCTCGCAGCCAGCAGCCGTATCATTCATGAGCTGCTGCTGCGGTCGGAGGAGCTGCCGGAGGAGCTCCGTCTGACATGCGGAAAAATAACGGCAGAGCCCAATGTAGCCAATGTCATACCGGGTCGCGTCCAGTTTTCAATCGATATTCGCCATCAGCATCAGCATGTGCTGGAGCAGTTTCATCAAGACATGGTTGCTTTGATCAACGGCATTTGCCTACAAAAAGGAATTCGCGCCGTGATTGATGAATATATGCGGATAGAGCCTGTGCCGATGGACGAAAGGCTGAAGGCTGCGGCTTTTGAAACAGCATTAGAAAACGGCTTCAGCTGTGAGGAAATGGTGAGCGGAGCAGGGCATGACGCGCAAATGATCGGAAGGCGCTATCCTGCTTGTATGCTGTTTGTGCCAAGCCGAGGCGGCGTCAGCCACTCACCGAAGGAATATACGTCAGCCAGACAGCTTGAGATCGGCGTCCGCGCACTGACTGATTTATTATACAAACTGGCTTACTGATAAAGGAGGAATGGCTGTGTCAGGCAGAAGAGAATTATGCACCCCGTTAAGAACGATTATGACGCCAGGGCCTGTTGAGGTTGATCCGCGTGTATTAAGAGTAATGAGCACCCCGGTTGTCGGCCAATTTGATCCGGCGTTTACAGGTATTATGAATGAAACGATGGAGATGCTTCGGGAGCTGTTCCAAACAAAAAACCGCTGGGCATACCCGATTGACGGCACTTCAAGGGCGGGAATTGAAGCAGTGCTGGCCAGTGTGATAGAGCCGGAAGATGATGTGCTCATTCCCATTTACGGCCGTTTCGGTTATTTGCTGACTGAAATCGCAGAGCGATATGGGGCAAATGTTCATATGCTTGAGTGCGAATGGGGAACGGTTTTTGACCCGGAGGACATCATACGGGAGATAAAAAAAGTGAAGCCGAAAATTGTGGCCATGGTGCATGGAGAAACATCGACAGGACGGATTCACCCGCTGAAAGCCATCGGCGAAGCCTGCCGCACCGAGGATGCATTGTTTATCGTCGATGCAGTCGCAACGATTGGGGGCTGCGAGGTTAAAGTCGATGAATGGAAGATTGACGCTGCCATCGGCGGAACGCAAAAATGTTTGTCTGTGCCTTCAGGAATGGCGCCGATTACATATAATGAGCGGGTGGCGGACGTGATTGCAGCTCGCAAAAAGGTGGAACGCGGGATTGCGACACAAGCTGACAGGGCAGCACTTTCGGGAAATCGGCCAATTACAAGCAACTACTTTGATTTGAGCCAGCTTGAGGATTATTGGAGCGAAAGACGGCTCAATCATCATACAGAAGCGACGACGATGCTGTACGCCTTACGTGAGGGAGTCAGACTGGTGCTTGAAGAAGGTCTTGAGACGCGTTTCGAGCGGCATCGGCACCATGAAGCCGCATTAGCAGCAGGGATAAAGGCAATGGGGCTAAGATTGTTTGGAGATGACAGCTGCAAAATGCCTGTTGTTACCTGTGTCGAAATTCCCGGCGGCATTGACGGCGAGTCTGTCCGTGACATGCTGTTGGCACAATTCGGCATTGAAATCGCCAGCTCATTCGGCCCGCTCGCAGGGAAGATCTGGAGAATCGGCACGATGGGGTACAGCTGCAGAAAAGAAAACGTGCTATTCGTGCTTGCCGGGTTAGAGGCTGTGCTTCTTAGACATAACGCAGGAATCGAAGCAGGAAAAGCGCTCCAAGCAGCGCTGGATGTGTATGAAAACGCTGGCCGCCAGGCAGCGGTGTAAAGAAAAGCTTGCGGAACTCCGCAAGCTTTTTAGATATGATTTCGTGTTTTCTCCAATCTGATTTTCTTCGTTTGACTCTTTTTACAAATCCTCTTTCTATGTGTTTCATTTTCTGACAAATCATGAGTCATTTTTTCTTCCATCGTCTATTCTTTATACAAGTTACCTATAAAATCACGCTGAACTAGTTGTTTCTCACGGCAATTTTCGAGAGGAGGATGCGGCATTGGGGAATTTTCACACGATGTTAGATGCGCTCCTGGAAGACCAGGAGGAGGCTGTACTGGCGACAATTGTTCAAGTGGAAGGCTCCGCGTATCGAAAAGCAGGCGCCTCTATGCTCTTTAAGAAAAATGGCAGACGGATTGGCTTGCTGAGCGGCGGGTGTGTGGAAGAAGATGTATTCCAAAGAATCAGTGCGCTGGGCGATCAGCTCACACCAACGCTGATTCCCTACGACATGCGGTCGGAGGACGATCTTTCTTGGGGCATGGGAGCCGGGTGCAATGGCATTATTCATGTTCATGCAGAGCGAATCACTCAGGAAAAAAGGCGGCACTATGAGAAAGTGAGGGATTGCCTTCATTCAGGCAAAGCTGTCACTTCCGTTACAAAGATTGGATCCTCCCATTATTTATTTCTGACGGAGAACGGGCATTTTGGCAACTGGCCGGACGCGCCTCTGCAAGATATTCAACGTACTGTTTCAACGCTTCATTTACCGCATTTCGATCCACCCACTAACATGTTTATTCAGCGAATTGAACCGAAGCCGCGCCTCATTCTGTTTGGGGCGGGACCGGATACTGTACCGCTGGCCAATTTGGCGGCTGACACAGGGTTTTCTGTTATCGTGACGGATTGGCGGCCCGCTTATTGTACATCCTCTCTTTTTCCAAAAGCGGATCAGCTGATCACTGCTTTTCCGGAACAAATGCTTAGCGAATTTCAATTTTTTCCGCATGATGCAGCTGTTGTGGCAACCCATCATTATCAGCACGATCAAACGATCATCAACTTCTTATTTTCTCAAAACCTCCATTATATTGGACTGTTGGGTTCGGCAAACCGCACGAAACGGCTGCTGAACGGAAAACATCCTCCGTCTCACTTTTACAGTCCGGTCGGGCTGAAAATCGGTGCGGAAGGTCCAGAGGAAATTGCGGTAAGTGTAGTTGCAGAAATCATTCAAACAAGAAAACGGATAGCGGTTGTATGAGAAGCCCCTATCTGATCGGCGTGTTTCTCGCTGCCGGCAAAAGCAGAAGAATGGGCCAAAACAAGCTGGCTTTGCCGCTAAAAGGAGAAAACATAGGCTCACTTTCTTTGAAAACTGCTCTGTCGTCCCGCCTTGATCACGTGCTGGTCGTCGAGCGGACAGAACATGCCTCCCTTGAGTGGATAGGAGCGCCGTATCACGCTCCGCCTTTTCAAAAACGCTGGAGCCTGCACGTTTGCCAAGACGCAGAAAAGGGTCAGGGGCATTCAGTCGGCAGCGGGGTGAGAAAAGCAGAAAGCATGGGGGCGGACGGCGTTGTCATTTTGTTAGCCGACCAGCCTCAGCTTTCCGTCGATCATCTCAATGCCCTTGTGGCTCTGGCTCCTGAGTCATTTGCCGTGTCATCGTTTTTAGGGGCGTTCACCCCGCCAATCTACTTCTCGTCGGCTTGTTTTCCTTATGTAAAGGGGTTAACGGGAGATGAAGGGGCTCGCAGGCTCCTGAAAAGCGGACAGCTTGGAGCAGGAGCGGTTTTGGAGGCAAAGGATAGCGGCGAGTTGGACGATATTGATACACCCGAGGAATATGACATGGTAAGGAGGGCGATGGCTTGAACGGCCAAGTGACAAAAGCAAGGATGAATATTCAATTATGGAGGCCGACAGCGCTTGATGAGGCCTATTCGCTTTTAGAGAAGCTTGCTCCGGATGTGTGTGCCGCATCGGGAAGCACGCTGCTTCAGCTTCAGTGGGACAAAGGAACTCTGCCGAAACAGCACCTTGTCAGCCTTGAAGGGATTGACGAGATGCGAGGGATCAGCGCCAGTGACACCCACGTGTCGATCGGGGCGCTCACATCACTGAATGAATGCAGAAAGAACCCTTTGATCAAGAGCGCGCTTGGCTGTTTCAGTGACGCTGCTTCTGCTGTCGCCGCACCGGGAATCCGCAGCCGTGCCACGATTGGCGGCAACATAGCGAGTAAAATCGGTGATTTCATTCCGCTTCTGCTTGTGCTTGATGCTGAGCTTATCGTATATCAAAAGAAGCTCATCAGGCTGCCGCTTGGCGCTTGGCTCAGTGAGGAAGACTTTAGAACGGCTATCGTCACGCGTGTCATCATCCCGCGGACGGAGGGAGAGCGTGTATTTTACCGTAAACTTGGGAGGCGACAGGCTTTTACAGGAGCGGATGCTGTTGCAGCTGGACGGTTTTTGAAAGACGGTGGCATTCGTCTCGCCGCTGGCCATGCCGATATCACTCCTAGGAGATTATTGGACAGCGAAGCGAAATGGATGGCACCAGGGTGGGACTCGCATGAGCTGTACAAAACACTTATCCATGAGCTGCCGTTTTCCTCAGATGCTTTTATGTCAGCGGCATACAGAAAAAAAGCCGCTGCCAACGTCATCATGGCAGAGCTGATGGCTGAGGGAGGGGAATAAATGATCATCAACAAACCGTCAAGAGTCAGGCCGGATGGAAGGGATAAGGTCACAGGGGAATTGAAATATATGACCGATCTCAGCTTTCCGGGAATGCTGTATGGCAAGGTGCTGAGAAGTGCTTATCCTCATGCAGAGATTGTGTCGGTTTGCACCATAAAAGCTGAGAAAATGGAAGGCGTGCAAGCCATCGTCACGCATAAAGACGTTCCCGGCTTAAACCGATTTGGCATTGTCATCCCTGATCAGCCGGTTTTATGTGAGGACAGGGTGCGGTATGTCGGGGATGCGATCGCCGCAGTTGCTGCGGAAACGGAGGAAATCGCGGAAGCGGCGCTGGAGCTGATTCGAGTTGAGTATAAAGAGCTGGAAGTCATAGATTCACCAGAAAAAGCGCTTCGGCCGAATGCGCAAAGACTGCATGAGGACGGGAATATCCTGCACCGCGCATTTTTTTCAAACGGCGATGTGGAAGAAGGGTTTCAAGCATCTGATACAGTCCTTGAAGAAACCTATGAGCTTCCGCGGCAGATGCATACGTATATGGAAACGGAGGGAGGCGTAGCCGTTCCGGAAGACGACGGGGGTTTTACGATGTATGCAGGAACCCAGCACGGCTATAAAGACCGTTTCCAGCTTGCCCGTATTTTTGATATTCCTGAAGAGAAGATCAGAATTGTGTCAAGTCCGATGGGCGGCTCGTTCGGAGGGAAGGATGAGCTGAATATTCAGCCGTATGCTGCGCTTTTGGCCCTGAAAAGCGGACGCCCTGTCAAAATCCATCAGACACGAAAGGAATCTGTACGTTCTGGCATTAAGCGCCATCCGATGAAGATTACGATAAAAACGGGTGCAGATCATTCGGGAAATCTATTGGCGCACGACGTGAAAATTGTGGCGGACACAGGCGCTTACGCCACGCTTGGGCCTGCCGTTCTAGATTTTTCTGTCGAGCATGCCGCGGGGCCGTACCGTATTCCGAATATCCGGACTGAAGGAATATCAGTATTTACGAACAACGGGGTGGCGGGGGAATTTCGGGGCTTTGGCGGCAACCAAATTACATTTGCACTCGAAACCCATCTCGATCGTCTCAGCGGCATGCTCGGCATCGACCCGCTCGAGCTGAGAAGAAAAAATATCAGAAAACCGCATGACTTGGGGCCGCTTGAGCATCGAATTGCACCAACTGACGGAGCGGCACAGGTGTTGAATGCCATATCTAAATCTCCCATTCTTACAAGAACCAGCCGGAACTGCGGGTATCTGCAAAGAGGCACGGGAGCGGCAATTACAATGCACGGCGGCGGGCTGGGGTATGGCCGAATGGATGCGGCAGGAGGCCGTTTGTCCCTTTCGAGTGAAGGCAAAATCACAGCATCGTTCGGATTTGAAGAATGCGGACAGGGGA
Source organism: Bacillus sp. FSL R5-0603 (assembly GCF_038050295.1). Classification (NCBI taxonomy): domain Bacteria; kingdom Bacillati; phylum Bacillota; class Bacilli; order Caryophanales; family Bacillaceae; genus Bacillus; species Bacillus sp. FSL R5-0603. The sequence goes on along the minus strand of NZ_JBBOYP010000001.1, from coordinate 3,171,035 downwards.
TTCTAGCAGCGATTGAACAGATTGTCATGGAGGAGTTAGGTTGTGCCGCAGAAGATATTTCCATTGTTATTGGGGATACCGCAAAAGTGCCGAAGTCAGGCTCCTCCACAGCATCCCGCGGCACAAGCATGGTGTGGCACGCGATCCAGCGTTTGAAGAAGCCGTTTCTATCTCAGTTGAAAAAACGGGCGGCAGAATGGAGCGGCTGTTCAGCGGAAAACCTTATTCCCGGCGCTGCAGGCTTGCGTGACAAAAACACAAAGGCGCTCGTGGTTACGTATAAGGAGCTGGCTGAAAAAGGCCCTTTGGCAGAGGAAACGGCATTTGACTTTCCAACAACGCCTGACCCTGTGGTGGGCGGCCATTTCCTCTACTCATTTGGAGCGGCTGCCGTTGAGGTGGAGGTAGATCTGTTAACAGGCGATGTCAAATTGATAGATTGTGAGCACGCTATTGCGGCAGGTCCGGTTGTCAGTCCGCAGGGTTATCGAGGTCAAATTGAAGGCGGCGCTGCCATGGCGCTCGGCTACACACTAATGGAGGAAGCCAAAATGACGGACGGCCGTTATTTCGCGGAAAATCTCGATCACTATTTGATCCCCGGAGTCAAAGATGTTCCTGACATGAAGGTGATTGCAATAGAAGACTTAATGAAGGGAGACGTATATGGACCGCGCGGTGTTGGCGAAATCGGAACGATCGCCATCACTCCGGCAATTGTAAAGGCAGTACATGATGCGGTCGGCTGCTGGATAAACAAGCTGCCGATTTCAAGAGAAGAGCTGCTTGAAGCGATAGACAGAAAGGGGCTGAAGCAATGGACGTAAAAGAGGCCGGGCCATTTCCTGTAAAAAAGGAACAGTTCCGGATGACCGTGAATGGGCAGGAGTGGGAGGTTGCTGCCGTTCCTACGACACATCTGAGTGACCTGCTTAGACAGGAATTTCAGCTGACCGGGACAAAGGTGTCCTGCGGAATCGGCCGCTGCGGAGCCTGCTCTATTTTAATCGACGGAAAGCTGGCCAATGCGTGTATGACCATGGCTTACCAAGTGGACGGCCATTCCATTACAACAATCGAGGGCGTACAACAAGAGGAACTGGATATCTGCCAAACCGCTTTTTTGGAAGAAGGAGGCTTCCAATGCGGCTACTGTACCCCAGGAATGATAATTGCGCTTAAAGCACTGTTTCGGGAAACCCCTCAACCTTCTGACAAAGATATAGAAGAAGGGCTGGCGGGGAATTTGTGCCGGTGTACCGGGTATGGCGGGATTATGCGGTCAGCTTGCAGGATTAGAAGAGAGTTGAACGGAGGGAGACGGGAGTCCGGCTTTTAAAAGCCGGACTTTTTTAGCCTCAGTCAGACAGCGCGATCAAGACGCAGAAGCGTTGTGGGAAAACATCACGATAAATCTCGTAGAACTTGACAGCTTCTCGATTAGAAAATGATTAGTGAATCCATAGCAAAGACGCCATAAAAACTTCTTATGGCGTCTGTCGGACAGGGAGGTGTTGGATACGGCGGAGGCAAGGAAAGTTAAACTTAATAATTAAAGATAGCTGCTCCAACAATGATCAACAAAATGAATAGCACCACGATCAAAGCGAAGGAGCTCCCGAAACCGTTTGAGTAACCAGAGTTTCCACTGTATCCACCAGAATTGTAGAATCCCATAATGTCACCTCCTTTAATGGAGATAGTATAAGGTATGCCAAACGATCATTTTCGACATAGATTTAAGTCTAAAAAAGAAAAAATGAATATTTTGTCTAAAGGTGTAAGAGAGAACGCATTATCAAAACGATTAAAACCGCAGCAATTGTCTTCAGAGTAATTTTTCGAGAAAAAACGCGGTCTGTTTATAGGATTGGAAAAGGGAACTCGGCTTCTAAGAGCTGACTTATTAGTTTGAAACCTCAATATTTATAAATGAAAGGACTACAGGATATTTTACTCGTAGGCAATTATCCTAAAAAATATTGGTGAATTTTTATTCAAGCTGTTGTTTCACTAAGCGTGGGATTACTGCAAGTACTGTCCTAGGATCAAAAGTTTATTGAAGTTTAAATAGAAGCCCGCCTCAACCGGCGGGCTTTCTTCTTAACTCCCCCTATACACCTGATAACCAAACGGCGACAATAAGAGCGGGATATGATAATGTGCATCTGGATCTGCAAGCTGAAAACGGACGGTGACTATGGTTAAAAACGGCTGATCGACCGTATTCACGTTTTTATTCGCAAAATAGTCTCCTGCATGAAATTCCATCACATACTCTCCGGAAACCAGCTCTTCACCAGCCAGCAGAGGGACATTGGCTCTGCCGTCATTGTTAGTGTAAACCTCTTTCATAATACTTTCGCCCAGCCGCTTCAATTCAATTTTTACGTTCGCCGCTGGTTTGCCGCTGGTTAAATCTAAAATATGGGTTGTCAGCTTTCCCATCAGGCTTTCAGGCTCCGACATTTTTCAGCGGCTTTCTGTTTTTCTTTCTCGGCGTCTTCTCTTGTCACGGTAAAATGTTGGAAACCGTATGGCGGGCGCGGTTCGGTATAGACTTTTCCTTTTGAGCCCGGGATTTCTTCGACAACCGCATCCCACGTGTGATTTTGAGATTGGAAGCTGACATTAGTGAGCTGTGGGAACCTCGCTAATATTCTGCAGCCGATATGATAGATTAGGTTTTGGATTGAAGGGGTTTCGAGCTCGTGAAAAACGGTGCTTGCCAAGTCGCGGACTTGTTCAGCCGCGACGTAGCGGGCTGGATCAGAAGCGTATGCGTCATTTTTATTTTCATATTGCCAGCTGATGTTTAAATAGACAAACAGCGGGCGGTTGACGTCTTCGGGGAGAGTCGTATATTCGTCCCGGATGAAGCCGACGAAGGAGTTGCCGCTCACCTTGACGAGCTGAAGATCCATGATTTCGCTGTATTGCTCTGTAATCGTTATGGTATTCCCGCTTCGTTCTGCTTTCAGCACAGAGCGGCTTCGTTCATTACGCGATCTTCTGAAGACGAGGCGGCTTGTGCTGAGCTCTTTCTCCTCGTATGCAGGCATTGCTTCAAACGGAATGTCTTCGCCAGTCAGAGTGATCGTCTCCATATGAGAATAGGTATCTAAAAATCGGTGAGCTACATAGTGTAGGAACCCCTCGGTTGTCGTTCCTTCATAGGATGCGAGATGGCGCTGGACAAAGTTTTTCATTGAATCCGTTGCCACAACGAGAGTATTGTCTCCGTCTGTAAATGATGGCAGGAAGGCTTCTCCGCCAATTTCGCATGTCACATCAACGCCGACAACGGTATTGCTTCTCCCGGCAAAAGATGATTCTGGGATTTGCTTCACTCCAGTGAGCGGTTTTAAAAACGTTCGGTATGCAAATACATTTCCTTTGCCATAAGACATAGTTCTTTTCATTTGCGTCTCTCCTTTTTCAGTGATGATGTCAGCCAGACGAAAGCGGGCGATTCGGTAAATTTCTATAAGGGCCTGCTGGAACTCCGTTTCTCGTTCGCTCTCAAGCCTTGCCAGCAGGGCTTGGTGAATGTCCTGTTTCGTCTTTCCCTTCACCGCTAAAATAAAAGGAAAGCCGAAGCGATCATAATAGTGTTCATTCAGCATGAGAAACTCCTCGTATTCCTGCTGTTCTAATTTGTTGAGCCCCGCGTTCTGCTGCTCTCTTACCGAGTCATCGCTCATTGTTTTCTTTGTTCCGAGCCGGGGATGCTTTTTAATTAAATCAAGCTGTGTCTCGCGATCCGCGGCTTTTACAATGCCAGTCATTTTGCGGTGAAGATCAGAAAGGGACGAAAACGGCCGTAGTGCTGCGGATCTCTCTGCAATCCATGAAGAGTGTTCAAAAATAGAGCGAAGTGTGTCTGTCAGTGTTTGTGTATCCATTTGGTTCAGGTCATCCATTGTGAACATTGGCATCTTCCTTTACGTTTTTATGTCTGTGCCATTCGGCTGTTTGGTTTGAAAAAAAGCGTGCAGTGCAATGGCCGTCAAACTGCCGATCACAATTCCGCTTCCTGCCAAGACAGAGGCCGCGCCCGGAAGAGATGAAAACAACGCGGGAACTGTTGTAGCGCCAAGCCCCAAGCTGACGGAAGAGGCGATAATCAGCAAGTTGCCTTGCGAATCAAGGTCAACGCTGGATAGCATTTTGATCCCGTAAGAAATGACCATGCCGAACATGACGATCATTGCGCCGCCGAGAACTGGGGTGGGGATCACTGTTGTCAGGGCCGCTGCTTTTGGAACCAGCCCGATCGCGACCAGTATGATTCCTGTGATGGCGATGACGTTGACACTTTTCATCTTTGAGAGCTGAACGATGCCGACATTCTGCGAGAAAGCTGTATAGGGAAACGCGTTAAATAAGCCGCCCAGCAAAATCGCAAGGCCTTCTGCCCGGTAGCCCTTTTCCAGATCCTTCTCCGACAGCCTGCGGTTTGTGATATCAGCGAGGGCAAAATAAACGCCTGTCGATTCAACGAGGCTGACAATCGCAACGAGAAGCATCGTGACAACAGCCGGCAGCTCAAAGGTTGGCGGTCCGAAATAAAACAGAGACGGAACATGAAGCCAAGACGCTTCCAAGACCTCAGAAAAATCGACCTTTCCCATCAAATATGCAGCCGCTGTTCCTGCGATAAGACCGAGTAAAATCGCTATGGAGCGGATAAAGCCTTTAAAGAAATAAAATAGCAATAAGATAAAAGATGTGACGCCAAACCCGAGGAGCACGTTGTCGAGTGAGCCGAATTCTTTGCTTCCTTCACCTCCGGCCAGGTTATTCATTGCCGTTGGAATCAGGCTGATGCCGATGATCATGACGACTGATCCGGTTACGACAGGCGGAAAAAAACGGACAAGCTTCCCGAAGAAGCCCGCGGCTAAGACGACAATCAGTCCTGCGGCGATAATGGCACCATATATCGCTGGGACACCGTAAGTGCTGCCGATGGAAATCATCGGGCCGACTGCGGTAAACGTACATCCGAGCACAACGGGAAGGCCGATGCCGAAATATCGGTTTCTCCAGAGCTGCAAAAGAGTTGCCGCCCCGCACATAAACAAATCAATCGCGATTAAATACGTCAGCTGCCCCGCATTCAGCCCGATCGCCGCTCCGACGATCAGCGGAACGAGAATGGCTCCCGCATACATGGCAAGCATGTGCTGAAGCCCCAGCATCATCAGTTGTAAGGCATTGTGCTGTTCCTTCATCTTTTTTACACCTCTTTTTCTAATGCGAGTGTATGTTCTAATGCCGGAAGTTCTGTTTGCTGTGCTGTTAATTCTTTTTTGTCGCGCAAGCTGAAAAATAGATTCAAAAAGATGGCGGTCAGGCTTCCAGTGATGGTGCCGTCACTGACCAGAATTCTAATCGGAGCGGGGAATTCAGCAAAAATCCCGGGTGCCGTGCTGGCGCCGATGCCGAGTGCGATTGAGCATGCGATGGTCAGGAGGTGGTATTGATTTTTGAGATCCGCTGTGCTGAGCATTTTGACGCCGGAGGCAATCACCATGCCGAACATGACGACGGTCGCGCCGCCAAGTACAGCAGCAGGAACGGCAGATGCAAGGGCGGCAATCTTCGGAATCAGTCCGAGACAGACAAGGATACAGCCTGCGGTAACGACGATGTTTCTTGTTTTCACTTTGGTCAGCTGCAATAAGCCGGCGTTTTGCGCAAAGGTATTATAAGGAAAGGCATTGAACAGCCCGCCGATGAGAATGGCGATTCCTTCCGCTCGATAGCCTTTGACGAGATCTTTTTCAGTTAAAGGTCTGCCGCATATCTTTCCGATTGCGTAAAAAACGCCGGTTGATTCCACAATAATGACGATTCCGACGATCAGCATCGTTAAGATCGGACCGATTTCAAACGCGGGGGCTCCGAAGTAAAAAGGCTTCGGGATTTGGAAGAACGGTGCTTCTGTAACAGAAGAAAAGCTGACTTTGCCCATGATCGCTGCTGCCGCTGTTCCCGCGGCGATGCCGATCAGAACGGACAGTGTTCGGGCAAATCCTTTGAGAAAGCGGTTGAGGACTAAGATCAGAACAAGGACACCGACAGAGAGAAGAAGGTTTTCGAGCGAACCGTATTCGGGGTTGGCGCTGCCGTTTATTTTTTCGCCGCCAGCCATATTTTTCACACCTGTCGGAACAAGTGAAAGGCCGATCAAGGTCACAACGGTACCTGTTACGACAGGAGGAAATAACACAGTCAGCTTGCCGAAAAAACGCGCAAACAAAAAGATGAACACACCGGCCGCGATGATGGAACCATAAATCGCGTGAATGCCGTAAGTGCTGCCGATTGCAATCATCGGGGTGACGGCCACAAATGAACTGCCAAGCATGACGGGAAGCCCGATGCCGATGTATGCTCCGCGCAAGGTTTGCAAAAGCGTCGCGACGCCGCATGTTAACAGGTCAATCGCCAATAGGTAGGACAGCTGTTCAGTTGTTACATTCAGCGCCCTGCCGACAAGCAGGGGCACCAAAATCGCACCTGCATACATGGCGAGCACATGCTGCAGGCTAAGCGTAAACACCTTAAACGATCTTTTTTTCACTATAGTCCCTCCCTGTATGTGAACTTTAGTAACATGATATCGTGCCGATCGAGGGGTGTCATTGGATACAGTAGCTGAAAAAGACAGGTGTGATTGCTGAAAGTGACGAAAAATGATTCATTTTGTAAGGAAATGTAACAAACATTAGCTGATCAGCCGCTGCATACGTAAGGCAAGCCGCAAACGCATCGTTGTTTCAGGATCTTTTAAGCTTTTACCCAGAAGCTCTTCGCATTTTTCAAGGCGATATATGACCGTATTGCGATGAACGTACAGACGCTTTGCCGTCTCTGAAATTTGGCAGTGTGTCTCTAAATAGACGGAAAGCGTATGAAGCAGGCTTTGATCCTCCTGCTGTTTTTCAGCGAGGCTCTGAAGCGTGGAGTTGTAAAATTTCTTCAAATCCTCAACCGGGAGCAAGCGCAGAAGCTCAGGCACATCTTTGGCGTGATACACCTGGATAAATGCGGTGCTTCTTGACAAATGCCCCGATTGCAGAGCATCAGAAGCTTCTGTGAAAGCGTCGGGAACATCAATGAGCTTTTGGCATATATTGCTGATGCCAAAGGACACGGTTCGTTTAAATTGAGCGCTGACCTGTGTTTGAAACTGTTCTAAAAAGCTGATCACCGAGGCGTGCATTTCACTCCAGCTGTCTGTCGCCTCGATTAGAATAATGCCGACATTTCCTTTCATAAAGAAGTGAGGCGGAAACGGGAAGGCTGATAATTCACCTTCAAGAAATTCGAATACGCTGTCGGAAGCGAGCTGATTTTCTGTAAAGCTGATTGATTCGTCATTGCGATCGAGTTTGCCGGCAATGCACATGTATTTTTGATCCCAGCGCAACTTGAATTCTTTCGCCCGGTTTTTGATTTCGTCATCTGAAGAAAAGGACCGCTCAATAAAATTGTTGAAAAACTCATTGCGGGCCCGCCGGCTGAACTGTTTCAGCGCATTTTCCTTCAGCAGTTCAAAGGAAATGACGTTGGCCGCTTGTTCAATCGTGAGGATCAATCCTTTGTCGCCTGCCTGCACCATGTCCGGTATCAGCAGGTAGCCGCAGTTTTTTTCGTGATTATAAATAGGCAGGACAGAATATGTTTTCTGATCTGAGATTGTAGAGAAACAAGTGAAAAATGGCCCGGATACGGTATTCAGGGTGCCTTTCAGCTTTTCGGTCTCAACTGAAATCTGATGAGACGCAGACAGCATTTTGGCATGCTGGTCAAGCAGCAGCACGGGAAGCTGAAGGAGGTCTGACACCTTTTTGAGGAGAGATTGCAGCCCCTTGCCGCTCATAATGTGGTTTGTGAATTTTTTGTGCGCGTAAATGGCTTGCTGCAGCTCGTTAGAACGCATATCGAGAATATGGCTGAGTGTGGCATTCACAATATCGCCGAGTCGGATGTGTTCCGGAAGCTCAATGATCGGAAACGCATATGAATCGGCCAGTTCGATGATTTCCTTCGGGATATCTTCCAGATAGCGCTTTGTTTTAATGCCGAGGCCCGCGCAGCCGCGTTTTGCCATTTGCCGAATCAGTTCAGATAATTGATGCGGGTGATCCTTCAGGTGATAGGCGGTGGTGACGAGCAATTCATTCTTATGCAAAAAGTCTGCGATATCCGGAGCGTCCATCATATTGACATGCTGAACCTCTCTTTCCCCTCCTGCTTTTCCAGCGATTAAATTGGCGTTTTCAAAAGCCGGTATTTTCATCACATCAAGAATATTCATAGCGCATTCTCCTTTTCTATAAAAACATTGGTTAAGGTGAATAATTTTCAATAGGAATTCTAGCGGTTTTGCTGATGTAATACGATCATAGTAGCAGTAAACTGTTGAAAATAGAACTGGTTGTGTTACATAAACTGACATGAAAAATCGTCATCCTGACATGGGGGGATCAATATGGCTTACGATATGGTGATAAAAGGTGCGAAGGCAGTTACGCCAGATGGCGTTATAGAAGCTGAGATTGCAGTTCAAAACGGTGTCATTGCCGAGATAGGTTCTGACATTGAAGCAAGCGGGACGGAAATCATCCAGGCAGACGGGAAGTACGTGTTTCCTGGTGTGATAGACTGCCATGTTCATTTTAATGAACCGGGCAGGGAGGATTGGGAGGGGGTTGAAACAGGTTCTCAAATGATGGCCGCAGGCGGCTGCACTACCTATTTTGATATGCCGCTCAACTGTATTCCATCAACCGTGACGGCAGAGCATCTTCTCGCAAAAGCTGAGCTAGGCAGGCAAAAATCTGCCGTGGATTTTGCGCTATGGGGCGGCCTTGTGCCAGGCCATATCGATGACATCCGTCCGATGGCTGAAGCGGGAGCGATCGGGTTTAAAGCGTTTTTATCAAAGTCAGGCACTGATGAGTTCCGCTCTGTTGATGAACGGACATTGCTCAAAGGCATGGCAGAAATCGCGGCTGCAGGAAAAATCCTCGCTCTCCACGCGGAAAGTGACGCGATCACAAGCTACTTGCAGATGGTTTTGGCCAATAAAGGAAAGGTGGACGCGGATGCGTACGCCGCCTCCCGCCCGGAGGAAGCAGAAGTTGAAGCGGTGTATCGCACGATTCAGTATGCGAAGGTGACAGGCTGTCCGGTTCATTTTGTCCATATCAGCACGGCGAAAGCGGTCCGGCTGATCAGAGAGGCGAAACAGGAAGGTCTTAATGTTTCGGTTGAAACATGTCCGCATTATGTCTTGTTCAGCCATGACGATTTACGGCAAAGGGGCTCTGTCGCAAAATGCGCGCCTCCGCTCCGGTCACGGCAATCAAAAGAGACGCTTATCGAGACGCTCATTGCCGGGGACATTGACATGGTTTCCTCAGACCATTCCCCCTGCCGTCCATCCTTGAAGCGGGAGGATAACATGTTTTTATCATGGGGCGGAATCAGCGGCGGGCAGTTCACTTTATTAGGAATGCTGGAACTGGCGCTTGAGCATCAGATTCCGTTTGAAACCATCGCAGAATGGACAGCGGCGGCCCCTGCAAAACGATTCGGCCTTCAGAAAAAAGGGCGGCTTGAGGCGGGGTGTGATGCAGATTTCGTGCTCGTCAGCATGGAGCCGTACACTGTTACAAGAGAATCGATGTTTGCAAAGCATAAAAAAAGCATTTACGAAGGACATACATTTCCCTGCAGCATTTGGGCCACTTACAGCAAGGGCCGGTGCGTGTACAATGATGGGGAAAAAGTCACTGAAATTGACGGAGCTCTGGTCGTTCCTTCGTAAGCCCGGCGGATTTTACCGCCGGGTTTTTTGATTTCCTCCGTTCTAGTTTTTAAAATCTCATCAACGTGGTATCTTTTTTTAAAGGAGGCGGAGGCAATGGAGCATGTCAAATACATACTTAAGCAATCTTGGTCGCGCCATTCGAGCTCTAAATGGACGGAAGAATGCCCGTCATGCGGCCAATGCGGCGTGACGGCATTGGTGATTCAAGACCATTTCGGCGGCACGATTTTCAAAACAAAAGTCGGTGAGAGCTGGCATTTTTACAACAGCATCAAGGGTGTGATGTACGATTTTACGAGTGAGCAGTTTCAGGCGCCTATTGATTATCAGCATATTCCTTCCTCAAGAGAAGAGGCGTTTTTAGATACGAATGAGGAACAATATCAGCATCTTCGTTCTGCATTTTCCCGCCATATGAACAGCATTTCCGAGGAAACCTGAAAACACGTGTGATAAACTGGAAGAGAGGTGAATGAGTGTGATTTATATCGGACTGACGGGGTGGGGGGATCATGACAGCATCTATCCGCCGAAAACGGCCAGCCAGAAAAAATTGCAGGCCTATTCCTCCCATTTTCCGATCGTGGAATTAGACGCGAGCTTTTACGCGATTCAGCCGGCGCGCAATAATGAAAAGTGGGTGAAGGAAACGCCCGAAACCTTCCAATTTATCGTGAAAGCATATCAGGGTATGACAGGGCATCAGCGCGGCGAAATTCCCTTTGACTCAAAAGAGGAGATGTTTGATGCGTTTAAGGTGTCTTTAACGCCATATTTACATAGCAATAAGCTCGCCATGGTGCTGTTTCAATTTCCGCCGTGGTTTGACTGCAAGAAGGAGAATGTCGCCTATTTGAGATGGTGCAAGCACCAAATGGGAGATATCCCTTGTGCGCTTGAATTCAGAAACCGTTCCTGGTTCTCGCCGCCATTTTATGAGCAGACGCTTTCATTTATGAAAGCGGAAGGCTGGATTCACAGTGTCTGTGATGAACCGCAAATCGGAGAAGGCAGCGTTCCGACCGTGTTGCGCGCGACCGATGAAAACAAAACGCTCGTCAGGTTTCACGGACGCAACAAGCAGGGCTGGATGAAGCCTGATGGCGGGAAAAACTGGCGGGAGGTCAGGTACTTATACCGCTACAACCAACAGGAGCTGGAGGATTGGAAAAAGCACCTGAATGAATTGCAGCAGCAATGTAAGGATGTTTTTGTCCTGTTCAACAATAATTCCGGCGGTGACGCTGCGGATAATGGCAAGCAGATGCTTGAACTGCTTGATATCGAGTACAGCGGACTTGCTCCGAGACAGCTCGATTTATTTTAGAAAAGAGGTTTTTATTGATGTCGTTTGTGATTTTGGTCGTACTGGGATTAATCGCAGGTACGGTAGGAAGTCTGATCGGGCTTGGCGGCGGAATTGTCATTGTGCCATCTCTGATGTTTTTAAGCACAGTGACGCAGCTGTTTCAGGATGTGACGCCGCAGGTTGCGATTGGAACTTCGCTTTTGGTCATTATTTTTACGGGCCTTTCTTCAACTTTGGCTTATATTAAATATAAAACAGTTGATTATAAGAGCGGGCTCATTTTCTTTATCGGTTCAGGTCCCGGCAGCATGATCGGGGCTTACGTGTCAAAGCTGTTCAATTCAAACTCGTTTTCCGTTTGGTTTGGCATTTTTATGATTCTGATTTCATTATCCTTAATGCTGAAAGCGAAAGCCCGGCCAATCAACAAAGCGCACAAAGGAATTATCCGGACATTTCAGGATGATGTCGGTGAGCCTTATACGTACTCATATCAGGCCCCTGTCGGTATTGCCATTGCCTTTGTTGTCGGTTTTTTAGGCGGACTTTTCGGTATAGGCGGCGGATCACTGATGGTTCCGGCGATGATGCTGTTATTTCTGTTTCCGCCGAAGGTTGCGGTGGCAACGTCCATGTTTATTATTTTCCTGTCTTCTATGACAGGGTCTGTTTCACATATGATTTCCGGGCACGTCAATTGGCTGTATGCCCTCGCGCTTGTGCCCGGCGCTTGGTTCGGCGGAAAGCTTGGCGCCGCCATCAACAGAAAAATGCAGACGAAAACGATCGTTATGATCATGCGGATCGTATTGATTTTGATCGGCTGCCAGCTCATTTATGAAGGCATTTTCAGCTGAACGATTAGGGAGAGATATTATGAAGGAGAAGCTCCGCTTATATCATACAAATGATTTGCACAGCCATTTTGAAAATTGGCCGAAAATTGTAGATTATATCGAGCAGAAAAGAAAAGAGCATCAGTCAGACGGCGAAGAGACGCTCGTTTTTGATATTGGCGATCATCTTGATCGTTTTCAATTCGTGACAGAGGCGACATTCGGAAAAGCGAATGTCGATCTCTTAAACCGCCTTCACATTGATGGAGCGGCGATCGGCAATAACGAAGGGATTACGCTTCCGCATGAAGAGCTTGCTGCCTTATATGATCATGCTGAATTTCCTGTCATCGTCTCTAACCTGTTTGATAAAAATGGAAACCGTCCGTCCTGGGCGGTGCCTTACCATATCAAATCATTGAAAAACGGTATGTCCATTGCTTTCTTAGGTGTAACTGTGCCGTATTATCCTGTATATGACAAGCTGGGATGGACAGTAACGGATGCTTTTGAAAGCATAAAGGAAACCATTCGGGAAGTGAAAGGGCAGGCTGATATTATCGTTCTGCTGTCACATTTAGGCATTCTTGATGATCAGGCAGTGGCTGAAGCGGTGCCTGAGATTGATGTAATCCTCGAATCACATACCCATCATTTGCTTGAAGATGGACAAGTGGTTAATGGGGTACTGCTGGCCAGCGCCGAGAAATACGGGCATTATGTCGGCTGTGTAGAAATCACGGTGGATAGCGTACAGCGAAGCATCATCAGCAAAACGGCTTCTGTGCAGAACATGGCGGAATGGACAGGAGAATCCGCAGAAACAAAAGCGTTTCTCAATGAAAAAGAACGTGAAGCCGAGGAGAAGCTGTCCGATGCCGTTGCAGAGCTTGCACAAGATGCTGAGGTGAAGTGGTTTGAAGAATCAGAGCTGCCTTTGCTTTTGGCATACGCCTTAAAGGAATGGTGCGAGACGGACATCAGTATGGTCAATTCAGGTGTCATTCTCGGTCCGCTTAAAGCAGGTCCTGTGACAAAGCTGGATCTGCACCGAATCTGTCCGCATCCGATCAACCCGGTGGCTGTCCGCCTGACGGGAGAAGAACTGAAGGAAACCATTGTCCATGCCGCTTCCGAACAAATGGAGCAGCTCCGGATCAAAGGACTCGGCTTCCGCGGAGAAGTGATGGGGAAAATGGTGTATGCCGGCGTTGAGGTAGAAACGAAACGGCTCGATGACGGGATCACCCACGTCACCCGGATCACACTGAACGGGGAAGATATTGAAAAACATAAACAATACTCCGTTGCGGTGCTTGATATGTTTACGCTCGGCAAACTGTTTCCGTTGATTCGCGACGCTGCAGAAAAAGAATATTTTATGCCGGAATTTTTGCGGGATCTGCTTGCTTGGAAGCTTGCACAATAAGGCAGTCAGCCCACAACAAGCTGTGCCCTTCATCATAAAGTGATGAATGAAGGGAGTGGTTGACGTGGTAAACCTGACACCGATCATGATAGAAGGACAGCCTTTTACAGCTGTGACAGTAAAGCTTCCCAAAACGAATTTTATGGCCGTCGCCAATGATCACGGATACATTATGTGCGGCGCGCTTGATGTGGCGCTGCTGAATGAAAAATTAAAGGAGCGCGGCATTGTGGCGGGACGCGCAGTTGGTGTCCGCACCATTGACCAGCTGTTAGACGCACCTTTAGAATCCGTCACGTACGCCGCGGAAGATCTTGGCATCAAAGTCGGCATGAGCGGCAGAGAAGCGCTTTTAAAAATGGTGAAATAAAATAAATTGGCCCCGGCTATTACTATGTCCCCTCTTACAAGCATACATTGTGATATGTAAGGGGGGATTTTCTTGCCAAGATATCGCGGCCCTTTTCGCAAGAGAGGACCTTTGCCTTTCCGTTACGTGATGCTCCTGTCAGTTGTCTTTTTTATCCTGTCAACAACGGTCAGCCTTTGGATGATCAATGGCTCGATCAAACCTGTTTTAATGGACATCGGCGAGATGGAAACGAAGCGTATAGCGACAGAGGTGATCCAGGATTCGATTGAGGACTATATGTCTGACAGTGAAAATATGAAAGATATGTTTCAAATGAATTCTGATGAAAACGGAAACTTAACGACAATCGATTTTAATACACAGGTTGTAAACAGTGTGAAAACAAAAGTGACAAAGCAGCTTCAAGCTCATTTGAAAGAGATGGAAACCCATACCGGACACAGCGGCGCCAGTGAAAACATTATGATCAACATTCCGCTGGGACAGGTAACCGGCAACAGCCTTCTTGGAAACCTCGGGCCGAAAATCCCGGTCCGGTTCAATTTAATCGGTGACGCTTTTACAGATGTCAAAACCAAAATCAAGCCGTATGGCATAAATAACGCACTTATTGATATCAGCATCTTTGTCGAAATTAAAGTGAAGGTCATCATTCCATTTGCCAGCAAAACCGCTGTCGTCACAAATAATGTTCCTGTATCGATTAAAGCAGTGCAGGGCGAAGTGCCGCAGTTTTATAATGGAAGCGGCGGCTCGGGTGTCACGCCTTCTGTCCAGCTCCCGAGCAGCAAAGAAGAAGACGGTGCTGATTCAAAAAAAGAAAAAAGCAGCAAATAAGCCGCCTGTCGAAGAGGCGGCTTTTTGTTACTTCTTTTTTTGGTATTCATATCGCTCCCACGCCCTCAAATGCGGGTATGGATCAAATGACCATTCGGTTCTTCCGTTATCTTTGTACATGCCATAGTGCAGATGCGGCGGGAACTTCCCGGCGGTTCCCGGCGGGCCGTATCCGGAGCTGCCGACTGATCCGATCACTTGGCCAGGCTCAACGATTTGTCCTGTTTTAATCCCTTTGGCAAACCCATTGAGATGGGCAAAATAATGATACGTATTGTTAATGTCCCTGATGCCGATTCTCCATCCTCCGAAGCGGTTCCAGCCCTTCATTTCAACTACGCCGTAACATGTGGATTTGACAGGAAGGCCGTAATGGGCAAAGATATCCGTACCTTCATGAATCCGCCTTCCACCGAAGCCGCGGGCATCTCCCCACGTGCTTCGGTAGCTGTAATCGGTTCTGATCGGAAGCGGGAATGCATGCTCGCCCAGATCAATATGGCCGTAGGCTTTAAACAGCTTCATGAATTCAGATATAATCCCCACTGTCTGATCACGCCGGTAATAATTCCAAAGCCCGATCCGGATGTTGTCTTCATCTGTGCCATACGACAGTAAGTATTGGCTGAACGTATACAAGATATCTTCATCGTTGCTGACCTCGGCTTTCCCGTCTCCATCGCCATCCATTCCGATTCCGTCAAACACTTTAATGCTTAACGGCGCATCATCTTTCGGATTCGGGTTTTCAGGCCCGCTCCAGATGTCATCGGGTATATAGATGCTGATGATTCCCGCCTTGTCAGGCAGATCTTTCCGGTTGCTCCGCACGTTTTCTTCGTATTGATCAACAGCGGCGAGCGCATACCAAGGGATCTGCGTCACAGCTTCGATTTTATGATATAATTCCATCCGTTTCGACAGTACTGGATCTGAAAGCTTTTTTCCAGACGCAGAAGGCTCAAATGCAAACAAAAGGAGAAGAAGAGCGGATAACAAAACTTTCACAAAATAATCTCCTTTCATATTGAATACACATAGTTTGCGGCAACCCGGCTTAAAAATGTCAGTAATCATCTTCCCTTGTCGAGAAATTTTTCCTATGTTAAAGTGTCTAAAGAAAAGACTTTCTTTAGTTAGAAAAACATTATTTTTGTTGCAGAACTAAAACCTGCACCTTTCTCGTTTTCAGAATGTTTCGTGTCAGAAATTGAGTATATTGGATATTGGAGATGATGGGAATTGGCAAAGAAAGACGAACACCTCAGAAAGCCCGAATGGCTTAAAATTAAATTAAATACAAATGAAAACTATACAGGGCTCAAAAAACTCATGCGGGAAAACAACCTTCATACCGTATGCGAAGAAGCAAAATGTCCGAATATTCATGAATGCTGGGCTGTCAGACGTACAGCGACATTTATGATTTTAGGTTCTGTTTGTACAAGAGCATGCCGTTTCTGTGCTGTCAAAACAGGCCTTCCAACTGAGCTTGACCTGCAAGAGCCGGAACGCGTAGCGGATTCAGTCGCGCTTATGAATCTGAAGCACGCGGTTATTACGGCTGTTGCGCGTGACGATCAGAAAGATGGAGGGGCAGGCATTTTCGCGGAAACTGTCCGTGCGATCCGCAGAAAAAGCCCGTTCACAACAATTGAGGTGCTGCCGTCTGATATGGGCGGAAACTACGATAACCTAAAAACCTTAATGGATACACGCCCAGACATCCTGAATCACAATATCGAAACGGTTCGCCGCCTGACGCCAAGAGTCCGTGCGCGTGCGACATACGACCGTTCATTGGAATTTTTGCGCCGTGCGAAGGAAATGCAGCCTGACATTCCGACAAAATCAAGTATCATGATCGGGCTCGGCGAAACAAAAGAAGAGATTATTGAAGTAATGGACGACCTCTTGGCGAACAACGTGGATATTATGGCAATCGGCCAATATCTGCAGCCGACGAAGAAACACTTGAAAGTCCAAAAATACTACCATCCTGATGAATTTGCAGAATTAAAAGAAATCGCGATGCAAAAAGGCTTCAGCCATTGTGAAGCCGGTCCGCTTGTCCGTTCCTCTTACCATGCGGATGAACAAGTAAACGAAGCATCTAAAAAGCGTCAAGCACAAGCATAATGCCAAAACGCCAGATCATCTGGCGTTTTTGTCATTCCTATCGATTTTCATGTCCTGACGCGTTTCTCCATTGGCATTTTCATTCTCTGAGACAGGGCTTCCTTGCGGGGAGGTTTTCATTTCTTGAATCGTCCCCGACATGATCTCTCTGATATCCCTTGAACCAGAGCCGAGATTGCTGTAATTTTCGACAGACTGCATATGGTTTGGATTATCGGAAATATACACGTGATAGTATCGCGGTATCACGGAAGCCGCTGTTTTTTTCACCTGATCGGCGGTCAGCTCCCGGTTTTTAGAATCGGTTTTGTATACGACAAGCGCTTCTCGGTCAGTCACCAATGTCGCAGCATCTTGAATATGGGGGAGCTGAACCGTTAAACTTGATATCATGTGAGCGGTTTCTTCCCGGTTCATCACCGGCGTTTTCTGCTGGTCTCCGTCAAATTGTTCTTTTTGATAGCGGACATAGCCAAATTGTTCGTTCTCATTATGCCTGTTAAAAGCCTCGTTGCGGTCCGACACATGAATGGGTTTGGTTTGATTCTGCGTCTGATTCCGGACATTTTGGGCATTATCCAATCCTGCGCCTCCGCACCCGGATAAAAGTCCAGTCAGCAGGCAGAGGCTGACAGCGGTTCGTTTCATTTATCAATCCCTCCTCATGTGTAGGGTAGCCAAATCGCATGATTTATTCTTTAGCAATTGATGGGGACGGGGCAATGAATTATGATAGGAATGAGTGAAAAAGAGGTGAGATCATGATTCTTATTCAAAATGCCGAATTTGAATTGGTGCACAATTTCAAAGACGGCTTCAACGAAGAGGCTTTTAAAGCCCGCTACTCCGATATATTAAATAAATACGATTATATTGTGGGAGACTGGGGATACGGTCAGTTAAGGCTCAAGGGCTTCTTTGACGACCAGAATCAAAAGGCAACCTTCGAAACGAAAATCAGCACATTAGATGAATATATTTACGAATACTGCAATTTCGGCTGTGCGTATTTTGTCTTGAAACGGATCAGAAAATAAATATACACAAAGGGGATGCTGTCATGTATTTTGTTGACAGAAGCAAAATCGAGAAAACACTAGGGTTCTTCGAGCACCAGCTGGCGCTATTTGACTCACAAACAGACTGGCAGTCTGAAATCGGGGAATTGGCACTTCAGCGTATAGGCCATCTGTTAATCGAATGCATTTTGGATACAGGCAATGACATGATTGACGGCTTTATTATGCGGGACCCGGGCAGCTATGACGACATTATGGATATACTTGTTGATGAGAAAGTTGTCACGGAAAAAGAGGGTGATGAGCTCAAGAAATTGATCGCCTACCGCAAAACGTTGGTTCAACAGTATCTGCTCGCTGACAGCGGCGAGCTTTACAGGCTGATCAAGGCGCATCAAACAGCTCTTCAGGACTTCCCGAAACGGATCAGAAGCTATTTGGAAACAGAGCTAGGACCTGTTTCCGCGTTTAAATAACAACTGGAAAGCCACAGGAGTGTTGGATATGAAAACATATAAAGGGTATTTAATTGATTTAGACGGAACGATGTACAATGGCACGGAAAAAATCGAGGAAGCGTGTGAATTTGTCAGAACGCTGAAAGATCGCGGCGTTCCTTATCTTTTCGTGACAAACAACTCTTCGCGCACACCGAAGCAGGTAGCGGACAAGCTCGTGTCTTTTGATATTCCGGCAACAGAAGAGCAGGTCTTCACGACCAGCATGGCAACTGCCCAGCACATTGCACAGCAGAAAAAAGACGCGTCTGTGTATGTGATTGGGGAGGAAGGAATCCGCCAGGCGATTGAAGAAAACGGCCTGACATTTGGCGGAGAAAACGCGGACTTTGTCGTTGTTGGCATCGACCGTTCCATTACATACGAAAAATTTGCTGTCGGCTGCCTGGCAATCAGAAATGGCGCCCGCTTTATTTCCACTAACGGAGATATTGCGATTCCGACTGAAAGAGGGCTTCTGCCGGGAAACGGCTCACTGACATCGGTGTTAACCGTATCTACAGGTGTACAGCCTGTATTTATCGGCAAGCCGGAATCAATTATTATGGAGCAGGCGATGCGCGTTCTCGGCACAGATGTGTCTGAAACACTCATGGTCGGCGACAACTACGCCACTGATATTATGGCCGGCATTAACGCGGGTATGGATACGCTGCTCGTTCACACAGGCGTAACGAAAAGAGAACATATGACAGACGATATGGAAAAACCGACTCACGCCATTGACTCTCTGACTGAATGGATTCCATACATTTGAAAAAAGGGCGCCCTTAAAGGGTGCCCTTATTCTGTATGCCGCGCGCGGTGTGCGAGTCTGCTTGAAGCCGCGGCGGAAATCGCTCCGACGATGTCATCTAAAAAAGTATGGCATTCACCGGTTGATTTATCATTCAATCGTTTAAGGATTCCGGGTTTTTCTTTGTCGATGTAACCGTAGTTCGTAAACCCGATCGATCCGTAAATGTTCACAATGGAAAATGCCAGAACTTCATCTACTCCATATAGGCTTTCATCTATTTCCAGCATCGTTTGCAGCGGTTCAGACAGTTTTTTCTGCTCAGCAAGAACATCCAATTCAATGCCCGTTAAAATCGCGTTTTGCACCTCGCGTTTTGCGAGAACACGATTGACGTTCAGCGTGCATTCATCAATGGTTAAATCCGGATGATATTTTTTCTGCAGAAAAAAGACAAGCTCGGCAATGTCTGATACCTCAACGCCGCGCTCCTTCATCCGTGCTCTTGCTTTAGCTTCCATCTGACTGAATTGTTCGTTTTCTGACATCAGCTTCACCCAATCTTTTTTACTAGTTTATACAAAATGCTTGAGAAGTTTACGACTTTTTCTTGCGCCTTCTTCGGATTAAAATATGTATTCATAATTCCGGCTGTGTATGACTACGATGTGATGAGCCCTAATTCAACAGGCAGGTGATCATGGTGAAAGGTACAATAAAAGAAAAATACGGCATTCACATCAGGCAGCTTTCCATGTACCAGCACACATATCAATGCTTTCAGACGCCTAATTCATACTTTCTGATTGTCCCCGTTTCCCAATTCTCAGAAACAGAGCTGGCGGAGCTTTATTACATGAGTCAGTATTTACAAGAACAAAGTGACCCATACGTTTCGGTTTTTATCTTTACAAAAGAAGGTGAACTGACATTTGAACATGAGGGAAAAACGTACGCTCTGCTGAAGGCGGCTCCCCCTTATTCAAACAGGGCGTTCTCCATTGGAGCGGAGCTTGCGGAATTTCACCGAAAAGGCCGAGGATATCCGTATGAGGTGAAGGCAGCCGGAAGAATCGGCCAGTGGAAGGATCTGTGGGGAAAACGAATTGATCAGCTGGAAGCATTTTGGCAGAGAAAGGTTCAGACCCCTCCGCATGAGCCATTCGATAAAAAAATGATCGAATCATTTCCATATTATTTAGGACTGTCAGAAAACGCGATACAATATTTAGTGGACACTGAGCTGGATGACAAGCCCCAAGCCGCTGATTCAGGAACGATATGCCATCAGCGGATGGAAAGGCATACATGGTCACCGGAATCATTGATCAGGATTCCGGCGGATTGGGTGTTTGACCACGCTTCCCGTGATTTGGCTGAATATATGAGGCATACGTATTTGCATCACAGACAAGATTTTAATCAGCAGGGCTTTCTCTTTTTACAGGAATACGAGCAAGTCACACCGCTGTCTTCATTTTCGAAACGCCTTTTATACAGCCGCCTGCTTTTCCCGCTTCATTATTTTGAAATCGTGGAAAGCTATTACATGTCATCAGAATCAGAAAAGCATTATTTTGAAGAACAGCTTGACTTCATTCTTAATGACTGTGGGCGTTATGAACAATTTCTCAATACAGCGCAGGAATTCATGAATATGCGGGCGCAGAAGCTGTTTGTTCCACGCGTCAGCTGGCTCGGCAAAGGCAGCTCAGGGTGAGGAGAAAATCTGACAAAAATAATTAGAAAATAAAGAATCTTGTCATATCAATGCGTTAAGCGTTTACATTCACAAAATTCAGCCTAGTGCTGTCTTGTCAAAACAGGAGCGGGCTTATATAATGTTTGTAACTTATATGTCTGTGTTGAGTTAACAATTGTCTTTTTCAAGAGGACAATCAAAAGAAAGGTGGAGTTTTTTTGAAAGCGATTCGTGTAGGGCTTTTAGGTTTAGGTACCGTCGGAAGCGGTGTCGTTAAAATTATTCAAGACCATCAGGATAAGCTTATGCATCAGGTCGGCTGTCCGGTTACGATAAAAAAAGTGCTTGTAAAAGATATAGAGAAAAAGAGAGAAGTAGATTTGCCGAAGGAAGTGCTCACGACAGAAGTGTATGATGTCATTGATGATCCAGATGTTGATGTCGTCATCGAGGTGATCGGCGGCGTTGAACAGACAAAACAATATTTGGTCGACGCGCTGAGATCGAAAAAGCATGTTGTCACAGCAAACAAGGACTTAATGGCTGTGTACGGCTCCGAGCTGCTTGCCGAAGCGAAGGAAAATGGATGCGATATCTACTTTGAAGCCAGTGTTGCCGGCGGGATTCCGATTCTGCGCACGTTAGAGGAAGGCCTCTCATCAGATCGAATTACAAAAATGATGGGAATTGTGAACGGCACTACAAACTTTATCTTAACAAAAATGATCAAAGAGAAAAGCCCATACGAGGAAGTGCTCAAGGAAGCGCAGGATCTCGGTTTTGCCGAAGCTGATCCGACTTCTGACGTGGAAGGGCTTGACGCCGCACGGAAAATGGCGATATTGGCGCGCCTCGGCTTCTCGATGAACGTGGATCTGGAAGACGTCAAAGTAAAGGGGATCTCCCAAATTACAGACGAGGACATCAGCTTCAGCAAACGCCTCGGCTATACAATGAAGCTGATTGGGATTGCTCAGCGTGACGGCAGCAAAATCGAGGTCAGCGTACAGCCGACACTGCTTCCTGACCACCATCCGCTTTCTGCTGTTCATAATGAGTTTAACGCTGTTTATGTATACGGCGAGGCTGTCGGTGAGACGATGTTTTACGGGCCGGGAGCCGGAAGCATGCCGACAGCGACATCCGTTGTTTCTGACCTCGTCGCTGTCATGAAAAATATGCGCCTCGGTGTAACCGGCAACAGCTTTGTCGGGCCGCAATATGAGAAAAACATGAAATCGCCGTCTGACATTTATGCACAGCAGTTTTTAAGAATTCATGTAAAAGATGAGGTTGGTTCATTCTCGAAAATTACATCTGTGTTCTCAGAGCGGGGCGTGAGCTTTGAAAAAATCCTTCAGCTGCCAATTAAAGGCCATGATGAGTTAGCTGAAATCGTAATTGTCACACATCATACATCAGAAGCTGATTTCAGTGATATTCTGCAAAACCTAAATGATTTGGAAGTCGTTCAAGAAGTCAAAAGCACATATCGTGTAGAAGGGAACGGTTGGAGCTAATGTGGAAAGGACTTATCCATCAATATAAAGAATTTTTACCTGTAACAGATCAAACACCGGCGCTAACTTTACATGAAGGAAACACACCTCTTATTCACCTGCCGAAGCTGTCTGAGCAGCTCGGAATTGAGCTTCATGTCAAAACGGAAGGCGTCAATCCTACGGGATCATTTAAAGATCGCGGAATGGTTATGGCTGTGGCAAAGGCAAAAGAAGAAGGCAATGACACGATTATGTGCGCGTCAACAGGTAACACTTCCGCTGCTGCGGCAGCATATGCAGCCCGTGCTAACATGAAATGCATTGTCATCATCCCGAACGGAAAAATTGCATTTGGAAAACTCGCTCAAGCTGTCATGTACGGAGCCGAGATTATCGCAATTGACGGAAACTTTGACGATGCGCTTAAAATTGTCCGTTCCATCTGTGAGAAATCACCGATTGCCCTTGTCAACTCAGTCAACCCTTACCGCATTGAAGGCCAAAAAACTGCTGCCTTCGAAGTGTGCGAACAGCTGGGGGAAGCGCCTGATGTTTTAGCGATCCCGGTCGGAAACGCGGGAAACATCACTGCGTACTGGAAGGGCTTCAAGGAATATCATGAGAAAAACGGCACAGGCCTTCCGAAAATGCGCGGCTTTGAAGCTGAGGGTGCGGCGGCAATCGTGCGCAATGAAGTGATTGAAAATCCTGAAACAATAGCGACAGCCATTCGTATCGGAAACCCGGCAAGCTGGGACAAAGCTGTAAAGGCAGCCGAGGAATCCAATGGGAAAATTGACGAAGTCACTGATGATGAAATCCTTCACGCATATCAGTTGATCGCCCGAGTAGAAGGCGTGTTTGCAGAACCAGGTTCTTGCGCATCTATCGCAGGAGTGCTGAAACAGGTGAAATCCGGAGAAATTCCGAAAGGCAGCAAGGTCGTAGCTGTGTTAACAGGAAACGGACTGAAAGATCCGAACACAGCGGTCGACATTTCAGAAATCAAGCCTGTCACATTGCCGACTGATGAAGACAGCATCCTTGAATATGTAAAAGGAGCGGCCCGTGTATGAACGAAGCCGACATGCTGTTCTCTGTCACTGTTCCCGGAAGCACAGCTAACCTAGGCCCCGGCTTTGATTCAGTCGGAATGGCGCTCAGCAGATATTTGAAGCTGACCGTCTTTGAAAGCGACAAATGGTCTTTTGAGGCTGAAACAGAAACAGTCGCCGGAATTCCGGCGGGTACAGATAACCTGATCTATCAAGTGGCTAAACGGACCGCAGATTTGTACGGAAAAGAAATGCCTCCTGTTCATGTGAAGGTGTGGAGCGACATCCCGCTTGCACGCGGCCTTGGCAGCAGCGCCGCGGCGATTGTAGCGGCCATTGAACTGGCTGATGAATTATGCGGCTTAAAGCTGTCTAAAACGGACAAGCTGCATTTAGCGAGTCTAGAAGAAGGACACCCGGACAATGCTGGCGCTTCTCTCGTCGGCGGACTTGTGATCGGCCTGCATGAGGATGACGAGACCCAAATGATCCGCGTCCCGAATGCTGACATTGACGTAGTCGTTGTCATTCCTTTTTATGAAGTGCTGACAAGAGACGCGAGAGACGTGCTTCCGAAGGAGTTTCCATATGCCGATGCCGTAAAAGCAAGTGCTGTCAGCAATATCCTCATTGCTGCGATCATGTCCAAGGATTGGCCGCTCGTCGGGAAAATCATGAAGAAGGATATGTTCCATCAGCCGTACCGGGCGATGCTTGTGCCTGAGCTGTCAAAAGTAGAGCACGTTGCCGAGATGAAGGGCGCATATGGAACGGCTCTCAGCGGAGCAGGCCCGACGATTCTCGTCATGACCGAAAAAGGAAAGGGAGAAGAGCTAAAAGAACAGCTCGCGCTTCATTTCCCTCATTGTGAAGTAGACGCTTTGACCGTTCCGAAAGAGGGAAGTATAATAGAGCGAAATCCTTTATATCAAGTAAAAAGTGTATAGATCATGCCAAGCGTTCCTCAGCGTAAGCGGAGGGCGCTTTTTTTGCTGGAGATAAAGGAGTTTTTATTTAGAAAAACGAAATACATGTAAAAAGGAGGAGATGAATATGAAAAAGCTGATAACCGCAGACGACATCACAGCGATTGTCTCTGTGACCGATCCTCAATACGCCCCAGACGGCACCCGTGCCGCATATGTAAAATCACAAGTGAATCAAGAGAAAGATTCGTATACATCAAATATATGGATCTATGAAACGAAAACGGGCGGGTCTGTTCCTTGGACACATGGAGAAAAGCGAAGCACCGACCCAAGATGGTCTCCGGACGGGCGCACGCTTGCCTTTATTTCTGATCGAGAAGGCGATGCGGCACAGCTGTATATGATGAGCGCTGAAGGCGGAGAAGCGAGAAAACTGACTGATATCCCGTATGGCGTGTCAAAGCCAATATGGTCCCCGGATGGCGAATCGATTCTGGTCACTGTCAGTTTGGGAGAGGGAGAAAGCATTGATGACCGAGAAAAAACGGAGCAGGACAGCTATGAACCTGTTGAAGTGCAAAGCCTCTCCTACAAACGGGACGGCAAAGGGCTGACGAGAGGTGCGTATGCCCAGCTTGTGCTTGTCAGCGTAAAGTCGGGTGAGATGAAGGAGCTGACAAGTCACAAAGCTGATCATGGTGATCCTGCTTTTTCTCCTGACGGCAAATGGCTTGTTTTCTCAGCTAATTTAACTGAAACAGATGATGCCAGCAAGCCGCATGATGTTTACATGATGTCACTGGAGTCTGGAGATCTTAAGCAGGTTACACCTCATCGCGGCTCATTCGGATCAAGCTCATTTTCACCAGACGGAAGGTATCTTGCTTTGCTTGGAAATGAAAAGGAATATCAGAATGCAACGCTCTCAAAGGCGTGGCTCTATGATATCGAACAAGGCCGCCTTACATGTCTGACTGAGATGCTGGACGTTCATTTAGCGGATGCGCTGATTGGAGATTCATTGATCGGTGGTGCTGAACAGCGCCCGATTTGGACAAAGGACAGCCAAGGGTTTTATGTCATCGGCACAGATCAAGGCAGTACGGGCATCTATTATATTTCGATTGAAGGCCTTGTGTATCCGATTCGTCTGGAAAAAGAGTACATCAATAGCTTTTCTCTTTCACCTGATGAACAGCACTTTATTGCCAGTGTGACAAAGCCGGACAGACCGAGTGAGCTTTACAGTATCCCGCTTGGACAGGAAGAGAAACAGCTGACTGGCGCGAATGACAAGTTTGTCAGTGAGCATACGATATCAATACCTGAAGAGATTCAATATGCTACAGAAGACGGCG
This sequence comes from Bacillus sp. FSL R5-0603, assembly GCF_038050295.1. NCBI lineage: Bacteria > Bacillati > Bacillota > Bacilli > Caryophanales > Bacillaceae > Bacillus > Bacillus sp. FSL R5-0603. The sequence continues at coordinate 3,145,443 of NZ_JBBOYP010000001.1, read as the reverse complement.
TGACGGTGAACGGCTGGCTGATGAAGCCTGCACAAATGGAAGGTGAGACAACATATCCACTTATTCTCAACATACACGGCGGTCCGCATATGATGTACGGACATACATATTTTCATGAGTTTCAGGTGCTGGCGGCGAAAGGATACGCGGTCGTTTATATCAATCCGAGAGGAAGCCACGGCTACGGGCAGGAATTTGTGAATGCGGTCAGAGGAGATTATGGAGGAAAGGATTATGACGATGTGATGCAAGCTGTGGATGAGGCTATCAAGCGAGATCCGCATATTGATCCTAAGCGGCTCGGTGTCACGGGCGGAAGCTACGGAGGTTTTATGACCAACTGGATCGTCGGGCAGACGAACCGCTTTAAAGCTGCCGTCACCCAGCGCTCGATATCAAATTGGATCAGCTTTCACGGCGTCAGTGATATCGGCTATTTCTTTACAGACTGGCAGCTTGAGCATGACATGTTTGAGGACACAGAAAAGCTCTGGGACCGGTCTCCTTTAAAATACGCAGCAAACGTGGAGACACCGCTTTTGATTCTGCATGGCGAGCGGGATGACCGATGCCCGATCGAGCAGGCGGAGCAGCTGTTTATCGCTCTGAAAAAAATGGGCAAGGAAACCAAGCTTGTCCGTTTTCCGAATGCATCGCACAATTTGTCACGCACTGGACACCCAAGACAGCGGATCAAGCGCCTGAATTATATCAGCTCATGGTTTGATCAACATCTCTAATAAAAAAGCCAGGCTGATCAAATATCAGCCTGGCTGCTTTATTAAAAGACTTGTTCTACTTCAACGACACCTGGCACTTCTTCTAGAAGAGCGCGCTCAATTCCGGCTTTCAGCGTAATTGTTGAACTTGGGCAGCTGCCGCATGCGCCTAGAAGACGAAGCTTAACGATACCTTCATCTACGTCTACAAGCTCACAGTCACCGCCGTCACGAAGTAAAAACGGACGAAGTTTGTCCAGTACTTCCTGCACCTGTTCTTTCATTTCAACTTCAGTCATGACATTCGCTCCTTTCGTCGTCATAAAACCATTATATTCAGTGTAACAATAAAAATCTATTGTTTGGTTTGCAAAGTTGCTTTCCCTATTATAGCACATTCAGACTTCAACACAAAAACGGTTTTTTCTATAAAAACGTCCTTTGGCTCTGTATACTTAAAAGAAAGGACTTACATAGGAGAAGGGGGCGTTTACAAGTGATGAAACCAGTCATGCTAAGCGTGTACGGGGCAGAAACCGTTTGTGCGAGCTGTGTAAATATGCCGACAGCCAAGGATACATACGAGTGGCTTGAGGCTGCGCTGAAAAGAAAATATCCAAATCAGCCTTTTGAGATGCAGTACATCGATATTCATGAGCCGCCTGACAATGAACATGCGAAAGAGCTTGCGGAAAAAATCAGAAATGACGAGTATTTTTATCCGCTTGTGCTCGTAGAAGACAAAATTGTCGGTGAAGGCAATCCAAAATTAAAAGACGTTTATGAGGAAATGGAGAAGCATGGGTATACAGAAAACCGCTGACTTGATCAGCGGTTCTTCTCTATCATTAACCGTTATGGTGTTTATACATCCACAGCAAGCCGGATTTCAGCATACGCGGAACACGGCCGATCAGCGGACGGTCAGCAACAAGCCCGAAGCCGGCTTTTTTTCCGAGTGAACCGAGGACGCCTTTCAGCTTAAACTGCGGCATTGATTCAGGCAGGGCTTCTCCATTCCAGCGTTTTTGCAAGATTTGGACAATCTGCTCTGCTTGAGCCTCTGCCAGCTGGGCGCTCGGCGCATGAGGAAGGCTGGCGCAATCGCCGACAACGTACAGATGTTCATCATCTGGAAGATTGTGATGAGGCGTTAATACAATACGCCCTTGTGCGTCCTTCTCCACATCTAAGTCTCTGACGACTTTGTTTGGCTGGATGCCGGCTGTCCACACGATGGCGTCTGCAGAAATCGGATCATCGTGGTTATACACAACGCCTTCTTCTACTTTTGTGATATTTGCCCTGTTAATAATGCGGACACCGTGCTCTTCGAACCATTTTTGCACATATTTGCTTAAACGCTCGGGAAAGCTTGATAAAATGAGATTACCGCGGTCGAACAAAATAATGTTCAGGTCATCACGGCTTTCTCTCAATTCACTTGCAAGCTCAACGCCGCTTAAGCCCGCTCCTACAATGGCGACGGTGGCATTAGCGCTCAGATTATTCAGCTTTTGGTAGGTTTCGCGGGACTGATCGATGGTTTGAATACTGTAGGTGAATTCAGGCGCTCCCGGCACGTTGTGATATTTATCCTCACAGCCGAGCCCGATTACGGCGTCATCGTAAGAAATCGGTTCACGATCTTGGAACAGCACTTGTTTTTGTACAATATCAATTGATGTGATATCACCGTATTGGACATCCAGGCGAGGGTGCTCTGGGAATGACACTCTGATATGATGGTCAGAAATTGTGCCTGCGGCAAGGGCATAATATTCTGTTTTCAAGCAGTGATAAGGATTTCTGTCAATTAACGTGATTGAAACATCATCAGGCAGCTGGTTTGGCAATAAGCGATGAAGAACACGCATGTTCCCGTAACCTCCGCCGATCAAGACCAATTTTTTCATTTGAATTCCCCTTTAATCCGAAGAGTATGATAGATACATTGAAGAAAATACGAACTATGTAAAATAACATCTAGAATTATATCGAATTTGATCTAAAATCACAATAATAGTTTCAAAATAACCTACAATTTAGCCTGAAAACACAAATTAGTAAAACGTTATTTGAGAAATAATATGTTACGATAATAAATTTTGAATCATCCGTTGTCTTTGACGAATAGTGAAAAATTCGCGATAATGGACATATGTGAGGTGAAACCGCATGAATCCAATGATTGAATTTTGTGTCAGCAATCTGGCTCACGGCTCTCAGGAAGCCCGGGCGATTTTGGAGAAGGATCCCAACCTTGATGTCCTTGAATATGGCTGCTTAAGCTACTGCGGGACATGCATGGAATCGCTTTTCGCTCTGGTAAACGGAGAATTCGTCATGGGTGAAACGCCTGCTGAGCTTGTTGAGAATATATATACCTTTATTGAAGAAAATCCAATGTTTTAAAGAAAAGGGCCTGGACAGGCCCTTTTTTATTTTGCCGTACAAAAGAACTAAAAAAATGTGTAGACATCAAAAAATATTATTGTTATCGTATAAAAGATATTTTTTTAAATAAAATTTAAGAGGTGTACGAGTATTCATGAATGTTCTGTGGGGGCTGCTGGGCGCAGTTGCGATCATTGCTATCGCGTTTTTATTTTCAGAAAAGAAAAGCAATATTAAGATAAGAACCGTCATCGTTGGTTTATGCACACAGGTGGCGTTTGGATACATCGTGTTGAAATGGGAAGCGGGACGCGCTGTTTTTTTATGGTTTTCAAGCCGTGTACAGCTTCTGATTGACTATGCGAATGAAGGCATCAGTTTTATTTTTGGACCGCTTCTAAAGGTCGGAGACAGTCCGGCATTTGCATTAAGTGTACTGCCCGTTATCATTTTCTTCTCAGCACTGATTGCAGTTTTATATCATTTGAAAATCATGCAGCTCGTTTTCCGTGTCATTGGCGGCGGATTGTCGAAGCTCCTTGGAACAAGCAAAACGGAATCTCTGGCGGCCGCTGCCAATATTTTTGTAGGACAATCAGAATCTCCGTTAGTGATCAAACCCCTGATTGCCGGGCTGACGCGCTCTGAGTTGTTTACGATTATGACGAGCGGTCTATCGGCAGTTGCAGGATCTACCTTGTTTGGGTACGCGCTTCTCGGCATTCCGATTGAATACTTGCTGGCGGCCAGCTTTATGGCTGCTCCAGCTGGACTTGTCTTTGGTAAATTGATTATACCCGAAACGGAAAAAACGCAAACCGTAAAAAGCGATTTCAAAATGGATGAAGGCGAAGGTGCAGCCAATGTCATTGACGCAGCTGCAAAGGGAGCGTCAACAGGACTGCAAATTGCGTTAAACGTTGGGGCGATGCTGCTTGCGTTTGTTGCGTTAATCGCTGTAGTAAACGGTATTCTCGGCGGGGCTTTCGGCTTGTTCGGTTTAAAAGGCGTAACATTAGAATCCATTCTCGGCTATGTGTTTTCTCCTATCGCCTTTTTGATTGGCGTGCCTTGGCATGAAGCATTGCAGGCGGGAAGCTATATCGGCCAGAAATTGGTGCTGAATGAGTTTGTCGCTTATTCTAACTTCGGTCCGCACATCGGCGAGTTTTCTAAGAAAACTGCTACCATTATCAGTTTCGCGTTATGCGGATTCGCCAATTTTTCATCAATTGCGATTATGCTTGGTACGCTGGGCGGATTAGCACCCAGCCGCCGTTCAGATATCGCACGTCTCGGCCTGAAGGCTGTTCTTGCAGGAACATTAGCCAATCTGCTAAGCGCAGCCATTGCCGGTATGTTTATATAAACGATAAAAGCTCCTTGCGTCAGTGCAAGGAGCTTTTATGTATGAAAAACGGGGGATAATTGTATTGTGTCCGCTTATAATAGCTTTTATACTAAGAAAAAGAAAAAAAGTTGGAGGCACCTATGAACTCATTTCGATTTACCAAAATGCACGGCCTGGGAAACAGTTATATTTATGTGAATCAATTTGAAGAACAGCTTCCAGAAGAAAAACTGTCAGAGATTGCAATTCAGGTTTCTTCTGTTTATACAGGGATCGGATCCGACGGAATGATCCTGATATGCCCATCAGACCAAGCGCCTGTTAAAATGCGGATTTTTAATAATGACGGGTCTGAAGGGAAAAACTGCGGCAACGGCCTGCGCTGCGTCGCAAAATACGCATATGAGCATAAGCTGGTTGAGGAAACATCTTTTCTGATTGAAACTCTCTCCGGGCTTGTGAAAGCGGAGGTTCAAGTCGAAAACGGAAAAGTGAATGTGGTCACTGTCGATATGGGCGAGCCGCGCTTGACAAAATCCGAGCTTCCGATGCTTGACGGCGGGGAAGAGCACACAATCAATGAAACGATGGCATTTGGTGAAGTAGAACTAACAGGCACTGCCGTTTCAATGGGAAATCCGCATATCGTTTTTCCGATCGCAGACATTGAACAGGCACCCTTAACGACACTGGGGCCGGTGATTGAGAAAGATCCGAGATTTCCGGAAGGCATCAATGTGGAATTCGTTGAAACCGTGAATGAACAAGAATTGCATTTCCGCGTCTGGGAACGGGGATCAGGGATTACTCAGGCATGCGGGACAGGAGCATGTGCAGCGGCAGTCGCATCTGTATTAAACGGCGTATCAAAGCGAAATCAAGACATCACGGTGCATTTAGCAGGCGGGGATTTGGTGATAAACTGGAAAGATAACGGCCATGTAATGATGACAGGGCCGGCTGAAACAGTTTGTGAGGGTGTCTATTTCTTGTAAAACACCTTGTTTGAGAATTGGAACGATCATGTTTATAATAAAAGACAGCAACCGGTTTTTAAAAGGAGGTTCACAATGATGAGCAACCCGGTAACAATTACAGAAGCAGCAGCTTTGCATATAAAAGATATGATGAAAGAGCATGAAGAAGAAAACGCGTTTCTGCGTGTAGGCGTCAAAGGCGGCGGCTGCAGCGGACTTTCTTACGGCATGGGCTTTGAGCATGAAAAGAGTGAATCAGACAGTGTGTTTGATCAGCACGGCATCACTGTTCTAGTTGACAAAGAAAGCCTTGACATCATGAACGGCACCGTGATTGATTATAAACAATCCATGCTCGGCGGCGGCTTCACCATCGACAATCCAAACGCCATCGCTTCATGCGGCTGCGGTTCTTCGTTCAGAACAGCAACGAATGCAGGCAAGCCTGAAGAGTGCTAAGCACTAAAAACGGATAGCAACTATTACTGACGCTTTTCTTAGCGATAAATCATCGTTAAGGGAGGCGTTTTTATTATGGGGAAATGATGCAGAGAGTTCCGGGGACTTCGGCAAGAGAAACGCTGCTTTGTTGTTTGATTTTTGTTGTAAATACAGCAAAGTTACGCTATATTTAATGCGGAGTATATTTTATTGCATTTACAACAAAAACACGATAGGGAGTTGGTGATGAAGAAGATTTTTGGAATGGTAACAAGGCCAGTATCTGTTCCGTGTTTAAATATATAAAAGGGACACAAGACAATTGAATTTTAAATAAAGGGGCTGAATCCGAACAATGAGTATAAAAATGAAAAAATGCAGCCGGGAAGATTTACAAACACTTCAACAATTGAGTATTGAAACATTCAATGACACTTTTAAAGAACAGAACTCACCTGAAAATATGAAAGCCTATTTAGAAAGCGCATTTAACACTGAGCAGCTGGAAAAAGAGTTATCCAATATGTCTTCGCAATTCTTTTTTATTTACTTTGATCATGAAATCGCTGGATATGTAAAGGTCAATATCGATGATGCTCAGTCTGAAGAAATGGGTGCTGAATCACTTGAAATCGAGAGAATTTATATAAAGAACAGCTTTCAAAAACATGGGCTTGGCAAACATCTGTTGAATAAAGCTATAGAAATTGCGCTGGAACGTAATAAAACGAACATTTGGCTAGGTGTGTGGGAAAAAAATGAAAATGCCATTGCCTTTTATAAGAAAATGGGGTTTGTTCAGACCGGCGCCCACTCTTTTTATATGGGTGATGAAGAGCAAACGGATTTAATCATGGCTAAAACACTCATATAATATTTTTCGAAGGGTGGATGATGATGTATATTCCAAAATATTTTAAAGTCTAAATGCTGAAGAAATTTGGAATTTTGTACAAGAAAACTCCTTTGGTACGGTTGTCACAACAGAACAAGGAAAACCAATTGCCACACATTTGCCGTTAGGATTCAATAAAAAAGATGATCATTACTATATTACGGGGGGTATTTCGCTTATGGAAATCCTCAGTGGAGAACGTTTGAAGCCTGTGAAGATGTGCTTGTGATGTTTCAGGGACCGCACGCTTATATTTCTTCTTCCTGGTATTCGCGCGAAAATGTTCCGACGTGGAATTATCAGGCTGTCCACATGTATGGAAAAGCAAGTATGTTAGAGAAAGATGAATTAGCAGAAGAATTAACAATCATGCTGGAGAAATACGAAAAACATCGTGACAATCCTGTTTTATGGGATAAGCTTTCTCCAAAACTCTTAGAACGTGAATTGAAAGGTATCGTTGGATTTAAGATTAAGGTGGAAGATATTCAAGCGGCATATAAATTAAGCCAGAACCGAAATGAAACGGATTATATGAACATTATTGAACAGTTGCAAAATGAAGAAAATCCAAATGCAAAACAAATGGCAGAACTGATGGAAGATAAATTCAAAAAGCAAATATAAGCTTACTTTGCTGAAGAAGTAGCAGAAAACGCCAACTCAAGCAGAGAACCGCTGACTTGGCGTTTTTTTATGATTAATATTTATCCCCATTAAAAATGGAATTTTTCACAATCACATAATCCACATTGCGGATGGCGTCAAGCTTTGTTCCGCCTGCATAAGAAATAGAAGATTGAAGATCCTGCTCCATTTCAATCAATGTATCCTTGATTGAGCCTTTATGCGCCACGTGCATTTTTTTGCCTTCGACATTTTTCTTTTCGCCTTTTTGGAATTCAGAGGCTGAGCCGAAGTACTCCTTGTAAAGCTTTCCGTCTTTTTCGATCGTTTGGCCTGGCGATTCTTCGTGTCCGGCAAATAGTGAACCGATCATGACCATCGTTGCGCCGAATCGGATTGATTTTGCGATGTCGCCATGGGTGCGGATGCCGCCATCCGCGATAATCGGTTTGCTGGCAGCCTTGGCACACCAGCGCAGCGCTGCTAATTGCCAGCCGCCAGTGCCGAAGCCGGTTTTGATTTTCGTAATACATACTTTTCCCGGTCCGATGCCGACTTTAGTGGCATCCGCTCCCGCATTTTCAAGCTCTCTGACTGCTTCCGGCGTTCCGACGTTGCCAGCAATAACAAAGCTTTCCGGCAAATGTTTTTTAAGGTGCTGGATCATTTCAATGACAGCATTTGAATGACCGTGAGCAATGTCAATTGTCACGTATTCAGGAGTCAGATTTTCTTCTGCCAGTTGGCGGACAAATTCATACTCCTCATCTTTGACGCCCACGCTGATAGAAGAGAATAACCCGCGTGCGTTCATATCTTTAATAAAATTAATTCGTGTCTCAGGCTCAAATCGGTGCATCACATAAAAGTAGCCATTTTCGGCTAATTGAATCGCTAGTTTTTCATCTATAATCGTCTGCATATTGGCAGGGACGACGGGCAATTTAAATGTACGTCCGCCTAAACGTACGGATGTATCACATTCTGAACGGCTATTTACAATGCATTTTGCAGGAATTAGCTGAATATCTTCGTAATCAAATACATTTTCCATGGTTTTCACTCCTAAAAACGAATATTTAAAAGTATAATGTATAAAATGTTCGCCTTCTATAATGTACTCTGTTTTATTTAGGATGTCAAACATTATGATTTGCTGGCAGGTGTGGTGCAAGTGCCGAAGCTTGTCATGCAGGGTGAGTTTAGGTATCATAGTTTTAACGAATGGTCTTAGAGAGCGAATCAAAACGCGAATGATATACGTTCAGCAAAGCTTGGTCGTTCAGCACCAGGCTTTCTTTATGGCATGGACATGGGAAAGGAGCGAATAAAATGGCCCAAAACGAAGAAAAAACACCGAAATCCCAAAAGATTCAGGACCGCATTATTATGGCAATGATCTGGGTGGTCGCAGCCCTTGTGATTGCGCTGGTTGTAGGAACTGCATTGAATTATATAAATATCTTCAAATAAAAAAGGAGCTGTGTCGCAGACACAAGCTCCCTTTTTTATTATTTATTTTCAAAAAGACTTGTTGAGTGAAGAGGCTGTACGCGGGCTTTCGGGTCCATGTAAGCCTTGGCGTTGTTCACTGCTGTCGGTGCCTCACCGAAGCCGCTGGCAATCAGGTTGACTTTTCCTTCGTATGTACAAATGTCACCTGCTGCAAAGAAGCCTTCGATATTTGTTTCCATTGTTGATTTTACGACAATGGAATTTTTCTCGATGTCCAGGCCCCAGTTTTTGATCGGTCCAAGAGATGAAACGAAACCGTAGTTGACGATTAAGTCATCAATTTCTAAAATCTCTTTGCGGTCGCCTTTCACTTCTTCAAGCACTAGCTGTTCGATTTTGTCTTCGCCGATCAGCTCCGCAGGGACGAATGGTGTCAGGACATTAACCTTCGACGCATGAAGGTTTTCCACACTGTGCTCGTGCGCACGGAACTTGTCGCGGCGGTGAATGATCGATACTTCTTTTGCGATTGGCTCAAGCATAAGCGCCCAGTCAACCGCGGAATCTCCACCGCCAAGGATCGCAACGCGTCTGCCGGCAAATTTTTGCAGATCATCAACGAAGTAATGGAGGTTTTTGCCTTCATACTGCTCGGCATTTTCAAGTTCCAGCTTTCTCGGTTTGAATGCGCCGTTTCCTGCAGTGATGATGACCGTTTTAGAGTAGTGGGTTTCTTCATTTGTTACAAGCTTAAACACGCCGTCCGCTTGTTTCTCAACAGATTCAACCGCTTGCTCCAGACAAATGGTTTGGTCGAATTTTGCCATTTGCTCTTTTAGGTTATTGATAAGCTCTTGCGCACGGATTTTCGGGAATCCCGCTACATCATATATATACTTCTCAGGGTATAGGGCGCTAAGCTGTCCGCCGAGCTGAGGCAGGCTTTCGATAATTTTGACGCTTGCCTGTCTCATCCCGCCGTAAAAAGCGGTGAATAAGCCGACCGGTCCCCCGCCTATAATTGTAATATCATAAACCTTTGTATCCTCTCGCATACGAAAATTGCCTCCTAAATGAAAATTGTTATTAATTATACCATATTGCCGTTCAAATTGACGAGTCAGCAGAAAAAATCGTAAGGATCTAACGTGCCCATCCGTTCTTGAAAATATTTCCGCAGGCCGCTACGATAATAACCAAATGAAATGATCTTTTTCTGAATGTTTCTTGGGCCAGCCGGATAAACATGATAATAGTGCTATGGGTAAGGACTTCACAAAAAACTTTTCAATATATTTCATAAAATCCCGCCAATAAGCTGAAGCTAACACAAATGATGATTTTATTATGGGTCTAACAAAAGCAAAAAAAGAGAAGGTGGATGTGATGGCATTGAATAAGCCCAAAATCGTGATTTTAGGTGCAGGGTATGGCGGATTGATGACGGTGACAAGGCTGACGAAGTATGTCGGGCCGAATGATGCTGACATTACGCTTGTAAATAAACACAATTATCATTATGAAACGACATGGATGCATGAAGCGAGCGCGGGTACGCTCCATCATGACCGCTGCCGTTATCAGATAAAAGATGTAATCAACCAGTCACGGGTTAATTTTGTACAGGATACCGTAAAGGCAATCAAAATTGATGAGAAAAAAGTTGTGCTTGCGAATGGAGAACTGCAGTACGATTATTTAGTCATCGGGCTCGGCGCCGTGCCTGAAACGTTCGGCATTAAAGGCTTAAAAGAATATGCGTTTCCGATTGCCAACATCAACACGTCGCGCCTGCTGCGGGAACATATTGAGCTGCAGTTTGCGACTTACAATACGGAAGCGGAAAAACGGCCGGACAGGTTAACGATCGTTGTTGGCGGTGCCGGATTTACGGGAATTGAATTTCTTGGCGAGCTGGCTGCTCGCGTGCCGGAGCTCTGTAAGGAGTATGACGTTGACAGAAGTCTTGTCCGCATTATTTGTGTGGAAGCAGCGCCGACCGTTTTGCCGGGCTTTGATCCGGAACTTGTTGATTACGCCGTACATTATCTTGAGGAAAACGGAGTTGAGTTCAAGATCGGCACGGCTGTACAAGAATGCACACCAGAAGGAGTCAGAGTCGGCAAAAAAGATGAGGAACCAGAGCAGATCAAATCGCAAACCGTTGTATGGGCAGCAGGTGTCCGCGGTCATCCGATTGTGGAGGAAGCCGGTTTTGAGAATATGCGCGGCCGAGTCAAAGTCAACCCTGATCTCCGCGCCCCGGGACATGACAATGTCTTTATTCTCGGCGACAGCTCGCTGTTTATGAATGAAGATACAGAGCGCCCGTATCCGCCGACTGCGCAAATTGCAATGCAGCAGGGCATAACGGTCGCTAAAAACCTTGGCAGGCTTATTAAAGGCGGAGAGCTTGAGGAATTCAAGCCGGACATTAAGGGAACAGTGGCTTCTCTTGGCGAGCATAACGCTGTTGGGGTTGTTTATGGCAGAAAGCTGAAAGGCACGCCCGCTTTGTTTATGAAAAAAGTCATTGATAACCGCTCACTGTTTATGATTGGCGGACTCGGACTGACATTGAAAAAAGGCAAGTTCAAGTTTTTCTAAAAACCCGCGGAAGCGGGTTTTCTTTATTGAAAAACGCCAAAATAAAAAGAGAACGAGAGGAAAATAAGTATGTTTCCGCTTACATCAAAAGATTTGTCACATGATCTGACTTTATTGTTGACAGCTTGATATGGTATATTATCAGAAAATTAAGAAAAAAGGGTGATGATTAGATGAAAACTGCAACGACAACCGCTTCACATGCATGCCCATTTTGTTCAGGGAAAGGATATTTTCAATTGATTCTCGGCGGTTCAGAGACTTGTCCGTCTTGCCAGGGGACAGGAAAAGACAGTCATTCTTTTTCCAGCCGTTGACTTTATTTCAGCCCCCGCGTTACACTAAAAACAACGCAGGGGGGTGGAATAGGTTGATTAGTCTGCCAGTCGTAATCATCTCAATTGTTTTGTTTTTTGTCTTGTTTTTTGGAATCGGTTTCTTATTAAACATGCTGCTGAGAATGTCTTGGATTATGGCTGTGATTTATCCAATTGTATGCCTTTTCATTATCAGCAAAGAAAAGCTGATCAGCTATGTCCAGTCGCCGGGAGAATCCTTTGCCAGTCTGTTTCATCGTGTCTTATCATTAGCGGCTGCTGATGTGCTGATTTTAGTCAGCGGTTTGGCCGGCGCCATCGTGTCCGGTATAGCGATCAACATGCTCAGAAAAAGAGGATATCAAATGTTTTAAATGCCGCTTTCTTCTAAAGAAAGCTTTTTTTATGCGTTCATCTCATTCACCATTTTGAATAATGCTCTCTCCACTTGGGAACAATGATTCGGAGGAGAGGTGAATGATGTTGAATATGATCAGACGTTTGCTGATGACCTGTTTATTTCTGCTTGCATTTGGCACGACATTTTTATCAGTGTCAGGAATTGAAGCGAAGGACTTGTCAAAATGGGTGCAGGAACATCAAGATAAGCACTTGAAGCATGCAGGACTGACATTAAAAGCATTGCAGCAGAAACAAACACAAACCACGTCCGCGGCTGAGGATAAAACTAAACAGTTAGAAGAGGCATTTGATTGGGATGAATATCCAGTCCGAAGAGTAACAGCAACAGGCTACACAGCAGGAGCTGAGTCGACGGGCAAAAATCCTGGTGATCCATTATACGGGCTTACATATTCCGGTGTGAAAGTGAAAAGGGATTTATATTCCACGGTTGCTGCTGACCCGTCCGTATTTCCGATTGGCACGATCTTATTCATTCCGAACTACGGTCTCGGCGTTGTAGCTGACACAGGATCGGCAATTAAGGGAAACCGCCTTGATCTGTACTTTGAAACCGTCAAAGATGTATACAATGAATGGGGCAAAAAAACCCTTGATGTATATGTGATTAAAAAGGGAACGGGAAAGATTACGGAGGATGAGATTGAGAAGCTCAATGAAACAAAATCTTTGCAAGTGTTCAGAAATCAATATAAAACTGTGAAAGAATAAAACGCTCCAGCGAAAGCAGGAGCGTTTTTTTACATGAAAAAGTAAGCGAGTGCCAATGTCAGTAAAATACCTGTTAAGCCTCCGAAAAAGACTTCGATCGGCTGATGTCCGAGAAGCTCTTTCAGCTTTTTTTGCTTTTCTTTCTCTTCAGCCTTAGGGAAGTCCTTCGCTTCATTTACGAAACGGTTAAAATCAATAACAAGCCTATTAATGACTGTTGCCTGCTCACCGGCGTGACGTCTGACGCCGGTTGCGTCAAACATGGTGATGACGGCGAAAATGGCGGAAACCGCAAAGAGTGAGGAGCCTAATCCATGCTCCAAGGCTACGCCTGTTGAAAGCGCAGTGACCGCTGCGGAGTGAGAGCTCGGCATGCCGCCTGTGCTTGTGACCAGCGACCAGTCCAGTTTTCTGGACACGATAAACTGTATGGGCACTTTGATGACCTGAGCAAAAATAATTGCGGCCAGGCTTGATAATAAAGGAAAATTCGTTAAAAGTTCCATCGGCGACATCCTTTCTATTTGAAAAATCCTTCGTGTTTCAAAAGAAAAAAGCAAGTCTTAGACTGTTGTTTGTTAAAATAAGTATAGTGGAAAGAATGTTTTTCCTATTATACCATTGTTCATTACAAATACCCATTACGTTAGGAGTGTAAGCCTCATGTTTTATGCGGTTCAACAATCAGAGCATACAGAAACCCTTGTGGTCGGGCTTTTTCAAAAAAGCCAGCTGACAGGAAAAGCGTTGGAAATTGATGAAATGCTCGAAGGCCATCTGACACAGCTTTTAAAAGAGGGTGATGTCTCTGCGAAACCGAATCAAGTATCAAAAGTATTCCCTCCATCTTCTGCGGGTATGAAACGGATTTATTTCGTTGGTCTGGGGAGAGAAGCAAATTATTCGTTTGAACAGGCGAAGGAACGTTTTGCTCATGTTTTTCAAGCCATTCATAAAGATCGAAAACAAGAAACTGCTGTCCTGCTTGATACGTTTATTTCGGAAGACGTGCCTCCAGCCGATGCCGCTCATGCTTTAGCTGAGAGCTGCCTGCTTGCTTCCTATGAGGTGCAGGATTATAAGCACAAATCAAATGAGCCTGACAAACAAATTGAAGCCGTGTATGTTGTAACAGATGAAGATACACAGGAAGTGCAGGCGGGGCTTCGCGTCGGCCAGGCATACGGACAAGGGACAAATTCGGCTAGAACGCTTGTGAATATGCCGGGAAACATGCTGACAGCGACTGACCTCGCTTCGTATGCTGAAGAGCTTGCGGCGAAATATGATTTTGAGTGTGAGATATTGGAGAAATCAGAGATGGAAGAGCTCGGTATGGGCGGAATACTTGCGGTAAACCAAGGCTCCACCGAACCGCCGAAAATGATTGTGTTGAAATATCAGGGCAAAAAGGAATGGGAAGACGTCGTCGGACTAGTCGGGAAAGGAATTACCTTTGACACAGGCGGCTACTCCATTAAAACGAAATCTGGAATTGTCGGCATGAAATCAGATATGGGAGGAGCTGCTGCGGTTCTCGGTGCTATGGAAACGATCGGAGAGCTTCGTCCTGAGCAAAACGTGCTGTGCGTTATTCCATCAACCGATAATATGATCTCCGGCGGGGCCATGAAGCCGGATGACGTGATCGTATCTTTAAGCGGAAAAACAATAGAAATCCTTAATACGGATGCTGAAGGAAGGCTAGTGCTTGCAGATGGCATTACATATGCGAAACAGCATGGCGCATCAGTTCTTGTCGATGTAGCTACGCTTACCGGCGGCGTCGTTGTGGCATTAGGAACAGAAACAACCGGCGCAATGACAAATGATCAAAGCTTTTACCAGCAGGTAGCTGATGCTGCACAAGAGTGCGGCGAGGCGATCTGGCAGCTGCCGATAACAGAGAAGGATAAAAAACGCGTGAAAAGCAGCCAAATGGCGGATCTCAACAATTCACCGGGACGCGAGGGACATGCGATTATGGCAGGAACGTTTCTTGGTGAATTCGCTGAGTCAACACCTTGGGTTCACCTTGATATTGCAGGCACAGCGACTGCCAATAAAGCAACCTGCTTCGGGCCGTCCGGGGCTACCGGCGTTATGGCAAGAACACTGGCTACACTTGCGGAGCGATTTACATTGGAAGAAGATAAAAACGAGTAATGAAAAATCCCTGCTGTATGATGCGGCAGGGATTTTTTTCTTCCGAAATCTTTAGTTGACTAAAGTGGATCGATTATGATACGATACGTTTGTACTTTATCTATCTACTACATTAGCAAACTAAAGGATTTTTGGAGGGGTATCATCATGAATGCAGTCGTCATCGCAGTCCTGCTTATGCTTGTATTAAGCCTGCTGCGTGTCAATATTGTTATCGCATTAATTATAGGCGCCTTGGCCGGCGGGTTAACAGGCGGGCTCGGTCTTGGCGAAACGGTTAAAGCTTTCACAGACGGTCTCGGCGGAAATGCCACCGTTGCAGTCAGCTATGCCATGCTTGGCGCGTTTGCCGCCGCTTTGACGAAAACAGGTCTTCCGGACGCAATGGTGGAAGCCTCCGTTAAATTAATCGGAAATAAAGAAGATTCTCGAAAAAAAGCACTGTCTAAGGTGCTGATTGTGCTGATTATTTTAATTGTATCTTGTTTTTCGCAAAACGTCGTTCCGGTTCACATCGCGTTTATTCCGGTGCTGATTCCGCCGCTTTTGAAAATCTTTAATGAACTTGAAATGGACCGCCGTCTGATCGCGTGTGTAATTACATTTGGCTTAACGGCTCCTTATATTTTGCTTCCGGTCGGTTTCGGCCAAATCTTCCAAGGCATGCTGAAGGACAATATGGCGGATGCCGGGTTAAACGTTCCGCTTGCTGATATTCCGTACGCACTGATTATTCCAGTTGCAGGTATGGTTGTCGGCCTTATTTTATCAGTGATCGTATACCGTAAACCGAAACAATATGAAACAAAAGATATTTCAGGTGCAGAAGCATCGCCATATACGAGAAAAAGTATTGGTATCGCGGTTCTAGCCATTGTTGTGTCACTCGGCGTCCAGCTTTACTTATCTCAGACTTTGGGAGTAGAAGGAATGATTATGGGGGCGCTCGCTGGTCTGATTGTTCTGTTTGTCAGCGGTGTGATGAAGCGTGATGAAGCGGACTCACTGATTACTGATGGAATGGTTTTAATGGCCTTTATCGGCTTTGTCATGCTTGTTGCAGCCGGATTTTCAAACGTATTAACGAAAACCGGAGATGTCGAGTCACTGGTCAAAACGTCAGCCGGTTTTATCGGACACAGTCAGTCCTTGGGCGCATTGCTGATGCTCATTGTCGGCTTATTAATTACAATGGGGATCGGATCTTCTTTTGCGACGATTCCTGTTATCACAACCATTTTCGTGCCTCTATGCATGCAGCTTGGATTCAGCCCGATGGCAACGATTGCGATTATCGGAGCTGCTGCTGCCCTCGGCGATGCCGGTTCACCTGCCAGTGACAGTACGCTTGGGCCGACTTCAGGTTTGAGTGCGGACGGCCAGCATCACCACATTTGGGACACTTGTGTGCCGACATTTATATTTTATAATATCCCGCTTATCATCTTTGGCTGGATTGCAGCGCTTGTTTTATAGGAAAAAGGCTCCCCTTTACTGGGGAGCCTTTTCTCGTTATGATAAAAAACCGTCCACTAGAACGGTTTTTACGTAGATGATATGTGATTTCTGTTAAAGCCGGTTGCTTTATGAATAGAGCGGTAGATTGCTGGTGCGATAAACGACAGTATCACAGCCAGCGCTGTATCTTTTACCATAAACCAAATCATAAAGCCCCAAGCCGTGCCGTAGCTTACTGGCGTATGAATCCACAGCTTCAGTGCAAGATACATATAGGTAGTGCCGATGAGATACATGATCGCCGTTCCGATAAGTGAAGCAATGAGAAATCGAATTTTACTTGGCTGAATGTTTCGTTCTAAAAACCATCCCGCTGCAAATGCTGCCGGGATGTATGAGATAATAAACCCGCCGCTTTTCCCTGCAAACGGTGCGAAGCCTGCTGAAAATTGAGCGAACACAGGCGCTCCTGCCAATCCCACAAGTGCATATACAATCATGGCCATCGCTGCTCGTTTGCTGCCAAGAAGCAAAGCTGCCAAGAGACAGAAAAACGGCTGCATCGAAAGCGGAATGCCGGCTACTTGTAAAAAGGGTGCTACTGATGTAATGTTGGCCCCGACAGCCATAAGTGCGGCGAACATGCCAATCAGCGCCATATCTCCCGCACGAAGTTTACGTTGTTTCATCGTTGTTCCCCCTTAGGTTGACATACACAATCATAGAGTAATAAAGAACAAAAAGATTGTCAACATGATTTTAAATTAGGTTAACAAAAAGGAGGCCCATATGTATTTCGGAAAAACAAGACAGTCCGATCAATCTGGAAGAGTGCCGCCAAATCAAAACATCACCACTTCATTTCCTGTGCTTCATACCGGAAATGTCCCATATTACGAAGATATGACGAAATGGAATCTTCAAGTATACGGTTTGGTTGACCATCCGATGCTGCTAAGCTTTGAAGATGTCAAAGCCTTTCCACGGTATGAATCGAAAAATGACATTCATTGTGTCACGGGATGGTCAAGGCTTGATAATGTGTGGCAAGGCGTGCGGGCTTGTGATATAGCGGAAAAAGCGGGTGTAAAAGAAGAAGCTGGCTACGTCATTTTACATGCTGAAGAGGGCTGGACGACCAATCTGCCGCTTGATGATTTCTTAGCGGAAACTTCCCTTCTGGCTTATGCGCATAATGGCGAACCTTTAACCCCTGAACACGGCTTTCCTCTGCGGGGTGTATTTCCGCATCTATATTTTTGGAAAAGCGCCAAGTGGCTGCGCGGCATCCAATTTACGAAAGAAAATCACCCTGGCTTTTGGGAGCGGAATGGCTATCACATGAGAGGCGACCCATGGCAAAATCAAAGGTTTACATGGGATTAAGGTTCTATTTCAAATAGGACAATCCGCATCTTTATTGGGTTTTTACTTCCATATTGATAGTCTGCAGGTACCTTATTTGATCAAGGTGCCTTTTTTATTCGGGAAAAAGTTGACTTTCTTTGGAAGAAAACCTATTATTTGAGGTGTCTAGTTGATAGTGAAAATCATTATCATACATTGCGGTTTAGTTTAAGGAGAGGAATGTCGTACTGCATGAAAGAGCAAACAACAGACCGGACAAATGGCGGGACATCAAACGCATTTACGATTCCTGGTACGGAAGTGCGTATGATGTCTTCACGCAATGAAAACCGTACCTATCACATTTTTATCTCGAAACCTAGTACGCCGTCGCCACCCGCTGGTTATCCTGTGATTTATCTGCTGGATGCCAATTCTGTCTTCGGAACGATGACGGAAGCCGTTCGATTACAGGGACGCCGACCCGAAAAAACCGGGGTGATCCCTGCAGTGATCGTCGGCATTGGCTATGAGACAGCGGAGCCTTTCTCTTCAGCACGCCACCGGGATTTTACAATGCCAACAGCCCAATCGAAGCTGCCGGAAAGGCCCGACGGCAGAGAATGGCCGGAGCATGGCGGAGCGGAGGGCTTTTTCAGATTTATTGAAGAGGATTTAAAACCGGAGATAGAACGAGATTACCAGATTGATAAAAATAGACAAACAATCTTTGGCCATTCGCTCGGAGGGCTTTTCGTGCTGCAGGTGCTGCTAACAAAGCCCGATGCGTTTCAAACGTATATCGCAGGAAGTCCGTCCATTCATTGGAATAAACCGTTTATTCTCGAGAAAACGGACCATTTCGTCTCTCTCACCAAGAAAAACAATCAGCCTATCAATATCCTGCTTGCCGCAGGAGAATTAGAGCAGCATCATAAAAGCCGGATGAATGATAATGCAAGGGAGCTTTATGAGCGGCTGGCCGTTTTATCTGAACAAGGCATACGGGCAGAATTTTGCGAGTTTTCAGGAGAAGGACATATTTCAGTTCTTCCTGTTTTGGTCAGCAGGGCGCTGCGTTTTGCGCTTCACCCTGACGGACCGCATCTTTCAATGGGCTGAGACATACTCAGCCTTGCCTTTAAAAAAATATTTGTCACTGAAATTATATTTGACTGTCACATGACATTTGGATATGATTATTTTTATAATTGATAATGATAATCATTATCAATAGATTGCGTTTTTCAAGGCGCAGCAGTCTTTTTCGCTGGATGTCTGTTTGGCATTTAGAGCGAAGAAAGGAATTGATGATATGAATGCAAAGAGTATAGAGGGAAAAATTGCTTTTATAACAGGGGCTGCCCAAGGAATAGGCGAAGCTGTTGCGCGGACGCTTGCCAGTCAAGGCGCACATATTGCGGCAGTTGATTATAATCCTGAAAAGCTGGAAAGAGTTGTGAGCAGCCTCAAAGCAGAAGGCCGCCATGCAGAAGCTTTTCCTGCGGATGTGAGAGACAGCGCGGCGATTGACGAGATCACGGCGCGCATTGAACGTGAAATGGGGCCGATTGATATTTTAGTGAATGTAGCGGGTGTCCTTCGCCCGGGACTGATCCATTCACTTAGCGATGAGGAATGGGAGGCGACGTTCTCAGTGAATTCGACTGGCGTATTTAACGCCTCGCGTTCAGTCAGCAAATATATGATGGACCGAAGATCAGGTTCGATTGTAACAGTTGGATCGAATGCTGCCGGTGTACCAAGAACATCTATGGCGGCATATGCGTCTTCAAAGGCTGCGGCTGTGATGTTTACGAAATGCCTTGGCCTTGAGCTTGCAGAATACAATATTCGCTGCAACATTGTATCTCCCGGATCAACGGAAACAGACATGCAGTGGTCATTATGGGCCGACGAGAATGGAGCGGAGCAAGTCATAAAAGGATCACTTGAGACATTTAAAACAGGGATCCCGCTCAAAAAACTAGCCAAGCCTTCGGATATTGCGGATGCGGTGCTCTTTTTGGTTTCTGACCAGGCAGGGCATATTACGATGCATAATTTAGTCGTAGATGGCGGCGCGACCTTAGGCGTGTAACTGAATTTAAAGGAGGTTCATGAGAATGTTGGATCAAAACGTTATAACAGAAACAAAAGCGGAGCATTTGCTTCATGAATATCAGCCGGGCGCCTTTTTCTTAGCGTCTCCTCATCGTGTACTGTTAGCGAAAGGCATATGTGAAATCGTACCGGAGGCAGACGGGCAAAACCAAATAGAAACCCTTTCTGGCCGAATTGCAGAGACGTTACGTCAGGCAAAACAATCAGGGCAAAGCCGGCCGCTTGTTGTCGGGGCCGTTCCTTTTGATCAAGTAAAAGCAGCGCGGCTCGTTGTACCTGAAGAAGTGCGCTGGTCAGGACCGCTTCAATTTGATCATGAGGAAAAGGAACAGCAGGCTGGGCATACATATCACATAAAGCCTGTTCCTGAACCTGAGGATTATAAAAATGGTGTTGAACAAGGGCTGACACGCATTGCCGATGGAACACTCAGCAAAATCGTCCTATCCAGATCGCTGCATTTGACATCGCCTGAACCGATTCAGACGGATGAATTGCTTCGCCATCTGGCTCAGCATAACACGCATGGCTACACGTTTGCCGCAGACGTGTCCAGCCAGGAGGAAACGTCTCCCCGCCGAACATTGCTCGGAGCAAGTCCGGAGCTTCTCGTTTCAAGGATGGGAACACAGGTCGTTTCCAACCCATTAGCCGGCTCAAGGCCGCGCAGTAATGATCCTGTTGAAGACCAGCGCCGGGCAGCAGAATTGCTTTCTTCCGCAAAGGATCTTCATGAGCACGCGGTTGTCGCTGACGCGGTTGCGGCAGCGCTGAGACCTTTCTGCCGGACGCTGGAGGTTCCGGAGAAGCCTTCACTGATCAAAACGGAAACGATGTGGCACCTGTCCAGCGTGATTAAGGGAGAGCTTTCCGATCCGTCTGTAACCGCACTTGAATTGGCGGCGGCGCTCCACCCGACGCCAGCAGTCTGCGGAACACCGACTGATCTTGCAAGAGAAGCGATTCTCAGCATTGAACCATTTGACCGCGGTTTCTTTACCGGCATGGTCGGATGGTGTGACGATGCCGGTGACGGAGAATGGATCGTGACCATCCGTTGTGCAGAGGCAGAAGAACGCTCACTCCGCTTGTATGCTGGAGCTGGTGTTGTGGCCGGTTCAAAGCCCGAGGACGAGCTTCAGGAGACGTCCGCAAAGTTTCGGACAATGCTGCGGGCAATGGGCGTGGATCACATATGAACAGAATGAATTGCTGGAGGGATGCAACATGCTGAAAGGATTTACGCCTTGGCCTGATGAGTTAGCTGAGACTTATCGAAAGAATGGCTGCTGGGCCGGCGAGACGTTTGGAGATTTGTTAAGAGACCGGGCAGCCAAATATGGCGACCGCATTGCGATTACATGCGGGAACACCCATTGGAGCTATCAAGAGCTTGACACAAGGGTTGATCGTTTGGCTGCCGGATTTCGAAAGCTCGGCATTCAACAGATGGATCGTGTCGTGGTGCAGCTGCCAAATATCAAAGAGTTTTTTGAAGTCATTTTCGCGCTTTTCCGTCTGGGGGCGCTTCCAGTCTTCGCACTGCCTTCTCATCGAAGCAGTGAAATTACATATTTTTGCGAGTTTGCTGAAGCGGCTGCATATATCATTCCCGACGCTTATTCCGGTTTTGACTACCGTACGCTTGCCAGACAAGTTCAAAGCAAGCTGCCGACGTTGAAAAACATCATTGTCGCTGGTGAGGCAGAGGAATTTTTGCCGCTGGAGGATTTGCATACAGAACCTGTAAAACTGCCTGAAGTCAAGTCTTCGGATGTGGCGTTCCTCCAGCTTTCTGGCGGGAGCACTGGGCTATCGAAACTGATTCCGAGGACCCACGATGACTACATATACAGCCTGAAGCGGAGTGTGGAGGTCTGCTGGCTCGACCACAGCACGGTGTACTTGGCCGCGCTGCCGATGGCACACAATTATCCGCTGAGCTCACCTGGCGTTCTCGGCGTATTATACGCTGGAGGAAGAGTGGTATTATCTCCTTCTCCAAGTCCAGATGACGCATTTCCTTTAATTGAACGGGAAAAGGTCACGATAACCGCTCTTGTTCCGCCTCTTGCGATGGTATGGATGGATGCGGCATCCTCACGCCGTGATGATTTATCCAGCCTTCAAGTGCTGCAGGTCGGCGGTGCCAAGTTTAGTGCTGAAGCCGCGCGCAGAGTAAAAGCTGTTTTCGGCTGCACGCTGCAGCAGGTGTTCGGAATGGCAGAGGGTCTCGTCAATTATACGAGATTGGATGATCCTGAGGAGATCATTGTCAACACCCAAGGAAAACCGATGTCCCCATATGATGAAGTGCGTGTTTGGGATGATCATGATCGCGACGTAAAACCTGGTGAAACAGGCCATCTGCTGACGCGGGGACCGTATACAATTCGAGGTTACTATAAGGCGGAAGAGCATAATGCCGCTTCATTTACTGAGGACGGTTTTTACCGTACGGGTGATATCGTCAGGCTGACACGAGACGGGTATATTGTCGTTGAAGGCCGGGCGAAGGATCAAATTAACCGTGGAGGAGAAAAGGTTGCGGCTGAAGAGGTAGAAAATCATCTGCTGGCGCATCCGGCTGTCCATGATGCGGCAATGGTCTCCATGCCTGACCAGTTTCTTGGCGAAAGATCTTGTGTGTTCATTATTCCCCGGGATGAAGCCCCAAAAGCCGCAGAGCTCAAAGCATTTTTGAGAGAGCGCGGACTGGCGGCATATAAAATCCCTGACCGAGTTGAATTTGTCGAATCCTTTCCGCAGACAGGGGTAGGAAAGGTAAGCAAAAAGGCTCTTCGTGAAGCCATTTCCGAGAAACTTCTTGCAGGGCTAAAAAAATAAAACAACAATTTGAGAGGAAGTGTTCAAATGGCTATACCTGCCATTCAGCCGTATCAAATGCCGACAGCATCTGATATGCCGCAAAACAAAGTATCATGGGTGCCTGATCCGAATCGGGCTGTCTTGTTAATTCACGATATGCAAAACTATTTTGTCGATGCTTTCACAGCTGGAGCGTCTCCGGTAACAGAGCTTTCAGCGAATATACGAAAGCTGAAGAATCAATGTGTTCAGCTTGGGATTCCTGTTGTCTATACCGCACAGCCGGGAAGCCAAAATCCGGCTGACCGTGCACTGCTGACAGATTTCTGGGGTCCGGGATTAAACAGCGGTCCTTATGAGGAAAAAATTATAACTGAGCTGGCACCAGAGGATGATGATCTTGTGCTGACAAAATGGAGATACAGCGCGTTTAAGAGAACGAATCTGCTTGAAATGATGCGCAAAGAGGGACGCGATCAGCTGATCATTACAGGAATTTACGCCCATATCGGCTGTCTTGTTACAGCATGTGAAGCATTTATGGAGGATATTAAAGCCTTTTTTGTGGGAGATGCAGTTGCTGATTTTTCATTAGAAAAACATCAAATGGCGCTGGACTATGCGGCTGGACGCTGTGCGTTTACCGTGATGACTGACAGTCTTCTTGATCAGCTGCAGAATGCGCCGGCAGACGTTCAAAAAACGTCAGCAAACACTGGCAAAAAGAACGTGTTTACATGTGAGAATATCCGTAAACAAATTGCTGAGCTTCTACAAGAAACACCGGAAGACATCACAGATCAAGAGGATTTGCTCGATCGTGGTCTTGATTCGGTAAGGATCATGACATTGGTGGAACAATGGCGCCGTGAAGGGGCAGAGGTGACTTTCGTGGAATTGGCTGAACGCCCAACGATCGAAGAATGGCAGAAATTGCTCACAACCCGCAGCCAGCAAGTGCTGCCAAACGCGGATTATTTATAAAAGGAGGGTAAACAAACGGATGCCTGATACAAAAGATCTTCAATATTCTTTGACCGGGGCGCAAACTGGCATATGGTTTGCTCAGCAGCTTGATCCGGACAATCCAATTTACAATACTGCGGAATATATAGAAATCAATGGACCAATCAATATTGCTCTTTTTGAAGAAGCTTTGCGGCACGTGATCAAGGAAGCGGAATCGCTGCATGTCCGCTTCGGTGAAAATATGGACGGGCCTTGGCAGATGATAAACCCGTCTCCGGATGTACAGCTGCACGTCATTGACGTCAGCTCTGTGCCTGATCCGGAAAAAACAGCATTAAACTGGATGAAAGCTGATTTAGCAAAGCCGGTTGATTTAGGGCATGACCCTTTGTTTAATGAAGCTCTGTTTATTGCCGGGCCTGATCGTTTCTTTTGGTATCAGCGCATTCACCATATAGCGATCGACGGCTTCGGTTTTTCCCTGATAGCCCAGCGTGTGGCAAGTACATATACTGCGCTTATAAAAGGACAAACAGCTAAAGGCCGTTCCTTTGGGTCTCTCCAGGCCATTTTGGAGGAGGATACAGATTATCGCGGATCAGAGCAGTATGAGAAGGATCGTCAATTCTGGCTGGACCGTTTTGCAGATGCACCTGAAGTTGTGAGCTTGGCTGATCGGGCGCCAAGAACATCTAACAGTTTTCTTCGTCATACGGCATATCTGCCTCCGTCTGATGTAAACGCGTTAAAAGAAGCGGCGCGCTATTTCTCAGGAAGCTGGCATGAAGTCATGATTGCGGTGTCAGCTGTTTATGTGCACCGTATGACCGGCTCTGAGGATGTTGTGCTCGGCCTGCCCATGATGGGTCGGATAGGGTCTGCATCACTGAATGTACCGGCTATGGTGATGAACCTTCTCCCGCTCCGGCTGACGGTAAGCTCTTCGATGAGCTTTTCTGAACTGATTCAGCAAATTTTCCGGGAAATCCGCAGTATTCGGCGACATCATAAGTATCGCCATGAAGAGCTTCGGCGTGATCTGAAATTGATAGGAGAAAATCATCGATTATTTGGCCCTCAAATCAATCTCATGCCGTTTGATTACGGTCTCGACTTTGCCGGCGCCCGGGGCACAACGCATAATCTTTCAGCCGGTCCTGTTGATGATCTATCAATCAATGTATATGACAGAACAGACGGCAGCGGGCTGCGAATAGATGTTGATGCGAATCCCGAGGTATACAGTGAATCTGATATTAAGCTTCATCAGCAGCGTATCTTGCAGCTGCTGCAAACGGCTTCTGCCGGAGAGGACATGCTGATTGGGCACATGGAGCTTCTGTTGCCAGAGGAGAAAGAAAAAGTCATTTCAAAATGGAATGAGACGGCAAAATCCGAGAAGCTGGTCAGCCTTCAGGACATGTTCGAAAAGCAGGCAGTTCTTAAGCCAGAACGTATCGCTCTCATGTGTGATGACATTCAAGTCAACTATCGAAAGCTCAATGAAGAGGCAAACCGCCTCGCGCGTCTGTTGATCGAAAAAGGGATTGGTCCGGAGCAATTTGTTGCTTTGGCGCTGCCGCGTTCTCCTGAGATGGTGGCCTCAATGCTTGGTGTGCTCAAGTCTGGTGCGGCGTATCTCCCGCTTGATCCGGAGTTTCCTACCGACCGCATTTCTTACATGCTGGAGGATGCGAAACCTTCATGCATCATAACGACTGAGGAAATAGCAGCCAGTCTGCCTGATAACCTGGCTGTACCGGAGCTTGTGCTTGATCAGGCTGTTACACAGGAGATTATAAAACGCTATTCGCCGGAAAATCCGGATGTATCGGTTTCTCTTGACCATCCTGCGTATATCATCTATACCTCAGGATCAACAGGAAGACCGAAGGGTGTCGTTGTGACACAGAAAAGCTTAAGCAATTTTCTGCTGTCCATGCAGGAGGCATTTTCTCTAGGAGAAGAAGACAGGCTGTTGGCTGTGACGACTGTCGCTTTTGATATTTCAGCATTGGAGTTATATCTTCCGCTGATTAGCGGAGCGCAAATCGTGATCGCAAAGAAAGAAACGATCCGTGAGCCGCAGATATTAGCTCAAATGATTGAAAATTTCGATATTAATATCATGCAGGCGACACCGACACTGTGGCATGCTTTGATAACGGGTGAACCTGAGAAACTTCGGGGGCTTAGAGTGCTTGTAGGAGGCGAGGCGCTGCCGAGCGGTCTTTTGCAGGCGCTTCAAGACCTCCATTGTTCAGTCACGAACTTATACGGTCCCACTGAAACAACGATTTGGTCTGCCGCAGCTTTTCTTGAAGAAGGGCTGCAGGGCGTTCCTCCGATTGGGAAACCGATTTGGAACACGCAGGTGTATGTGCTTGATAATGGATTACAGCCGGTGCCGCCGGGCGTTGTCGGAGAGCTTTATATTGCAGGCACCGGCTTGGCCAGAGGTTATTTCCATCGCCCTGATTTAACGGCGGAGCGCTTCGTTGCAGATCCATACGGACCGCCGGGAACTAGGATGTATCGGACCGGAGACCAGGCCCGCTGGCGTGCCGATGGGTCTTTGGATTATATCGGGCGGGCGGATCATCAAATCAAAATTCGCGGATTCCGAATTGAACTTGGAGAAATTGATGCCGTGCTTGCCAATCATCCGCACATTGAACAGGCCTCGGTTGTCGTACGGGAAGATCAGCCGGGAGACAAACGATTGGCGGCTTATGTAGTCGCTGATGGTGCTATTGATACTGCAGAGCTTCGTCGTTATATGGGGGCTAGTCTTCCTGATTATATGGTACCGGCGGCGTTTGTGGAGATGGACGAGCTGCCATTAACACCTAATGGCAAGCTTGACCGGAAAGCACTGCCGGCACCAGACTTCAGCACATCTGTCAGTGATCGGGCCCCGCGGAATCCTCAGGAAGAGATATTGTGTGACTTGTTTGCAGAGGTTCTCGGTTTGGCACGCGTCGGTATCGATGACAGTTTCTTCGAGCTTGGGGGCCATTCTCTTCTTGCAGCCCGTCTGATGAGCCGCATTCGCGAGGTAATGGGAGCCGAACTTGGTATCGCCAAGCTCTTTGACGAACCGACAGTAGCCGGACTCGCTGCCCATCTTGATTTGGCGCAGAGTGCACGTCCCGCTTTGCAGAGAGCTGAGCGGCCTGAAAAGATCCCGCTATCATTTGCCCAGCGCCGGCTATGGTTCCTGCATTGTCTGGAAGGACCGAGTCCTACTTATAATATTCCGGTTGCTGTCCGTTTGTCAGGTGAGTTGGATCAAGGATTGCTGAAAGCGGCACTTTATGACCTCGTCTGCCGTCATGAAAGCCTTCGGACGATCTTCCCTGAATCACAGGGGACATCCTATCAGCATATTTTAGATGCCGATCAAGCCCATCCTGAGTTACATGTTACTGAAATTGCTGAGAAGGAGCTTTCTGATCGGCTTGCCGAAGCTGTACGCTACAGTTTTGATCTTGCAGCTGAACCTGCTTTTCGTGCCGAGCTTTTTGTAATCGGTCCTGACGAGTACGTGCTGCTTCTTCTCGTCCATCATATTGTCGGGGACGGTTGGTCCTTAACACCGCTGACCCGAGACCTTGGGACGGCTTATGCAGCTCGCTGCCACGGACGATCTCCCGAATGGGCGCCTCTTGCTGTGCAGTATGCAGACTATGCGCTTTGGCAGCAAGAACTGCTTGGAAACGAGGATAATCCAAACAGCTTGATTGCCGGTCAGCTTGCTTTCTGGAAAAAAACCTTGAAAAACCTGCCTGATCAGCTTGAACTGCCAACCGATTATTCACGTCCGGCTGAGCCGAGTCATGATGGAGATACGATTCATTTTCGTATTGAGCCCGAGTTTCACAAGCGATTGCAGGAGCTGGCTCGCGCAAATAGGGTGAGCCTGTTTATGGTGCTTCAATCCGGTCTCGCCGCTTTATTGACAAGGCTCGGGGCGGGCACCGACATTCCGATCGGCAGTCCGATCGCGGGACGGAATGATGATGCGCTGGGCGATCTTGTAGGGCTGTTTATTAATACATTGGTGCTCAGAACTGATACGTCCGGTGACCCAAGCTTTCGTGAGCTTCTAGACAGAGTACGGAAAGTGAATCTGGCCGCCTATGACAATCAGGATCTGCCGTTTGAGAGACTTGTAGAGGTGCTCAATCCGGCTCGTTCGCGTGCGACGCATCCTTTATTCCAAATCATGCTTGCGTTCCAAAACACACCGGACGCTGAACTGCATCTTCCTGATATGGAGAGCAGCCTGCGAATCAACAGTGTCGGTTCTGCCAAGTTTGATTTGACGCTGGAAATCAGTGAAGATCGCCTTGCTGACGGGACACCAAACGGAATGGAAGGACTGCTTGAATACAGCACCGATCTTTTTAAGCGGGAAACTGCTCAGGCTCTTGCTGACCGATTGATACGCCTGCTGGAGGCTGCCGAGTCTGATCCTGACGAGCAAATCGGAAATCTGGATATTCTTGCGCCAGAGGAACGCAGCAGCATGGTGACAGATTGGCAAAGTGTATCTGAAAAGATTCCGCAAGCATGTTTGCCAGAGCAGTTTGAGAAGCAGGCTGCTTTACGTCCTGATGCCATTGCCGTTGTATATGAAGATCAGGCACTGAGCTATGCAGAGCTGAATGAAAGAGCAAACCGGCTTGCCCGAATGCTGATTAGTGAAGGTGTCGGGCCGGAGCAATTTGTGGCATTGGCACTGCCCCGATCGTTGGAAATGGCTGTCGGCCTATTGGCGGTGCTAAAAGCCGGGGCAGCTTATCTCCCTCTTGATCCGGATTATCCGGCTGATCGAATTGCTTTTATGCTAAAAGATGCACAGCCTGCGTTTATCATGACGAACACTAAAGCTGCAAATCACATTCCGCCAGTTGAAAACGTGCCGAAAATCGTGCTGGATGATCCCGAGCTGGCAGAGAAACTAAACACGTACCCTGCAGAGAATCCAAAAAATAAGGACAGGACTCAGCCGCTTTCGCCTTTGAATACGGCGTATGTCATTTATACATCCGGCTCAACAGGTGTTCCAAAAGGTGTGATGATTCCTCACCAAAATGTAACACGTTTATTTGCAGCGACCGAGCACTGGTTCCGTTTCAGCTCAGACGATATCTGGACCATGTTCCATTCCTATGCGTTTGATTTTTCGGTGTGGGAGATCTGGGGTCCTCTGCTGCATGGCGGACGTCTTGTAATCGTGCCTCACCACGTCAGCAGATCGCCAGAAGCGTTTCTGCGCCTGCTTGTCAAAGAGGGTGTGACCGTTCTGAACCAGACACCGTCTGCTTTCTATCAGTTTATGCAGGCAGAACGGGAACAGCCGGATCTCGGACAGGCACTCAGTCTGCGCTATGTCATTTTTGGCGGAGAAGCGCTTGAACTCAGCCGTTTAGAGGATTGGTATAACCGCCACCCTGAAAATAGACCGCAGCTTATCAATATGTATGGTATTACAGAAACGACGGTGCATGTGAGCTATATCGAATTAGACCGAAGCATGGCAGCTTTACGGGCAAACAGCTTGATCGGCTGCGGCATTCCCGATCTTGGTGTATACGTGCTGGATGAACGCCTGCAGCCGGTTCCGCCGGGTGTTGCCGGAGAGCTGTATGTATCAGGAGCGGGGTTAGCACGAGGTTATCTAGGCCGGCCTGGTTTAACATCTGAACGCTTCATAGCTGATCCGTTCG
Organism: Bacillus sp. FSL R5-0603; assembly: GCF_038050295.1. Lineage (NCBI taxonomy): Bacteria > Bacillati > Bacillota > Bacilli > Caryophanales > Bacillaceae > Bacillus > Bacillus sp. FSL R5-0603. The sequence goes on along the minus strand of NZ_JBBOYP010000001.1, from coordinate 3,115,895 downwards.
GTCCTCCAGGCACCCGGATGTACCGCACTGGGGATGTGGCCCGCCTCCGCGCTGACGGTTCTCTCGACTATGTCGGCCGTGCAGACCATCAAGTGAAAATTCGGGGATTCCGGATTGAATTAGGAGAAATTGAAGCCGCACTTGTTCAGCATCCGCAGCTTGAAGATGCGGCAGTGATCGTTCGTGAGGATCAGCCGGGAGATAAACGGTTGGCAGCTTATGTCATCCCTTCGGAAGAAACATTTGATACGGCGGAACTGCGCAAATATGCTGCGGAGAGACTGCCGGATTACATGGTGCCTGCTGCCTTTGTGACGATGAAAGAATTGCCGCTGACACCGAATGGAAAGCTTGATCGTAAAGCGCTGCCCGCTCCGGATTTCGCAGCGGCAGTGACAGGACGAGGACCGAGAACGCCGCAGGAAGAAATTCTCTGTGACCTCTTTATGGAGGTGCTTCACTTGCCGCGTGTCGGCATTGATGACCGTTTCTTTGATTTAGGCGGACATTCCTTGCTTGCTGTACAGCTCATGAGCCGCATTCGTGAAGCACTCGGCGTTGAACTCAGCATCGGCAACTTGTTCGAAGCACCTACTGTAGCCGGGCTCGCTGAAAGACTTGAAATGGGATCAAGCCAAAGCGCTCTTGACGTTCTGCTGCCGCTCCGAACAAGCGGAGACAAGCCTCCTTTATTCTGTGTTCATCCAGCAGGGGGACTCAGCTGGTGCTATGCCGGTTTGATGACGAATATAGGAACGGATTATCCGATCTACGGCTTGCAGGCACGGGGAATCGGGCAGTGCGAGGAGCTTCCGAAAACACTTGATGACATGGCTTCCGATTACATTAAACAAATCCGAACGGTTCAGCCGAAAGGCCCGTACCATCTGCTGGGCTGGTCTCTGGGCGGGAATGTCGTTCAAGCGATGGCCACCCAGCTGCAAAATCAAGGAGAAGAAGTTTCCCTATTGGTGATGCTGGATGCCTATCCAAACCACTTCCTTCCTATAAAGGAGGCGCCGGATGATGAGGAAGCGCTTATTGCCCTTCTGGCGTTAGGCGGGTACGATCCGGACAGCTTAGGGGACAAACCGCTAGATTTTGAAGCAGCGATTGAGATTCTTCGCAGTGACGGCAGTGCGCTTGCGAGCTTGGATGAAACGGTCATTTTAAATTTGAAGAATACGTATGTCAATTCTGTCGGCATTTTAGGTTCCTATAAGCCGAAAACCTTCCGTGGAAATGTTTTGTTTTTCAGATCAACAATCATTCCTGAATGGTTTGACCCGATTGAACCTGATTCGTGGAAGCCTTATATTAACGGACAGATTGAACAAATTGACATCGACTGCCGTCATAAAGATTTATGTCAGCCGGAACCTCTGGCTCAAATCGGCAAGGTTCTCGCTGTCAAACTGGAAGAGTTGAATAAATAAGGGAGGAGAAATAGAATGGCAAATCCTTTTGAAAATGCGGATGGCACGTATTTGGTGCTGATCAATGAAGAAGGCCAATATTCCCTATGGCCCGGTTTTATAGATGTGCCGAGCGGCTGGACAGTCGTTCATGAGCAAAAAGGGCGTGAAGCTTGTTTGGACTATATCCAATCGCATTGGAGCGATATGAGGCCAAACAGCCTAAAGACTGTTGAAAATGTGTAATCGTATCAAAAAGAGACTGCTCGCCGCAGTCTCTTTTTCTATCTTACGCAGGCGTTTGGGTATGATCACAATCCCTGACCGGGTTTCCGTTTTCATCGGTACACCAAGATTGGGACAAAAACGCTAAAAACACAGCGGCCCACTGATCTGCAAACTGAATCAGAATACCCCCGTCATGCCAAGAGCCGTTGTCTTTTTTCCAGCGGGTATCTATTGCATTCCCTTGATTCATATGGATATTGTGCATGCCGTTGGTCGGGGTAAAACCGAATATTTTATCTGCAGCCTGTTCAGGTCCAAATTTTGAACCGAATATATAAACCGGCGCTTTCTCATCTTGCGCTTTCTTCATATAGGTTTCAATAAAATCATTTAAATCATTATCAGGTCCCGTGATTTCATGAGGCAAAGGCTTCATTTCCCGCGGGTCAAACAAATTGCCCCGCACATAATCCAGTGCCACTTCACGGTTTGCTTCATTGATCCTTGTATATCCATACGGCATGTTCGGAAGGATGGTAATTGAGCCCGAATCAAACTGATCGTCAGCCAAATACAATACTTCAGATTCCTCAGAACTGGACATCACATTGATGGCGCACCTGTAATACGTATTCTCTTCACCGAGCATTTTGACTTGGAAATGAGGACTGTCATCATCTGTTTCCCGCTTCATGTCTAAGACTATGCCTTTTAACACGCCATATTGCTGAACAGCCATATGAATCCTCCTTTATGATCAACTTCATAGTCATAATTCGTGAAATGGTCTCTTTTTTCCTTTTAAAAAATAAAAAAGCCTGCAGAAATCTTTCTGCAAGCTCATTGTGAATTAAGCACCCGCCACAGATGATTCATCCTGTAAAGCTTTCTCGGCAGGAATATACTCATAGCCTAGATCTCTTGCTACAGCTTCATAGGTCACGTGTCCGTTTGCGGTGTTTAAACCCGCTCTCAGTGCCGCATTGTCTGTGAGCGCTTTTACTGCCCCTTTGTTCGCGATTTGCAGCGCGTATGGAACAGTAACGTTAGTCAGGGCGATTGTTGATGTACGAGGGACTGCGCCTGGCATGTTCGCTACAGCATAATGCAAAACCCCGTGTTTTTCATATGTTGGCTGATCATGTGTTGTGATATGGTCGACAGTTTCGACGATGCCGCCTTGGTCGATCGCTACATCAACAATGACTGAACCGGGTTTCATTTGTTTTACCATTTCCTCAGTGACAAGAGTCGGAGCTTTAGCACCCGGAATTAATACAGCGCAAATGAGGAGATCCGCTTCCGCCACAGCATCAGCAATATTGACCGGATTAGAAATTAACGTTTTAATCTGATGGCCGAAGATGTCATCAAGCTGGCGCAAGCGGTCTGCGTTTAAGTCAATGATCGTCACATCTGCACCGAGGCCGACAGCCATTTTCGCCGCGTTTGTCCCGACTACGCCTCCTCCGATAATCGTTACTTTTCCGCGAGAAACGCCCGGCACCCCGGCAAGCAGAATGCCTTTTCCGCCTTTAGGCTTTTCTAAGAATTGAGCGCCGATTTGCGCCGCCATTCTGCCCGCAACCTCTGACATTGGCGTCAGAAGAGGCAATGTCCGGCCTTCACTGACCGTTTCATATGCGATGGCAGTTACTCCTTTATCCTTCAAGGCCTGTGCAAGCTCAGGCTCAGCTGCTAAATGAAGGTACGTAAACAGCACAAGTCCTTTGCGGAAATAAACATATTCTTCCGGCAGCGGTTCTTTTACCTTCATGACCATTTCGGCGTTCCAGACCTGTTTCGGATCAGCAATGATTTCCGCTCCTGCTGACTCATAGGCTTCATTTTCAAATCCGCTTCCAAGGCCCGCGCCTGTTTCAACCAGCACCCGGTGGCCGTTTGAAATGAGCTGAGAAACGCCCCCGGGTGTTAATGCGACACGGTTTTCATTGTTTTTTATCTCTTTAGGAACCCCTATGATCATATCTGTCTCCTCCTGTATCTGTGATATTTTTAGTGTAGCTTGATATTTTGGAAAATTCTTTGTTTGATTAAGAAAATAAAAAAACATGGATTTGTGAAATTTCACAAATCCATGTGCCGAAGTTTGATATCTAAATAGATGGTGAATTTTTGATTCACATTTTTCAAATCAATTTCAGCGATCTGGCTGATCCGCTTAAGGCGGTAATTCAACGTATTAACGTGTATATTTAACAGCTTAGAAGCGGTATTCACGTTGCTGTCTGCTTCAATAAAACGCTCTAGTGTTTCTACCAGATTTGACTGGTGATCCCGGTCATATTGTTCCAGTTTGGAAAGCGAGTAATTATAATGGCCCGCCTGTTTCCGTTTTTCATTTAAGACATCTAAGTATTGATAAATGCCTAACTCGGAAAAGCTGAAAAGATGTTTGGTCTCTTCAGTGAACCGTTCCTTCGTTTTTAAGACGGACAATGCTTCCTGATAGGAGCGGGAGACAAAAGAAATAGAGTTGTATATTCCGCCAAAAGCGATAGAAACGTCTTCTATTTTATACCGCTCCTTCAGCTGTTTTTGCGTACTTAAAGCAAACTGTTTTATATCTTGAAAAGGATGATCTGTTTTGGGCGAGGTTAATATAATAAGTTCATTGGAATCTACGGTCGCCAGCAGCACGTAAACCTGCTGGGTCGTTTCCTGTAAATATTGCAGCTGCTGTTCGATTTTTTCAGTCAGCTCGCCATTTATGCGGATGATCATAACGGAAAACTCTGAAGGAGCGGCCATTCCAAGCTTATGGAACCCATCCGCCATATCATCCTCCTGATGGATGTGTCCGGTCAGCATTTTCCAGAAAAATTCTTGGCTGCGTTCTTCATTTTTCGTTTTTCTGATTTGAAGTTTGAGAAGCTTGTTTTTCACTGCTTTTGCTGCCATTTGCAATGTCAGCAGATCTTCATCGGACAATGTTTTTTGGATCTCAAGCGCCCATATGAAGCCAAGTACTTGCTTGTTTTTCCAAATTGAAATAGCGACGCGATTGCTCAGCCCGACTTCATCAATTTGCTTGACTCTGATCGGCTGGTCCGTTTTTAAGAGAGCTGGAATTGTCCCATCTTTCCACAACTTGTTAATCACCTTCTCCGGTACCCTTCTGCCAATAATGGTAGACGTCCGGGCAGGGTCTGTGCAGTCGCTGTGTGTACTGTAGGCAAGCAGCTTGTGGTTAACATCCTCTATGGTGATCGGGCACCGCAGAACGTCGCTGATATGATCAGCCACATCTTCAAGTCTGTCAAAACTATATTTAAACGGATCATTCGGCATGGTCATAAAACTCCCTACTTTTCGTGCTTGATTTCTCTTTGACATCTCATCCCCTTCCTTTTATTATGATTGTTGTTGTTTGTGAAAATCAACAACAAAGAACAGAAGCAAAAAAACAATTTCATGAGAGAAACGTTCTATATACATTTGGCGGTGTAATCGCCTTTTTGCAGGACAGTTGTATGCCTCATATAATACGACAGCTTATCCTATTAATCTTCTAAGAAAGTCATCGGAGGCAAGACTAATTAAGGAAAGAAAAAACTGAACCTTTCAGAAATGGTGCTGTAGCATCAAATTTTCTGAAAGGTTTTTTTTGGGAGTTGGAGCGTTATTTGGGTCTTTTGGATTATTCGGAGAATGAAGAGAAGATTAAGAAAATAAACCTATTTACTTTACATTATATGTCATTTTTAAGTGATTCGGGGTAAACCATTGGACTCATTTTGTAAAATTAAAACATATTTGTTTGACTATGCCGAAAAACTGTTTTTATAATAATGACGTTCTAAAAATAAGTGAATTAGCCCATATTTAGGCTGATGGCACAGGAGGTAATGAGGAATATGGCAGGATTAATTCGTGTCACACCCGAAGAGCTAAGAGCGATGGCGAAGCAATACGGCGTTGAAAGCCAAGAAGTATTAAATCAGGTTGATCGTTTAAACCGAATGATCTCTGATTTGAAAAGCATGTGGGAAGGTGCTTCAAGCGAAGCGTTCGCAGATCAATACGAGCAGCTCAAACCTTCATTTATCAAAATGTCAGATTTGCTTCAAGATGTGAATCAGCAGCTTGATCAAACAGCAAATACACTTGAGTCTACTGACCAAGACATCGCAAATCAAATCCGCGGATAACAGTATGAAAGGGAAGGAGCGCCTGATTCAAAAGAAGACGGCGCTCTTTCTATGTAAGGGTGATCCTAAATGTATATTGATATTACAATAGATTTGAAACATTATAACGGCAGTGTCTTTGATCTCAGATTGTCAGATTACCACCCGGTGAAAAAAGTAATTGATATTGCTTGGCAGGCCCAAAACGTATCTATGCCTCCGCGCGAAGGGCACTGGATCAGAGTGGTGAACAAGGATAAGGTGTTTTCCGGAGAATGCAAGCTGTCTGATTGCGGCATTACAAACGGAGACCGGCTTGAAATATTATGAAAGGATCTGGTTGAATGTCAGGTAAACAAAAATCATATTTAGAAAACCAATTAGAAGCTGTTGCCGAGAAAACAGATGCCGGCTATACATTTACCTTTCAACGGGAAAAAATAAAGCTTCTCGACGGTCTTGAAGCTAACGTGATCAAAGATATAAATCCATTTTTTCATAAAGAAATCGATGTGACGGATGATGAAGTAATCATCACAATCCAACCTCCCTCCTCCTATAAAGCATTCCGCTTCATGAAAGCTAAGGATAAAAAAAGTAAATGGCAGTTTGCCTATCAGCTTGTTCAAGCCGTACAGCAGCACAATCTGTCGAGGCTGAATTTGATTGTCGCTCCTGAAAACATTGTATTCGATAAAGGGCTTACGCCTTATTTTCTCCATTATGGAGTAAAAGAAAGCATTCCTCCTTACGAGCGTGATGAGGAAAGAGTATGGCAGGAGCTGAAAGCGGCAGCGGCTTTGGCAGTTGACGGCGCTTTTGCGTTTGAAGACTACCTGAAATTCAATGAAACGCTGACGTTCTCCGCAGAGGCAAAGGCGATATTAGATGCTGAATCCTATGATGATTTGCTCGAGCTGATTCAAACCCAAATTGATGAGCTCGAAGCCAAAGCAAAAACATACATACATATCCCGAGAAAGAAGTGGACCATCCAGCGATATATCGGCCTGGGGCTCATTGTTTTGCTTGTACCGGCACTTATTTATTCGATGTACGCCTTATTTTTCGCGCAGCCAAAGCACCAGGCGATAGTGGACAGCAACCGTGCGTTCTTAAACAAGCAGTACAGTGAAGTCATCAGCACACTGTCCAAGTACGATGCGGAAAGCCTGCCTGAATCGGTGCAGTATCAGCTGGCGACGTCCTATGTTGAGGTCGAAAACCTGGGGAGTGCAAAAACCAAAAATATAGAAAATAACTTAGTCACCCTTCAATCAGACCCTCAGCATTTCTTGTATTGGATTGATTATGGTCGAGGAGAATACAAAGAAGCGATCAGTATCGGCCGTAAGCTTGAATACAATGATTATATTTACTTTGCCCTAGCTAAATATAAACAGCAGCTTTTATCTGAGGATACAAATGATGAAGACATACAAAAAGAACTTGACTCAGTAAATAGTGAGCTTGAAAAAGCCCAAAAAGAACGTCAAGAAAATAAACAGTCTAATTCTGAAACATCGTTAGTCGATACAAGCGAAGAACAGACACAAACAGACGAAGAAAAACAAGCAGAAGAGAAAGCGGCAGAAGAAAAAGCCGCAGCCGAGGAAAAAGCGAAAAAAGAAGAACAGAAGAAAAAAGAAGACGAGAAAAAAGAAACAGAAAAGAAAGATGAGAAAAAAGATGACAAATAACGTGAGACATGAAGCACAGGTCATCGCATGCTGCCATTCGGCCGTAAGGGGGTTCGCCATTTGAGTCTATTATGGGTTTTTTACCAAAATAACGTTCAAAAATTAAATCTGTCTAACCTCCCGTCGTCTCATCCGGTGACCATAGGGCCTGATGTGAAGGATTCCGTTACGATCAGCTCCATTCCATTTAATAGCGGAGTGATTTCTCTTAAAAGAAAGGAATCCGGCGGCCAATACGAAGTTTTCCTGGGAAATGATTGTCTCGGCACGATTGAGGCGGATACATCATTTACTCTCCAAACGGATCAGCAGGATATACGCTTGATATTGACGGGCAGTGAACCTGAGAAATCCGTTTATTTTACAGGAAATCGGGATGAAGTTGTATGTTCCTCAGAAAAAACGAATGCAGATATTTATCTGAATCCGCAAGATTTTGCATTTGCAGAACAAAGCACGTTTTCTTTGCTCCGTGCAGGCGGCAGCTGGTCGGTCCGCCCTGAAAGCGGAACGATCTTCTTGAACGGAGAGAAAATCAACGCCAATACGCCGCTCAAGCCGGGGGATGAAATATTCTGGAACTTCACGCAAATGAGGGTGACGGAACAAGACCTTTTAGAAATTGTTCATTATGCCCAGTTTGAAACAGCGTTAACAAAAACGGTCAAACCGAGTACAGAGATGCAGAAAAAATATCCGCAGTACAGAAGAACGCCGCGGATGGTATACGATCTGCCGGATGACCGCGTTTCTTTCAGTTTTCCCTCTCAGGAGAGCGATCAAACCAACAGAGGGCTGTGGCTCGTCATCCTGCCTCCGCTTGTGATGCTGATCGTGATGGGCGTAGTTGCCATCATCCAGCCGCGCGGCATATTTATACTCGTTTCTTTGGCGATGTTTATGATGACTCTCATTACCTCGACAGTGCAGTATTTCCGGGATAAAAACCAGCGGAAAAAACGCGAGGAAAAACGGGAGCGTGTATATAAGCTTTACTTAGACAATAAGCGGAAAGAGCTTCAGGCACTTGCTGAAAAGCAAAAGCAGGTTCTTGAATTTCACTTTCCCTCATTTGAACAAATGAAATACTTAACAAGTGAAATCAGTGACCGGATCTGGGAAAAATCACTTGAAAGCAAGGATTATCTCCAGCTGCGGCTTGGGACGGGAACAGTTCCGTCAAGCTATGAAATCAATATGAGCGGCGGAGACTTGGCGAATCGTGATATCGATGACCTCATGGAGAAATCGCAGCACATGCAGCGCGTCTATAAAGATATCCGCAATGCGCCGGTGACGGTCGATTTGGCAGAAGGTCCGATGGGGCTTGTCGGTAAATCGCAAATTGTGAAAAATGAGATTCACCAGTTGATCGGACAGCTGTCGTTCTTTAACAGCTATCACGATTTGCGTTTTGTATTTATTTTTCATGAAGAAGAGTATAAAGACTGGGAGTGGATGAAGTGGCTTCCGCAATTTCAAATGCCCCATATTTATGCAAAAGGATTTATTTATAATGAGCAAACCCGAGATCAGCTCTTGTCTTCACTTTACGAATTGATCAGAGAGCGTGATCTCGAAGATGACAAAGAAAAACTGCAGTTCAAACCGCATTTTGTATTTGTCATCACGAATCAGCAGCTGATCTCTGAGCATGTCATTCTCGAATATTTAGAAGGACAGCATGAGCATCTGGGCATCTCGACAATTGTCGCGGCGGAAACAAAGGAAAGCTTGTCGGAAAACATTACAACTCTTGTCCGCTACATTAATGAGCATGAAGGCGACATTTTAATACAAAAGAAAAAAGCGGTAAGAATTCCGTTCCGTCTCGATCATCATCAGCGTGAGGACAACGAACGGTTTTCACGCACACTGCGGACGCTGAACCACCAGGTCGGCATTACGAATTCCATTCCGGAAACAGTATCGTTCCTGGAGCTTTTTCATGCGAAGGAAGTAAAAGAAATCGGCATTCAGCAAAGATGGCTGACAAGTGAATCGTCGAAGTCGCTGTCAGTGCCGATCGGCTATAAAGGGAAAGATGACATTGTGTATCTGAACCTTCACGAAAAAGCACACGGTCCGCACGGCTTGCTTGCGGGGACAACGGGATCAGGGAAAAGTGAATTTCTCCAGACCTACATCTTGTCACTTGCCGTGCATTTTCATCCGCATGAAGCGGCTTTCTTACTAATTGACTATAAAGGCGGAGGAATGGCGCAGCCGTTCCGCAACATTCCCCACCTCCTCGGCACGATCACAAATATTGAAGGAAGCAAAAACTTCAGTATGCGTGCGCTTGCTTCCATTAAAAGCGAGCTGAAAAAAAGGCAGCGTCTGTTTGACCAGTATCAAGTCAATCACATCAATGACTATACAAAGCTGTACAAGCAGGGGAAAGCAGAAGTGGCGATGCCTCACTTGTTCTTAATTTCTGATGAGTTTGCCGAGCTGAAAAGCGAGGAGCCTGATTTTATCAGGGAGCTTGTCAGTGCCGCGCGTATCGGACGAAGCCTCGGCGTTCATTTGATTTTGGCGACACAGAAGCCAGGCGGCATCATCGACGACCAGATCTGGAGTAACTCGCGCTTTAAAGTAGCGCTCAAGGTCCAGGATGCCACCGATAGTAAAGAAATTTTGAAAAACAGCGATGCCGCAAACATTACCGTAACAGGCCGCGGCTATTTGCAGGTCGGAAACAATGAAGTGTATGAGCTGTTCCAATCTGCATGGAGCGGGGCGCCTTACTTAGAGGAAGTCTACGGTACCGAGGATGAAATCGCGATTGTTACAGATACGGGTCTGATCCCGCTTTCTGAGGTTGATACCGAAGATAACGCGAAAAAAGACGTTCAAACCGAAATCGAAGCTGTAGTTGACGAAATTGAACGCATCCAAGATGAAATGGGAATCGAGAAGCTGCCAAGCCCTTGGCTGCCGCCGCTTGCGGAACGTATTCCGCGCACTCTTTTCCCTTCAAACGAAAAAGACCATTTCCACTTTGCGTATGTCGATGAACCTGATCTGCAAAGACAGGCGCCAATTGCTTATAAGATGATGGAAGATGGAAATATCGGCATCTTCGGCTCTTCGGGCTACGGAAAATCGATTGCAGCCGCAACGTTCCTGATGAGTTTTGCGGACGTATACACACCTGAAGAGCTTCATGTCTATATCTTTGATTTCGGAAACGGAACGCTGCTGCCATTAGCGAAGCTCCCACATACCGCGGATTACTTCCTGATGGACCAGTCAAGAAAAATTGAAAAGTTCATGATTCGCATCAAAGAAGAAATTGACCGCCGTAAACGTTTGTTCCGGGAAAAAGAAATCAGCCACATCAAAATGTATAATGCGCTGAGCGAAGAAGAGCTTCCGTTCATTTTTATCACCATTGACAACTTTGACATTGTCAAGGATGAGATGCATGAGCTTGAATCGGAATTTGTCCAGCTTTCCAGAGACGGACAAAGCTTGGGTATCTACTTTATGCTGACAGCAACGCGGGTGAATGCTGTCCGCCAGTCATTGTTAAATAACTTGAAAACAAAGGTTGTCCATTATCTCATGGATCAATCAGAAGGATATTCCATTTACGGCCGTCCGAAATTCAATCTTGAGCCGATTCCGGGACGCGTCATCATTCAAAAGGAAGAGCTTTATTTCGCGCAAATGTTCCTGCCTGTTGACGCCGATGATGATATCGGCATGTTCAACGAGCTGAAATCAGACGTACAGAAACTTCAAGGGCGATTTGCTTCAATGGAGCAGCCGGCACCGATTCCGATGCTGCCTGAGAGCTTGTCTACGAGAGAATTGTCTATCCGCTTTAAGCTGGAACGCAAGCCTTTATCTGTACCGATCGGGCTTCATGAAGAAACAGTCAGCCCAGTCTATTTTGATTTAGGCAAGCATAAGCACTGCCTGATTTTAGGCCAGACTCAGCGCGGGAAAACAAACGTCTTAAAAGTAATGCTCGAATATCTGATTGATGATGAAACTGAAATGATCGGCCTGTTTGACTCGATTGACCGCGGCTTATCTCATTATGCGAAGGAAGCAGATGTTTCATATTTGGAAACGAAAGAAGATATTGAGCAGTGGATTGAAACAGCAGAAGACATTTTCAAAACTAGAGAGGCCATGTATGTGGAAGCCGTCCGCCAAGGAGACGCGCAAAATCTGCGCTTCTCACAAGTGGTGCTGATGATTGACGGGATAACGAGATTCCAGCAGACGATTGATACGAGAATACAAGATCGTCTCGCTAACTTCATGAAATCATACGCTCATCTTGGGTTCAGCTTTATCCCGGGCGGAAATCACAGCGAATTCTCAAAAGGCTATGACTCCTTGACGACTGAGATGAAGCAAATCCGCCACGCGATTCTGCTGATGAAAAAGTCTGAGCAAAATGTCATTCCTCTCCCGTACCAAAGACAGGAGCCTGAGATTCAGCCGGGCTTCGGATATGTTGTGGAAAACGGGAAGGAGCAAAAAGTTCAAATTCCTTTATGTTCTGCTGAAAGGGAGAGTGCTAGATGACAGAACAACGAAAAAGCTTGATCAAGTTAATATCCGCCGTCATCATCATTTTGCTGCTGCCGGTGTTGTTTTTCCGATTTATCGGAGACGACCCGACGAAAAAAGCAGTCAATTCCACCCGGCAAATCGCAGTGGTGAATGAAGACACAGGCGTATTGAGTGATGAGGTAAAGTCTGATGAAGAGGACAAATCCGCCCAGTTCGGCAAGGAAGTAGCGGCCGTTCTGGGTGAACGTCCTGATTATTCGTGGACGGTCGTAAACCGAAGCGCGGCCGAGACCGGTCTCGCTTCAAAGAAATACGATGCGATCGTCTACATTCCCTCAGACTTCTCAAAAAACATTTTGAGCTATGACAAAGACCATCCTCAAAAAGCAACGCTCGAATTCAGCATTCAAGATAACCTGAATGCGGTTAACAAAGAAAAAGTTCAGCGTGAGCTTGAGGATGCCCAAAAGACAATGAACAAAAAAATGTCGGCCTTATACTGGAACTTTGTGTCGCAAAAAGTGGACAACATCAGAGGAGAATTTGACAAGATCGTCAATAAAGAATCTGAATTCCAGAATGTCATGTACAACTTTTACAAACCAAGCTCTAATGATTTAGCAGGTGAAATCAAACAGCAAAAAGACTTAATCGATGAGCTGAAGAAATCAATGAATGAAGCGCAAGGCACGACAAAAGAAAAAGCTTCTACAGCGGAGGAAGCCAAAAATACGCTGAAAGAATTCATTGATACAGTTGAAAGATACAAAGAATATCAAGAAAATCAGAAAAAGCTGCTTTTGGCAGCCCAAGATTCAACACAGCAGCAAATCCGGACAGGTCTGGATGCCATCCAGGCACAGCAAAAGGCGAATCAGTTCAGCGAACGCATGAGCGGATTGGCAACCGGGATCAGCCAAGCGAAGACACAGCTCGGACAAACCAGCAATGTGCTGGCAAACGCCCAGCAAATTAGGGAAGGCCAAGTATCCCAGCAGGAACTTGGTATGGCGAAGATACAAAGCGATTTAATTAATCAATATCAAGCCGCATCAAGACAGACAGCATTAAAACAATTGTATGTTGAGCTTATTGAAGCTCGTAAGGAACTCACTGTTGAGATAGGGAATCCAAACCCAGGGAAAGATGATGGCTCTGACAATGATGATCAAGATAAAGACCTGAATGAAGACCTTGAAGAATTGAAAATTGATCTTAAAAAACAGCGTGAAGAACTGAAAAACATCGCAGCGGGTATTCAGAACATTTCAGACAATCTAAAGGAACCTGAAAAAGAGGAGCCTACTCCAGAGCCGGATACAAATTCCGGAAATAATGATGGAGACGGGACGATTCCAAATGATCAAAATGATAATTCTGGAGAAGACAATAACAGCAGTGATACCGGTAATGACGGGCAAGCGGACGGCAGTACTCAGGATCAAGACCAGCAGAAGGGAAAAGACGGTCAGGAGCAGAACGGCGATGCCTCTGATGGTGCGTCCGACAGCGGACAAACCGAAACGGGCACATCTACCGAACAGACTGCATCTTCTGATTCAGCCCTTCAATTTATCAAGCTGGCAAATGAAGGCGGAACCGGAGATTCAGGAGATACCGGTAGCGGCGGAGATACGACGGAGCCTGGGGACCAAGATCAACCAGGAAACGATGACATTTCTGATATCGCCAGAGCAAAAGAACAGCTTAGCGAGGCATCAGAAAGAATTGAGCAAATAGAAGAGGAACTGAAAATAAACGAAAAAACACATAATGAAGAATTGATAGAAAAAATTGAAGAAATGCAAAAGCAAATTAACGGTCTTAAGAAACAAATTGATGAATTAAAAAATGAAGTAATTAAAAAAAGAAAACAAGTATACCAAGAAATTTTTAATAATATAGATAGGTTAGAAGAAAGAGCTCAATTACATTTTGATACCCCTATAGAAAAAGAAGATGTAACTTTATTGCTTAAATATTATAACCTTCTATCTATATATGAATCTACTTTGTCAGGAACTGTGAATACATCAATTAAAGAAGATGTTCTTAGGTCGCAGCAGGGCAACGTCCAATCAGTCCTGGCTCTCACACCTGCAGAATCAGCCAGCTGGGAAGCTCTCAAAAACAATACGATGCAAACTGATGAAGACATTAACAGCTTCATCGACGGAATGACCAAATTTGCGGATGACTACAGCGGCTTTATCCGTGACTCTCAAGCAGGTGTTCTCGACGAACTGACGAAAATCTCTGAAAGTGCCGCAAAAGCGTTAGAACAGCTTGTAACGGGCGCAACACAGGAATCTGCGACGTTCAGCAACGATGGGCTGTCTGGCACCATGGCACTGAGTGTCCAAGATACGGTCGGCCAGGAAGTGCTGCAAATGTCAGACATGATGGGTTCATTGTCTGATCGCCAGTCAGGCATCATTGATTACACAACCAACATGCAGCAAAGCGTCAATGATGTTCAAGCGAAAGCCGACACCTTAAACAACAACTGGGGGAAAAATGTCGCCTCCACGAAACTCGTGCGCAATGACGTATACGGCATACTCGGAAATACATTAGTAGACGGGCAAAACAATGGCTATGTATATGATTACTTAGCGAATCCGCTTAAAATCAGCGGAGAGGTTCCGGAAGAAAAAATTCAGACGGTACCTCCGGTTGTCATCCTTGTCATTGTGTTGATCAGCAGTCTGTTAATCGGCTATTTCAGCTCGTATTACCAAAACGCACCGCTTCTCGTTAAAGGAGCGTTATTCGGAATTCTGAATATCCTTGTCGGACTTATGATCAGCTTGTTCGGCTTAAATATTTATTCACTGCCGGACGATCAGACGATTAAGTGGTCGGTGTTTACGATTCTATTGCTGGTCGCAAGCTCTGCCTTCATCCGGACGGCATTCAGATTCGGATCAATCCCTGGCTGGGTTGCTTCAGCGGCAATGATCCTATTCTATGTCGCACCGCTTATTGATTTGATCATGCCGAACTTTACATTTGAAGATCCGGTTTCGAAAGTATATATCGACATCCAGTACGGTACTGGGCACTTGTTTACAATGGGAATAACAGTTCTGCTGATCATTACGGTGATTGCCGCGGCTCTGCCGCTGATTATCCGGCTGATGGCTGAACACACAGCAGAAAGCGATGAAACGTATGAAGCGTAATCGCAGCATGGAAAAGGGGATCATGATTTGTATGCTCTCCTTTTCCCTTTTCATACCCTCTGCAGCTGCTGCCCAAACTGAAGAAAATACAGATGTCGCGCCAAACCAGTATGAGAAAAAAGACATCGAAATCGATACGAATTATTTGCATGAAGATACCTACTATGAAGAAAAAACAGAACTGCCTGAGGAACAGAAGGATATCACTTTTGATAAACCGAAGGACAAGGACGCCGAGTTGATAAAAGATTTGTTTACATCAACAAATGCCGAGGATTCCAACACGATTGCGGCCCAGTCGAAACAGCTTGGAATTACTTTTGCTGAAAAACCAATGACAAAGACATCATCAACGGAAACAGAAGATGAACAAGAAACATCATCATTGCTGCTGCCGATGATCTATGTCGTACTGATCCTGCTCGGAATTGCAGGCATCGTGTTCCTCATCCCAAAAGTCACAGCGCAGGAAAACAAGAAGGCATAGGCCGCGTGCTTGTGTTGTGTAAAAGAGGTGCCGTACAATAATAACGGAAAAGGAGGTTTCCAATGGAACTTTATATCATCACCGGATCGTCAAAAGGGCTGGGTCAAGCCATTGCATTACAGGCTTTAGAAAAGGGGCATGAAGTCCATGCCTTATCCAGAACGAAAACGGATGTCTCTCATGAAAAACTAACGCAGCATCAAATAGACCTCATCAATCTCGAAGAAGCTGAACAGCAATTTGAAACATTGCTCTCATCTATCGATCCAGATCGTTATTCTGGTATTACCCTTATTAATAACGCCGGAATGGTAACGCCGATCAAACGTGCCGGCGAAGCGTCTCTTGACGAGCTTCAGCGCCATTATCAGCTGAACCTGACTGCGCCCGTGCTTTTGAGTCAGCTGTTTACAAAACGGTTTGCTTCATACAGCGGCAAAAAGACGGTTGTCAACATTACTTCAGGAGCCGCCAAAAATCCATATAAGGGATGGAGCGCGTATTGCAGTTCAAAAGCCGGGCTCGACATGTTTACGAGGACATTCGGATTTGAACAGGAGGATGAAGAGCTTCCGGTGAACATGATTTCGTTCTCACCTGGAGTGATGGACACTGAGATGCAGACCGTCATCCGTTCTTCATCGAAAAAGGATTTCCACGACATTGAACGATTCCGGAAATTAAATGAAACAGGAAGCCTTCGCAGTCCGGACTTTATTGCCGGCACGCTGCTTTCTTTACTAGAAAAAGGGACGGAAAACGGCCGCATTTATGATATTAAAGAGTTTTTGTAGAGCAGATATTTTCTGCTCTTTTTTTTATACAAAAGGCTACAGCCAGCGCATTTTATTGAACAGCCGCATATACTGACTGAAACGCTGCTTTTAGGGTATAACAATGATGATAAGAAGATAAAATGATGTGACATAAGAATTGAGTTTCTCTGCAAATTATGTTAGGATTCTAAAAATATCTAAAGGAGGGGTTTCCATGAGAAAGGTTACATTAATGGATGTTTTCACCCATCCAATTGCACAAAAATATATGCAGCGCTCAGGCGTGGCACATGCGATTGCCTGCGCTTATCATGCATACAGGCTGTCTGTAAAGGCTGGCATCAACCCTGATTTAGCTGCAAAAGCGGCACTGCTGCATGACATCGGCCATTATGAATGGTATACGGACGGTGAGTGGGATTATGAGAAATACAAACGAAATGACATTCATGCCATCAAAGGGGCGGAACGGGCGCATAAGCTTCTGATTCGGCTTGGCGAGGAACCGAAAGCGGCAAAAGAAATTGCCCTTGCCATTTTGCTTCATACCGATTCCTATTTGCCTGAAGGTGAATTAGATAAAAACACGCTGCAGCAGATTGTCAAAAAAGCGGACGAACTTGATGAAGAGCCGGGCGGCCACCATCATTACCGCCAAATTGATCCTTCAACTGCACGTCAAAAAATAGAAAAGCTGGACCAATTAATCGACCAAGCCCAGGCATCCGTGATAAAGCCTGTATAAGTACGGAACAGCGCCAGCTTTCTTCGCTGTCTCCGCTTCATCGATACTTCCTTTACACCCGCTTCCAACCGTATTCTCCTAAAATCTCCGCACCTCTTTGTTTTATCAGGTAAGCCTGTGTCATTATCCATAAGCGCGGCATAAGCTGAGATAAAACACACAAAGGGGATAAAAGTATGGTCAACCAAGGTAGTCCGCAACTGGTCTCTTTAGTCGATCCTTATGTCTATCAGACCATTAAAAAGCTCATCGGCTCAAGGTTCGTTATACAGACAGTACGAGATACGGTCAGAGGCAGACTGATCGATGTTAAACCTGACCATATCACAATTGAAGGAGCCCGAAATTCTGTTTGTTTGATCAGAATCCAGCACATGATTTCCGTCACCCCGGATTACAGTGAGCGGGTCTAACAGTGCTTGCGCATGAAAAATAGGCGTACACCACCGGGACGTCCTATTTTTCAGTTAAGCGCTGT
This sequence comes from Bacillus sp. FSL R5-0603, assembly GCF_038050295.1. NCBI lineage: Bacteria > Bacillati > Bacillota > Bacilli > Caryophanales > Bacillaceae > Bacillus > Bacillus sp. FSL R5-0603. Next base: position 3,098,194 of record NZ_JBBOYP010000001.1, on the reverse strand, counting down.
AAAAATGCACTATGATACATTGTTCCGTCAAGGTCAAAACCGGCAAATTCCTGATAGTTACCATCTGAAAAACAGAAAATGACGCCGTACACTGTATAGCAGGAACGGACTGCAGCATGCTGTCGGACACGAAAATGATAACCGTCTGAATCTTTTACATAAAGCCGGAATTTCCCGGTAAATGGGGCACAGAGGAGTGCTGCCTTACCAAAACATTCGAATCCGGCAATTTTGCCGTCTTGGTCGATATCCAGCAGGATACAATCATTGACCTTAAGCTCCTCAGACCGCATATTCCTGTTCTTTTCCGGAGGATGAACATAGATATAAGCGAGTTCTGAATCTGTATCGTATGTCACGGCCTTCATCACCAACACTCCTTTCATTATATTAAGAGTTCTGATATGAGTTCATTTTTGTTACAATGATGGGGTATAAGTTCTTTTATCTGACAGACAAAGAAAAACTAGGAGGAACAAAGCTTGTTGAAATCAAAAGTCCATTTTTGGACATTGCAGATTTTATTTGTTTTACTGATTATTTTTGTAGCAACAAAAGTTTCATTTGTATTTCAGCCGTTTATTGTTTTTATCTCGACATTGTTTTTCCCGATGCTGATTGCGGGAATTTTGTATTTCATATTTAATCCGGTTGTCCGCTTGCTTGAGAAAAAAATTCCGCGGACATTATCCATTCTATTGATCTATTTACTGTTTATCGGTTTGCTTGCCTTTATTTCAGCGTCAGTCGGACCTATCATCACCTCACAGGTGACAGGGCTGTTTAACAACCTTCCTGATTATATAAAACAGATTCAGGCGCTGACAAAGGATTTGTCCCATTCTCAATGGTTTACCTGGATGATGAACCAGGATTATGTATCGATATCAAAAATTGAACAGTCATTGACAAGTTTCCTCCAAAACCTGCCGCAAAATATCACGTCCAGTTTATCTGCGGTGTTTGGCGTCGTGACAAACATCACGCTTGTTATTATTACTGTTCCATTTATCCTTTTTTACATGCTGAAAGACGGACACCGCTTTCCGCATTTGGCAGTAAAAATTCTTCCGGCTTCTTATCGGACAGAAGGCTTAAAGATTTTTAAAGATTTATCCGATACGCTTGCGGCATACTTCCAGGGTCAGCTGTTAATCTGTCTTTTTGTCGGAACAGCGTGTTTTATCGGCTATTTAATTGCCGGACTGCCGTATGCCCTGATTCTTGGGATTGTCATGGCGATTACCAATATCATTCCCTATGTCGGGCCTTTTCTCGGTGCCGCGCCGGCTGTCATTGTCGGTTTTATGGACTCGCCGGCCAAAGCGCTGTTTGCAATTATTGTAGTCGTCATCGTTCAGCAGCTGGACGGAAACCTGCTGTCTCCTCTTGTGATCGGAAAGCGGCTGAATACCCATCCGCTTACGATTATTTTGCTGTTAATCGGAGCGGGAAGCTTCGGCGGAATTCTCGGCATGATTTTAGCGGTGCCGGTTTATGCGGTAGTGAAGGCGTTCTTCCTGAATATTGTCCGCTTGATCAAGCTTCGCCAGCGGTCACGACTCGAAGAAAAAGCAAAGCCTGCTGAATAGGCGGGCACCATTATCGGCTCTTTGCATATGATGCTGTAAATCAATGCGGAGGTGGGGAAATGCCTGCAATTGTGGGGCCGATTTATATCATGTCAGTTACGGGTAATGCCGCGGCAAGCTTTGGAGACGTATTTGCGATTTCGCCCAAAAGCGTCGCTCATTCAGGGGCGGGGTCAGGCACATTTCAGCTTGGTGATTTTGTGAAGATTAACAACCAAACGAGTAAAACTCTCTTCAAAGATGCCGATATCACTGATGAAACAGTTTCGTTTAACGGGTAACAGCCTTTTCACAAGAGGCTGTTGCTTTTTTATTGTATAATATGGGTAGTCTTTGAATAGAGAGGTCATGTTATGAAAATCAGAAAAGCAAATATCAATACGCAAACCGGAATGATCACAGACGTGTATCTGCATGAAAACAGAAAAGAACTGCGCACGCTTGTAGCGGTACCGCAGCTGGAGTGGAGCACGATCATTTCCTATGAAGAAGATAAAGCAACTCTGCCTGAACGGCTGGAAGCGTCGTTGCGCCGGCATACAGAGGAAACCCCTGCTGGTGAGCTGGCCAAAAAAATCATTCATTGGGTAACAGAAATGTAAACGGCGCTTGAAAGTTTAGCTCCTGCCTGATCAGGTGATAATGAAGACAAACAAGACGGGAGGACAGGCTTTTGAGTGAAGATAAAATGGATCTCTATTTGCAGCAAGGAATGTATGGGCCTTTGGAGACAAAGCCTGACGAGCGCCATTTGTTTTTAGGCTCTTTAAGAGAAAGAGTCGTTTTGGCACTGACGAAAGGACAGGTGCTTAGAAGCAAACCGTATAAAGAGGCAGAGCACGAGCTGAAAAACAGCCATAACGTCACCCTTTTGATTAATGGAGAGCTTCAGTATCAGTCTTACTCTCCTTATATCCAAATGGCGAACCGGTACGGAGTGCCCTTCAAGATTGTATCTGATCTTCAGTTTCATACGCCTTTAGGCATCGTCATTGCGGCTGACATCGCTGTGAATCGTGAATTGATATATATTCAGGACGACATTTATAATCGGTCAGTGCTGAAATCTTAAGAGACAAACGGACCGTTTGTCTTTTTGTTCATGGCAATTCACTTACAACTGGAGATAAGATATAATGTTCTCATACTGATGGCGGGGAGGCCGGCTATGAAAAAAGCACTTATTTGTATTGATTATACGAATGATTTTGTGGCGAGTGACGGAAAATTGACCTGCGGGGAGCCCGGCAGAATGATTGAAGAGGCGATCGTCAATTTAACTGAAGAATTCATCACAAACGGTGATTACCTCGTATTAGCAGTAGATTCTCATGATGAAGGGGATCAATATCACCCTGAAACCCGTCTTTTTCCTCCGCATAATATAAAAGGCACGGAAGGAAAAGATCTGTACGGAAAGCTTTTGCCTCTATATCAGAAACATGAACATGAGCCTAATGTTTACTACATGGAAAAAACGAGATATTCTGCTTTTGCGGGAACTGATTTAGAGCTCAAACTCAGAGAGCGGCAGATTGGCGAACTGCACCTTGCCGGTGTCTGCACAGATATTTGTGTGTTGCATACAGCTGTTGACGCATATAACAAAGGTTTTCGGATTGTTGTGCATAAACAAGCTGTTGCCAGCTTTAATCAGGAGGGGCACGTATGGGCTCTTTCCCATTTTGCAAACAGCATCGGAGCGCAAGTGGCAGAGTAAGGAAGGGGAAAAACAGTGTTAGAGTACGGATTTAAAGATGACAGCCTGTCATTACATACAGACCTTTATCAGATCAATATGGCGGAAACGTACTGGAGAGACGGCATTCATGAAAAGAAAGCGATTTTTGAGCTGTTTTTCAGAAGGCTTCCGTTTGAAAATGGCTATGCCGTATTTGCGGGCTTGGAAAAAGCCATTGAATACTTGGAAAATTTCAAGTTTACGGATAGCGATTTGAGTTATTTACAGGATGAACTCGGGTATCATGAAGATTTTATTGAATATTTGCGCGGCTTATCTTTTACAGGTTCACTTTACTCCATGAAAGAAGGAGAGCTCGTTTTTAACAATGAGCCGATTATGAGGGTGGAGGCACCCCTGGTAGAAGCGCAGCTGATTGAAACAGCTTTGCTCAACATTGTGAACTATCAAACATTAATCGCAACAAAGGCTGCCCGGATTAAAGGCGTCATTGGTGATGAAGTTGCGCTTGAATTCGGAACAAGACGGGCGCACGAAATGGATGCGGCCATGTGGGGAGCGAGAGCAGCCTTAATCGGCGGCTTTAGCGCGACAAGCAATGTAAGAGCCGGAAAGCGCTTTAATATCCCGGTTTCCGGCACACATGCGCATGCGCTTGTGCAGGCTTACCGCGATGAATATACAGCTTTCAAAAAATACGCGGAAACACATAAGGATTGCGTTTTCTTAGTTGACACGTATGACACGCTTCGTTCAGGCATGCCGAACGCGATTAGGGTTGCCAAGGAATTCGGCGACCGCATTAATTTCATTGGCATCCGTCTGGACAGCGGCGATTTGGCGTACCTGTCAAAAAAAGCCCGGAAAATGCTTGATGAAGCAGGATTTACAGATGCGAAGGTGATTGCTTCAAGCGATTTGGATGAGCACACCATTATGAATTTAAAGGCTCAGGGAGCGCGCATTGATGTCTGGGGTGTCGGTACGAAGCTGATCACTGCCTATGACCAGCCGGCTCTCGGCGCAGTTTATAAACTCGTTGCCATTGAAGAGGACGGGAAAATGGTCGACACGATCAAAATTTCGTCCAATCCTGAAAAAGTGACGACACCGGGCAGAAAGAAAGTCTACCGCATTATTAATCAGTCCAACCATCATTCTGAAGGCGACTATATTGCGCTTTATGATGAGCAGGTGAATGATCAGAAGCGGCTCAGAATGTTCCACCCGGTTCATACATTCATCAGCAAATTTGTCACGAATTTTTATGCGAAGGATCTTCATGAGCTGATTTTTGAGAAGGGTATTCTTTGCTACCAAAACCCTGAGATTTCAGACATACAGCAGTATGTGCAGGATAACCTCAGCCTGCTTTGGGAGGAATATAAGAGAATCAGCAAGCCGGAGGAATACCCGGTTGATTTAAGTGAGGACTGCTGGAGCAATAAAATGCAGCGGATCCACGAAGTGAAAAGCAGAATTGAAGAAGAGCTTGAGGAAGAATAAAGAAAAACTGGCCTTTCGTTCGCGAAGGGCCAGTTTTCTTTATGTATATATTATTTTTCATGTTTAGACAATTTTCGTCAAATTATTTGATATACTTAGGGGTGAAAGCCGCGCGTATTGTAAGGGGGATAAATCAATGAGGGTGTTTGTTGCAAGACAGCCTATTTTTAATAGAAAAGAACAGGTTGTTGCTTATGAACTGCTGTATAGAGAAAGCGAAGAGAACGTGTATAGCGCTAAAGACGGTGATCAGGCAACAACAGATTTGGTGATCAACAGCTTTTTAAACATCGGAATTGAGAAGCTGACGGAAGGGAAACGCTGTTTTGTTAATTTTACGGAAAGCCTGATGTTTTCGAATCTTCCCACCTCCTTCAATCCGAAACAGCTTGTCATTGAAATCCTTGAAGATATACCGATCACGCCGGCCCTCATTTCTAGATGCAAAGAATTAAAAAAAATGGGGTATATGCTGGCGCTTGATGATTTTTATGCAATAAACCCGCAAGATGAGGACTTACTGGAAAAACTCATGAGCTATATTGATATATTGAAAATTGATTTTCTCAAAACAACACGAATGGAACGCAGAACAATTTTGCAAACCTACGGCTGTCGCGGCCTGATTTTTTTAGCGGAAAAAGTAGAGACCCGAAAAGAATATAAACAGGCGGTCCAAGACGGCTTTCAATTATTCCAAGGCTACTTTTTCAGCGAGCCGCGCATCATCAGCGGGCATGACCTATCGACTCATTTCTATTCTTACTATGAACTGCTTAACGAACTGAGCAAAGAGCAGCCTAACATAAAGCGTGTGACAGAGTACATAGAGCGGGATTTATCACTGTCCTATCAGATTTTAAAATTTTTAAACTCATCCCACAGCCGTTTGAGCCAGAAAATTGAAAGCATTCAACAGGCCATTATGCTGCTGGGATTTAATGAAATCAAACGGTGGATCTATATTCTTTCCTTTAAGGATTTAAGCAGGAAAGGGCATTCCAGCAAGCACGAAATCATTAAGATTTCTTTGATAAGAGCAAAGCTTTGCGAACTGTTGGCGAGAAAGACATCCCGGCCGCAGCCTGCTTCTTATATGCTGATCGGAATGTTTTCTCTCATAGACACCCTCCTGCATAGAGAAATAGAGGAAATTGTTCAAGAATTGCCTTTAAAAGATGAAGTCGGGCAAGCGTTATTAGGCCATCAAAACGACTACTACCAAATGCTTGAGCTTGTGAAATTAATTGAAAGCAACAACTGGGGCACTTGCTCGGAATTAGGCAATCAACTCGACAAAGAAGAAGCGTATGAATGTTATCTTGAGGCTCTGGAATGGTGTCATAATCTTATGGACGCAAAATGATTGCGGTCCTCTGACCACCGCAAAGCAAGAATCATTCGGCTTTGCGTTCCGATAAGGCTGATGTAGATGCCGTCGGGATTAAAGACCGTATCCACTTCATGCCGGACGCCCATTTGTTTGATCAGGCGCCGTATGGTTTGTTTATCGGACTGCTCGGCTGCGGTCAGAATGCGGCGCGAGAGCTCCCGCGAGCCCGCAATGCGGCCGAGAACGAGCTGGGCATCCGCAAATATCCCCGCGGCCTGCTTCGCTGAACGGATAAAGGTATCAATATTGTTGGCAGGAGCGGGCGGACGGCGTACCTCATACGGATAAACGTAAAACCAGGGATAACGATATCTCATGGGAGCACCTCACACAAAAGGGATGTTTCTATATGTATAGATCCCTAATTGCCGAATATGACAAAGCGAAAAGGCCACAACTTTAGCGTTGCGGTCTTTTTCGGTGTCTGTCGGTCAGGAAACGCCAAGAATCGCATATTCAATTTTGAAAATATGGTATGAAGGACTATAGTCTTACTTAGTGAAAATGCGAAACACGTTAAAATCAAGGGAATTAAGAATCTTTCTCAATTTGAGCAGAAATGTAAGCTCTTGCACATAGAAATATAGTCCCGTTCTCATTGTGATCTCTTTGAGTATAAGGGCCTATTGATATTTGCGGTGTCACGCAGGACTTTTTTGCATACTTTTCGGTGAAAAATGAGCCGAAAGCAGATACACTATTAGTAACAGATCAAATACCTAGGACTCGTTCACCATACACAATTCATTGATCTTTCAAAAAAAGGAGTGTGGAAACGATGGAAAAGAAACTTGAAGAAGTAAAACAATTGTTATTCCGACTCGAACTTGATATTAAAGAAACGACAGATTCATTACGAAACATTAACAAAAGCATTGATCAACTCGATAAATACAATTATGCAATGAAAATTTCGTGAAAAAGACTTGGAAACAAGTCTTTTTTTTCGTTCTACCGATACAATAAATGGATAAAGTATTATATGATTGTTAAAAAACGAAAAACCTGCTGTCCTTTAAATGTCCCATTTAGTAAAATGGAATGGGAGGGTGAAGAATAATTAGTAAGGAAATGTGTTTAGATGAAATGTCCATTAAAAAAAAGATGAAGGAGATTGTACACGGAAAAATTCAGAATTTGGATTTGAAAGAGTATTTAATCAACTTTATCGATGAGAAAAATCACTTTTCTTTTGGTATCCTTTCTTTTAAGCATTACGTAGCATTAAGCGGTAATAGTTCTTCGCATATTTTAACATTGGCAGGAGGAATAGAACTTTTAATCTTAGCCTTCGATATATTTGATGATTTAGAGGATGAGGACAACATTGAAATAAAATGGATGAAAATTGATCCTTCTCTCGCTCTAAATGCTGCAACTACCCTTTATACTTTAGGGTTAGAAACTATTTGTTCTATTAGCAATAGCGCTGAATTTCATCGGCTAACTTTCAAATATGCATTAAATGCTATGCAGGGACAACATGAGGATTTAAGGAACTCTCCTGAGACGGAAGAAGAATGTATTCAAATGATGAAACAAAAAGCAGGTTCTCTTACAGCTATGTCTGCCGTTTTAGCTGCTATGCTTGCGAATGGAGAGTTTAATCAAACTATTGAGGATTATGCTTATAAGATAGGGATAATAAAACAATTGGAAAATGACTATTATGGTTTAGTTAATGATCAACGTAGCGATATAAGAAAAAAAAGAAAGACTTTGATTTATTTATTTTTAAACCGCAAATTTAATGAGGCTTCTGAAAAGATATTAAAATTAATAAATTCTCATACTAGTTATCATAGTTTTATATCTGATAGCTCTAAATTTGATGAATTATTATTTGAAGCGGGGCTTAATCAATATGTATCTATGTTGATTAAGCTTTATGAGGAAGAAATCACAGCAAGCATGAATCAATTAAATATAAATATAAAGTTATAAAGAGGGGTATACTTATGAAACAAGACATGATTGATTACTTAATGAAGAATCCTCAAGTTTTAACTAAATTAGAAAATGGAGAGGCGAGCTTAATAGGAATTCCAGATAAACTAATCCCTTCAATTGTAGATATTTTCAACAAAAAAATGACTCTCTCAAAGAAATGCAAGGGAATTTTCTGGGAGCAATAATTCAGAGAGAAGTGGTCTATTGAAAAACCTTAAAAGAAATTTTTCTATAGTGCTAGTATTATTTAGTCTCTTATATTTTGCTTATATTGTTTATTTCACTCAGAATGGTATCTTAGTTGGTACTTATGTTTCTGAAACAGCCAATCATGAGTTAAAAGTTGAAAAAATGACTAAAGCCACATATGGAAAATATATGGGCTTAAAAGAAGGCGACTTAATACTCGAGGTAAGTGGGAAGAAACCTACAAGCGAGAATGTTAAAAGAGATTATTTAGCAAAAGCTGAACATTTAAAAGTTAAAAGGGATAATCATGAAATTCAATTACATAATACGGAGTATATCTCTTTAAATAATTCTTATAGCTTTTTCATTTATATTATCCCTTGTATATTTTTTGCTTTGAGTCTGTTATGTGCATTTTATATTTATAGGGTCAATCGAGTAAAAAATACGTACTCGGCTTATATTTTGATTAATTTTTTGCTGTTTATATCTATAGCATATTTAAGTGCTGGAGGCGTAACTAGAGGATATGAAATAAATAGATATATTAATCTTTTTACCTTTTTAAATGTACCTGTCTTGTATTTGCATTTTCTATATCAATATTTCAAAGAATTAAGCATCAAATTTTCATCACGTTATATCGTGAATATTTTATACACGTTGCCAATTATCAATGTAATAATAGAGTTCATCCAGAAATACCTTCCTTCGGGGATTATTACGAATATTAGTAATATCAATTTAGTAACATTCTTAATAGAGATTACAGTTGTTTATTTTTGCATTATCTATTATGGGATAATTTATAGAAAAAAGGATCATTATTATTTGTTGAAGGTATTATTGATTTCAAATACGGTAGCTTTCTTTCCTTTTACGGTCTTATATATCATGCCGGAAGTTTTATTTGGGCAATATATTTACTCAGCAATAGTGACTGCACCATTCTTAATAATTATCCCATTAGCATTGGTTTATCAATTCGTTGTAAATAAAATTTATGATATAGACTTTATACTAGGCAGAATTAGATATTATAGTTTATTATCCATCATACCAACAATAGGCATAGTATGGTTGTCAATAATATTTGATAGCAAAAGAGCGGATTTTAATATCATCTTAATTACGTTATGTACTTTCATAATTTTCCTGTCGGTCTTTTATATTAAAGAATTACTGGACTATAAATTTCGGTTAAAACGATTTTCGGAAAAATATAATTATCAAGACAGTATATTTAAATATACGCAATTAATTAAAGGTGTATCAGCTTTAGATCAAGTATTTAAGAACTTAAAAACAACAATACTAGAAGTTCTACCCGTAAGTAAAGCCTACATCTTTGAAGTTGGTGCTGATAGAGAAATCATATACTTTGATAAACAGAGTGTTGAACCCAACTGGAGGCTGTATAAAACAGAATTTGAAAAGGTCACTAAAGAAATAGGGAAGATTATTGAGATTAACCAAGGCTTCTTGATCAAAGTAGGGGAAAAAGGTACGAGTTCTTATGTATTGCTTTGTTTATCTAGCATCAATACACCAAGGTTGACAAGAGATGAAATTTCATGGCTGAAAACATTATCGTTTTATACTAGTGTATCCATGGAAAATGTTGTACAAATTGAAGAACTCATGGATCATTTACAAGCTTTAAAAAGGGAAGGTGCCAACCCCGTATGGCTCAAAAAACTCATGTACACGATCGAAGAAAAACAACGCTCGGATCTCGCCCGCGATCTCCACGATTCGGTTCTTCAGGATTTGATTTCCTTAAAACGCCAGTGTGAGCTGTTTTTGGGTGATTTCAAGAAGGATGATAATCCGTGCCGTGAAGAAGTGCAGGACAAGCTTGTACAGATGAATGAGCAGATGTCAGATGTGATTTCGATGACGAGGGAGACGTGTCATGAGCTGCGGCCGCAGCTTCTGTATGATCTTGGATTGGTGAAGGCGCTGTCGAAGCTGGTGGCGCAGCAGCAGGAGCGGGTTCCGTTTCATATCCGTTTAAATACCGGGAGATTTACGGCTTCCCTTGATCTGGATTCGCAGCTGAATTTGTACCGGATCATTCAAGAGTTTCTGTCTAATGCGGTCAAGCACTCTCAGGCGACGGATGTGCTGATTATGCTCATCAGTATTCAAAACAAAATCGTTCTTCATTATGAGGATGATGGCGTAGGGTTTGATCAGGAAAAGAATACTGAGCATTCCATGAGCATGGGGCTTTCTGGCATTAAGGAGAGAGTCAGGGCTTTAGATGGGCGCCTTCGGATTGAAACAAGTGAAGGAAAGGGCTTTAAGGCTGATATTGAAATCGAATTGTAATGGATTTATAACGGAAACGACTTGGCACAGGCCAAGTCTTTTTTATAAAATGGAAAAGAGTGAGTAAAAGGGAGGAAAACATGAAAAAGATACTAGTGATTGATGACCATCCGGCTGTCATGGAAGGCACCAAGACAATTTTGGAAACGGATTCGAATTTGTCTGTTGATTGTCTCAGTCCTGAACCGAGCGAACAGTTTATCAAGCAGCATGATTTCTCGTCATATGATCTCATTTTAATGGATCTGAATCTAGGCGGCGAGGTCAATGGGATGGAGCTTTCTAAACAGATTTTACAAGAGAATCCTCATTGTAAAATTATCGTGTATACCGGTTATGAGGTCGAGGATTATTTCGAGGAAGCGATTCGTGCGGGTCTGCACGGTGCCATCAGCAAAACGGAATCTAAAGAAAAGATCACCCAATACATATACCACGTACTCAACGGAGAAATTTTAGTCGATTTTGCTTACTTTAAACAGCTGATGACTCAGCAAAAAACAAAGCCGGCTCCTTCCTCTCAAAAAGAACAAGATGTGCTCACACCTAGAGAATGCCTGATTCTTCAAGAAGTTGAAAAGGGATTTACAAACCAAGAAATCGCAGATGCCCTCCATTTAAGCAAGCGGTCCATTGAATACAGCTTGACATCGATTTTCAATAAGCTGAATGTCGGTTCACGGACGGAAGCGGTTTTGATTGCGAAATCAGACGGTGTACTTTAAATGTTGGGGGTGTAGATGATGGATACGAAACACACATTGCTTGAAGCGCTTGGTATAGAGATTGTTGAAAACACAGCGGAACGATGCGTTGCGGTCATGCCGGTGGATCATCGGACGGTGCAGCCGTTCGGATATTTGCATGGGGGCGCTTCAGTGGCCCTGGCGGAAACAGCGGCGAGCGCAGGTGCACAGAACCTGATTGATCATTCAACACAGGCTTGTGTCGGTTTGGAGATTAACGCCAACCATTTAAAATCTGTAAAGGAAGGAACGGTAAAGGCGGTAGCCGAGCCCGTTCATATAGGCAGAACGACGATTGTCTATCATATTCACATATATGACGAGCAAGAGAGGCTGATCTGTATATCCAGATGCACGCTGGCTGTCATCAAGAAATAAAAAAACAGCCGGAACTCTGCCTGTCCGGCTGCTTATTTTTATAAATAAGAATCCTCTTTTCGTTTAATCACAAAGTTTCTGATTCCGTTATAGTCATCCTGTAAGCTTCTCTCATCAAGCTTGACGCCGGAGTTATACGCAGCACGGCAGATCAAGTGCCCGCCGATAGGCGACGTAATAAAGATAAAGAGAATCCCAAGCAGGATTTTAGCGGAGAGCTCCCCCGTCACAAACCACAAATAGAAGAAGACACCGAGCAGAATCATATTGACACCTAATGTTGAGCCTTTAGAAGCAGCATGAGCGCGTGTAAACACATCGGGAAGGCGAAGTACGCCAAATGAAGCAATGAGGCATACAAGAGCTCCCAGCAATATGAATACAGCCACAACGACGTTAGCGGTTTCGATCATTTTCGATAATCTCTCCTTTCTCCAGGAACTTGGAAAATGCGATCGTTCCGATAAACGATAAAATCCCCAGCAGCAAAATAATATCCAAAAACGCACTTGTTTTCAGCAAAATGGAGACAAGCGCCGTGATTGCGATCAGATTGATGCCGATTGCATCCAGAGCCACGACCCGGTCAGGCACAGTCGGCCCTTTAATGACACGAATGACATACAAAAAGGTAGACACTGCCATAATGCCGAGCGCGATTTGCAGGATCAGCGTAAACATCACCGGCTCACCTCCTGTATGGCTTTTTCAAATGACTCCCGAATATCAAAAATCGCTTTTTCCGCATCCTCGATATCCATTGCATGAATATAAAGTATTGTTCTGTCATCTGAAATATCCATCACCAAGGTTCCCGGCGTTAATGTAATGAGCAGAGATAGCAGGGTGATTTCCCAGTCCTTCGTCAGTTCAGTTTTAAAAGCAAAAATACCCGGTCTGATATTCAGTTTTGGAGATAAGACTGATTTCATCACACTGACATTGGCAAGGTACAGTTCCTTTATAAAAATGAAACAGAGCTTGATGATAGAAATCAATTTCCATAGATAAAACTGGCGAGTGAAAAAGCGCCGGAAGAAAAATAGAGAGAGCATTCCCAGAATATAGCCTGTAATGAATCCTGCGGCGCTTGGACTGTTGCTTAAGAACATCCAGCAAAAAGCGAGAAACACATTTAATAAAATTTGAAATGCCATGCGATCTACTCCTTCAGAACAGCTTCGATATATTTTTCCGGATTCAGCAGCGTCTCGGCCGCTTGATCAACGTAAGGCGACACCCATTCTGTACCCAACCCGAAGAGAAGAGACAGCAAGAGAAAAATAGCTGCCGGATAAAGAAGTCCTTTAGCTGTTCGATGATTTGGTTTTGGCGTTTCTTTTTCTTCGCCCCAAAACGCATGTATAAAGATCCTCAGCACAGAGTACAGTACGAGCAGACTCGAAAGCAGAATCAGCATGGATATCGTAAATTCACCTTCTGCGAAGCCGCCCTCTGCAATTTTAAATTTGCCGACAAATCCGCTCAGTGGCGGAATGCCTGCAAGAGAAATAGCGGAAATGAAAAACATCCATCCAAGAACAGGATAGCGTTTGATCAGCCCGCCCATTTTATGCAGGCTCGCGGTTCCAGTCAATGCGATCAGCGTACCTGCCAGCATGAACAAAGCGCCCTTAATCAGCATATCGTGAATCAGATAGTAGATCGCGCCCTGAATGGATGCGGGGGTGTGTACTGCCACACCGAACAAAATCACGCCGACAGCGGTAATAATGTTATAGATCACAATTTTCATGACATTCGAATAAGCGAGTGAACCGATCACACCGAAAATCACAGTCAGCGCCGCCAGCCAAATCATCAGCTGATGGGTAAAGGCAGTATCGTGAATGAAAATCAATGTGAAAACCCTCGCTATCGCATATAACCCGACTTTTGTCAGCAAAGCGCCGAACAACGCGGAGATTGCTGCCGGTGGCGCGTAATAAGAGCCTGGAAGCCAAAAGTAGAGGGGGAAGATTCCGCCCTTCATGCCAAATACCAAAAGCAGCAGGACACCAATCACAGTGATCAGCCCGGTTTGTCCTGTTTCGCTGATTTTCACGCTAAGATCCGCCATGTTTAACGTGCCGGTTACAGCGTATAAAAAGCCGACCCCTATGACAAACAGGGCAGACGATACGATATTAAACACAATATATTTAAGGGATTCCCGCAGCTGAATTTTTGTGCCGCCTAATACAATCAGCATATAGGAAGCAATAAGAAGAAGCTCAAAAAATACGTACATATTAAATAAATCGCCTGTTAAAAACGCTCCGCTGACGCCGGCAAGCAAGAACTGAACGCCGGAGTAGTAAAAGGAGCGCTCCCGTTTTTCACCGACAGAACGGAAGGAATAAAGCCCAACCAATAAACCGATGACCGCTGTTGTGAGAACGAGAAGGCTGGCGAATTGGTCTGCGGCAAGCACAATGCCGTACGGCGCTTTCCATCCGCCTAGGCTGAGTGTCTGGATGCCTTTTGTGAAGACAGTCTGTACAAGTATGCCGCTAATCACAATCCCGATGGCCGATGCCGCCGTGCTGAAGATTCTCATGAGCATAAGATTCTTCGTCATGAAAATCAGAAGAATAGCCGACAAAAGCGGGATCAGGATTGGCAAAATAACAAAATTATTCATGTTGATCATTTCCCCTCATTTGATCCATATCGTCCGATTTCAATTCCTGATAAGCGCGAAAGGCCATGACGAGGATGAATGACGTAACGCCAAAAGAAATGACAATTGCGGTCAAAATCAGGGCTTGCGGAAGCGGATCGACAAATGATTTGGCATGCTCGCTCAAAATCGGAGCGGCGCCTTTCTTTAATCCTCCCATAGTCAAAAGCATTAAATGAACGCCATGGCTTAACAGTGCTGTTCCGATAATGACGCGAAGCAGGCTTTTAGACAGCAGCAAATACGTAGCAGCCATAAAAATAATACCGGCTAATACAGCCATTAAGATTTCCATTATTCTTCCTCTCCAATCGTTTGAATAATGGTCATCGTTATGCCTACGACAACAAGATAAACGCCTAAATCAAATATCGTCGCTGTGGCGAGCTCCGTTTTCCCAAGGATCGGCAGCTGAAAGTATCCGAATGTGTGGGTTAAAAAAGGAGACCCGAAGACAAAGGAGCCAACGCCTGTTAATACAGCGAGCAGAAGGCCGGCTCCCGCGACATAAATGAAATTGACCGGCAAAAGGGAACGCACGGTTTTTAAATCATATGCCAGAAGCAAGAGAACGATGGAAGAGGACGTGATCAGTCCGCCGACGAAGCCTCCTCCGGGCGCGTTATGCCCTGATAAAAATAAATAGAAAGAGAAAAGCAAAATGATAAAGGATACAAGCTTTGTCGCAGTTTGAAGAATCAAGTCATTTGTTTTTTGTTCATTCACCGCTTTTCCCCTCCTCTTTTACTTTTGTTTTAATCATGCTGTAAATGCCGAGAGCGGCTATTGTTAATACCGTAATTTCAAACATTGTATCAAATCCCCTGAAATCAACAAGAATGACATTGACGACATTATCCCCTCCGCCGAGATCGTGGCTGTGTTTGACAAAGAAGGACGCAATGCTGTCTTTTGTCCGCTGGCTTGAGGATGCGATACCGAGCAGAGTAACGATAATACCGACGCCTAAAGAAATGATAAAATTCGTCATCCGGAACGTTCTCGTTTTTGTTTTCAGCCTCAGTTTCGGCAAATGGTAGAAGCAAAGCAGAAACAGTGCCACAGAAATCGTTTCAATGACGAGCTGAGTCAATGCCAAGTCCGGCGCTCTGAAAATGACAAAAAACAATGCAAGCGTATAACCGACAACACCGAGTGCAATGATCGCCGTCAGTCTTGACCTAGCAAAAACAGTCGCCACTGTGGCGCTGACCATGACAAGCGTCAAAATGATTTCGTATACACCGATTTTAGCCATGCCTTCCGTTTTAAATGAAAATCCGCCTTTAATGGCAAAAGCTCCGCCTATCAGAATGATGAAACCAGCGAAGATATACAGCAAATAATCTCTTAAAAACCCGGTCATATATTGTTTTGTGACCCGGTAAGAGCCTTTCTCCATCAGAGTCAAAAGCTTATCGTATAACCGGTTGAGTGTGAGTTTTGAAGGAAACAGTTTATAGATTCCCTTCCACTTATTCAGCGACAAATAACCAATTGTTCCGATCACAACAATACCCGCAGTCATGAGCAATTCCGTTGTAACCCCATGCCACTGTGAAATGTGAACGTGGAATTTCTCATGGCCGGCAAGCAGTGTCGGATAGATTGAGTTCATCGCAGGCTCTATCAGGCTGTACGACAATATATTCGGGAAAAAGAAGAGACTGACAGCCAAAGCGACAAGAATGACCGGTGGTACGAGCATGCCGACAGGCGCTTCGTGAGCCTGTTTTTCAAGCTGTTCAGGCTGGTAACTTCCTCTGAATGTTTTAAACAGCAATTTCATGCTGTAGATAAACGTAAATACACTTCCGATCCAGGCGAGAACAGGGAACAGAACGCCCCATGTCTGCACGTTGAACAGGTCGAAATGTGTCACGCGAAGCATGCTTGTGAAAAACATTTCTTTACTCAAAAATCCGTTAAACGGCGGTAGGCCGGCCATTGAAAATGTCCCGATTAAGGAAATGGTAAATGTAATCGGCATAATCGCCATCAGGCCGCCTAGCTTCCGGATATCCCGTGTGCCTGTTTCGTGATCGATAATCCCGACTGCCATAAACAAGCTTCCTTTAAAGGTTGCGTGGTTGATCAAATGGAAAATGGCAGCCATAGCGGCAACTGTATAATATTCTGTATGTCCGTAATGAAGGGCCGCAGCACTGACTCCGAGCATGGAGATGATCATGCCGAGCTGGCTGACGGTTGAAAACGCCAAAATCGATTTTAAATCAGTTTGTTTCACGGCATGGAATGAACCCCAAACCATCGTAAAGAGCCCGACGAGGGATACGATCCAAAACCATTGGGCTGAAAAGGCGAAAATTGGACTGAATCTCGCAATCACATAAATGCCGGCTTTTACCATAGTAGCTGAATGGAGATAAGCGCTGACAGGCGTCGGAGCTTCCATCGCGTCAGGGAGCCAGATGTAAAAAGGAAATTGCGCTGATTTCGTAAAAGCCCCTAATAAAATGAGAATCATAGCCGGGATAAACAATTCGTGGCCGGCAATTAATTGAACCTGATGAACCATCTCTCTAATACTGAAGGAATCCGTTATCAAATAAAGGAGAATAAATCCGCCGAGCATGCACAGCCCGCCGCTGACCGTAATCAAAAGTGATTTCGCTGCGCCATAGCGCGACTTTTCCCGCTTATACCAATAGCCGATCAGCAAAAAGGATGAAAGGCTTGTAAGTTCCCAGAACATGTAGAGAACCATGACATTGTCTACTAGAACGACGCCGAGCATGGCGCCCATGAACATCAATAAGTAGACATAAAAGGGCCCAAGCTGTTCTTTTTCTTTCGATAAATAAAAAATGCTGTAAAGAGTGACCAAAGAGCCAATGCCTGTGATCAGTAAAGCGAATAATAACCCGAGGCCGTCTATATAAACGGTAAAGTTAATGCCGAGTGACGGAATCCACTCTAATACCGATCGAAGTGTTTCTCCAGATTGTGTCATCCTGATCATTGGGAGAAAGTATATAAACAGCAAGACGGGCAAGATCAACACAAACCAGCCCGTATGCACTCTTTTTGCGTATTTTGCCAAGAAGGGAATGATAAAAGCAAATAAAAAAGGCGATAAAATAGCAAGATGTAAGAGCTGCAAAGATAAGACCTCCTTTTCTCGTTCTCAATTGAAAAATGCGCTATGTATGAAATATACGGTCAAACGACCTAGTCCAAATTATAGCGCACTTTTCTGCAAGCTGCCACGCTTCGAACTGCTGTAATGGGTTTTTATGAGTTCTTTTGACCTCAAAATAAGTCTAACAAAAAAGAAGTTATTTGTATATTTAAAATCAATCCTGATCAAGCTGAATGTAAGGAGCTGGTCATGTGAAAAGAAAAGTCGTGATGTGCTCAGGTTTATTCTGCTCAGTATTTGCAGGGACATTCATGTTGAATCAATATGACGGGCGCAGCGGTGTGGCGGCTGGTGATGAGTGGGAGCTGTATTTACTGGAGCACCACCTGTCAGCCAGAATGAGTGAGACGGAATCAAAGGATCTGCCGTTTGGTCCCCGAGAGTATATTCGGATTGTGAATAAATAAAAAAAGAGTTCCGCATAAAACGGAACTCTTTCTGTTTATGAAGTGAAAAAACGAAGCAGCACTGTCGCGCAAATAACTGTGCCTGCACCGCCGAGACGGGTTGAAATTTGGGCAAACGGCATAAGGCCCATTCTTCCTGATGCCGATAAAATGGCAACATCACCCGTTCCGCCGAGGCCGCTGTGGCAGCAGGTAACGATTGCGGATTCAACCGGATACATGTTCATCAGCTTGCCTACGAAATATCCAGAACCAATCATCGCGATAACAACTGAAATACAGATGATGACAAACGGAATAGAAATCACAGACGCTACGTCATCCAACGGAATAAAGAGGATGCCGAGACCGACCATCAGCGGCCATGTAAAGCTTGAAGAAATAAACTTATAAAGCTGGTAAGCGCCTTCTTCCATTTTTTTCGGAAGAATATTCGCATACTTGACAGCCGCAGCTGAAATAATCATTAAGATCGCGCCCGGGATGAAGATGAATTTCTCCAATAACCCGCCAAAAATAAAGAATGTACACGCGAGCAGAACTCCTGCTCCCATTAGCTTAAAATCAATTTTTGATTCGGCTTCTTTTTGATTGAAAATCTCATTTGCTTTTTTAGATTTTACGAGACGTCCGTTCCCATTTAGATCTGGACGCTTATCACCAAGCTTTTTCATTAAGGCTGCACATATGATAGCAAAGACGTTTCCTATAATTGCGGCTGGAACCAGCTGAGACACAAATACATCAGCGGATGAGCCCAGTATTTGTGAATAGGCGATTGAAAGCGGCAAAATTCCTTCACCTATTCCCCCGGCAATAATCGGGACAACAACAAAGAAAAAGGAATCATAGGCACTATAGCCAAAAATAAATCCGACAAGGATGCCGGCTGCAACGGCCGCGATCGTTCCTGCAACCAGTGGAACGAACATTCTGATAAACCCCTGTATTAAAACAATTCTGTTCATACCGAGGATACTTCCCACAACAAGGCAAGCGATATAGAAATAAAGGAAGTTAGACGTTTTCATCAAGTTGGTTACAGCGTCTAAAGATGTTGAATTCAGTACATTGTAAAAGACTAAAAATGAAGGAACAAACAAAGATAAAATAGCAGGGCCGCCAATATCCTTCAATATCGGTATGCGTTGGCCTATGTCTCCGAGAAACACACCAAGAATCATAATGATGGCAAACCCGCCAAGCATATTTGCCGGCAGCTCATTGTAATAGGCTGCAAGAATAATAATAACAGCTAATACTGTGTATAAAGGCAGAGGAATCACACCGATTTCCCAAGACCAGATTTTTTGAAACAGGTTTTTCCCCTGTGAGTCTTTTTGCTCAGGTGAAATTGTCCCCGTTTTTGGAATTGCTCCCATGTCATACACCCCCATGTATTGTTTGTTACAGTCTACAAGAAAGCGTTAACACTTCATATTTTTTTAAGTTAAAAAACTAATAAACAATTAAATTAAGGGGGTCTTTTGGATTAGAAAAAAATCCCTGAGAATCGTCTTCCCAGGGGAGAATGTTTTATCTTTTTCCTTTAATATAAGGCACGCCATTGGCTTTTGGCGCATCTGCCCGCCCGATAAAGCCGGTTAAAGCGAGAATCGTTAAGACATAAGGAGCCATCAGCATATACACATTTGGTATGTCTTTAAAAAGAGGGAGCAGCGATCCAATGATGCTTAAGCTTTGGGCGAATCCGAAAAACAGGGCGGCCCCCAGTGCTCCGATCGGATGCCATTTTCCGAATACAAGCGCTGCCAGGGCGATAAAGCCTTGCCCGGAGATGGTAGAGTGCGTGAAATCAAGCGCAATTGTGGAGGCATATACGCCGCCGCCGAGACCACCGAACAATCCGCTGATCATCACGCCGATGTAGCGCATTTTATATACGTTGATTCCCATCGTATCGGCCGCCATCGGATGCTCTCCGACAGAACGGATACGAAGGCCGAACGGCGTTTTGAACAAGATAAACCAGGAAATAAAGGCAAGTGCTATTGCAAGAATTGACGTATAATAGACATCCGAAAAGAAGATCTTTCCCAAGACGGGAATATCGCCCAAACCGGGGATTTTTGTCTTATAAAAAGGCTCTGGAATTTTGTCTGTCTGCGCTTTGCCGTAGATCAATTTGACGATAAATAAAGTTGCCCCAAGCGCCAGCATGTTAATGGCGACACCGCTGACTGTCTGGTCGGCGCGAAACGAAATCGCCGCTGCCGCGTGAATCAGTGAAAATAGGGCGCCTGCTGCCATGGCGGCAAGGAGCGAAAGCCAAGGTGCGGCGGCACCTAATTCCGGACCAAAAAATAAATTAAATAACACGCTGGTGAACGCCCCGATAATCATGAGGCCTTCTAGGCCGATATTCACAACACCTGATCTCTCGGAAAACACGCCGCCGAGAGCAGTTAAAATAAGCGGGGCCGCATAGACGAGTGTGGCAGGGACAATGATAGATAAAATCTGCACAATGTCCACTTAGTTCCCCCCCTTTTTCTTCAATTTGCCCATGACGAAACGAATCGCATAGCTTGAAGCCACAAACAGAATAATAATGGCAATCACAATATCAACGACCTCTGATGGAACGCCTGATTCAATCGGCATATTTAATGCGCCGATTTTCAGCCCGCCAAGCAGGCATGCCGCCAGTACAACGCCGACGGCTGTGTTTCCCCCGAGAAGAGCGACAGCGATACCGTCAAAGCCTACGCCGGTAAATGCGCCTTTCACTGCTGCGTATTCGAATGTCCCTAGGCCCTCCATGGCTCCGGCAAGGCCTGCAAAAGCGCCGGAGATAAGCATGGAGGTCATGATATTCTTCCGCACGCTCATGCCGGCATACTGGGAAGCGTGCTGGTTAAACCCGACCGCCCGGAGCTCAAATCCCTTTGTAGTTTTGTTGATGATAAACCACATGATAACTGCTGCGAGAAGGGCAACGATGATTCCCAAATGCAGCCGTGAGTAATCGGTGATCTGTTCAAGAAAAGGAGAGCGGAGGGAGGCGGATTCGTGAATTTTCCCCGTCTTGTCCTGATGATCTGTCAAGACGTTTGAAATGATGTAATTGGTCATGTGCAGCGCGATATAATTCATCATAATGGTGACAATGACTTCATGAACGAAAAATCGCGCTTTCAAAATGCCGGGAATAAACCCCCATAATCCTCCTGCAGTTGCTGCTGTAATCAATGACAGCGGCAAGTGAATATATGCCGGTCCGTCAAACGCCGTACCGACCCAAACAGCTGCTGTCCAGCCGACGAGCAGCTGGCCCTCGACGCCGATATTAAAGAGTCCGGTTCGGAATGCAAACGCGACAGCCAATCCGGATAAAATATAAGGCGTAATTTGCCGGATGGTTTCTCCGACATAATAGATTTCACCGAATATCCCATTCCACAAAGCCGAATATCCGCTGGCCACACTGTAGCCGCTCACAAGCATAATCAACGCGCCGGCCGCAAGACCAAGGATGATTGCGATGAGCGGCACGAGTAAATGAGAGAGTCGTTTAACCATTTGCTTTCCCCGCTTCCTTTTGCGTGCTTCCTGCCATCAAGAGACCAAGCTCCTGTTCAGTGGTGTCCTGCGGATTAACGCTGGCGATAATGCGTCCTTCAAAAATAACGGCGATTCTGTCACTGAGATTCATAATTTCTTCAAGCTCAAACGAGAGGAGAAGAACGGCTTTCCCGGCATCACGCTGCTCAATGAGCTTTTTATGGACAAATTCAATCGCTCCGACATCAAGGCCGCGAGTCGGCTGGGCGGCAATTAATAAATCAGGATTTCTGTCTACTTCCCGCCCGATAATCGCTTTTTGCTGGTTTCCGCCTGACAATGCCCGAGCGTGTGTATATTCATCCGGCGTTCTGACGTCGTACTCGCTGATCAGGCTGCGTGCTTTTTTGTACATTTCGCCTTTATGTAAAACGCCCAATGCTGAATACGGCTTTTTGTAATAGCTTTGCAGCAGGATATTCTCTCCGATTGGAAAATCAAGGACGAGACCGTGTTTATGGCGGTCCTGAGGAATATGCCCGATCCCGGATTCAGTGATTTTTCTTGGCGTCAGGTTTTGGATCTGTTTTCCGTTTAAGGTGATTGTTCCTGAATCTGTTTTGCGGAGTCCTGTCACCGCTTCGATCAGCTCTGATTGCCCGTTTCCGTCGACGCCTGCTATGCCGACTATTTCTCCCGCTTTGACAGAAAGAGACAAATCTCTGACTGTCTCTATTCCGCGGGTATCCTTTACAGTTATGCCGTCAATCGCAAGCACTTCCGCTCCCGGCTGAGCAGCTCTCTTTTCAGTTTTGAACGATACCTCGCGGCCGACCATTAGACTGGCGAGTTCGTCTTGGTTTGTATCACGGACATCAAGGGTTTTGATGCCTTTTCCTTTACGGATAACCGTAACGCGGTCACAAATCTCCATAATCTCTTTCAGCTTATGGGTGATTAAGATGATGGACTTCCCTTCTTTGACCAGGTTCTTCATAATTTGCATCAGTTCCTTAATTTCATGAGGCGTCAAAACAGCCGTCGGTTCATCAAAAATCAGAATGTCGGCACCGCGGTAGAGGGTTTTTAATATTTCTGCGCGCTGCTGCATACCGACTGATATGTCAGCTGCTTTTGCTTCAGGATGGATCTGAAGGCCGTATCGATCGGAAATGTCCTGCACCTCTTGGCCAGCACGCTTCCGGTCAATTCTGCCAAACTTCTTTGGCTCCTTCCCGAGAATAATATTTTCAGCAACTGTAAAGGTGTCAACAAGCATGAAGTGCTGGTGCACCATTCCAATTCCAAGGTCATTCGCTTTGTTCGGGCTGTTGATGTGCACCTTCTCGCCGCGCACCCGAATTTCACCCCGCTCCGGCTGATACAGCCCGAAAAGGACATTCATCAATGTTGATTTCCCCGCTCCGTTTTCACCGAGCAACGCGTGTATTTCGCCTTTTTTGACTTGAAGATTGATATTGTCATTGGCGACGATACCAGGAAACTCCTTGCGGATATTGAGCATTTCAATGACATATTCCATTGATTGACCGCTCCTTTTTTCAAAATAAAAGAAAAACAAGGGATAAGGGCTCGACCTCCTTATCCCTGCGATTCTTATTCAGCTTTGAAGGTTTTCAGCTCTTTCTCGGTTGCCGGGACTTCAAATCCGTCGATGATTTTTTTCTTCCATTTATCGACCGCTTTGATTACATCATCCGATAGATTTTGTTTAGATGGAGAAATGCCGACTCCGTCTTGATCAAGCCCGTAGGTAAGTGTTTCGCCGCCCGGGAACTTTCCGTCGCTCGCTTTTTTCGTTACATCTTCAACGACTGTATCTACTTTTTTCACCATGGAAGTGAGGGTGACGTTATCATCTGTTCCTTCTACCTGGCCTTCTGCGTATTGGTCTTTATCGACACCGATGACCCAGACATCACGTTTTGGATCTTCTTTCTTCAGGTTTTTCGCTTCAGTAAAGACGCCTGTGCCAGTGGCGCCCGCAGAGTGATAAATAACATCTACGCCTGATTTATACATGCTTTCGGCGGTTGCTTTGCCGACATCGGCTTTATCGAAACCCCCTGCGTATTTCACTTCTACAACGGCTTTAGGGTTAACTGCTTGCACGCCGGCACGGAAGCCGACCTCGAATTTTTTGATTAACTCTGATTCCATGCCGCCTACAAAGCCGATTTTTCCTGATTTGCTTGATAGGGCTGCGGCCACTCCGACGAGAAATGAGCCTTCCTGCTCTTTAAACGTAATACTTGCGACGTTGTCTTTATCGACAACAGCATCTATAATCGCAAAGTTTGTATTTTTGCGCTGGTCAGCAATTTCGCTGATTGAATCCTCCATTAAGTAGCCGACGCCGTAAATTAAGTCAAAATTCTCACGCGCCAATTTATTTAAGTTCGTTGTATAGTCTGCATCAGATTTGGATTGAAGATAGTCGTAACCGTTTTTGCCTTTTTTCAGCCCATTCTCTTTCCCAAAGGCTTGGATGCCTTCCCAGGCTGATTGGTTGAAGGATTTGTCATCCACTCCGCCTACGTCAGTAACCATCGCCACACTGAATTTGTTTTTGCCTTCGCCTGAGCCGCTGCTTTTTTCGCTGTTTCCGCATGCTCCTAATATGGTGCCTGCTGCGATCACAAGTGACATCGCCAATCCGATTTTTCGTTTATTCAAGATATAACCCCCCAGAAAAATTTGGTTCAAAGCTGATCCGGCCAGTCATGTGATGGGCTGTCCTGAACAATTTCTTAGAATCGATAAAATTTTCTGATAATAACAAATGGAATGCGCTGAGACAGTTCTATTCTTCCCTGAATAAGCGTGGTGTGAGTATTTCCTTCGAAAGGCGGGGAAGAGAAAGATGCGGAAGGCGTTCCGGGCGGAAAACCGTGACATCGTTTTCTGAAGTAAGACTTATGACTTAGTTTTTCGGGATCAACTTACCAATCATAATTTATCATTTAACTAATAAGAAATAAATAGAATTTCGCATAATTTTTTAAAAAGTATCTATTTTTAGAATTGTTTGCTTAAAAATGTGAAAGGCCCTTTGTTATTCTTGTATAACTTATCAACAATATAATCAAGCATCTTGGCAAGAGATATGACAGAAAAACGCACTGCTCAAAGCAAGCAGTGCGTTTTCTTATAGATATTGCTTTATTCCGTTAAGGTTACTGTTGTTGACGTTGTACTGAAACACAGGTCTTCCGATCGTTCCGTACGCCATTTCTACATTCAGAACCTGTATATCTTCAAGAAACTTTAAGTATTTTCGTATGGATACTTGAGAGATTTCTGTGTGCTTTGCCAAGTCTTCTGTCGTAAAAGATTCATTTTCAAATGACTGGATACTGGACCAGATCAGCTTCAGCGTGCTTTTTGTCAGGCCTTTAGGAAGCTGCACTTTTTCTGTTGCTTCTTTCTTTTGAAAAAGCTCGGCGTCCAGTTCTTTTTGGCTCATGTTGCGATGGGTTGAATACACCTTTTGTTTTCGTCTGTAATCAGACAAAGCCGTTTGGAAACGTTCAAATTCAAACGGTTTGATTAAATAATCGACAGCTCCGTACCGAAGTGTTTTCTTGATCACGTCAAGCTCGCTGGCCGCTGAGATGACAATCACGTCAACCGCTTCATTTTGGGCTCTCAATTCCGTCAGCAGTTCCAGCCCGTTTTTTCCCGGCATATAAATATCAAGCAAAATGAGGTCGATATGATGCTCGCCTAAAATATGCAGAGCGCTTTGAAAGGAAGAAGCGATGCCTTTCAGCTGAAAGCCATCTATTTGGCTTAAATATCGTTTATTTAATTCACCCACCATGGGGTCATCTTCAACTATTAGTACATTAATCATGATTTTCCTCCTTCGGTTCGTACGGGATGCGAATACTGAATGTCGTTCCTTCATTCTTTTCGCTTGTGAGGATTATTTGGCCTTTTAAATTTTCGATGCTTTGCTGTGTGAAATAAAGGCCGAATCCCCGGTTTTTGCCCTTTGTTGAATAGCCTTGTTCAAATACTTTGGCTTGGTCTTCTTCAGACATGCCTGCTCCAGTATCGGTAATTTCAATATCAAGTATGCTGTTATGGAAGCGCATGGACATGGTGATTTGTTTTTTCGGCATATCGGCAACGGCGTCTAAGCCATTGTTGATGAGATTTCCGATGATTGTAATAAGTTCATGGATGACAGAAGGGTCTGCCGCGTTCGGGATGACACCGTTGCATTCAATATCAAGATTTGCGCCCTGCTCACGTATAAAGCTTTGCTTTCCGAGCAGAAAACCGGCCAGTACGGAGCTTTTGACATCATTTATAATTTCACTTGTTTCTGATTTTTGCTGTATGGCTATATCTTTAATATAATCTCCAAGATCATCATACTCTTTCAGCTGGACGAGACCTAATATCACATGCAGTTTGTTCATAAATTCATGAGACTGCGCTCTCAGTGCGTTTGCATACATTTTAACACCGGAAAGCTGTTCAGCTAAATGTTTTACCTCGGTCTTGTCGCGGAATGTTGCAATCGCTCCGACAGTTTGTCCTTTCAGCTGGATAGGAACTTCATTAAACACAAGCTCCAGCCCGTTAATGCGGACGTCTCTGTCTTGAAGAGGTTTTTTTGTCTCAATGACCTTTTTCAAGCGGCTTTTCGGCAAGATGTCATCTACATCCTGATCAATGGGATTTGTGTTGATGCCCATTTTGACGAATAGGCGTTTTGCTTCCGCGTTGGCAAGTTTAATTTTGCCATGTTCATCGACAGCGAGTATTCCTTCCTTCGTCGATTCCAGCATCGCGCTCCGTTCTTCAAGCAGAGTCGCAATTTCATAAGGTTCAAGTCCGTACATGATATTTTTCACTGTACGGGCGACGATAACGGCTCCGATCACACCGACGAAGATGCTGACGCAAATAATAAAGTAAAGCGGCCGTAAGCTATGGCTGATCACTTCATCAATTTCATTTACGGTGATGCCGACTGCGACTGCACCGACCTGTTTTCCATTCTCCGCGTAGACAGGGACGAACGCTCTCTGCGATTTCCCGAGCGTGCCAGAGGCTGTGCTGATATGGACATGCCCTTTTAATACCTCGGACTCATCACCGCCTCTGAATTTTTTTCCGATTTTGCTCGGGTCAGGATGAGTTTTGCGGATACCGTTCATATCCATGACGACAACAAATTCCGTGCCGGTAATTTTCTGAACCCGCTTTGTGTAGCTCTGCAGTTCCTTTTGTTTTTTTCCGTTTTCTAAAGCAGCGGCTGTCATCGGCGCCTCAGCTACCATTTCAGCAGTCTGCAGCGCAGTGGCCTTTTCCTGATCTCTAATTCGTTTGGTGGTTTGGGCACCGACTGTAAAAAACGTAATGAGCAATGCGATTAATACAACGATACAAACAAATATGGTGAGTCTGGTTTGCAGTTTTAATGTTTTTTTCATATAAAACTTCCTTACGTTTTATGATTCCTGCGTACTACTTTACTCTCAAAATGCTGCTTTGTGAAGATTTGGGACCGTAATTCGTAAAAAGGAGAAAAAATGGAATAATTTATCTTGTCAATGTGTTTTAAGTCCTCCATAATAAATGAGGTAGATTATAGAAAGGGACTTTTTTATATGAAAAATACTTATTTGACAGGATATTTTCCGCTGATTGCGATCCTGCTTTTTAGTTCGTCCTTATCCATCTCAACTTCACTTTATGCGTTGAAGATGCTGTCTTCATTTGGAATGTATGATGGAATGCTCGATTACTTTTCAGAGAAAGGAATCAGGCTTGCGTTATTTGCTGCCTTTGCACTTTTATATTTTATGGTTCTGTCCGCTCTGAAATTAATTGCAAATACCGTGACCGAGCTGTCATTGCTGTTTTTTGCTAATGATCCGGAAGGGAACAACCTGAAAAAACTCAGAATGGGTTCCATGATTTATTTGGGCGGCGGGATTTTATCCTTTGTGCTCTTACAAAATGTCATTTGGATTGTGATCTGGTTTGCGGTCGTCACGCTCGCTTACTTTGTGTTTACCGTATACCGGATTTATTCGACGCTTTCTCTCATGTCATTAGTTGGATTCATTCTATTGGAACTGCTGTTTTGGTTTACCTTTGTTATCGGTATTCTGTTCATATTTATCAAGCTTTATAATAGCATAATGGCTAGCTTACCTGTGTAAGCTAGCCATTTCAGCGTTTGGTGGTCAGATTTGCGCTTCGTGCTCTATACGCAATAAAACGGCGGCTAGATTCTCAGGTTTCCGCCGTTTCACATCCAATGCTCGCTCTTCATCGACTTCAAAAGTTTTCATCACGCTGAAAAGATGACAAAATCCTAAAACGAAGCGTTTTAGGATTTTGTCAACAATCTGTGATGGCTAGCTTCCTAGCCATTTTTTATTTACGGTAAAAATCTTTTTTTAATAGAAGGGGAGGGGAGCATACATTCATTTTTTTTGCCAAACCACTTATAGCGGTTGTTGGCAATGAAAGAATAGACCATATCTCTGACAGGCTTCGGCACTGCGAAAAACAGGACAAAGAGCCGCCATGGGCCTCGCAGATGCCTGAAAACCTTAATGGCTGCAGTTGACTTTGTGTACACTTGGCTGTCTTCAATAAAGACAAAGCTGTCAAACCGATCAGTCGGAAGCCCGCTTTTCTTCAGCAGGCTCTGTCCTGTTTCCGACTGCAGCGATGTGAAAGAAATCAATCCGTCCGGATCACGTTTAATGATAAACTGCACGGCGCCATTGCATAAATTGCAGACACCGTCAAACAGCAAAACGCGATTTGGAATTTGTTCTGAAGTCACTCCATATCCCCTCCGATCCTTTAATAAGCCGCTTGCAGCGTTCCTTTCCAGATGGAAAGCTGAGGGCTGATGCTGTGAAGATATTCAACGCTGGTCGGTGTGTCCTTTCCGACCCAGACACCCATTGTATACGTATCAGTCAGGCCGACAAACCACATATCGTGATAATCATTTGATGTTCCGGTTTTACCGCCGATGTAAGGCGCATTGAAATATGCTTTTTTCCCTGTTCCGCTTTTCACAACGGAAGACATCAGTTTTTTCAGCTGCATGTTCGTGCGGACGCTGAATATTTGAGTCGCTTTATCATTCCATTTATAAAGCGTTTTTCCTTTAAGGTCTGTCACCTTTGTAATCGCATGGCTCGGCGTATAGCTTCCGCTGTTTCCGAATGTCGTATAAGCCTTTGTCATCTCAAGAGGCGTCATGCCGTTTGTAAATCCGCCAAGCGCCGCCGGAAGAAGATAGTCACTGTCGACAAGTTTGGCAAAATGATACGGCTCAATATAACTGAATGCCTTTTGGATGCCGACGCGGTCGAGCATTCTAATAGCCGGGGTATTATATGAATTTTTAAACGCCGTATCAAGCGTCACTGTGCCGTAAGTGCGGTTATTGTAGTTTTGCGGACAGTAGTCTTTGCTGCAAAACTTGCTGGCATCAATGGTGCTGCTTGCTGTCGCGCCGGTCTGTTCAATATAAGGGCCGTAATCAAGAAGCGGCTTAATGGATGAACCCGGCTGCCTGTACGCCTGGTAGGCGCGGTTAAAGTCATATTTTTGATAGTTTTTCCCGCCGGATAGAGCGATGATTTGATGCGTTTGGTGATTAATCACAGCCGCTCCGCCCTGTACGTCCGCATACGGGAGCTTGGAATTCATTTGTGCCACAACTTGGTTTTGCATGTACGGATCAAGTGCAGTATAAATTTTCACGCCGTCTTTCATCAGCGTGCTGACTCTTGCGGACAGCTCGTTTTCGATCTTTTCTTTTTGTTTTCCTGATGCTTTTAGAAGGCGTTTATCAAAGCCTTCTGATTCAGACACCAGCTGAGTGAATTCATCATTCACGTAGGAAACGTAGTCAGGATATTTGTCTTCTCTTTTTTCAACATCCAGTTTGATTTTTTGTTTTACGGCTTTTTTCAGCTCTTTGTCCGTAATGACCCCGGCATCTTTTAGCCCTTTAAGCAAACGTTCTTGACGGCTTTTCGTGTAGTCAAAATGCTTGAGAGGATCATATAATGTAGGGTTATTAGGTATAGCACAGATAAAAGCCATTTCTCCCACTGTGAGAGATTTCAGCGGTTTGCTGAAATAGAATTGAGCTGCTGAACCGACGCCGTAAACACCGTTGTTGAAATAAATGGTATTTAAGTAAGCTTCAAGAATTTCATTTTTCGTATATTTTTTCTCCAGCTGATAGGAATACGCGAGCTCTGTCAGCTTGCGGCTGAAGGAGCGTTCGTGGCTCAAATACAAGTTTCTTGAAAGCTGCTGTGTGATGGTGCTGGCACCCTGGTCAATTTTCTTGTCTTTTACGTTAGAAGCAGTAGCCCGCACCATTCCCATAAAGTCAAAGCCTTTATGCTCGTAAAAATGGCGGTCCTCAGATGTTAAGAAAATCTGTTTGACTTCCTCGGGAATCTTGTTAAATGGAACGAGCACACGGTTTTCGTGGTCGCTGACGATTTCCGAGACAAGGGAGCCGTCCCTGTCATACATGTAGCTGTTCTGAACAAGGCTGATATCTTTCAGATCAATATTTTTATCAAGCACCTGATCCAGGGACTTCATTTGTTTTACTTCTTTTCCGGAAGCGATAACTGTAAATGCAAACAATGGGATTATGCAAAGGAGCAAAATCCATCCGATTATTTTTCGTAACATGGTCACTCTCTTTTCTCCTAAATTCTAGCCATATCGTACCATTCTTTTGAGATTACGAGAAGGTTAAATTTAGAAGATTCCTCAGTTTTTTCTCGGAATCAGCTTGCTTTGGCATAAGAATCTTTCCGAAGTTTCTGCATGATCCAAAGCATGCAGGCGCCGGCGAAAAAGAGAAACGCCGTGACGTAAAAGGTGGCCGAAATGGTAAAATGGCTCGATATGATTCCGCCGAGCAGAGGCCCGAGCACGTTTCCTAAAAAGCGAAAGCTGACATTGTAGCCGAGAACTTCACCTTGAATGCTGCCGGGAGCCTGAACGCGGATCGCTGCCGTAATGCATGGCAGCAAACCGCCCATCGCCATTCCGAATAAAAATCTGAAAACAAGGAGCACGCTGAGTGAGGACGCGAGCGCCTGCGGAATAAAAAAGAAAGAGGCGGCGAGCAAAAGTCCGATTAAAATGCGGCGATGGCCGTAGCGGTCGCCCAGATCACCCCATTTTCTAGCCAGCAGCAAACTTCCGAGCCCCGTTGCTGAAAATGCCATGCCGGAGAAAAAGGCAAGATTGACAGGTCCGTGCAGCTCATTTACATATAAAGCGAGCAGGGGCTGGATACTGAAATTGCCTGTTTGAATCAGCATGGTTAACAGCATCATGACCCACAGCGCCGGATGGTGAAAAATATAGGAGAGCACCTCTTTTCTCGAGTAAGACGTACGTTTGGCTGTTTTCTCTGCAAGAGGCTTTTCTTTGACACCAAATAACACGAGAAGAACAGACGAGAAAATCACAAAGGCTGTGATAAAAAAGGTATACGTAAAGCCGAAACGATCAGCAAGCATGCCTCCCAAAAGCGGGCCGAACAAGCTTCCGGACACTTGCCCCATTTGCAGCGTGCCAAGTGTTTTGCCGGCTGAGCTCTTCGGAGTCTGTGCCGAAATCATCGCAAGAGATGTCGGGATGAATCCGGTTACAAGACCCATTGCCATACGCAGAAAAAACAATTGGTACACCGATGTAACAAAGCCCATGAAGAAAATGCTGAGGGCAATGCCCGTTCCGGTTGCCATAAGGATTTTCTTGTATCCGCGTTTGTCTCCGAACCGTCCCCAAAACGGGGATACCAAAAACGCCATGAGAAATGTAATGCCGAACACATAGCCGCTCCACCTTTGCACAAAGCCGTTTGAAAAAGAGCTGAGCGTCTCAATGTATAAGGAGAGAAAAGGAACGATCATCGTTGTGCTAGCGGAGACAAAAAAGTTCGCCAGCCACACAATGACAAAGTTTTTCTTACGGATAGAAATAACATCACCTTCTTATTATTTCGGGTTCCTTACTAATTATAAAGAAACGATTCACAATTTAAAAGAAACGAAGCGGCTGGGAAAATTCATTATTTTTAGAAAATGAAGAAATGTCGAGAAGGGGAATTGATATACTATAAAGATAGCATTTTCTGATCGGAGGAAAGGCAGGTGTAAAAAGGTGACGACAAACAGCTTACTCATTATTGATTTCGAATTTACAATGCCTGATGGAAAGTACAGTCCTCAAAACTTCTTCCCGGAAATCATTGAAGCCGGAATTGTAAAGTCGATTGATGATGAAGTGGTTGAGACGTTTTCTAGCTATGTTAGACCGAAAAAGTTCCCGAAGCTTACGAAACGCTGCAAATCATTTTTAAAAATAACCCAAAAACAGGTAGACGAAGGAATGAGATTCGAGGATTTCATCCGTAAACTAAACGAGCTGGATCCTGAGAAAAACAGCACAATTATTACGTGGGGAAACATGGATATGAAAGTGCTGAAGCAAAACTGTATGTTTAACCATATCCCTTTCCCGTTTAAGGGAGAAATGAGAGATTTATCGCTTGAATACAAAAACTTTTTTGGAGACCGGACATTGACGGGTTTATGGAAAGCTGCCGAAGAGTATGGAGATTCCGGAACCGGCACCCATCATAAAGCGCTTGATGATGCCCTCACAGCATATAAACTTTTTAAGCTTGTTGAGCAGGATAAGCAGTATCTCGAAAAGCCAAAACCGCCCACAATCGGCGAAAGAATCGATTTAACCGAACTGTTGAAGCGCGCGACGTGAAAAACCCAATCTTTTGTCAGACTGGGTTATTGCCGGTTAAAATATTCTTTTTCTAAAATGTCCAGATTATGAAGGGAGCGTTTTGCCCACTCCGAACCATCCTCATTCAACTTGGCTCTCAGCTGTGCTGTCGCCTCCCGCAGAGATTCGGTATAATCCGGAACTTCACCGTCATAAGGCTTCACCATATGGTGGGGGATATTGGTCTGTTCACCATATGCGAGCGCTTTTCTCTCATGAAAAAATGGCACATCCGCCTGTTTTGGATGATGAAGGTCTCCCTGAGCGGGATGGGTAAGAACCGCTTTCACTTTCACTAAATAGTGCTGCGGCCTGCAAGCCGTGATTTCTCCTATGTATACACCTGTTTTGTAAAATCCTTTAACGATAGAGCCTGTCTCAAACGTGCTCATCTGTCATCACCTCGCATTCATTCTATTAAAGTTCCAATCGATTTGCTAGTGAGGAAGATCAGCGGGAAGCTTAATGGTCACCGTAGTGCCTTTTTGGAAGCTGCTGTTAAATGAAATGGTCCCGTGATGATGTTCAATAATGGAAAAGGTTACGGTGAGGCCGAGTCCCGTTCCGTTCGTTTTTAAGGAATAATAAGGTTCGCCGAGTTTTTGCATTTGATGGTCTGTCATCCCGACCCCATTGTCTGTGATGTTAATCATGATCGTATGGCCGTTTCTTTTGGCTGATATGTGGATCAACCCCTTCCCGTGAGGAACCGCTTCAATACTGTTTTTCATCAGGTTGATGACAGCCTGCTTCAGCTTTGTTGCGTCTCCGTATATCAAAAGGTCCGATTCTGTTTCAGCCTCGACGGTTACTGACTTGTAATTGGCGTACGACACCATAAGGGAGCTTGTCTCTTTGATAAGGGCTGATAGGTCAAAAACCTCTTTTTCGTATAATTGCTGTTTGGCCATATCGAGATAGTTTGTAATAATGCCTTGCGCCCGGTCAAGCTCTGACAGTACAAGCTTTTTGTAATCCGCACTCGACTTGTTTTGTAGGGTTTCGTCATTAAAAAGCAGCTGGACAAACCCGCGGACAACTGTCAGCGGATTCCTGACCTCATGAGCGACGCTCGCTGCCAGTTCACTCACAATCGTCATTTTTTCAGAATGGATAAGCTGTGAACGCAGGGCGATATTTTCGGCGATGCTTTCGATAATATAGATGCTTAAAAGAAGAACACTGGAGCGGAAAAGCCCTGAGACTGCCGCCTCGTAAACGAAAATTCCTGATTTTTGAAAATTTAAAATATTCAAGGCGGAAAGAATCCAGCTTGAGGCGAAAAATAGGAAAATCTCCACGCAGCTGATCAATAAAGACAGCAGCAGTTTTTTCGCTTTGGACATGAATGGCCATTTTTTCTGAAATAAGATTGGGATAATGATAAGAAAAGGCAGCAAAGTGAAAACAAACATTGCGGAAGGTTCGTAAAAAAGCAGTTCAAAACATAGGACAGATGCGGCGACTGTAAGTCCGGAAGCGGTACTAATGTAAAATAAACAAATGATAACAGGAATCATCTGAAGGCCGTATTGTATGTAGTCCATTTCATGAATCGGGAAAATAATGCATAAAACGGAGGCGCCGCAGGCGAAGAGCGTGACCAAACCGCTGTTTATTTTTGGCACAAGAATCGCAGGTTTTCCAAGCCAAAACACTTGGTAAAGAAGAATAGGAAACAAAATAAAGCAGATGTGCAGAAGATAGTCTTTTAGAATTTCCATTCGTGTGAAATCCTTTCGTATAAAATATGAATCTATTATAACACTAAATATTAGAAGTAAAATATAAAATTCCTTTATTAAGAACGCCTTTACAAATAAGACGTAAAGGCGTTTACAGCTATATTTACGATAATGCGGCTTTGATGCGGCGCAGGCCGTCCTGCAGGGTTGCAAGAGAGCATCCCGCGTTCAGGCGCATAAATCCTTCTCCGCCAGGCCCGTATTTCGTCCCGGGCTCTAAAATAACTTTCCCTTTTTTTAGCATTTTTTGCTGAAGCTCTGTATCGGACAAGCCGTAAGCGCTGAAGTCGAGCCAAATCAAGTATGATGCATCCGGCTTCATCATTTTGACCTTTGGCAGCTCGTTGCTCAAAAAGGCTTCCGCTTCGTTCATGTTTTTCTCAATGTAAGAGATCAATTCATCAAGCCACGGTCCCCCTTTTGAATACGCGGCTTCGATTGCAGTGACGGCAAACGCGTTCAGTCCGCCTAAACCATTTCGCTGAAGGCTTGCGGAAAACTTGGCGCGCTTCAGGCGATCCGGAATAATGATCGCTGAAGCCTGCAATCCGGCGATATTAAATGTTTTGCTTGGAGCAGCACATGTCACAGAAATATCAGCGAAATCGTCAGAGAGCGAAGCGAAAGGCGTGTGCTTGTGTCCGTACAGCATTAAATCGGAATGGATTTCATCCGATACAACTGTGACGCCATGCTCAAGGCACAATTCGCCTAGCTTCAGTAAATCTTCCCGGCCCCATGCACGCCCAGAAGGGTTATGAGGATTGCATAAAATAAACAATGTAACGCTTGGGTCACTAAGCTTCGTCTCCAAATCTTCAAAATCCATTGCATATGCGCCGTCTTTTTCTAGCAGCGGATTATGTAAAATGTGCCGGCCGTTTTTCTCCACCATATGGTAAAAAGGCGTATAAACTGGAGGCTGAACAACTACTTGATCGCCAGGCTCCGTAAAAGCTTGTACCGCCATGCTCAAAGCTGTTACAACGCCGGGGCTGAATGTGATGCTTTCCGGATTCACCTTCCAGCCGTGCCTGTTTTGCATCCATCCGCATACAGCATCCTTCGTTTTTTGATCTGGAGTTGTATAACCAAAAATACCGTGGTCAAGACGCTCTTTTAACGCTTCAGTTATCGCTTCCGGGGCGCGAAAATCCATATCCGCCACCCACATCGGGAGTGCGTCTGTCACGCCAAATAATTCGCCTGTTTTGTCCCATTTAACAGATTGGGTGCCAAGGCGTTCTTCTCGTTTATCAAAGTTCATTCTGTTACCCCCTCATGTATGTTTATTCTTCTAATCTTCACTATGATAAGATAGAACTGCAAATTTTATTATAAGCGGTGATGAATATGGAAGAAAGTCAAGCGGTCAGGGAAATGATTAAGATCATTGCCAAATGGGACCCGTTTAAATATGGAGAAGAGTTTTACGAAACGGAGGCTGTTGATGTCGTGCAGGCAGTCTATGATGAAGACGATCCCGACGTGCTGGCGAAAAGCATTCAGCTTATATTTGAAACTTCTTTTGAACAAACGCTGCCGATCGACAGCTGCCGGGAAGTGGCTGGCCAGCTTTTATTCATTAAAAACAGCAGCTCTTGCACGCCTTAAAAAAACCGGTTCAGCACCGGTTTTTTCTATTTGATAAAATCAGCAATGTGTTCGGAAACAAGTTCAGGCCGTTCTTCAGGCACCAGATGTCCGGTCTGGCCAAGTGAGTACAGCACGGAATTAGGCAAATCCGCGTGCAGCCGTTTACCGATCTCCATTGGGACAATTCGATCCTCCTCGCCCCAAATCAATAGAGCAGGCTTGTTCATTTTCTTCAATTGCTCGGGTTCTAAATCTCCTTCTCTGTGGCGGATAAACCTTGTCATGGCTTTGAAAATCTGCTCGTCCTGAAACGGTCTGCCATAGCCGTCAATCATCTCCTCATCAATCAGCGATTTGTCATGCACCACATTTAATAGATTTTTCATCACGCCTTCTTTCGAGAGCCAGCGTTTGATGTAAAGATGAAAATACGGGATATGGGTCCCGAAAATGATCGTCGGGTGTGAACGTTTTAAATACCCTGAACTGCAAAGCAGCACAACCTTTGAAAAAAGCTCAGGTTTTTGGAGAGCAGCAGACAGCGATATCTGCCCGCCCATAGAATGCCCGACAAGCACAGCCTGTTTCACTTGCAAGTGCTCCAAAATCCCAATGACAAGCTTAGCAAGATTTTGATAGGTATAGATAAACGTTCTTGATTTTTCAGATTGGCCGAAAGGAGGCAAATCAAGCGCGATGATGTCGTACTTGTCCCGAAGGAGAGGAATTACTTTTCTGAAGCTGAATGCAGATGATAAAAAACCGTGTACGCAGACCAGCGTTTGCCTGCCGGGATTTTGATAATGTTCGTAGTATACATTGACTCCATCGACCGTAAACCGCCTTATTGGTGAAACCGCCTCCATTCTGTGTCACTCCCTTTTTTTGATGGTTGTATTATGCCCTGAAATTGTCAATTCTAGCGGAAGTTTCTCCTCGTTTTTTCTTAGCATTCGTCAAAAAACGTGATATAATGTCATGAGATTTCTTGACATTGCAAAGGTGTGAATCAAATGAAATTGACAGAAAAAGAAACAGAAATATTAGAAATTTTAGACGAAAACAGCCGCGCCGATTTAGAAACAATCGCAAAGATGGCGGGCATCCCTGTAAATGAAGTGAAAACAATTATTGACAAACTGGAGAAAGAAAAGGTTATTATCGATTATTCCGCTATGATTGATTGGCGAAAAGTAGACGGACATGAGGGCGTTACGGCCATGATCGACGTCAAAGTAACGCCGAAGCGGGGCGTCGGTTTCGATGAAGTGGCGGAACGGATTTACCGATTCCAAGAGGTTGAATCAGTTTACCTGATGTCAGGCGTATACGATTTGTCTGTCGTGATTCGCGGCAATTCGATGTCTGACGTAGCGCGTTTTGTTTCGGATAAACTGTCAACGCTTGATTCAGTTGTATCTACGACAACCCATTTTATCCTGAAAAAATACAAGCATGACGGCAAAGTGTTTGAAACAGGAGACGACGACAAAAGAATCGTGGTGTCACCGTAAATGACTTCGTATTTATCAGACTATGTACAACAAATAAAACCATCCGGCATCCGCAAATTCTTTGATTTGGCGGCAACGATGGAAGGCGTCATTTCTTTAGGCGTCGGCGAGCCTGATTTTGTTACCGCGTGGAATGTCCGCGAAGCAAGCATTCTCTCTCTTGAACAAGGATATACGTCATACACGGCAAATGCGGGTTTATACTCATTGCGGGAGGAAATCAGCCGTTATTTGAGCAACAGGTTTGACCTTGGCTACTCGCCAGATAATGAGCTGATTGTGACAGTGGGGGCAAGTCAGGCTTTGGATATTGCGATCCGCGCCATTGTGAATCCAGGTGAGGAAGTCATCATTCCTGAGCCGTGTTTTGTGGCGTATGATGCGCTTGTTTCTTTGGCAGGAGGTATCCCGGTTCACGTTCATACAACGGCAGACAAAGGATTTAAAGCAACGGCTGCTGATTTTGAAGCGGCAGTCACTGAAAAAACAAAGGCCATTCTCATCTGCTCACCATCGAATCCGACAGGTTCGGTTTATTCGAAGGAAGAGCTGAATGAGATTGCTGAGTTTGCCAAAAAACATGATGTCATCGTTTTAGCCGACGAGATCTACGCGGAGCTGACATATGATGAGGAATTTACAAGTATAGCGGCATTACCGGGAATGAAGGAACGGACGGTAGTCATCTCAGGCTTTTCAAAAGCATTTGCAATGACGGGCTGGAGGCTCGGTTTTGCCGCGGCACCATCCTTGCTTCGGGATGCAATGCTTAAAATTCATCAGTATGCGATGATGTGTGCGCCCGCAATGGCGCAGTTTGCCGCCCTTGAAGGCCTGAAGAACGGCATGGAAGACGTAGAAAAAATGAAAAAAAGCTATCGAAGAAGACGGAATCTGTTTGTAGAATCGCTCAATGAAATCGGTCTCAGCTGTCATCATCCGGGCGGCGCTTTCTATGCTTTTCCATCTATTAAAAGCACGGGAATGAGTTCAGAACAGTTTGCCGAGGAGCTACTGACGCAGGAAAAAGTGGCAGTTGTTCCTGGAAGTGTGTTTGGTCCGAGCGGTGAGGGATATATCCGTTGTTCATACGCCACCTCGATTGAACAGCTTCAAGAAGCGTTAGTCAGAATGAAACGCTTCCTGCACAAAACAACATAAAAAAAGATACGAACCTTTTGTTCGCATCCAATAAAAGGGGGGAATACTAGAAAGCCTTTGGTATTTTCAGTTTACCCCCTTTTTGCTGTGTATAAACCTGATTTTTTTATGAAAAAGTTTTCTTTGCGGAAATAAGACATGTGTGATATAATTTTAAATTGCGTATAAACAGATATTTAATTTAACTTAGGAGTTGTTATGAATGGCAGCAAAATTTGAAGTGGGCAGTGTTTACACTGGTAAAGTTACAGGATTACAAGCGTATGGTGCGTTTGTTGCATTAGATGAAGAAACTCAAGGTTTAGTACACATTTCTGAAGTGACTCACGGTTTCGTAAAAGATATCAACGAGCACCTTTCAGTTGGCGACGAAGTACAAGTAAAAGTACTTGCTGTTGATGAAGAAAAAGGCAAAATCAGCCTTTCAATTCGTGCGACACAAGCTGCGCCTGAGAAAAAAGAAAGCAAACCAAGAAAACCTAAAGCTGCTCAAGTAAGCGAAGAAGCTTCTACACCACAAGGTTTCAACACATTAAAAGATAAGCTTGAAGAGTGGATCGAAATGTCCAACCGCAAAGACCTTATCAAAAAATAAGCATGAAAAAAAGCACCGGACAGGAATGTTCGGTGCTTTTGATTTCATGCAAAATCCTATTTCAGCGTGATTGATATCCTATCGCATTTCAGGATTTGCTGCTTCTTCACGCGATCTTTCCTCGTTTGGCTTAAATAGCAGACCGAGGTTGATTAAGCCGGCGATTCCGACAAGTCCGTAAATGATTCGGGAAAGGGCTGACCCTTGGCCGCCGAAGATAGCCGCTACTAAGTCAAATTGGAAAAATCCGATCAGTCCCCAGTTAATGGCGCCAATGATGGTTAATACAAGACAAATTCTTTGAATGGTACTCATGTTTTGCAACCTCCTCCATGAATTATTAAAACAGTTATAGATTGTGACATATTGGAGAATCTATACATGCATTCTCCATATGAGGGAAGCTGGCCTGCCCTCGCTTATATCAGCTTCTTTCCCAGCATCCTGCAAAATAAAACCATCTGGTATGCTGATCGGTGAGAGCTGATTGCTTTACATGTGGTGAGGACATTCTGCATAATAAAAAATCTAAGGAGGAGATGTCATGCAAAACTTTACATACTGGAATCCGACCAAATTAATTTTCGGGCGCGGCGAAGTGGAAAGACTTCCGGAGGAACTCAAACCTTACGGAAAAAACGTATTGCTTGTGTACGGAGGCGGCAGCATTAAACGCAGCGGCCTGTATGATCAAGTGATTGAACAGCTGAATAAAGCCGGAGCGACCGTGCATGAATTAGCAGGTGTGGAACCGAATCCTCGTGTGTCGACTGTTAATAAAGGTGTTGCCATCTGTAAAGAACAAAACATTGATTTTTTGCTGGCTGTCGGAGGCGGAAGCGTAATCGACTGTACAAAAGCGATTGCCGCAGGAGCGAAGTATGATGGTGATGCGTGGGATATCGTTACGAAAAAGCATCAGCCAAAAGATGCTTTGCCATTCGGAACGGTATTGACTCTCGCTGCGACTGGTTCAGAAATGAACTCAGGATCTGTTATTACAAACTGGGAAACAAAAGAAAAATACGGCTGGGGCAGCCCGCTCGTATTCCCTAAATTCTCGATTCTTGATCCGGTGAATACATTCACCGTACCTAAAAACCACACGATCTACGGAATGGTTGACATGATGAGCCACGTATTCGAACAATACTTCCATCATGTATCAAATACGCCGTATCAGGACCGCATGTGTGAATCACTTCTGCGTACAGTCATTGAAACAGCGCCTAAGCTGATTAATGATCTCGAAAATTACGAATTGCGTGAGACAATCCTGTACACAGGAACAATCGCTTTAAACGGCATGCTTTCTATGGGGGCAAGAGGGGATTGGGCTACTCATAATATTGAACATGCAGTATCAGCCGTTTATGATATTCCGCATGCCGGCGGACTGGCAATTTTGTTCCCGAACTGGATGAGACACACATTGTCTGAAAACCCTGCCCGCATGAAACAGCTTGCAGTTCGCGTGTTTGATGTTGAAGAAGCAGGTAAAACAGATGAAGAAATCGCACTTGAAGGTATCGATAAGCTGTCCGCATTCTGGACAAGCCTTGGCGCTCCGAACCGTCTTGCTGATTATGATATTAATGATGAGCAGCTTGACACAATTGCTGACAAGGCAATGGCTAACGGTACATTCGGCCAATTTAAATCACTCAACAAAGAAGATGTGCTGTCAATTTTGAAAGCATCACTATAAAAAAAGGGGAAATAGCCGTTTGGCTGCTTCCCTTTTTCTTTTTGTCAACTTATGTTACAATGGAAAATCTGTTTTTTTACCAGCATCATTTGGAGGTTTTACTATGGAAAATTTCACTTATTATAATCCGACAAAGCTGATTTTTGGAAAAGGTCAGCTTGAACAATTAAGAAAAGAATTCAAACGATACGGCAAGAATGTACTGCTTGTTTACGGGGGCGGCAGCATTAAACGCAACGGCCTTTATGATCAAGTCACAAGCATTTTAAAGGAAGAGGGCGCTGTTGTTCATGAGCTGTCAGGTGTGGAGCCGAACCCGCGTCTTGCAACAGTGAAAAAAGGCATAGACCTTTGCAGAGAGCATGACATTGATTTTCTGCTTGCTGTCGGCGGAGGCAGTGTGATTGACTGTACAAAAGCAATCGCAGCTGGCGTCAAATACGATGGCGACGCTTGGGATATTTTCAGCAAAAAAGTAACAGCGGAGGATGCGCTGCCGTTTGGCACTGTTTTAACGCTTGCTGCAACAGGGTCTGAAATGAACCCTGATTCCGTGATTACAAACTGGGAAACAAACGAGAAATTTGTATGGGGCAGCAATGTCACTCATCCGCGTTTCTCTATTTTAGACCCTGAAAATACGTTCACCGTTCCAGAAAATCAAACAGTATACGGCATGGTTGACATGATGAGCCACGTATTCGAACAATACTTCCATAATGTTGAAAACACGCCGCTTCAGGATAGAATGTGCTTTGCTGTTTTGCAGACGGTCATCGAAACAGCTCCTAAGCTTCTTGAAGATCTGGAAAACTACGAACTTCGTGAAACGATTTTGTATGCTGGTACTATTGCTTTAAACGGCACGCTCCAAATGGGCTACTTCGGTGACTGGGCTTCTCATACAATGGAACACGCTGTTTCAGCTGTATATGATATTCCGCACGCGGGCGGTTTGGCGATACTGTTCCCAAACTGGATGAGATACACGCTTGATACAAATGTAGGCCGTTTTAAAAACCTTATGCTCAACATGTTTGACATTGATACTGAAGGCAAAACAGATAAAGAAATTGCGCTTGAAGGAATCGATAAACTGTCTGCATTCTGGACAAGCCTCGGTGCACCTTCTCGTCTTGCTGATTACAATATTGGAGAAGAAAAGCTTGAGCTGATTGCTGATATCGCAGCCAAGGAAATGGAACACGGCGGCTTCGGCAACTTCCAAAAACTGAATAAAGATGACGTGCTTGCCATCCTTCGCGCGTCTCTATAAACCCAAAGGGCGGAATCCAGTCATTCCGCCCTTTCTTCTTGACTTGATTTCAAAGATAAGTTCATATAAAGTGAAAGATGAAAACATTATACCGTTATGGAGGGACAAGCAATGACGCATGTACGCTTTGACTACTCAAAAGCGTTGACTTTCTTCAACGAACATGAACTTACATATCTGCGGGACTTTGTAAAAACAGCACACCATAATATCCATGAAAAAACAGGCGCAGGCAGCGATTTTCTAGGCTGGGTGGACCTCCCTGAACATTATGATAAAGAAGAATTCGCGCGCATCAAAAAAAGCGCGGAAAAAATCAAATCTGACTCTGATGTCTTGCTTGTTGTCGGCATTGGCGGTTCTTATCTTGGAGCGCGGGCAGCGATTGAAGCGCTGAATCACGCGTTTTATAACACTTTGCCAAAAGCAAAACGCGGCAATCCGCAAGTCATTTTTATCGGGAACAACATCAGTTCATCTTATATGAGAGACGTTATGGATCTTCTTGAAGATGTTGACTTCTCTATTAATGTCATTTCGAAATCAGGTACGACAACTGAACCTGCAATCGCTTTCCGTATTTTCCGCAAGCTTCTTGAAGAGAAATACGGTAAAGAAGAAGCGAAAGCGCGGATTTATGCAACAACTGATAAAGAGCGCGGCGCATTAAAAACGCTTTCTAACG
Source organism: Bacillus sp. FSL R5-0603 (assembly GCF_038050295.1). Taxonomy (NCBI): domain Bacteria; kingdom Bacillati; phylum Bacillota; class Bacilli; order Caryophanales; family Bacillaceae; genus Bacillus; species Bacillus sp. FSL R5-0603. The sequence continues at coordinate 3,055,489 of NZ_JBBOYP010000001.1, read as the reverse complement.
AAGAAGGCTTCGAATCATTTGTTATACCTGACGATGTCGGCGGCCGTTATTCAGTTTTAACAGCTGTAGGTCTCTTGCCGATTGCTGTCAGCGGCGTCAACATTGATGACATGATGAAAGGCGCCCTGGATGCGAGCAAAGATTTTGCAACATCTGAACTGGAAGATAACCCAGCATACCAATATGCGGTTGTTCGCAATGTCCTTTATAATAAGGGCAAAACAATTGAAATGCTCATCAACTACGAACCGGCGCTTCAATACTTTGCGGAATGGTGGAAGCAGCTGTTCGGAGAAAGCGAAGGGAAAGATGAGAAGGGCATTTATCCTTCTTCAGCGAACTATTCAACAGACCTTCATTCTTTAGGCCAGTATGTACAAGAAGGCCGCAGAGATTTATTCGAAACGGTCCTGAACGTAGAGAAACCTAAACATGAACTGACAATTAAGGAAGCGGATAACGATCTTGACGGCTTGAACTATTTAGCCGGTAAAACTGTTGATTTCGTTAACAAGAAAGCATTCCAAGGCACGATGCTTGCCCATACAGACGGAAATGTTCCGAACTTAATCGTTAACATTCCTGAGCTGAATGCATATACTTTTGGATACCTTGTATATTTCTTCGAAAAAGCCTGCGCGATGAGCGGTTATCTCCTTGGCGTCAATCCGTTTGACCAGCCTGGTGTAGAAGCGTATAAAGTCAATATGTTTGCGTTACTCGGCAAACCTGGCTTTGAAGAGAAAAAAGCAGAGCTTGAAAAACGTCTGGAAGATTAATGTGAGAAAGCTGACTGGCATTTGCCGGTCGGCTTTTTATAAAATCAGAAAGGTGCTGATGTTCATGAAACAATTGGTTAAACATCTCATCATTGCCGGTTTTTCTGCAGCTATTTTAAGTTTCCTTATCTCCTTTGATGCCGTTTATACAGAGTTTTCTTCAAGCTTTGGCGGCACGCTGTCACATGTTTTCATCCACGCCTTTCTTCTCATTGGTTTGCCGCTTGCCCTTTTTACCGATGCGGTACATCGGATTTTGCATTTAAAACGAACCCATACTCTTTTCACTAAATTAGGACTCTATGCAACGGTTGTTTATGTGTCTTGGGATTCAGCTGCATGGCTTGCAGCGGCAATGGCTGTTTACTTCTTAATTGAATGCGCTTTCTTTTTTGTTGGCCGCGCGAAAGAAACAACGATTTCCATGTAGTGCGCCTCTGAATGAAGTCTTGTTCGGCAGGACAGGATAAGTGAAAAAAGGGGCATTCTGATGATACCAATACCTTCCGCGATAGATGGGCAGTCTTTTCTGCTTCAAGAACTGGAACAAGTGATGAAGCCGCTCGGTTATGTGATAAACGGCGGCTGGGAATACGATCATGGCTACTTTGATTATAAAATTGATGATAGAGACGGCTATTTATTTTTAAGAATTCCCGTCAATGCGGTGCAGGGCAGTCTCGATGAACGAGGGGCGGCCGTCCGGATCGGAACGCCGTTTATGCTGAGACAGGTGTTTCAGGCGGATGTTGACGATCACGCCGAGGGAGGGCCTTTCCAATCACTGTTTAATCAATTTTCCGAACCGGAAAGGCGGGACGCGGAAATTGATCCGGCATTTTTGGATATCGGCGCCTCTCTCGTGAAAGAATTGGAGGATGTTCTGTTACACTAGATGGCAAGGAATTGGTCTGTTTCGAGCACCTTGTATGTAAGAGGAGGGGAAATCATCGGCCCCTCCTCTTTTTGTACGCCTATAATTGTTGTGTTGTGATCAAGGAAATAGAGAACACAGGTTTTGTAAGCCGCTCCCTTTAGTTCGTCAGGAACAGCAAGAAGCTCCACATGCTGATCAAGTGTCAGCTTGATTCCGTTCTGCTGTTTAGACGGCCGTAACTTAACTTGGTAATGCTGCAGCATCGCCCGGCTGATAAATTCTGAAGTTCCGATGATTTGGTTTGCGCCTGCCCGCTCTGCATTGGTGACAAAACGGTCAGTCAAAATCTCGACGATGCAGTAAGCAAGGGGATTAAGCCCTTTAACAGATAAAAGAGTCAGCACTGACAGCATATCAGCATCAGTTTCACTTTTATACTGATCGGCAGTAATCATCACTGATTCCGCTTCAGTAATATTGGCCCGTTTCAGTGTCCCATCATCGGCAGCGTGCCCGCGTATGAAATGAACGTTTTCAATAAGCGGGCCTTCTGTTAAGGATTCATCGATTAGTACGACTGTTTTGGAAGGGGCGGCAAGCTGAAGGTCTTTCAAAAGCCGGTTTGTTTTTTCATTCCACCCGATCAGAATGATGTGGTCCCGGCCTTTGTAAGCAACTTTTCCTTCGATGTAGCGATGCTGTCTGCTGAATGCGGCCGCTGATAACGTAGCGAAATACGCTGTGACAAAGCTTGCTCCGCTCAAAATCAGCAGTATTCCGGCTGCCTGTCCCAGCGGCGTGTGCGGCACATAGTCTCCATAACCGACTGTCGAAACCGTAACGACAGCCCACCAAATGCCTTCGAATACCGAAGTGAACTGCTTAGGCTCAAGTATATAAATGATTTGGCCGAACAAAAGAATCAGACATAAAATAATAACCCCGATTCGGATAAATAACGGCCACCTGAGCCATGAAATAAATATCCGATTTGATTTCATTCTTTTTCTCCTTCTTCAGATACTGAGATGGATAAAATCTGTTTAATAATTGTATTTAATTTCTCATTTAGCTTTTCCTGGCCGTACTTATCTCGGGCATGCTTCATTAACTCGGCTGTATCATCATCAAGCTGAATAAGCGGTTCATCAATTTCCGATTCATTATACAGCTGGATAAACGCGTCCAGTCCTTCATTCATTCGGTCGATTGCTGTGCTCAGCTGTTCCTTTTCCTCACTCGTCACTTTCATAGCTTCCATCACACCCGTGCTTTTTTCTAACAGTATGTCCCACTTCCGGTGATGTTTTTCAAAAAATGTACAAAACATATAAAACCGGATTTCTCCATAAACTAAAACAAAAAGGATGAAAAAGATGACGATCTTTCAAAGAACGATCGTGGTTTTGATCGGTACGCAGCTGGCGGCATCTGGAGTGATTTTGTTTATTTTCGATTTGAATTCCTATAATCACTTTTCCGGCAGCTTCTCTTGGCTTCATTTTCTGAAAGAGCTGGCCGGCAGCTTCACCTTTTATTTGTTTTCAGCCGGTTTGTTCTTTTTGCTGATTGGATTGTGTGCTCCAAGCCGGAAGAAAAAGCGCATTTCTGTACACGGGAAAGAAAACTCATTAAAATAATCGTAATAGAGAAATGATCATGGAAAAAGGATGATGAAAAAATGCTGTTTATATTTTTAACAATAGCCGCATTGGGATTGTCGTTTTGGGCACAATTTAAAGTAAAGAGCAACTTTGAAAAATATTCAAAAGTGGAAGCCTCAAGCGGACGTACAGGGGCAGAAACGGCAAGACGGATTTTAGATATAAACGGTCTTTACGACGTGCCGGTCGAACCGGTAAGAGGCACTTTAACAGACCATTACGACCCGACAAGACGGGTGGTGCGTTTATCTGAGCCGGTCTATTACGGCCGCTCAATTTCCGCCATATCCGTAGCTTCCCATGAAGTCGGACATGCCTTGCAGCATCAGGAGTCATATGGTGCGCTTGTGCTGAGACATAAAATCTTCCCAGTCGTGAATTTTGCATCCGGTGTAGCTCCTTTGCTTTTCTTAGGAGGCATGCTTCTTGGCAGCCTGAATTTGATCGGGCTTGGCATCATACTGTTTTCAGCAGCTGTCTTTTTCCAGCTGATTACATTGCCTGTCGAATTCAATGCAAGTTCACGTGCGAAGCAGATTATTGTGTCAGAAGGATTCATCCGAAACAATGAAGAAAATGGGGTAAATAAAGTGCTGAGTGCTGCTGCCTTAACGTATGTGGCCGCCGCCCTGGTTTCCCTGTTTGAACTACTTCGTTTTGTGATGATTTTCTTAAACGGTCGTGATGAGAATTAACGTTAAGGAGGTGGCCCCTTACCATTTATGGTAAGGGCTTTTTTTGCTTATTTTACAATTGATCGCCATTTTTGTTTTGATTGGCATTACGGCTGTTTTCGTTGCAGCGGAATTTGCGATCGTCAAAATCAGAGGTTCAAAAATCAATCAGCTCATCGAAAGCGGTGACAGCCGAGCACTGGCCGCACATAAAATCATCTCCAATCTTGACGAGTATTTATCAGCCTGCCAGCTCGGGATTACGATTACAGCCCTCGGCCTTGGATGGCTTGGTGAACCTACATTTGAACGTTTTCTTCATCCCTTATTTACAATGACAGGCATGCCGGAACCGTTTAACCACATTGTCACATTTGTAGTTGCATTTATCATCGTCACTTTTTTGCATGTGGTGATGGGGGAGCTTGCCCCAAAAACGGTTTCTATTCAAAAAGCTGAAGCTGTAAGCTTATGGATTGCAAAGCCGCTGATCTGGTTTTATAAAATCACGTACCCGTTTATTAAAGCATTAAACGGCTCTGCAAGCTTTCTTGTGAAATTGTTTGGCTTTCATTCAGTAAAGGAGCATGAGGTTGTCATCAGCGAAGAGGAACTAAGGCTGATCCTTTCTGAAAGCTATGAAAAGGGAGAAATCAATCAGTCTGAATTCCGCTATGTAAATAAGATTTTTGAATTTGACAACCGGGTAGCGAGAGAGATTATGATTCCGCGGACAGAAATTGCGGTTATCTCTCTGGAGCAGTCGCTTGAAGAGGCGATTCATCACATCATTAATGAACGGTATACGCGCTACCCTGTCATCAAAGATGACAAGGATCATATTTTAGGGATCATCAACAGCAAAGATATGTTTAAAGCTTATTTTCTCGGCCAGCCGATAAAGCTGAATCAAATCATGAGGCCCGTTATCAGAGTCATTGAAAGCATTCCTGTTCAGCAGCTTTTAATCCGCATGCAGAAGGAGCGGATTCACATGGCGATTCTCGTAGATGAATACGGGGGAACGGCGGGGCTTGTCACTGTAGAGGATATTATAGAGGAAATCGTCGGGGAAATCCGCGATGAGTATGATCAGGATGAAACACCGCACATCCTGAAAAAGGGCGAGCACCATTATGTGATGGATGGAAAAGCGCTAATAGACGAAGTGAATGACCTTCTCGACATTGCGATTGAAAATGAAGAAATTGATACGATTGCAGGCTGGCTTCTAACGCAAAAAATGGAGCTGAAAGCAGGAGATGTGATACACGCGGAGGGCTGTGAATTTAAAATCCTCGACGCCGAAGATCATCACATCCGTTTTGTAGAAATTAAAAAAACTGATTTTTGATAAAAAACAGCCGGGGAACGAACGGCTGTTTTTTGTGTCATCAAGTCATTTCTTAAAAAGCAATGCTGTGAAGCCTTTTTTCTACATAGGATATATAAGACCGGTACACTGGGAAGGAGTGGCTGTATGAAAAAGGCTTGGTGGAAGGAAGCCGTTGTTTACCAAATTTACCCCCGCAGTTTTAAAGATTCAAATGGCGACGGAATTGGGGATATTCAAGGAATCAGATCCAAGCTTTCTTACATAAAAGAGCTGGGCGCTGACGTCATATGGATTTGCCCGCTGTATGACTCACCGAATGCTGATAATGGCTATGATATCCGGGATTATCAAAACATATTAAGCGAGTTTGGCACCATGGAAGATTTTGATGAACTGCTTGGTGACATTCATGATCTGGGGATGAAGCTGATTATGGATCTCGTTGTGAACCACACAAGCGACGAACATCCATGGTTCATAGAATCCCGTTCATCCATACACTCGGAAAAGCGCGACTGGTATATTTGGAAAGACGGCAAAAACGGAAAAGCGCCCAACAATTGGGAAAGCATTTTCGGCGGGCCGGCTTGGGAGTATGATCAAAAGACAAGCCAGTATTATCTGCACCTTTTTGATAAAAAACAGCCTGATTTGAATTGGGAAAATGAACAGGTGAGGAATGCCGTTTATGACATGATCAATTGGTGGCTTGATAAAGGAATTGACGGATTTCGGGTGGATGCCATTACGCATATTAAGAAAAAAGAAGGGTTTCCCGACATGCCGAATCCAAAGGGACTGGACTATGTCCCTTCCTTTCCTTATCATATGAATGCTGACGGCATTATGGATTTGTTAACAGAGCTGAAGGAAAACACATTTTCCCGCTATCCGATTATGACAGTTGGTGAAGCAAACGGCGTCGCTGCAAAAGAAGCAGCTGATTGGGCTGGAGAAAAAAACGGCATATTCAGCATGATTTTTCAATTTGAGCATCTCGGCCTGTGGGATGTAGAGATCAATGAAAGTATTGATATCGTTGCATTTAAACGAATTTTAACTGACTGGCAGGACAGTCTGGAAGGGATCGGCTGGAATGCTTTGTTTATGGAGAATCATGACCAGCCCCGTTCAGTTTCTTTGTGGGGAGACGACGGAGTGTACCTGAAAGAAAGTGCAAAAGCGCTTTCCGCTGTTTATTTTCTCATGAAAGGCACACCGTTTATTTATCAGGGACAGGAACTCGGGATGACGAACGTGGCTTTTCCATCTATTGATGACTATGATGATGTCGCGATGAAACGCCTGTATGAAACAAAAACAGCGAAAGGCACGTCACACGAGGATGTGATGAAGATTGTCTGGAAAAAGGGAAGAGACAATTCGCGAACGCCGATGCAATGGAATGCTGGTCCATACGCCGGATTTTCTGAGGCCAAACCGTGGATCGGAATCAATGAGAATTACAAATGGCTGAATGCCGAGGCGCAAAAAAACGATAAAACATCCGTTTACCATTTTTACAAAAGCTTGATCAAGCAGCGCCAAACATATGATGTTTTTATTAACGGGACATACGAGCTCATTTTACCGGAAGATCAGCAAATCTTTGCATATCTTCGGAAAAACGAGAGCCATACTGCACTGATTGCGGCCAATCTGACAGGAACACCGGCGTTGTTCAAGCACTCTGGATTGCCATTGTCATCAGATGCACTCGTCTTGTCAAATAATGAAACAGAGCCGCACAAGCATATGACATCAGTACTCTTAAAGCCGTATGAAGCAAGAATATATCTATGGTGCTAAACTCCAGCCTTAGACTGGAGTTTTTTTGTTTTATCGGGTTTATGAGAGCGGTTTAACAGGAAAAAAAAGAACACAGAACGAATTAAGCGATGAGAGCGGACAAACGAAAGGAGAAACAAATGCTGAAAACACTGCAAGTCAAAACAACCAAACGAGATGAAATGATTGATATCACCCGGGAGGTGGAAGCGTTTCTTCAAGAAACAGGTATAACGAGCGGCGCAGCGCTGATTTACTGTCCGCATACGACTGCGGGCATTACAATTAATGAAAATGCTGATCCGGACGTCAAAAAAGATATGCTCAGAAGGTTTGATGAGGTATATCCGTGGGAACATGAGCTGGACCGCCATATGGAGGGCAATACAGCCGCACACATGAAGTCGAGTACAGTCGGAGCTTCACAGCATGTCATTGTGGAAAACGGCCGGCTCATTCTTGGAACGTGGCAGGGCATTTATTTCTGCGAATTTGACGGCCCTCGCACCCGGACATGCTATATCAAAATAATGGGATAATAGGCTGTTTTTTGACAAAAGCATGATCGCTGAACAAGCGCCAATAGCCGGAGGGCTTGTCACACCCGCCCCGGCTGCCGCATTATCGAAGAAGGCGCGCTTGGCATTCGGCTATCTCAGTCACGACATGTTCGAAAAGCGAAAAGCTAATCCATATGCGAAATAAAAAAAGGAAAGCCTTGAATGAGGGATAGTCAATCAATGGATGTAAACGTACCGAGCTTTGCCGAACGTAACTTGATAAACTGAGGTGACAGATATGAACATTCTTCAATATTCTTATAAAAAAAGAGGGAAAATTGAGTTTGTATTCGAAGGCTGGCCTCACTCAAAAGTTACAATGGTTCCTATCAAAGGCTACTATTTTGTCCGCTTTATCAAATGGAGCAGCCAGGATCCAATCGTGACAAGAAATGACCTTGAAAAAATGGAGTGGGCTGCGAACCAATACTTCGGCACAGCCCCCTTCTATCGAAAACGAAAGGCATTTGAAACCCCATCGTCCGGAAAATAGGCGATGGGGCTTTTTAGCGGACGATGCGGAAAAGAGACGGAACATCCAGTCTGGTCGCCTGAGACAGAAGGTAGGCTGACTGTAACGCTCCTTTTTTCCTAAAAGAATTCAGCTTATCAATAATTTGCTGTCCGTTTAAGATTCCAAGACCATGGGCAAAATATTTATCTTCCCCCAGTAAAATCACATTTTCGCCTCTCCATTGCGCCTTTTGCGGATCAAATTCAGGATTCTTAAAATACAAACAATCTCCAAGGAAAAAGTGGTGTCCTGTTTCCGTATATATCGGCAATTTCTCATAATGCCAGTCATATAAAATAATTCTGTCAAAGCTGGCATTGAATTTATCTTCTCCGATTGTATCGATTAAGGCCAAGTAATAAATGATAACGATTGCGGTTGCGCATTCAAACGCATAAAACGGGCCGTTCTCAGCAATGTCACGAATCGCTTTTGAAGGCGGCATTCTGTATTTCAGCTCCAAGGCGCCCTCCGGTGAAACCCTCCAATACGTTGTATTCCCGTATGTTTTTAAAAAAGTGGCAAACTTCGCCCCGCTTTTGTGCAGCGTCTTTGCCGCTGCTACAATATTCATCCGCAGCTTAAGCTCAAACATCAGTTCAGCAATTGAATGATAATCAAACTGAACAGGCGTCTCAATCATCTCTTTTAACAGCGGATTCAGATTTTGCTCAATCTGCCAATTTTCAATATCCTGGGGACGGAGCAATTGTCCTGATACAATAATCATGTTTAGCCCCCCTTGTTTTTTATAAGATATGCAAAGGGCTTGGGCAATGAAAGTTAAAAAGGCAGAAGACAGCCAAAAAGAACTTCTTCCATTTTTTATTTTAAAACTTTTTTAAGCAGCCGATATATACTGTATCAAACCTGAAGGAGCAAGTGACATGAAGACTTTTATCAATTGGCTGAAGAAACCGTCTATTTCAAAGAAATTAATCGTCTCATTTATTGCGATTCTCATTATCCCTATTCTTATATTAGAATTTAGCTCTTACCGAAGCGCCAGCGGGAAGCTGGATCAGGAAATTATGGGAAATGCGAAAAACAGTGTCGATACATTTAATACAACTGTTACAAATAATCTGGGAGAAAAAGCGAAAGCAGTCACCTTTTTCAGTGAATCTCTTAAAAGATCCGCATTCAAAGGGAAATCAAATCAAGAAGAGATCAAAGCTAAATTTTCACAATATGTATCTATTAATCAAGGAGTAGCCAGAATTTATGGGGGCGCAGATAACGGCACTTACGTACAAGCGCCAAAAGAAAAATTGCCGGAAGGATACGACCCGAGACAACGCCCTTGGTACCAGGATGCGATGAAGACCGGCGGTGAAATTGTCGTGACAGATCCTTACGTGGCTGCGAGTGACGGAAGCATGGTCATTACCATTGCACAGGAGCTGAAGGACGGATCTGGCGTTGTCGCCATGGATATTACCATTGATAAATTGTTAGAACAAATGAAACAAATCAAGGTAGGGAAAGAAGGTTATGCTTTCATTGCAACAAAAAACAAAACCTATGTCGCCCACAAGAACCATAAGGCTGGAGAAAAGCTTTCAGGCGACTGGGTAGCCAAAATGTATGCGAATGACAGCGGTGAACTCCAGTATACTCTTAATAACGAAGATAAAAAGATGACCTATACTACAAACGAACTGACTGGTTGGAAAATAGCCGGCACAATGTATATGGATGAAATTAAGGATGCCTCAAAGTCTGTGCTGACAACAGGAATGATTGTGCTGATTGCTTCCATTGTGGCAGGCGGAATTTTAATTTTGTTTATCGTTCGTTCGATTACAAAACCGTTAAAACGTCTTGTTCAATCATCGAAAACGATCAGCAGGGGGGATCTGACCGAAACGATCGAAATCCATTCAAAGGATGAGCTTGGAGAGCTTGGCGAAAGCTTCAATGAAATGGGACAATCTCTCCGCTCTCTGATCAGCGCTATTCAGGACTCGGTGAACAATGTGGCCGCATCTTCCGAACAGCTTACCGCATCTGCCGGGCAGACGAGTAAAGCCACCGAGCATATTACGATGGCGATTGAGCAGTTCTCAAACGGAAACGAGGAGCAAAGCGAAAAGGTTGAATCCAGCTCTCATCAGCTGAACTTAATGAATGAAGGACTCCAGCAAGTCTCACAAACATCGTCAGATATTACAAAGGCATCTATCCAATCAACGGAAATCGCCGGAACGGGTGAGAAGTTTGTGCAGCAGACAGTCGGACAAATGAACTCGATTAATCAATCTGTTCAGCAGGCTGAAGCTGTTGTCAAAGGCTTAGAAGGAAAATCAAAAGACATCACAAGCATTTTGAGAGTCATCAACGGAATCGCTGACCAAACAAATCTGCTTGCACTAAATGCAGCCATTGAAGCGGCGCGTGCCGGAGAGTCAGGACGCGGCTTCTCTGTCGTAGCGGAGGAAGTGCGCAAGCTGGCTGTCCAATCAGCCGATTCAGCGAAAGAAATCGAAAAGCTGATCCAAGAAATCGTCGCAGAAATCGACACCTCTCTTCACATGTTTAAAGAGGTCAATCAGGAAGTACAGTCCGGACTTGTTGTCACAGACAATACAAAAGAAAGCTTCCAGAGCATTTTCAGCATGACAAACGAAATCGCGGGCAAGCTGCAGACGATGAATTCCACCGTCGAGCAGCTGTCAGACCGTTCACAGCATGTTTCAGCAGCAGTCAGCGGCATTGCAGACGTGTCGAAAGAAAGCTCGGCAAGCATCCAGGACATTGCCGCATCAGCTGAAGAACAGCTTGCTTCCATGGAAGAAATCAGTTCCTCAGCGACGACTCTTGCGCAGATGGCAGAAGAGCTTCGCGATTTGACGAAACAATTTAAAATCGAGTAAAAACCGAAAAACAGCGCTATCAAAGCGCTGTTTTTTTATATGGTAAACAATAATAAAGTCCTAGCTTAATCGGTGAATTTAGAACTATTTTTCATTTTTTCCTTCATTTTCAATGTAATTTAAAGGAAGATCCGCCGATATAATTTGTAAATTATTGAAAGAAGGTTCAAAAGGAAATGAAAAAAACACTCACCACTATTCGCAGATCATCAATTGCAAGGAGACTTATTATTTCTTTCCTGCTGATCTTAATTGTTCCGATAACCGCCCTTTCGGTTAGCGCTTATCAATCAGCAGTTGCCTCACTTGATGTACAGATGACGCAAAGCGCAAAGGAAAATGTTCAGATATTAGATCACATCATTGATGATAAAATCAGCACGACTGAAAAAAGCCTCGCATATTTCAGCGATTGGGCTACAGCAGAAAAATTTCAGGATAAAAAGAAAACAGAGCTGAAACAGGAATTTAAACAATTTATCCAAATGAATGATAATGTTGCTGCGGTATTTTCAAGCGGCAAAGACGGGGACTTCACACGTTATCCGTACGCTGACATGCCAAGCGACTTTAATGCTTTGGAACGAGATTGGTACAAAGAAGCAATGGCCAATAAAGGCAAAACAATTGTCACTGAGCCTTATGAATCGATTTCATCAGGAAAAATGGTCGTCACCATCGCCCGTCAAACGGTGGATGGGTCAGGCGTTGTCGCCATTGATATGAAAATTGATGACTTAGTCACTACCGCGAAAGGAATCAATATCGGAAAAGAAGGCTATGCTTTTATTTTGAGCCAAAACAAGAAAGTCATCGCCTACTCCGGAGAAAAAGCGGGAACAGAGCTAAAAGGGGACTGGGTTGATAAGCTCTACAAGGATAAAAGCGGGGACTTTGAATATCCGTACAAAGGCAAAAAGAAAAAAATGGCATTTGCAACAAGCGAAACAACAGGCTGGAAAATTAGCGGCACGATGTATGCAAACGAGATTCACGATGCTGCAAGCAGGGTTCTGATCATGGCTTCAATCGTTCTGGCGATTGCTATCGGAGCTGGAATGACGGCGATTTATTTTGTGATTCGATCCATCACAAAGCCATTGAGACGCATTGTCGCATCCGCTGAAAAAATTAGTGAAGGCGATCTAACCGAAACGATTGAAATCAATTCAAAAGATGAACTCGGCGTTCTGAGCGAGAGCTTCAATCATATGGCACACTCGCTTCGCTCGCTCATTCACGAGATCAAAGACTCAGTAGAACACGTTGCTTCATCGTCTGAAGAGCTGACTGCATCGGCAGACCAGACAAGCAGAGCCACTGAGCACATTACGATGGCTATCGAGCAATTTTCAAACGGCAGTGAAAGCCAAAGCGAGAAAATAGAAACGACAACCGAACAAATTAATGAAATGAATGACGGATTGGCAGAGCTGGCGCGGGCAGCAGCAGTGATTACAGAAACATCCGCAGATTCAACAGAAGTGTCAAGTAAAGGGGAGACACTCGTCCAGAAAACAGCCGGCCAAATGAACACAATTGACCATTCCGTAAAAGCAGCGGAACAAGTGGTGAAAGGGCTGGAGATCAAATCAAAGGATATCACAAATATTTTGCTTGTCATCAACGGTATTGCGGATCAAACCAATCTTTTGGCTTTAAATGCCGCCATTGAAGCGGCCAGAGCGGGTGAATACGGCCGGGGCTTTTCAGTCGTCGCTGAGGAAGTGAGAAAGCTCGCGGTACAGTCGGCTGACTCGGCAAAAGAAATTGAATCGCTGATCAGTGAAATCGTAAAGGAAATTCACACATCACTGAACGTGCTTCAGTCCGTAAACAAAGAAGTTGAAACAGGGCTTGTCATGACGGATGAAACTAAACAGAGCTTCAAACATATATCGCAAATGACCAATCAAATTGCTTCCGAGCTGCAAAACATGAATGCGACGGTTGAGGAGCTGTCAGCGGGAGCTCAAGAAATTTCCGCAGCTTCAAATGATATCACAGCCATTTCTAAGGAAAGCTCGGATGGCATCCAAGATATCGCCGCTTCAGCTGAGGAACAACTGGCATCCATGGAGGAGATTAGTTCATCTGCACTGACGCTTGAAAGAATGTCTGAAGAACTCCGTGATCTGACAAAACAATTTAAAGTAGATAAAGAATAGGTCTAAGATACTATTTATTTATGGGAAATTAGTTACTTTTGTTAAATTTCTTCTTTTTTGCTGTATATATTTACCCATTTCCAGCCGATATGAAGGGTAGCATAAAAAAGGAGAAATGAATGATGAAAAAAATACTCCAACTCATAAAACAAAGATCAATTACACGGAAGCTTCTCGTTTCCTTTCTGTCGATCCTCATCATACCGGTTGTCATATTGGCGATCTTTGCGTATCAATCGGCTAGCAGCTCACTCGACAGACAGATGATGGGGAGCGCATTGGAAAATGTACAGCAATTAAACGAAATCATCAACACCAGCATCGGCGAAAAAGAAAACAGTGCTGATTATTTCAGCGAATGGCTGACAAAAGAGAAATACAATGCAAAAAGCAATGCAAGCATAGCAGAGAAATTCTCACAATATATCAGTATTAATAAAGATGTAGAGTCCATTTATACAAGTGACACAAAAGGGCACTTTACCCGCTATCCGGATCTCCCGATGCCGAGCGGCTACAATCCGGTTGAACGCGACTGGTACAAAAAAGCGGTTGCGAATAAAGGAAAAGTCGTTGTGACAGATCCTTATAAAACTGCGTCTACAAATACGATGGTTGTGACAATCGCCCAGCAGACAAAAGATGGTTCAGGCGTTATCGCAATCAACATGACCATTGAAAATCTGTTGAAAACAACCAAAAAAGTCAACATCGGCACACAAGGCTACGCATTTATCATGACGAAGGACAAAAAAGTTGTCGCTCATCCTAATGAAAAATCAGGAACTGAATTAAAAGGCGACTGGCTCGATAAGATGCTGAACGCTGATAAAGGCGATTTTCAATACACCATGGACGGCGATAAGAAAAAAATGGCCTTTGACACAAACAAGTTGACGGGATGGAAGATCGGCGGCACCATGTATTTGGATGAAATCCATGAGGCAGCCCAGCCTGTCCTTCACCTTGCTTTAATTGTCTTGGCCGCAGCTATTATCATAGGGATTATCGTCATGACTTTGATCATTCGGTCGATTACAACACCGCTGAAACAGCTTGTCGGTTCCTCTAAGCGGATCAGCGAGGGAGATTTGACGGAAACCATTGATATCCGTTCAAAAGATGAATTGGGCGAGCTCGGCAAAAGCTTTAACAATATGGCGTCGTCACTTCGTTCTCTCATACACGCCATCCAGGATTCGGTAGATAATGTTGCCGCTTCCTCTGAGGAGCTCACTGCATCAGCTGCGCAAACGAGCAAGGCAACAGAGCACATTACATTGGCGATTGAACAATTTTCTAACGGCAATGAAAAACAGAACGAAAACATTGAAACGGCAGCAGAGCACATTTATCAAATGAATGACGGGTTGACGAATATGGCTCAAGCTTCTGAAGTGATCACTGATTCATCTGTTCAATCGACAGAAATTGCAAGTGAAGGCGGCAAGCTTGTTCACCAAACCGTCGGCCAAATGAACGTCATTGACAAGTCCGTTAAAGAAGCGGAGCAAGTCGTACGCGGATTGGAAACGAAATCGAAAGATATTACAAACATTTTGCGTGTGATCAACGGCATCGCAGACCAGACGAACCTGCTTGCCTTAAACGCAGCAATTGAAGCAGCGCGCGCAGGCGAGTACGGCCGCGGCTTCTCCGTTGTAGCGGAAGAAGTAAGAAAACTGGCAGTACAGTCAGCAGATTCAGCAAAAGAGATTGAAGGATTAATCATCGAAATTGTGAAGGAAATCAATACCTCACTCGGCATGTTCCAATCTGTTAATCAAGAGGTGCAGACAGGACTTGACATCACAGATAAAACAGAAATGAGCTTTAAGCGCATTTCTGAAATGACGAACCAAATCGCCGGCGAACTGCAAAATATGAGTGCGACGGTTCAGCAGCTTTCTGCCAGCTCCGAAGAAGTTTCGGGAGCGTCTGAGCACATTGCATCGATTTCAAAAGAAAGCTCAGCGCATATACAAGATATCGCGGCGTCAGCCGAAGAGCAGCTTGCTTCCATGGAAGAAATCAGCTCGTCTGCAGAGACCCTTTCCTCTATGGCGGAAGAGCTTCGCGATATGACCAAACGATTCAAAATCGAATAATAAGCCTTAACACCCAAGCTTGTTGCGCTTGGGTGTTTTTTTTAGTTTTTTTATTAAACCTTTTATCCTAGTTTGACGATATTAGATTTATCTTAAAGGAGGAGTCAACGAGAATGGGAAAATTCATACAATGGATCAAACAGCCATCGATCAGCAAACCGCTAATCGCTGCGTTTCTGGCAGTGCTTATTTTGCCGGTTGGGGTTTTAGCATATTTCAGTTATCAATCAGCTTGGAATGCGTTAGACAGAGAGCTCATAAGCAGTGCGAAGGGAAATGTTGAAGAACTAAACAGTACGCTGCAAAATAAATTAGAAGATAAAGTAAAAGCAATAGATTATTATAGTGAGACAGTCGATAAAGACATATTGTTAGGCAAAAACAAAACATTACTGAAAGAGAAATTTAAGCAGTACACGACACTTAACGACGATGTAGGCGCAATCTATGCTGCTTCAGAAGATAAGAAGCTTTATAAATATCCGGATAGCGGTGTTCCGAAAGGTTTCGATCCGACAGGACGTGACTGGTACAAACAGGCGGTTGCGGAAAAAGGACAAGCTGTTTTCTCAGAACCGTATACCGATGAAGCGACAGGAGATATCGTTGTAACAATTTCAAAACAATTAAAGGACGGGTCAGGGGTTATAGCGCTGGATTTAAACCTGGATGAAGTGCTTACTGCATCAAAAAGAATCAAAATCGGTAAAGAAGGCTTTGCATTTATTACGACAGGCAACAAAAAATATATCGCTCATCCGACCATTAAGCCTGGGACAACCGGCTCCGGCGATTGGACAAACCAAGTATATTCCAAAAATGACGGCTCCTTTGAATATACATTCGAAGGCAAAGAAAAGAAAATGGCCTTTACGACAAATAAACTGACTGGCTGGAAAATCGCGGGCACATATTTTGTCAGTGAATTGCAAGATGCTTCAAGCCCGGTGCTGAACACTGCGGTTATCATTTTATGCGTGTCAATAGTAATCGGCGGCATACTCATACTCTATATTATCCGTGCCATCACCAAGCCGTTAAGAAAACTTGTCTCAACGTCTGCAAAAATCAGCAGCGGAGATCTCACAGAAGTCATTGACATTCACTCGAAAAACGAGTTTGGCCAGCTTGGCGAAAGCTTTAATGAAATGTCTGCATCATTGCGTTCTGTAATCGGCGTTATTCAAACGTCTGTAGAAAACGTCGCCTCATCTTCTGAGGAGCTGACGGCAAGCGCAGCCCAAACAAGCAAGGCAACTGAACATATTACACTTGCCATCGAACAGTTCTCAGATGGCAACGAGGCACAAAGCGAGAAACTGGAAACAAGCTCAAATCATCTTTCTCAAATGAACGAGGGGATTTCAAAAGTGGCTCAAGCCTCTTCAACCATTACGAAATCATCGATTCAGTCCTCTGAGGCAGCGGGCAGCGGAGAAAAGCTGGTGGAGCATACAGTCGGCCAGATGAAAACAATAGACCAATCCGTTCAAAAAGCGGAAGCGGTTGTGAAGGGCCTTGAAACAAAATCGCAAGACATCACAAGCATCTTGAATGTGATTAACGGCATTGCTGATCAAACCAACCTGCTTGCATTAAATGCTGCGATTGAGGCGGCAAGAGCGGGAGAATACGGAAGAGGTTTCTCAGTAGTTGCGGAAGAGGTTAGAAAACTTGCTGTACAATCAGCAGACTCCGCCAAGGAAATTGAAGGATTAATTCAAGAGATTGTCAGGGAAATCAGCACCTCACTTACAATGTTCCAATCCGTGAATCATGAAGTGAAAGAAGGCTTGCAGATTACGGATCAAACAGCGGAAAGCTTTAAACAAATCTATGAGATGACAACCCAAATTTCCGGCGAATTGCAAAACTTGAACGCGACGGTTGAACAACTGTCAGCCGGATCACAGGAAGTGTCAAGTGCTGTTGAAGATATTTCTGCAGTGGCGAAAGAAAGCTCAGCAGGCATTCAGGATATCGCAGCTTCGGCGGAAGAACAGCTTGCTTCCATGGAAGAAATCAGCTCTTCAGCGGAAACGTTGGCAAACATGGCGGAAGAACTTCAGGACATTACGAAGAAATTTAAAATAGAATCATAATGAAACGAGAAAGCGGCATATCTGCTGCTTTCTTTTTTTGTTAAAAAGCAAAAATAAACAAAAATGATTCAAAAACAAACAGAAATCATATATAATGAAAACGGATACAAATAAAAGGGTATGGAGGAATATCAAATATGGTGAAACATATATGGGATTCAGAGCGAGCTGCACAGCTGCCTAAAGGTGTAGAGGAATTGGTGTACAGGTCCAATCTGATCGGGTCAGACCGCACTGTCTGCAACTGGGGCGGGGGGAATACATCTATGAAAACAACGGAAAAGGATTTTAGAGGCCGTGAAATAGAAGTCATGTGGGTAAAAGGAAGCGGTTCGGATTTGGCAACAATGAAAACGCATAACTTTACCGGTTTGAAATTAGATGATATCCGCCCGCTGATTAAAAGGGACCAAATGCCAGATGAAGAAATGGTAGACTACCTGTCTCATTGTATGATAGACAGCAAACATCCCCGCCCTTCAATTGAAACGCTATTACACGCTTTTCTGCCATACAAACATGTTGACCATACCCATCCAGATGCGATTATCAGCATATGCTGTGCAGATAATGGAAAACAAATCGCTGAAGACATTTACGGAAACCGGTTTGTATGGGTGCCATACGTCCGCCCTGGATTTACTTTGTCTAAAATGATCGCTGAAGGCGTAGCAAACAATCCCCACGCCGAGCTTGTATTAATGGAGAAACACGGCTTAGTCACTTGGGGAGAGACGTCAGAAACATGTTATCAAAAAACGATATCCATCATTCAAGAAGCCGAGCAGTATATTAACGATCGTATCAATCAGCATGAGGTATTCGGAGGCAAAAGGTATCAGCCGCTGACGGAGGATAAAAGAAAACAAATCTTGGCAGGCATCATGCCTGTGATCAGAGGAGCAGTAAGTGAAGAAAAGAAAATGATCCTTTCCTATGATGATCATGACGATGTCTTGGAATTTGTAAACAGTGTCCAAGCGCCAGCACTTTCGCAAATCGGTGCGGCATGCCCGGATCACCTTGTTCACACAAAACGGGTTCCGCTGTACATTGATTGGAATCCGGAAACTCAAGATGTGCACAAGCTTGCAGATCTGATCAAGTCAGGAGTCGAGACCTTTACATCAGAGTATCAGGCTTACTTTACACGCAATCAGCAGGATGAGGATCAAATCTTTGAATCCGCCCCGCGGGTGATATTAATTCCTGGAATCGGAATGGTGAATACAGGAAAAAGTTATGCCATGTCTAAAGTAAGCGGGGCTTTATATCGGAGGGCCATCGCCGTAATGAAAGGAGCAACCGCTCTGGGGCAATTTGTTTCTTTACATGAAAATGAATCGTACCATGTCGAATATTGGCCGCTCGAACTATATAAACTCACGCTGGCCCCGCCGGAAGCAGAATTTTCCCGAAAAGTAGCGTTGATAACTGGAGGAGCCGGCGGAATCGGCAGTGCAGCATGCCGCCGATTTGCAGCTGAGGGAGGGCACGTGATCGTAGCTGATCTGAATATAGAAGGTGCACAGAAAATTGCCGGGGAAATAAACGATGCATACGGAGAAGGACGGGCAATGGCTGTCAAAATGGATGTGACAAAGGAGGAAGACGTACAATCAGCTTTTGAACGAGCGGCGCTTGCTTACGGCGGCATTGATATCGTCGTCAATAATGCCGGGCTGGCCACATCAAGCCCATTTGACGAAACAAGTCTAAAAGAATGGAATCTTAATATGAATGTTTTAGGAACAGGCTATTTCCTTGTAGCCCGTGAAGCGTTTAAACAGATGAAACAGCAAAATAGAGGCGGAAGCATGGTATTTGTCGGATCGAAAAATTCGGTTTATGCGGGAAAAAACGCCTCTGCCTACAGCTCGGTTAAGGCGCTTGAAACCCATTTAGCAAGATGCATCGCAGCAGAAGGCGGAGAATTCGGCATTAGGGTCAACTCCGTTTTGCCTGATGCAGTTCTTCAAGGATCGGCAATCTGGGGTTCAAGCTGGCGGGAGGAACGAGCCGCGGCGTACGGGATTGAACCAGATCAGCTGGAGGAACATTACCGGAAACGGACAGCATTGCTCGTCAATATTTACCCGGAGGATATTGCCGAAGCCATTGCATTCTTCGCTTCTTCCAAAGCCGAAAAAACAACGGGCTGCATGATTACGGTAGACGGCGGCGTCCCAGCTGCTTTTACGCGTTAGAAATATGCTATGATAAAAAATATAAGATGGACTACAATATGAGGAAGGGCGTTACTGATGCTAGTAGCAGAACGGCAGCAAAAAATAGTGGAAATAGTGAATACGCGTTCAAGCATCCGCGTTTCCGAATTAAGTGACATATTTTCAGTCACAGAGGAAACCATTCGGCGTGATCTTGAAAAGCTTGAAAAAGAACATAAACTGAGCCGGAGCCACGGAGGAGCGGTCAGTATTCAGCAGAAGGAATCAGAAATTCATTTTTCTGAACGGGAAATCACGAATGTCATCGAAAAAAAAGCCATCGCTCACGAAGCGGCCAAATATGTAAAAAGCGGAGACCGAATTATTCTCGATGCAAGCACAACCGCCTGGTACATGGCGAAAATACTCCCTGACATTGAGCTCACCGTGATTACAAACTCAATGAAAGCAGCTATTGAACTCAGCAATAAAGAAAATATATCAGTCATTTCAACAGGCGGCATTTTGCTGGAAAAATCATTATCGTTTGCCGGCCCGTTAGCAGAGCGTTCACTTGAGACCTATCATGTCAATAAAACCTTTCTGTCATGTAAGGGATTTGACGTACACAATGGGATGAGTGATTCAAATGAGTGGCAGGCGCTGCTCAAAAAACGGATGATCGAAAGGTCGGACCAGACCATTTTGATGGCCGATTCAAGCAAATGGGGGAACCGCGAGTTTTCACATATAGCCTCGCTGCAAGATGTCAGCCGCCTAATTACGGATTCTGGACTTGATCCGGCCTCGGTAAAAGCTCTTAAGGACAAAAAGGTGAAGGTGACAGCTGTTCCTCTTTCGAAGAGAGGGTGAAAGAATGATTTATACTGCCATTGATATAGGCGCATCAAGCGGGAGAATCATGGTAGGTGAACTGAATGAAGGGAAGCTTAACATACAAGAGATTCACAGGTTCGCTAACGGTTTCAGTCAAAGAGACGGGCATTGCTTTTGGGATATTGATCATTTGCTAAAACAAATCCTGCAAGGACTGCAAAAAGTAAAGACGCTTGGGTATGAACACTGCACCGTAGGCATTGATACATGGGCAGTTGATTATGTCTTACTGGACGAAAAAGGCGGTCGGTTGCGGGAAGCAATCTCCTACCGTGATAGAAGAACAGATCACACAATAGACAAACTGGAACATACCCTCTCAAAAGCCGCAATTTATCAAAAAACAGGAATACAATTTCAGCCTTTCAACACGATCTATCAATTGTATGAAGAAGACCGTGAGCTGCTGATAAAGACAGACAAAATTATGATGGTTCCTGATTATTTAGGCTATTGTTTAACCGGAAAAGCTGTAACGGAAATCACAAACGCGTCCACAACACAGCTTTTAAACGCCTCAACGGGAAATCTTGATCCTGAATTGCTTGAAGCCGTGTCCGTTCAGGAACAGCAATTTGCGCCGCTGACTGAACCGGGGTGTGAGCTCGGGAAGCTAAGAAATGAGTGGTTCCCGGATTATGATCTCCCGGCGTGCAAGGTGATGACAGTCGCAACACATGATACGGCCTCGGCCGTCATTGCGGCGCCAGGCGTACATGATGGCTGGGCGTATATCAGCAGCGGAACATGGTCGTTAATCGGGATTGAAAACAAAACACCGATAATAACTGATCTTGCTTTAGAAAACAACTATACAAATGAACGCGGCGCAAACAACACCATTCGCTTTCTCAAAAACATTATCGGCATGTGGGTGATACAAGAAGTCAGACAGCAGTTACAAGCAGATTACTCTTTCCAGCAGCTTGCAGAAGAAGCCGAAAAAACAGAACCATTCCAGCAATTTATAAACTTAAATGATAAACGATTCCTGAATCCAGAAAACATGATAAAGGAAATACAACATTATTGCAGACAAACCCGCCAAAAGACTCCTCGCACTGCAGGCGAACTTGCCTGCTGCATCTACAGCAATTTAGCCATCATCTATGCGATTGCCATCAAAGAGCTGGAAACGATCACAGAAAAACAGATTCAGCAGCTTCATATCATCGGCGGCGGAGCCCGAAATGACTTCTTAAATCAATTAACGGCAGACATGAGTGGAAAAGCGGTATATGCAGGGCCGATAGAGGCAACTGCCACCGGAAATCTTTTGATGCAAATGATTGCTGCCAAAGAAGTCAAAGACATAAAAGAAGCCCGGCAAGTCGTCAGAAATTCCTTTCCGATCAAAGTGTTTACACCTAAAGACATTGATAGAAGCACAATCATTCAGTCATTTCAGCAAACTGTTTTGAAAGCGCTATCTAAATGATGAAGAGGTGAAAAGGTTTGAAAAGAAAAGCCAGTATCATGTTTGTCCATCAAGACAAGTACGAAGAATACAAACAGCGGCATGATGACATTTGGCCTGAGATGGCAGAAGCACTCAAAGCTCATGGAGCACACCATTATTCCATTTTTCTAGACGAGGAAACAGGCAGGCTTTTTGCATATTTAGAAATAGAGGATGAAGAGAAATGGAGAAAGATGGCGGACACGGAAGTGTGCCGAAGATGGTGGGAATCGATGGCGCCATTAATGAAAACAAATTCGGATTTCAGTCCTGTTTCGATAGATCTAAAGGAAGTTTTTTATTTGGATTGAAAAACTGATAAAGGGAGAGAGCCGTATGACCATAAAAGCCAATTATGACAGTGCAAAACAGGCATATGAAAAATGGGGAATTGATGTTGAAGAGGCGCTTCGGCAATTAGAGCAAGTGCCCATTTCGATCCACTGCTGGCAGGGTGACGACATTGAAGGCTTTGAAGTAAATAAGGGCGAGCTTTCAGGCGGAATTGACGTGACCGGCAATTATCCCGGAAAAGCGCAAACTCCTGAAGAATTAAGAAGAGATTTGGAGAAGGCTCTTTCTCTCATTCCTGGAAAGCACCGCGTGAACCTGCATGCGATATACGCAGAAACAAACAGGGAAGCGGTAGAACGTGACGAATTGAAGCCACAGCATTTTGAAAACTGGGTGAAATGGGCAAAAAACCTTGGTCTCGGTTTAGATTTTAATCCAACCTTGTTTTCGCATGAGAAAGCGGCTGACGGACTCACCCTTTCACACCCTGATCCGGACATCAGAGAATTTTGGATCAGGCATTGCATCGCTTGCCGCCGTATCGGGGAATACTTCGGGAAAGAATTAGGAACACCTTGCTTGACGAATATTTGGATTCCCGACGGCTATAAGGATATCCCGAGTGATAGGCTGACACCGCGTAAAAGACTAAAAGAATCACTGGATCGGATCTTCGCAGAGGAGATCAGTGAACAACACAATCTTGATTCAATCGAGAGCAAGCTGTTCGGGCTTGGCTCCGAATCATATGTTGTCGGATCTCATGAATTTTATTTAGCTTATGCTTTGACGAATCATAAGCTTTGTTTACTTGATACAGGCCATTTCCATCCGACTGAGACGGTATCAAACAAGATCTCGTCCATGCTGCTTTACACAGACAAGCTTGCCTTGCACGTATCGCGGCCTGTTCGTTGGGATAGCGACCATGTAGTGGTTTTGGATGATGAATTGAGAGAAATCGCTCTTGAAATTGTACGAAATCAGGCTCTTGAGAAGGTCGCCATCGGTCTGGATTTTTTCGATGCCAGCATTAACCGTGTAGCCGCCTGGACCATCGGAACGAGAAATATGATCAAAGCTTTATTGTATGCCTTGCTTCTTCCGAACGGCTATTTAAAACAATTGCAGGAAGAGGGCCGCTATACAGAAAGGCTGGCCCTGATGGAGGAATTCAAAACATATCCTTTCGGAGCCATCTGGGATTTCTACTGTGAGCAAATGGGCGTTCCAGTAAAAGAGGCATGGCTTCATGACATCAAAGAATATGAACAACGGGTGCTTTTAAAGAGGAAGGCATCTTCTTCGATTGTCTAATAAAAAATCCGCCGCGGCATTTGCACGCGGGCGGATTTTTTTAAGCTTGATCAGCAGGGTATACAATCCCCATTTGCTTTCTTGCTTCTTCCATAATTTTTGCGGTGGTCAAAGACCGTTCAAATGTATTTTCTTCAGATTCCAGCTTATTCTCTTTTATGAGCGTGACAAATTCTTCTGCTTCATAGAACATAGCCGGTTTAGGATCAGGGATCGCGATGTTTTCGAGGCGGCCGTCCCGGTAGCGGATTTCAACACGTTCAGGCCGGTGAATCGTATCGATTACAATCGTCCCGTCTTCACCCTGGATTTCCGCCGGGGCATAGGAAGTAGAAATTTTGGAATGCATCAGAACGGCTTCGAACCCGTCGTAAGACAGAATGACAGTTCCCTCTCCATCCACTCCGGAGGATAAAGCATATCCGTTTGCTTTTACATCCTTCGGCGCGCCAAACAACACAACAGCCGGATAAATACAATAGACGCCAATATCCATTAATGACCCATTGGAAAGCTCAGGCTGAAACGCATTCAAAACAGTTCCGCTTCTGAACGCGTCATACCGTGAGGAATACTGGCAGTAGCTTGCGGTAAATCTGCGGACAGTGCCGATTTTATGCAGGTGTTTTTTCAGCTCTTTGAAATTCGGCAGGAAAGTGGTCTTCATTGCTTCCATGAGAACAACGCCGTTTGCCTTAGCCGCTGAGATCATCTCTTCTGTTTCTTTTGTATTCGAAGCAAACGGCTTCTCACAAAGCACATGCTTGCCATGGTTCATAAAGAGAACGGCTTGTTCCTTGTGAAGAGCGTTCGGGCTCGCTATGTATACGGCATCAAAGCAATCGCTCGCCGCCATTTCCTGAAGGTCTGAGAAGGCATGCGCAGCGTTGTGTTTAGCAGCAAACTCGGCAGCGCGTTCAGCCGATCTTGAATAAACAGCAGTCAGCTGAAAATCTTCGATATCCGCTGCTGACTCAAGAAAGCGGTCTGTAATCCAGTTGGTTCCTATTATTGCAAAACGTATCACTCGTATCGCTCCTTTTGTATGATATAGCTAAATTATAGCTTAAAAAGAACAAAATCACATGATAGATATAAATAGAATGTTAAAACCGTGAAAGCTTTTCCAGCAATTAACGGTTTTTATTTTTCATTATAGGGACGATAGTGTACAATTTAATTAAACTATGTATGACGGAGGAACGATAGTGGAGACGTTGCAAACATGGAGCGGCAGATTCAAGCGATTCTTCTTGGATAATAAGTTTGTTTTATTTTTGCTTGTGCTGCTGCTGATTGGTTTAAATATTCTAGTATTTACAAAAACATCATTTATTTTCACCCCGATTATTGTTCTGCTCAAAACGATATCACTTCCGATTATTTTGACGGGCATTGTTTTTTATCTGTTAAACCCAGTCGTCGATTTTCTGGAGAGAAGAAGAATAAGAAGAATCTATTCTATATTGCTGCTATATCTATTGGTTATCGGGCTGATCACGATCACGATCGTGTCAATCATTCCCTTCTTAAAAGAACAAATTATGAGTTTGATTGACAATATCCCGAGATATGTGGACGTCGTAGAAAACCAGACGAAACAGCTGATCGGCAGCAACTTCGTCAATCAGGCCCAGCAAACGATGAACATTAATATATCTGATCTTGCTACAAAGGTTTCGGATCAGGCAGCGACGATCGTGAACAGCACCTTTACCGGCGTTGGGAATTTTATCGGCGCACTGACTGAGATTATCATTTCGATCGTCACGGTTCCGTTTATTCTATTTTATTTGCTAAAAGACGGAAGAAAATTACCGGTCTACATACTGAAGTTTGTGCCGACTCGATTGAAAGAACAGACATATACAGTCTTAAGCGAAATGAATCATCGGTTAAGCTCTTATATCAGAGGCCAGATCATTGTCAGCTTCTGTATCGGGTTTTTGCTGTTTATCGGTTATTTGATTATCGGGCTGGATTATGCTTCATTGCTTGCAGTCATTGCGGCTTGCACAAGCATCGTTCCATATTTAGGGCCAACGATTGCCATTACGCCTGCGATTATCATTGCCATAGTGACATCGCCGCTCATGCTGCTTAAGCTGGTGATCGTTTGGACCATTGTTCAGCTGATTGAAGGGAAGCTGATCTCTCCGCAAATTATGGGAAAAAACCTTCACATCCACCCTATCACAATTATTTTTCTGCTGTTAACAGCTGGCAAACTGTTTGGCGTTGTTGGAATCATTCTTGCCATTCCGGGCTATGCAGTTGCTAAAGTCATTACGACACATTTATTTGACTGGTTTAAAATGCGGTCACATTTATACGACGAAGAAAAAAATGAAAATACACCGGGTCATAAAGTGTGATTTTCGTTTATAGTTATATAAGACGGGCTTTCCATTTATGGAAAGCTCCCGTTATGTAAAAAAATAAATGTCTAATGGGGAGAATCAAAATCATGACTCTATGGGAATTGTTTGTAGCCGCCATTTTAGGAATCGTAGAAGGATTAACAGAGTACGCGCCGGTTTCTTCGACAGGACATATGATTATAGTAGACGACATCTGGCTTAAATCAAGTAATCTGATGTCAGAAGAAGCTGCTAACTCATTCAAGGTGGTTATTCAGCTAGGCTCCATTTTAGCAGTAGCTATCGTGTTTAAAGACCGAATTTTAAACTTACTCGGCTTGAAAAAAAATATTACAAGCGACCAGGAGCAGGGACATAAATTAAGCATTGCCCAAATTGCCGTCGGACTCGTGCCTGCAGCTGTTCTCGGCTTTTTGTTTGAAGATTACATTGATGAATATTTATTTTCTGTCAAAACTGTGGCCATCGGTTTAATTGCTGGGGCAATCCTGATGCTTTTTGCTGACTGGGTCAATAAGCGGAAAACAGCGACAGACACTCTCGACCGCATTTCCTATAAACAGGCGATAGCAGTCGGCTTATTCCAATGTCTTGCCCTTTGGCCGGGTTTCTCGCGTTCGGGTTCAACCATTTCCGGCGGTGTTATTCTCGGATTAAACCACCGAGCGGCAGCCGACTTTACGTTTATTATGGCGATGCCGATCATGATGGGAGCCAGTTTTCTAAGCCTGGTGAAGCATTGGGACAGCTTAAGCTCGGATCTGATGCCATTTTTCATCGTCGGCTTTATCTGTGCCTTTGTGGTCGCACTGTTTGTCGTCCGTTTCTTCTTAAGGCTGATTAACAAAATCAAACTTGTCCCATTTGCAATCTATCGAATTATTCTCGGTGTGATTTTACTTTTGATCATGATGTAAGTCGAAAAATAAGGCTCTTTTCCGAGCCTTATTTTTTCTGTCAAATCAAGAGGAAACAGCTTGTTTTTCAAAATAAAATCATCTATAATAAACATGACGTTACATACGGGGCCATAGCTCAGCTGGGAGAGCGCTACGCTGGCAGCGTAGAGGTCAGGGGTTCGAGCCCCCTTGGCTCCATACCTTTAAACCCTTATTCTATAAGGGTTTTTTTTGTTTTGAGGAAAAAGTTTCATTCTCTGAATCCTCCAGTTGAGCGAAGTCAAAGTGAGCAGTTTATCTGTCAATCATGAATTTTCCAATACCTCTTTTTGTTCCTCAAAGACAGTCATGTCTTCCAAAGGAGGGGAGTAGACATGAAGAGACACCATTCGTTCGGATGTTGGATTGGACATTTTGTGAATTAAACCTTTGGTTGAAATAAGGCATTCTCCTTCGTGGACAAAGTATGAATTGGAGAGTTCTGCGTGTTCGCCGGCTGAGCGATAAATAGAATTAAGAAGCTTTCCTTCTAACACCATTGCACAACCAATGGATTGACCATGATCGTGTACTGTTGTCTCCTTGTTTGGCGGAATGTTAATCACGATAATTTCCAATTCATTATTTCGATAGATGGCATTTCGGCCGTAAGCGTACTGGTCTGGTTCCTTAATATACGGTTGACTCAATTTTGCTGCGTTTGGAATTTGTTTTAAAGACGTTGCTAAATCTTTAACCGATGGATTTTTCAAGCCGCCAAAAATGTCTTGGATACACTCATACAGTTCCATTCGTTTTTGCCTCCCGGAATATTTAAAATTTCCTTACATTGGTATTTCATAGGTTAATTCATGGTATTTACCCATATACAATTTAGAGGCGGCAAACGCCCAGTAAACACAAAAAAATGTGCGGCCAAAGTGTTGTCTTATCACCAACTTATCCGAGTTTATTAGTGGGAATAGTGGATTGAAAGGGTTAAAACGCCCTGCTTTAATTCGCTTGAAGGAACGAGCAGGGATTCATAAGTGCAGTTCTAGACACAATATCGGGGAAAAGCTTTCAAGCTTTCTATGTTGTGCTTGAAATTTACTCCATTGACAAAACACAATCGATTTGAAATAATATTTGATTATATGCTCATTCATTCACATAATTATAATAAAATAATATCATTTCCCCTGAAAGGGAGAATATTAGAATGAAAGCTAATGGTATGCAAAATCTATTAGCTTCTTTTGTTTTCAAAAAATGATGTGTTTCGCATGTATTCATATAGGAAGGGATGACAACATGAAGACAAAACACTATTGGGTGATTTCTTTGCTCGCCGTCTTAGCGGTCGGGCCGGGATTGATGTCTAACACGGCATTGTCGTCAGTTCAAGGCCTTGTTCAGAAAGCGGTTGGAACAAGTGTCTTCACATCAGTAAATCCGATATTGATCGGCAATATGGCCTTTGCCTTGTTAGTTCCGGCAGGACCGTTGCTGAGGAAAAAATTCGGTGCTCGTCCCGTCTATCTGGCTTCATTACCTGTCTTTATACTAGGCTCACTGCTCATCGCATGTTCAGGCGATATTGCATGGATGGCGGCAGGGCGCTTTTTACAGGGGGCGGCAACAGGCGTCATGCTGATGATTATGATTCCAATGCTTGTACTGTCATTCCCGATTGAACGCAGGAACTATGCACTGCTTGTACTGATCGGGGGATTCTATGGTTCTGTTATCATCGGCACAATCCTTGGAACCATTGCAACAAGCTGCGGGCATTGGAGATGGCTGTTTTTCATCTTTGGCACCTTGTCCCTGATCGGTGTCGCGGTGAGCTATTTCTTTCTTCATGACGAGCATCACGGGGCGTCGGATCAAGAACAGCCGCTTGATCATGCGGGAATTCTTTTATCTGTCTTCCTTGCCGCAGCCTCAGCGGTTTCATTCATTTTTCTGCAAAAATGGGGGCTGTCATCGGGTTATGTATGGATTGGTTTCGGGGTGACGTTATGTTTGCTCATTGGTCTATTGATTGTGGAATATAAAGTGAAAAACCCCTTCATATCTATTAAACTGATGCTGCTGCCAAAACCGGTGCTTGGCTTATTGATCATAGCTGCAGGGACGATAACGGTAGCTGTCAGCCTGTCTGCTTTTCAAGGCTTGCTCCGTCAAATGTATGATATTTCTCAGGAGCATCTCATTTTTTTAAACTTGACTCTTTTAATCGGAGTGGCGATCGCGGCCATTTTGAGCGCTCTGTTATATGATAAAGTCGGACCAGGGATGCTCGGTATTATCGGCGGACTTATTCTCGTCTTTGTGAATTTTCAATGGCTGCATATGCAGGATCAATCGCCTCTCTATATGTTCGCAGCACTGTTTATCATGCTTGCAGCGGGAACAGGCCTGACAGTCGCCGCAGGGCTGATGGGAGCTGCCATGGGAGGCCCGCTGCCTGATTTGGTCAAGAGAATGACAGCTGTTCAGTTTTTAAGATTGTTTGTCTATATGGGAGTTCCCATTCTCATCGGCTTTTTCACGAAAAAAGATGCTGCCAGACAAAGCGGTTCGGTACAGGATTCTATGATGACTGCTTATCATGATCTCTTCTTCATTTCTTTTATCCTTAGCGTGCTGCTCGTCTGCCTGTCATTTTGTATGAATGCCACTGGAATGGGGCACAAGCTGGCACATAAACCACATGATAAAGCGAAAACAGCTCCGGAAAAACCGGCCGTCTCAGCACAAGGTTTGTCGAAGGCAACTGTCAATTCATATAAAGTAATAAATGATACGGAATATCGGAATGCACTCAGAAATTTACAAAAATAGAAACATGGTAAAAACCTTTTCATTGAGCGAAAAGGTTTTTATTTTGCAATCTTTTCCCAACTTTATCCCTAAAGAATTGAAAAATATTAGAAGTGCAAGTAAAATTCTAAAAGGTAGATTCTTTTACATTCGTAATCTTTTAATTCGAAGGAAGGTTTTCATGGCCCGTAAAAAACTTAAAAAACGTAAACTCTTGATTTCACTATTTTTCCTTGTATCGATTCCGCTAGCTCTGTTTGTTTTAGCGACAACTTTATCAAAACCGATTGAAATATCCAAAGAAACTGAAGAAATCGATGAACAGCAAGTATTTATAGACAGTCTGTCCGGACATGCCCAAATTTTGTATGAAAAATACCATGTTCTCCCCAGCATCACAATTGCTCAGGCCATTCTCGAATCGGACTGGGGGAACAGTGAACTGGCTGCTAAGGCCAACAACCTTTTTGGCGTAAAAGGGAATTATAAAGGCCATCATGTCACGATGGAAACGGACGAAGTTGAAAAAGGGAAAAGAAAAACCATTCGCGCGAAGTTTCGAAAATACAGCACGTTTTTTGAATCTATGGATGATCACGCCCAATTGTTCGTCCGTGGCACATCGTGGAATAAAAAGAAGTATAAACCGGTGCTTGAGGCAGGGAATTATAAGGAAGCGGCAACCGCCCTGCAAACATCAGGATATGCTACAGACCCTGACTACGCTGACAAAATCAGCGCTATTGTGGAAAAATACGATTTAGATGAGTACGATGAGGTAAATCCATCCCTCAAATCTGTGGATTTAAACGCCTCTATTAAAGACAGTGCCGTTCAAGACGTATGGTCCAAGCCTTCTACTGATGATCGGTCCATAAGGCTTACCTCTGCCCAATCTTACGTCGGCAAAGACATAAAGGTTGTGTCTAAAAAACAGAAAGGCCAGTCTGTATGGTACCAATTCCAAATCAATGATAAACTTATTGGCTGGATTGATGATTCAGCTGTTGAAATAAAGGAGGCAACCTAAGCCCTTTTTACTGGTATTTTTAATTCTTTGTTCCATTCCGGGGAATTTGAGGTATAATATTCCACGGAAGTTATCACTTTTTAACTATGCTTTCGGGAGGGAACAAAGGTGCAGAAATATAGACGCAGAAACACGGTTGCCTTTACAGTATTAGCTTATTTTACTTTTTTTGCGGGAGTATTTTTGTTTAGTATCGGACTCTATAATGCTGATAATCTGGAACTCAATGAAAAAGGTTATTACATCGCTGTTATGATACTTGTAGCAGTTGGTGCGATTCTTACACAAAAAGTGACCCGTGATAACGCGGAGGATAACGAAATCATCGCGGAACAGGAAAAAAGACAAAATCAATCTCATATCGAATCATAAAAAAATCCGGCGACTGCACGCCGGATTTTTTGATATCACCCTGTAAACACTTCGCCATCAGGGTAACGGATATTTGATTGCTCTGTTTTTGCGAATGAAAACACGAACGTTAAAGGACCAATTCTTCCGATAAACATGATGACAATAATGATACACTTGCCAGCTGTTGTCAGTTCAGGAGTAAGCCCCATCGTAAGGCCGACAGTTCCAAATGCGGAAAAGGTTTCAAACACAATTTGAAGAAATGGCGCTTGTTCTGTGATCGTCAGGGCGAAAATCCCTAAAAACACGATGAACAAACTGGTGACGCTCACAGCTAAAGCTTTAATGATAATCGGATATTTGATGGAACGGCGGAAAATAACCGTTTCTTTTTTACCTCTCAAGTAAGCAATAACAGATGTTAAAATCACGATGAACGTAGTCAGCTTAATGCCGCTCGCCGTTGATGCGCTTCCTGCTCCGATAAACATCAATAATAAAGTAAATACAATTGTTCCTTCTCTCATGCTTCCGAAATCTAGAGAATTGAAGCCTGCGGTTCTCGGCGTCACTGCCTGAAAATAGGACGCCCACAGTTTATCCACTATATGCAGGTGGCCGAGCGTGCCGGGGTTGCTGTATTCTAAAATAAAGACCGTAAGCATAGCAATCGCATTCAACATCAGCGTTCCTGTAAGCATGAGCTTTGTATGTAAAGAAAAAGCTTTAAAACGCCGATTTTTCATCACATCAAACAGAACCGTAAATCCGATCCCTCCTGTAATAAATAAGAAAGTAATCACGAGGTTCACTGTAGGATCGCCAACGTAGCTCATCAAATTATCAGGCCACAACGAAAACCCGGCATTGTTAAAAGCAGATATTGCGTGAAACAAACTTGCAAACAAGCCGGATGACCAGCCGTATTGAGGTACAAGCCGGATGGATAAAATGAGTGCTGCTATCAATTCAATACTGATCGAAAACAGAAACAGGACTTTGACAAGGCCAATGACACCGCCGATTGTCGGCTGGTTTAAGGCTCCCTGGACGAGCATTCGTTCTTTTAATCCGATTTTTTTTCCTAATATCATGACGATCAAGACCGCAAACGTCATAAATCCAAGCCCGCCAATCTGAATCAGCCCCATAATAACTGTTTGCCCGAATACCGTAAATTGAGTACCGGTATCGACAACAGCAAGCCCTGTAACAGTTGTAGCGGAAGCCGCAGTAAAAAGGGCATCTATCCATGACAATGGCTTCGTAGTGGAAATCGGAAGCATTAATAGGACAGCCCCGATGATAATGGTAAGGAAAAAACCAATGGCAAGCACTTGAGGCGGTGTAAACCGAACCCATTTGATCACTTTATCCTTTTGAAGTGTCACCTTTGTCTACATCCCTTCGTTTTCAAAACGTTTAATATCCTTTTTGTGGCCCATGATCACCAGGCAATCTTGCTCGTGAATGATGTCTTCAGGCGCGGGGGAAAGACAGATATCTCCATGATGTTTGATGGCCAGGATCGTGCAGCCGTACTTTGCTCTTACATTCAGGTCAATAATCGATTTTGAATCAAGCTTGCGCGTAGCCAACAGCTCGACAATACTGTATTCATCAGATAGATCAATGTAATTCAAAACATTTTCGTCTGAAAGGCTTTGTGCGATTTTAACCCCCATATCTTTTTCAGGATGAATAATGCGGTCAGCACCGATTTTTTCAAGCACCTTGTGATGATAATAGTTTTGAGCCTTTACCCAAATATTTGGAATATCAAGCTCCTTTAATAATAGGGTGGTCAGCGTACTCGCTTGAATATTTGCTCCGATGGCAACAATCACATATTCAAAATTGCGTATTCCTAATGAAAGCAATTCGTTTTCTTCGGTGGCGTTGGCAATTACCGCATGAGTGGCGTAAGAAGCATATGCATTGACCTTTTCTTCGTTGATATCAACCGCAAGGACCTCATGCCCCATTCTATGAAGTTCTTTACAAATGCTGCCGCCAAACCGGCCCAGCCCGATCACGGCAAATTGCTTATTTTTAATTCTTCCCAATGTTCATATCTCCCTTAGTGAATTAACGTTTTTGAAGCAAAAAAGACCATTGCAAAGAATGGCCGATAATAGACCTCCTCTCTGTATACGCCTACGAGGTTAGCTGTCGGATTAGGGATTCAGAGTACCCCCTCTTACTTAGTAAGATTCACCCCAAGGCTGTTAATAAAACAGCCAATCGTTGGTTCCCCCGTTCGTGTTTGATTAAGCGGTAAAAGAGACTGTATGAAATTGAACACTCAAGAATTTACTCCTGTTTCTAGTGTTTGTCAATTTAAATTTTAAACCAGAAAAAAGATAACGGGGATTAGAGAAAAAGGGGAGGGTAAAACGCAAAAAAGACCGGTGTTAACCGGTCTTTTACATTAGTTGCAACCGCAAGGCTGAGTCGGAGGAGTGCTGCGCTTAGCCACGTCAATGCTGGCTTCTGCGTAAAATTTATTTCCGATGCTTAATGATTTATTCTCTGCACGGAAAGTATATGTACCTGCGGCAGGAAGTGTTTTGTTATTCAGTTTTAATTTGAATTCGCCAGCTCCTAACAAATCAAGTGCCAAAGGAACTCTTACTGTTTTCCCGTTATTGAGGATCTGTGTTGTACGCAAGGCATTTCCGTTCAATGTGTCTTTCGTGTTTGCAGTAAATCCGCTTGGCAATGTAAACTCCATAACGCCAAGGCTGAGAAGCGTGTTTGGACGGTAAGTCAATTCGATATCTGAGAAAGACCATTCCGTTTTGCTGGCCCCAGTGATTGTTGCGAACAATGAAGCTGTAGACTGTGTTCTCATAGTAGATTCAGTATGAGCTTTAGTTGATGTAGATTCAGCCGCGAAAGAAGCTGTAGGTGCAGAAACGAGTAACCCAAGACTTAATGCACTAATTGCCAAAGAAGATAATAATCTGCGTTTCATAACAAAATTCCCCCTAAAAAATGATAAATTAAACAGGCCTGCCCGCTTTTCACCTCCTCTGAAGGCCAAATACAAATTTTACCTACATAAAATTACCATCAAATATTTTGGAAGTAAATGGGGTGTTTTTCCCGTATTTTTCAAATTTGTAGTAGTTACATCAAAAAAACGCCTGGTTTCCCAGACGTTTTCTGCTTTACTTTGTTTCGATCGGTATAAATTTAAAAATTTCTCCGGTCTGCACTGATTCAGCAAGCCGTTTCAGCCAGTCATAGTAAGCTTTAGAGCTTTCCAGCTGATCATATAACTGCAGTGCTTCATTTTTGGTATCCTCATCGAGATCTTCCTTGCTTAAAACCTTTTGTAAATCAGCTTGAGCTTCCTCGATCGCTGTTACATTCACTTGAACCTCCCGCTCCCATTTAGGTGGAAAGAAATTTGTGAAAAATTTAAAGAAATCCTTCTCAGCCACAAATGTATGCTTGCGGATGCCCCGGTGAAATGTTTTTTTCACTACATTTAAGTCTTGAAGCTTTTTGACGCCAGTGCTCATGCTTGGTTTGCTCATTTGCAACTCCTCACGCATTTCGTCAAGCGTCATCTCATCCCTCATATACATCGTCCCATATAAAATCCCGACACTGCGGGTAATTCCGTAAAGATCCATCGTTTCAGCAATGGAGTCAATAACAAGATCCCGAGCCTGTTCTATAGCTGCAAATTCTGGATTTTCATCCATACTGACCCTCTTTTCCTTTAGAAAATTAAATTCGTTAAGTTATTTCTTTATGTTCTTTATCTTAACGAAACATGAGGAAAAGTCAAAAAGAAAAATCAAAATGGGACTTTGACAGTTTAAAAACCATATGTTAGATTAAGGTTGTTAAAAACATTAAATTTTTATTTAACAAACTTTATTTACGTCAAGGAGGCTTATATGAGTCAAACATTATTCATTGACGGAGAATGGATCAGTGCCGAAAAAGAACAGATCCGCAGTATTATCAACCCATTTAATCAAGAAGAAATTGCAACTGTAAGCGAGGGAGGGCGAGAGGACGCCATCAAAGCAATCGCAGCCGCACGCAGAGCATTTGACAAAGGAGAATGGTCATCGCTATCCGGGCTTGAACGCGGAAAAATTGTTCTGAAAATTGCGGAATTAATCAGACGCGATCTTGAGGAGCTGGCTGAGCTTGAATCTCTTGATACAGGAAAAACACTCGAAGAAAGCAAGGCCGATATGGACGATATCGCCAATGTTTTTCAATATTACGCCGGCTTGGCAGACAAAGATGGCGGAGAGATCATTTCATCTCCGATTCCTGATTCAGAAAGCAAAATTATTAGGGAGCCAATCGGGGTTTGCGGCCAGATCACTCCATGGAATTATCCGCTCCTTCAAGCGAGCTGGAAAATCGCCCCTGCACTGGCTGCAGGAAACACAATCGTCATGAAGCCGAGTGAGATTACGCCGCTGACGACAATCAAAGTCTTTAAGCTGATGGAAGAAGCCGGTGTTCCAAAAGGTGTCGCAAATCTTGTCCTTGGACCGGGAGCCACAGTGGGCGATGAGCTTGCCGTAAACAAAGACGTCGATTTGATTTCATTTACGGGCGGAATTGAAACAGGCAAAAAAATCATGCGGGCGGCAAGCGGAAACGTCAAAAAAATCGCCCTTGAACTTGGCGGGAAAAACCCAAATATTGTTTTCAAGGACGCGGATTTAGAAGTTGCGGTTGATCAGGCCTTAAACGCTGTATTTTTCCACGCCGGCCAAGTATGCTCTGCAGGTTCCCGCTTGCTTGTTGAGGATGCCATTCATGATCAATTTTTGGCGGAGCTGGTCAAACGGGCAAAACGCATAAAACTCGGAAACGGTTTTCATGCTGAGACAGAAAGCGGTCCGCTTATTTCGGCGGAGCACAGGGCAAAGGTAGAAAAATATGTTGAGATCGGAATAGAGGAAGGCGCGAAGCTGGAGACAGGAGGCAAACGCCCGGAAGATCCTGAGCTTCAAAACGGCTTTTTCTATGAACCTACTATTTTCTCAAACTGTAATTCTGACATGAGAATCGTTCAGGAAGAGGTTTTCGGTCCTGTATTGACAGTCGAAACCTTCAGCTCTGAAGAAGAGGTAATCGAGCTTGCGAATGATACCATCTATGGCTTGGCTGGAGCGGTATGGTCAAAAGACATTGAAAAGTGCGAACGGGTAGCAGCCCGCTTGAGAATGGGAACCGTTTGGATCAACGATTTTCATCCGTACTTTGCACAAGCGCCATGGGGCGGATATAAGCAATCCGGGTTCGGACGCGAGCTTGGAAAAATAGGCCTTGAAGAATACACAGAAGTCAAACATGTATACCGCAATACGAAACCGGCAGCGGTTAACTGGTTTAATTCATAAGAGGGGGAGATTGATGATGACATTAAATATGAAGGTAGAAAGCATGCAGAAATTCCACACATTTGAAATTCCGACTGTGATTAAGCATGGAATCGGAGCCATCAAGCATACGGGTGAGGAAGTAGCTGCACTGGGCGTTTCAAAAGCGCTCCTTGTCACAGACCCAGGGATTTATAAAGCCGGTGTTGCTGATCCTGTAATCGAATCACTTAAAGAAGCAGGCATTGAAGTGGTGCTCTTTCATAAAGTTGAGCCAAACCCGCCTGTCCGTCTGGTGAATGAAGGATCTGAGCTTTACAAAAAAGAGAACTGTAATGGTTTGGTGGCAGTCGGAGGCGGAAGCTCCATGGATACAGCAAAAGCAATCGGAGTAGAAGCGACTCACGAAGGAAGCGTGCTTGATTATGAAGCGGCAGATGGGAAAAAACCGCTGGAAAACCGCATTCCTCCGCTGACGACAATTCCCACTACAGCTGGAACAGGATCAGAAGTAACCCAATGGGCGGTTATCACAGATGAAGAAAGAGAATTCAAATTCAACACGGGCGGTCCGCTGATTGCAGCGCACTTGACCATCATTGATCCTGAGCTTCATGTTTCAATGCCTCCGCATGTAACAGCTATGACGGGAATTGATGCGCTCGCCCATGCCATTGAGTGCTATACAATGAAATTTGCACAGCCAATCACGGATGCGGTTGCCCTAATGGCGATTGAGTATGCCGCTCATTACATTAAGAGGGCATTTGCTGACGGAGAGGATCTGGAAGCAAGGTACGGAATGGCGCAGGCTGCGATGCTTGCCGGTCTTTCTTACGGAAGTGAATCAGCGGGCGCGGCTCATGCGATGAGCCAAACGCTTGGCGGTATTATCCCAGTCGCTCACGGCCAATGTGTAGCGGCGATGATGGGCCCTGTCATGGAATACAACTGGAAGGGCTATCCTGAGAAGTTTGCGCGTATTGCGAAAGCGTTCGGTATTGATACAAGCAAGATGACAACAGAAGAAGCTGCGAAAGCATCTGTCAATTGGATGTATGATCTGGTCGAAGATTTAGAAGTGCCGACTTTAGAAGAGCAGGGAGTATCACCTGATATGATCGAACGCTTGTCTAAAGAAGCTATGAAAGATCCGCAAACCTTCGGAAACCCTAGAGATTTAAATGAAAAAGCATACAACTGGATCTACAAGCGCTGCTTTAACCTTACGCCTAAAACGGTATAATCAAAATCCCGCTCCTTTACAGAGCGGGATTTTTTGGGATAATGAAGCATAGGTGGAAATTTTAGATAAGAAAGAAGGTGCCAGCTGATGTGGAAGCGTATGACTGCAAAAGCGGAAGGCTTATATATCGCAGATACAGAAAGCTTCGTAACAAAGCAAATGGACAAGCTTGATTTTGATTATGGCGGCATCCCCGGCGACTTGCATTTTGGCCTGACCAAAAAAGCGGGAGCCAGAGAACCAATGTTTTCAAGAGGGACTGAAATTTTCAACCGCAGACAAATTTCAATTGTTTCAATAGAGGAATGCAATGAAATCGCTTTAAAAATGGGAGTGCCGAGGATTTTGCCGGAATGGCTCGGGGCGAATGTGGCAGTCAGCGGTATGCCAGATCTTACTTCATTAAAAGAAGGAAGCCGGATTATTTTTCCGAGCGGAGCGGCTCTGCTGTGTGAGGGCGAAAATGATCCGTGTATCCAGCCGGGAGAAGTCATTCAGTCTTATTATCCGGACCAACCGAAGCTGGCGCCGGCTTTCGTCCGCCACGCACTGGGCATTAGAGGGATTGTCTGTATTGTGGAGAGACCTGGTGCTGTTTACACAGGTGATGAAATAGAAGTTCATTCCTATCAGCGAAAAGTTAAACGAAAAGCAGAAAGGGTCTGATCAAATCAGGCCCTTTCTATCTTTTCTTTAATTTCTTTCATTTGGCTGAGGTGCCGCTTTTCATGATGGCCGATAAAATCGATCCACTGTCTGACAGTCAGCTCTTGAAACACAGGATGCGGAAGCACTCTTTCAAAATCTTCTTCTTTCAGAGAGGCAATCGCAGCAGTCAGCTGCTCTCTTACCACATCAAGCTCACGTTTCATTTGGCTGCCTGAAATAAAATCATGCGCAGGCTCAAGATGACTCGGGGCTTTCCGTTTATTATTTCTGTCCTGTGCTACCTCAAGCGGTTTTTCTTCAATTTCTTTAATCGGAGCGTCCTTTACACGTTCCTTCAACATTTTTTGTGCGGTCATATCGATTTTTTTCAAATGGTCAAGAACTTCCCGTATGCTCCATTCTTCAGCAGAAGGCTTTTGGTTCAGCTTTTCGTCAGAAAGTCCTTTCAATTCGTTCCACGTTTCTAATCTGGCTTCATTAAAGATACTCATCATATCTCCTCCTAAAATGACATTACCATATATATAAGCAATTATCATTTATAAAGCACTTCAAATGGGTTATTTGTCTTAAAATTTTGAAACTTTTCCCGTGGTGTCTCGTATAAATGGTAACGGCAGCCGTTCATCAATGCATTGATGAAGAAAGGATGAGGAAATTGGAGTTATTTGGAGTACCTATACAAACAATTTATCTTTATACGCTTATTATTGCGGGCAGCCTTACGCTGTTATTTCTGTTTTTCGGAGATGTATTTGCAGGGCTGCCAGAAGGCATTCCGTTTCTTAATCCGACATTAGTGCTCTCATTTTTCACATGTTTTTCAGCGGGCGGATATATAGGTGAACTCGTATTGCCTCTGTCAAGCTTGCTGATTGCGCTTTTATCTTGCATCCTTTCAATCATGCTGGTGGTATTGCTTCACATCTTTGTACTGGTACCATTATCATCTGCAGAAGAATCATTGGCATATAGAGAAGATGATCTCAGAGGAAGACTCGGTAAAGTGATTACAGCTGTTCCGGTTGACGGGTTTGGTGAAGTGGTCATAGAAGGGATAGGCGGGACCATTTCAAAGTCAGCGGTCAGTTTTGATAATCAGCAGATCAGTTACGGGACAACGGTGTTAGTCGTAGATATTAACAACGGAGTTCTTTCGGTTACTCCGCATGAACCCATTTAACATAAAAGGAGGAATTTGATATGACAATGCCGATTATAATGATCATCGGAGTTGTATTCTTTTTATTAATTGCACTAATAGCTGTGTTTATTACGAAGTATCGTACAGCAGGGCCTGATGAAGCGTTAATTGTAACAGGGAGCTATCTGGGGAATAAAAATGTTCATGTCGATGAAGGCGGCAACCGTATTAAAATCGTCCGCGGCGGAGGAACCTTTGTCCTTCCCGTCTTCCAGCAGGCAGAGCCGCTAAGCCTATTATCAAGCAAACTCGATGTTTCGACACCTGAAGTCTATACAGAACAAGGAGTGCCAGTAATGGCCGATGGAACTGCGATTATTAAAATCGGCGGTTCTATAGGAGAAATCGCTACAGCAGCCGAACAATTTTTAGGGAAATCAAAAGACGACCGTGAGCAGGAAGCGCGGGAGGTTTTAGAAGGCCACCTTCGTTCCATTCTCGGCTCAATGACAGTAGAAGAAATCTATAAAAACAGGGAGAAATTCTCTCAAGAGGTGCAGCGTGTCGCTTCGCAGGATCTCGCGAAAATGGGGCTTGTAATCGTCTCGTTTACCATTAAAGATGTTCGTGATAAAAACGGTTATCTTGAATCATTAGGGAAACCGAGAATTGCCCAAGTAAAACGCGATGCTGATATCGCAACAGCAGAGGCTGATAAAGAAACCCGAATTAAGCGGGCAGAAGCCGATAAAGACGCAAAAAAATCAGAACTTGAACGGGCGACGGAAATCGCTGAAGCTGAAAAAATCAATCAGCTCAAAATGGCTGAATTTCGCAGAGAACAAGATACGGCAAAAGCGAATGCCGACCAGGCATATGATTTAGAGACTGCCAGAGCGCGCCAGCAAGTCACAGAGCAGGAAATGCAGGTTAAAATTATTGAACGCCAAAAACAAATAGAACTAGAAGAAAAAGAAATTCTTCGCCGTGAACGTCAATACGACTCAGAGGTAAAGAAAAAAGCCGATGCAGACCGTTATTCTGTTGAGCAGTCCGCAGCAGCTGAGAAAGCCAAACAGCTCGCGGAAGCCGATGCCAAGAAGTACAGTATTGAAGCAATGGCAAAGGCTGAGGCGGAAAAAGTAAGAATTGACGGGCTAGCAAAAGCAGAAGCGGAAAAAGCGAAAGGAGAGACAGAGGCAGAGGTTATCCGCCTGAAAGGTCTTGCAGAAGCGGAAGCAAAAGAGAAAATTGCGGCTGCTTTTGAACAGTACGGGCAGGCGGCGATTTTCGATATGATTGTCAAAATGCTTCCGGAATACGCGAAACAAGCAGCGGCGCCTCTTTCAAATATTGATAAAATCACCGTTGTCGATACAGGAGGAAGCGGTGAATCAAGCGGAGCAAACAAAGTAACCAGCTATGCGACGAACTTAATGTCAAGTCTGCAAGAAAGTTTAAAAGCATCCTCAGGAATTGATGTAAAAGAAATGCTTGAGAACTTTTCAGGAAAAGGAAACGTAAAACAAAGCATTAATGAATTAACAAATGAAATCAAAGAAGCCAAAACGATCCAAAAATCAGAGTAAGGAAAGGGCAGAACCGTATGGTAACTGTACGTGAAGCGAAGTTAGAGGATATAA
Organism: Bacillus sp. FSL R5-0603; assembly: GCF_038050295.1. Classification (NCBI taxonomy): domain Bacteria; kingdom Bacillati; phylum Bacillota; class Bacilli; order Caryophanales; family Bacillaceae; genus Bacillus; species Bacillus sp. FSL R5-0603. The sequence goes on along the minus strand of NZ_JBBOYP010000001.1, from coordinate 3,014,368 downwards.
AGGACATTGCAAAAGTGCATGTAGACAGCTGGAGGACAACATACCACGAAATTATCCCGATTGATTATTTAAACAGCCTGAACTATAAGGAATTTGAAGACAAATGGAAAAGTCGTTCGTTAAAGGGAGTATTTGTTGCTCAGAACGAAAAGGGTTCAGTATTCGGCTTTGCTTCATTTGGACCTATTCGCTCTGAACAAGAAGGCTATGACGGCGAGTTATACGCTATTTATCTTCTGGAAGAGCGCCAGCGGCAAGGTGCAGGTAGGGCGCTCTTAGCAAAAGGAGCGGAGTTTTTGCTTCAACATGGCTTTTCAAGTATGTTTGTTTGGTTATTGAGCAGAATCCCTCGATTATATTTTATCAGGCCTATTCACCTGAAAGAGTAGCGGAGGACAACTTTGAAATTGCCGGAGTAAGGCTGAAAGAAGTAGGTCTTGGCTGGCCGGATCTTTCAGCTTTAAAAACACTTCTTAACAGATAACGAACAATCCCCCAGCGGAATTCGCTGGGGGATTGTTATTTTTACGCTTTGTCACTTTTAAGCAAACGGGGTGCTGTCATAAATAATAAACATAGGACAATTGCACAAATAATGAATGAAGGAACCATGTAAGTCGCATTATAAGTTAAAGAATAAAGCCATACCGGTGTTCCTTTTGGAGCAAAGCTGCCGAAAAAAACAGCTCCTGAAATGACATGCGCGGCATAGCGCAGCAAACTGCCGATAAAAACTGCGCTGACCACTGAAACAATCAATTTCCCTTTTGTTTTTGATACAGCGGCTTTACGGACAGAAGAAGCGAAACAGCCGCTTATGCCGATTGCTGCGAAAGCGACAATGTAATCTAACAATAGCTGTACAGGATGTTGAGCAAACAAGTTTCCGATTGCTATTTGTACTAGACCTGTCAACAAACCTGTAGTAAGACCTGCTTTGACACCCCAGCGAAACGAAATTAAAAAGATCGGAATCATCATGATGGAGACCGAGCCTCCTTGAGGCATGCTAAGAAACATTCCTGAGACAATGTCTAAAATAACGGCTGCCGCTGTCATAATGGCAATTTCAATAAGGCGAACCAGTTGCTTAGATTGATTCATATCTATCTCCTTCCATTGACAGACAACCAAAAGGACAACAAAAAAGCAGCACGCGGAAGGATGAGAAAAGTTCCACGCACTGCTTTATGATCGCAATTCATTTGACTTTGCCACATCCCTACGCCAGCGTTAACTAACAGGTTCAAAGGGTCAGAACGAAACCGCTCACTCTCAGCTTTAATGCTCCCCTTGTGGTCATCAGTATTTAGTTCGTTTCTACTATACAAGAAAACGAAAAAAACAACAAGATCACATGACTGATGTATATGTTCTTTTAAGAAAGTTATATGATACACACGCTTTAGAAATCATGACGAGGATTATAGTTTATTTGTTTTATAGATTTTTTTAAAAAAACTATTGCAATAAATAAATACAGGTGTTATATTATTAAACGTCGCTGATGCACAGCGGACACAAACTAGAAGCTTCAAAGCAACTTGAAAAAAGTTATTGACAAAAAAGAAGCTGAATGTTATATTAGTAAAGCTGCTTCATTGAGAAGTAACGAAATGATCTTTGAAAACTAAACAAGACAAAACGTACCTGTTAATTCATTTTTTATAAATCGCACAGCGATGTGCGTAGTCAGTCAAACTAGGGCCTGCACGACGCAGGTCACACAGGTGTCACCGCAGGATGCGGTGGACTTAACCTGTGATCCATTTATCGGAGAGTTTGATCCTGGCTCAGGACGAACGCTGGCGGCGTGCCTAATACATGCAAGTCGAGCGGACAGATGGGAGCTTGCTCCCTGATGTTAGCGGCGGACGGGTGAGTAACACGTGGGTAACCTGCCTGTAAGACTGGGATAACTCCGGGAAACCGGGGCTAATACCGGATGGTTGTTTGAACCGCATGGTTCAAACATAAAAGGTGGCTTCGGCTACCACTTACAGATGGACCCGCGGCGCATTAGCTAGTTGGTGAGGTAACGGCTCACCAAGGCAACGATGCGTAGCCGACCTGAGAGGGTGATCGGCCACACTGGGACTGAGACACGGCCCAGACTCCTACGGGAGGCAGCAGTAGGGAATCTTCCGCAATGGACGAAAGTCTGACGGAGCAACGCCGCGTGAGTGATGAAGGTTTTCGGATCGTAAAGCTCTGTTGTTAGGGAAGAACAAGTACCGTTCGAATAGGGCGGTACCTTGACGGTACCTAACCAGAAAGCCACGGCTAACTACGTGCCAGCAGCCGCGGTAATACGTAGGTGGCAAGCGTTGTCCGGAATTATTGGGCGTAAAGGGCTCGCAGGCGGTTTCTTAAGTCTGATGTGAAAGCCCCCGGCTCAACCGGGGAGGGTCATTGGAAACTGGGGAACTTGAGTGCAGAAGAGGAGAGTGGAATTCCACGTGTAGCGGTGAAATGCGTAGAGATGTGGAGGAACACCAGTGGCGAAGGCGACTCTCTGGTCTGTAACTGACGCTGAGGAGCGAAAGCGTGGGGAGCGAACAGGATTAGATACCCTGGTAGTCCACGCCGTAAACGATGAGTGCTAAGTGTTAGGGGGTTTCCGCCCCTTAGTGCTGCAGCTAACGCATTAAGCACTCCGCCTGGGGAGTACGGTCGCAAGACTGAAACTCAAAGGAATTGACGGGGGCCCGCACAAGCGGTGGAGCATGTGGTTTAATTCGAAGCAACGCGAAGAACCTTACCAGGTCTTGACATCCTCTGACAATCCTAGAGATAGGACGTCCCCTTCGGGGGCAGAGTGACAGGTGGTGCATGGTTGTCGTCAGCTCGTGTCGTGAGATGTTGGGTTAAGTCCCGCAACGAGCGCAACCCTTGATCTTAGTTGCCAGCATTCAGTTGGGCACTCTAAGGTGACTGCCGGTGACAAACCGGAGGAAGGTGGGGATGACGTCAAATCATCATGCCCCTTATGACCTGGGCTACACACGTGCTACAATGGACAGAACAAAGGGCAGCGAAACCGCGAGGTTAAGCCAATCCCACAAATCTGTTCTCAGTTCGGATCGCAGTCTGCAACTCGACTGCGTGAAGCTGGAATCGCTAGTAATCGCGGATCAGCATGCCGCGGTGAATACGTTCCCGGGCCTTGTACACACCGCCCGTCACACCACGAGAGTTTGTAACACCCGAAGTCGGTGAGGTAACCTTTTAGGAGCCAGCCGCCGAAGGTGGGACAGATGATTGGGGTGAAGTCGTAACAAGGTAGCCGTATCGGAAGGTGCGGCTGGATCACCTCCTTTCTAAGGATATTATACGGAATATAAGACCTTGGGTCTTATAAACAGAACGTTCCCTGTCTTGTTTAGTTTTGAAGGATCATTCCTTCGAAACGTGTTCTTTGAAAACTAGATAACAGTAGACATCACATTCAATTAGTAATACAAGATATCACATAGTGATTCTTTTTAACGGTTAAGTTAGAAAGGGCGCACGGTGGATGCCTTGGCACTAGGAGCCGATGAAGGACGGGACGAACACCGATATGCTTCGGGGAGCTGTAAGCAAGCTTTGATCCGGAGATTTCCGAATGGGGAAACCCACCACTCGTAATGGAGTGGTATCCATATCTGAATTCATAGGATATGAGAAGGCAGACCCGGGGAACTGAAACATCTAAGTACCCGGAGGAAGAGAAAGCAAATGCGATTCCCTGAGTAGCGGCGAGCGAAACGGGATTAGCCCAAACCAAGAGGCTTGCCTCTTGGGGTTGTAGGACACTCTGTACGGAGTTACAAAGGAACGAGGTAGATGAAGAGGTCTGGAAAGGCCCGCCATAGGAGGTAACAGCCCTGTAGTCAAAACTTCGTTCTCTCCTGAGTGGATCCTGAGTACGGCGGAACACGTGAAATTCCGTCGGAATCCGGGAGGACCATCTCCCAAGGCTAAATACTCCCTAGTGACCGATAGTGAACCAGTACCGTGAGGGAAAGGTGAAAAGCACCCCGGAAGGGGAGTGAAAGAGATCCTGAAACCGTGTGCCTACAAGTAGTCAGAGCCCGTTAACGGGTGATGGCGTGCCTTTTGTAGAATGAACCGGCGAGTTACGATCCCGTGCAAGGTTAAGCAGAAGATGCGGAGCCGCAGCGAAAGCGAGTCTGAATAGGGCGCATGAGTACGTGGTCGTAGACCCGAAACCAGGTGATCTACCCATGTCCAGGGTGAAGTTCAGGTAACACTGAATGGAGGCCCGAACCCACGCACGTTGAAAAGTGCGGGGATGAGGTGTGGGTAGGGGTGAAATGCCAATCGAACCTGGAGATAGCTGGTTCTCTCCGAAATAGCTTTAGG